>CAJTFB010000036.1 GCA_910575665.1 Eubacteriaceae bacterium
TATTATACCATATCCAGTGAGGAGTTATTAGTATTTTTGCAACAAAGAATGCTGTATTTATGCGGATTGTGGCGTTTCGCAAACGCCTATTACAAACTTATTATACGAGGAGGTATGAAAGATGCGGCAGGCAGGATTGGAAAAGAATAAGAGAGAGTTCCACTCTACAAAATATTATGTAAATGCAGTAAAGAAAGAGACGGTGAGGACCGATCATCCCCAGCAGCGGGAATCGGGACAGTGGCCTACAGAATACCGTGACGGTCTGATTGGGACGGTTCTGAAAAATGAGGATATTCCTTATATTGTCATTTGTGAGCAGGTGACAGAAAGAGGAGTGGATAATTATCTTATCGATGGTATTCAGCGGGTGACGACGATTTTTAATTACAGAGTAGGGGCCTTTAAGTTGGGAAATAAATTGGAACACCCTCTTATTGAATATCAGGTCAACCGATTGGACGAGAAGGGAAAACCAATGCGGGATGAGAGCGGAAATCTGATCCATGATATCATCGTATGCGATATCCGAGGGAAGGGATATAAGGATCTGCCAGAGGAATTACAGGAAGTTTTTGATGAATTTCAGTTAATGGAAGTAAAGCATCTTAACTGTTCTGATGATCAAATCGGTTATCATCTAAGACGGTATAATCATGCAAAGAAAATGGGGGCGAGTCAGAATGGAATTACTTACTTGGATAAGAATATCGCGATGCATGTAAAGAATATTACCTCCACTCATACCTTTTTTAAAGATTTAGGGAATTTTAAACCTGCAGAAAGAAACAACGATACCTTGAACAGAGTGGTTCTAGAAAGTTTTATGGCAACATATTTTATGGATCGTTGGAAAAGTCCGCTGAAGGATATCTGTTTTTTCCTAAATGACAATCTGAAAGAAGAAATGATTGCTACATTAAATCAGGAATTGGATTCCATCTCAGAGGTTATGAGACAGTCTGTGGCAGAAATGTTTACCTCGAAAAATTCATTTCTGTGGTTTGTGTCATATCATAAGTTTTGTGAGACAGGGATACCATCAGAACGGTTTATGGACTTTATGGAGGAATTTAAAACGAACCTTCATAGCAAAGAATGGCATGGGAAAACCTTTGATGACATGAATAAGGTAAGTACAAAGAAAAAGAGCTGTATCATAGAAAAGCTGCAGCTGCTGGAGGACTTTATGCAAGAGTTTTTATTTTTGGCAGATGAGGAAAAGGAAAAAGTGGGCTTGTTAGACTTTATAAAAGAGAATGTAAAGAAAGAGGCTGTGCAGGAAGATCTCGCGCTCTACCAGGATATGCTGGAAGATCTGATAATGGAGGTGAATAACGATACAAAGCTGCTGGACATAGAAAACAGAGCTTCTTTAATCGCTCTGGTAGGGTATGCCTGTGAGCAAGATATCGATGTGGACGAGTGGTTTGTCGAGTATTTTAAGACACATACTGTTTACAGGAAGGATCAAAAAAGTAATTTCAGATGTATGGCTAAAGATCTACAGAAGTTTATAAAAAAGGGGGAAAGGAATGGCAGAAAATCTATGGTTGAATACATATAGAATGATGGATACGAGCAGAGGGTATTTGGCAAAGTGTGGTTTTCGCTGGCATAGTGCTGTTACAGATCAGTATACTTCTAACTATATTTATTCATTTCCGCTGGTGAAATATAAAAAATATCCTTGTGTTATTTGTGAGATTGTTGTCACGAGAAATACTGGGGAAGCTATATGTAATGTGTACGACGGCAATCACAATCTCTATTTTCCGTTTTACACAGACTTCATTCTGTACAGGAAACGGAAAGAAAGGATAAACCGAAGAATCAAGAAGGAGTTTAAAAGGCTGGGGATCATACGAGTGTAAGGGGGCATATTTTTCCGTTTTACACAGACTTCGTTCTGTACAGGAAACGGAAAGAAAGGATAAACCGAAGAATCAAGAAGGAGTTTAAAAGGCTGGGGATCATCCAGGAATGAGATTTATGGACCTTGAAAAATAAAACAGACATCAATCGGAAAGATTTCCGATTGATGCCCCAGAGCACGATCCCTATTTATGTGCGATATTCATTTTCTTTAATAAGGTCTCGTTTATTTTTCCATTCACAGCGATACATTTTTTCTTCTGGTATTTACAGATCGCCGATTTGGTTTTGGTGTCGTATTTTCCAGTCTTACTGCATCTGTATCCTAATTTGTTGAGTTTCTTTTGAACCTTTTTAATGGTAGAGGTTCGATAGCATGTAGGACATTTTTTTGAAGCATAGGGGCATGCACCATCTTCATGCAGATGTGCAGGATAACGGTGTCCCCCGCAGTTATAGTGGTATTTACTTGAATTTGTGTTGTTGTGGTGTCCATGTGCGGATGAAATGCTAAAAGGGGTCAAAAGGCCAATGCACAGGACCGCAGCCAGAATTTTTTTTCGATATTTCATAAAAGATACCTCCTTAATATAGAATTGTATGACCTTTTTCATCATTATACCACGCAAAAAAGGCATTAGCAACAAGGTGACAGGATTTCAATCGTAACCTTGACAATCGTTTTTTTCTTCTTTATAATTAGTTTATCTATCTGTATGTATTCTGTCAGAAAGAAGGGCGGCCAGGAAGATTCTGGTGTTTTTTTGACACAATATTCTGGTAATCTAACCTTCATAACAAGTCGATATATATAGTTAGAAGAAGTAAAGATTTTTTCGCCGGAAGCCATGTCTGAAGGCATTCAAGTTTATTTAGAAAAAGGGGCATTTCACATGAAAAAAGCAAGATTTTCAAAGAAAAGAATGAAATTTGGGTATTTGGCGCTGCTTGTTGTGCTCATGGTGGTGGGCATTTGCGGTTCCTTGGGGTACCGTTCCGAAGCGGTGGAGGGGCTGTATTTGACCTGCGACGGCTTCGAGATGAGTGCCCAGAACGCGTATCAGATGAAGAGCCGGGAGATCACGCTGGTACTCGGTGATGAAAGAAATCCAATTTATGCGGATTCTAACCTGTATGAGATAACATGGAGTATTGAGACGGGAAATGACATTGCAGAGATTCAGAAAAGCCCAACCAGTCCGATCTATGGAATTGTAAGAGCGAAATCGCCAGGTGAGGTGACGGTACTTGCTACAGTTGTCAATAAAGCCGGTGGCGGACAAGGCGCTGTGATCGGTAGTGTGTCCTGTAAAATCCAGGTTGTATTTGCCGTGGATACTTCTAAAAACGACAATGTGTTTAAGAAACCATATCCAGATTCTGAGGACAAGGCGATTTTCTTACGGACGACGGATAACCCAGTGGCATTGACTCTGAACTATGGTGAGGCGAAATCTGACAACGTTCAGTGGACCTCAGCTAACGAAGAAGTGGCAAAGGTATCGAATTCTGGAGATGATAAGGGTACTGTAACACCGACGGGAGCCGGCAGGACGAAGATCACGGCTACTTATACGCCGAAGGATAGTCCTAACATTACATATTCTGCAACGATTGATGTATACGTCTATCCGGGGATCAGTCAGACCGATTCTGGATATGACAAGATAAAAGAGATGAAGATGAACAGCGGTGGCATTATCTACACCGATGCGAAGTTTACCAGCAATATTGAGGCGATTCAGCAGAAGATGGACTGGGTTATCAAACAAGACGATGGCAGTGGAGGAGAGCGGACGATCGCTAACTCTCTTGGAATTACCTCAGATCTGATCAAGATCAGTGCCGTTTCCAGCCGTTCTAACCAGCTGAAGGCGGAAGGAAGAGCCGGTAAATATTATGTGTATTTCTATCCAAAGGGTGCTTACGAGAGTGAGAGCAGATACATCGATAAGGATATCTATGCGCCTACGGTACTGACGCTGTATCTCTATGCGTCCCCGAACGATTATTCGGATACGATTCCGATCGGAGGTACTTTTGATATCGCAGATGCATTTAACTTTTCTGCGGAAGAATTTATTCAGTATTTTGATGTGACACCGTTGGATTTTGATCCTTATGCCACATATGATAGAACAACGGGTATCATAACTGCTGTTTCAAAAAGAGAAAATACTACTACCACTGTGAATGCAGAGGTTAAGGTGAAAGCAGCTTATGAGAATTATATCCGCTCGCTGCTTCCAGGAGGAAGTACGGCTCTGGATAAGGGGAAATTTAACATCAAAATTACGATTGCAGATGTATTCCGGTTAAGCCAGAATTATGTGACCATGTATAATAACAGTACACTGAATCTTGGCGCCTTCTTTAATGATAAGAAGGTTCTGGATGTGGAGTGGAGTTCCAGCGATGACAGTTATGTGGAAGTAGATCAAAATGGAAATATCACCTCCAAGCGAATTACCCAGGATGATATTATTATCACCGCAAGATATACGAGTGGCTCCAGTAGCTTTACGGCGAACTGTCGTGTCAGTGTTGTGGAGACGCCAGGAAACTTTGATATTGATCCGGCGGAAGCAAAGCTGAACGTGGGAGAGAGTATCGTCGTGAAGGTGAAAGGAAATCCTGCGGTTTCTGAGGTGCCAAAAACCTGGTGGGACTGGGATGAGAGATATCTGAATGTGGAGATTGAGTCCGATGGACAGACGGCTACGGTGACGGCGAAGGAAGTGCCAGGAGATGGTTCTACTACCGAGCTGATCTTTAAAAATCCGAATATTGTGAGTCAGGGTGTGAGATGTAAGTTTACCATAGTAGCGCCATATGAGGAAATTAAACTTTCCGACAGTACTTTGAAATTGAAAAAAGATGCTACTTATCAGCTGAAATATACGTATGCTCCGAAAAATGTGACAGACAAGGAACTTGAGTGGACCTCTCTGGATACGAATGTTCTGACGGTGGATGAGTACGGTTATATTACGGCGAAGAATCCAGGTACGACGATGGTTATGGTATCACCTAAGTACAATCCGAACAAGGTCTATGCACAGTGTATGGTGACAGTAGTTGCAAAGTGCGAAGAAATTACTTTGACACCAGAGGAGATCGTCCTGAATGTAGGAGATACGAAATATGTCAATATTGCATTAGAACCACTGGGATGCGATCCAGAATTGAATTTTGAGGTGAGTAACGAAGAGATTTTAGATTATGAATATAAGCCGGATAACCGTATTATCGATATTACTGGTAAAAAGCCCGGAAAGACTACGATCAATGTAAGAGCGGATGATGCTACCAGAAAAGAGATCACTGTGATGGTATTACAGCCATGTAGCAATCTGGAGTTTTCACCGAACAATTATGAGATGATCGCAGGGGAGACCTATACGCCGACGCTGAAAAAGACACCAGAGGATACTACAGATATCATCACCTGGAGCTCTTACAATTCGGAAGTGGCAGATGTGGATGAAAATGGAGTTATCACAGCCAAAAAAACAGGTGTTACCTTTATTCAGGCAACGTCTTCCTCTGGACGAGTGGCAGTGATCCAGATTTCTGTAAAAGAAGGTCTCACGGCGGTGACATTAAAACCAGAGAATGCCGAGATCGAGGTTGGAGAGAGCATTACGTTGAATCCTGATTTTCAGCCAGTTGTAGCATATGATAAGACCATGGACTGGAGTATATCTGATCCCTCCATTGCCAAGATTGAAAAGGTTGGGGAATCGGCTGTCAAGGTGACGGGGTTGAAGGGCGGAATGGCTCTTGTCAAAGGTGTAGCCAAGGATGGCGGTTATGTGGTGAGTTGTCTCATCACTGTGACAGAAAAAGCAACTTCTGTCACGGTTTCACCTACATCGAAGTTTTTACAAAAAGGTAAATCATTTACGATTAAAGCTACTGTTACTTCTGAGACAGCGACCGATAAGTCAGTGAAATGGACCACTTCCAAGAAAAAGGTAGCTACTGTTAACTCGAAGGGACAGGTAAAAGGAAAAAAATTTGGAACTGCGTATATTACGGCGACAGCAAAAGATGGTTCTGGGGCTTCTGCTACCTGTAAAGTACAGGTAATACGTAAGGTGTCCAAGATCACATTGAATAAGTACACAGCGAAACTGTTGGTAGGAAATACGCTGAAACTGAAAGCTAAGATAACGCCGAAGAATGCTTCGATCAAGGGAGTGGCGTGGAGTTCCAGTGACAATAGTGTTGCAACCGTAGATTCTTCTGGACGGATACACGGAATTGCTCCTGGGCTTGTAAAAATCCGGGCGAAGGCAAAGGATGGCTCTGGTAAGTCAGCCGTATGTCTTGTGACAGTGTCTGAGCCAATACCTGCCACGGGAGTAGATGTGGAGAACAATGATATCATTGTGGCTAAGGGACGACAGATCCAGTCTGGCATTCGGAAAGCGCCTCTGAACTCTACGGATAAGATTAAATATTATTCTGATAACCGCAAGGTGGCCAGAATTAATAAGCGTGGCAAGATCTATGCCAATCGTGTTGGTCAGGCAACCGTATATGGGGAGACCTCCAATGGTCAGGTTGGGTATGCCGATGTACTTGTTGTTACCATGAACCGTAAAAAGCTTGCTTTCCGTCAATATGATACGGAGACACTCCGGGTAGATGAGATCAATAAGGGAGTAACCTGGTATTCTAAGAATCCTCTTATCGCTTCGGTAGATGATTCTGGTAAAGTGACCGGAAGACGCAGAGGTGTCACAAGAATATATGCAAAGGTACGTGGTCTCAGATTGTCATGTAAAGTTACGGTGCTGGGAATTAACTAGGGGGAGAAGTATTGTTAGCAAATTTGCATGTTAAAAATTTTGCGATTATTGATGAAATTGATGTTGATTTTGGGAGACATCTGAACATTTTGACTGGCGAGACCGGGGCAGGGAAATCCATCGTGGTAGGATCTATCGGGATTGCCCTGGGAGCCAGAGTCTCCTCTGAGATCATAGGGAATCACGGAGACTATGCAGTGGTGGAGCTTATCTTTCAGATTGATGATGAGGATACTCTCCAGGCACTGCGGGCTCTGGATATCGAGACCGAAGAAGGGCAACTGGTAGTGTCTAGAAAGATTACTGGCAGCAGGAGCATTAATCGGATCAATGGAGAGAGTGTATCTGTCAGTATGATACGAAAAGTGGCTGGGCTCTGCATGGACATTCATGGTCAGCATGAGCACCAGTCTCTTCTCCATAAAGAATATCATTTGTCAGTGGTGGACCGTTTTGCTGGTAGTGAGGTAGAGGACCTGAAATCAAAGATGGCAGGATATTATAAAGAGTACCGGGAATTGCTTCATGAATTGGAAAATGAGAATATTTCTGCTGAGGAGCGGACCCGGGAATTATCATTCCTGGAGTTTGAAAAAAAGGAAATTGAAGAGACTAAGCTTATTCCCGGCGAGGAGGACAAGCTGGAGGAACAGGTCAGAAAACTTTCCAATGCTTCTTCTATCGTTGAGGCATTGGGAAAAGTCTATGCCTGTACCGGGGATGGTCATGGCGGTAGTGCAGACGGCATCAGTCAGGCGTTGAGACAGTTAGGCGGTGTTTCCTCCATGGATGAGAAGTTGACTTCTATGGAATCGGAATTGATGGATATCGAAAATCTCCTTTCTGATTTTAATCGGGAAATCTCAGAATATATGGACGGATTTGTTTTTAATGAGGCAGAACTGCACCAAATGGAAGCCAGATTGGATCAGATCCGCAATTGTCAGGCAAAATACGGTAAAAGCTATGAGGACATCATGTCCTATCTCCATGAGATCACGGCGAAGATCAGACGTCTCTGTGACTACGAGGATTATCAGAAAGAGTGTTTGCACAAAAAAGAAGCGTTGGAAGGTAAAATGTCTACACTGGGCAGTAAACTAACAAAACTTCGTAAGACTGCTGGGAAAAAACTGGAAAAGAAGATTACCAGTGCACTGGAGGAATTGAATTTTGAGAAGCCAAAGTTTTCTGTAAATATTGCTCCTCTGGAGGGTTATACCGCCGAGGGAAGAGATGATGTGGAATTTTTGATATCCACCAATCCAGGGGCAGAATTGTATCCATTGGGAAAAGTGGCATCCGGTGGTGAGCTGTCCCGCGTAATGCTAGCAGTTAAGTCTGTTTTTGCTGATGTGGATCGTATTGAGACTTTGATTTTCGATGAGATTGATGTGGGGATCAGTGGGAGAACTGCCCAGAAGGTTTCCGAGAAAATGTCGATCCTTGGAAAAGAACATCAGATCATATGTATTACACATCTCGCTCAGATTGCCGCCATGGCGGATACTCATTTTGTTATTGAGAAGCTTGTATCAGGGGATATGACACGGACGAACATCCGTCCCCTTACAGAAACCGAATCAGAAGAAGAATTGGCGCGTATTCTCGGCGGAGTTGAGATTACGGATGCTGTGCGCACCAATGCCAAAGAGATGAAGCAGCTTGCCAAACGTCAAAAGGACTATGCTGTTGTTTGATTGTGTAAAAGGTGTGGACAAAAAATTGATAAAATACTTATTTATGGTAATACTTTCATTGTATGACAGAAGAATGTTTGGATGATATGGAGGGATTACCATGAAAAGAAAATATCGGAGGCTGCTTTTCAGCGTTCTTGCTTTGGATATTCTACTTATCGGCTGGCTATCAATTCAATCTGTGTCCAGTCAGATTCCAGATACAATGTGGACTTATATAGGGAAAGAAGAAGAACTTTTTTCCGGGCTCCCGGCAAAGGCGGAGAAAGAAGATTCTGTGGAAGCACTCAATCTAACGGGAGACAGTGGGGGAACTACGTTGAAATCCCAAGCCAAGGGGAATTACAGCGTGGATATTCGATTGTTCGGCCTCTTTCATTTGAAGACAGTTGAGGTCAAGGTGATGGACCCAATGCATCTTGCACCATCTGGAGAACCCATAGGAATATATGTGGAGACAAACGGGTTGTTGGTGCTCGCCACCACAAGTGTAGAAGGAAAAGATGGCCTTGTATATGAGCCTGCAGCTAATATCATCCAAAAAGGTGATTATATTCTTAAAATGAATGGCAAACCAGTGAAGACCATCAAGGAATTTAATGCTACCGTTCAGAGAAATAAAGGTGAGAAAATTCGGATTCGGATTCGCAGAAATGGCAGAGAGACGGATGTGGCGTTGAAGCCAGTTCAGGTTAGAGATGGCAGCTGCAAATTGGGAATTTGGGTGAGAGAGGATACCCAGGGGATCGGAACAATGACGTATGTTACCAAGAATGGTGGTTTTGGAGCGTTGGGTCACGGGATTACCGATGCCGATACGGGAACACTGATGAACCTGGGAGGTGGCGAGCTTTTTAATACGGAAATATTGGACATCACCCAGGGTAAACGAGGAACGCCAGGAGAGCTGGAAGGCTATATTAATATGGTGGCGGATAACTGCATTGGTTTGATAAAGAAAAATACTAACCTCGGTATTTTCGGGCAATTGTCTGAGGACTATAGGGATTGGAAAAAGCTTGATTTTATGCCGGTAGGACTTAAACAAGATGTGAAAAAGTCAAAAGCATGGATTATCAGTGATGTCGAGGGAAATCGAAAAAGATATGAGATCGAGATAGAAGAGATCAATATCAACAGCAAAGATAATAAAGGAATGGTAATACGAGTAACGGATTCAAATTTGTTAAAAATAACTGGCGGTATCGTACAAGGGATGTCTGGATCACCTGTGATCCAGGATGGAAAGATCATCGGAGCGGTCACGCATGTGTTGGTGGATGATCCCACCCGTGGCTACGCTGCATTCATCGAAAACATGTTATCCCAATGAGCCATGCAGTAATCAGAAAAATGCCCTTGAGTGAGCTTGCTCACTGACAAGGGCACTTTTTTTGATTAATATTTGGCGAAGCCAAACATGAGCGAAACGAAGTGGAGCGAATGCTGCATGGCGAGGAGCGCTGCATGGCGAGGAGCGCTGCATGGCGAGGAGCGGCTGCATGGCGTTGCGGCGAGGGAATCTGTGGATACAGGGGATTGACATTGGCTTAAAATATGGCTATACTGAAAAAATAACGGAGCATTCCGCTGTGGAAAAGGAGAGGTTCGATGTCGTATTTTCCCTTGTTTATGGAGTTGAAAGACCGGGATTGTCTCGTGGTGGGGGGAGGCAGGGTTGCCTGGCGCAAAGTAAAGGTGCTGATGGATTTTGACGCGCAGGTTTCCGTGGTGGCGCCGGAGATCATTCCGGAGATTGGGAAACTTGGCTCTGTTCAGCAGACAAAACGGGAATTTGAAGATGGCGATGTGCTGGGACGGACTCTGGTGGTGGCGGCCACAGATGACGAGGCATTGAACCAGCGCATCAGTCAGCTCTGTCAGGCGCGCGGCATTCCGGTAAATGTAGTGGACCAGACTCAGGATTGCAGTTTTATCTTCCCAGCCTACGTAAAGCAGGGGGAGGTGGTGGCAGCCTTTTCCAGTGGAGGGCAGAGTCCGGTTATGACACAATATCTGAAAGCACAGATTAAGCCAGTCATGACAGAGGAGTTAGGAGAACTGGCAGCATGTCTTGGCAGTATTCGCGAGGTGGTGCATTCTTCTGTCCGGACAGAGACAGCACGAAAACACTTGTATGAGGAACTTCTTCAACTGGGACTTCAGAAGGGAGAAAATCCGGAAACCGAAGAGATTTGGAAAGTGATAAAAAAATATATGGAATAGGAGTAAATGAAAATGGACCGAATGAGAAGGCTGAGAGCCAGCGAAATGCTGCGAAGTATGGTGAGGGAAAACCATGTCCGGGTAGAAGAATTGATCTATCCTGTGTTTGTGACAGCTGGCACAGATATCTGTCATCCTGTGGCTTCGATGCCTGGTATCTGTCAGTATTCTATTGACCGGTTGGGAGAGGAACTAGATCGTGTGGTAGCAGCAGGAGTTCCCTCTGTTTTGCTATTTGGAATTCCTGAATGCAAAGATGAGGCGGGAAGCGGCGCTTATGACGAGAATGGAATCATCCAGCAGGCGGTTCGCTGGATCAAAAAAGAGGAAAAGTATAGCAGACTTTTGGTGATAGCGGATGTCTGTCTCTGCGAGTATACTTCTCACGGTCACTGTGGTCTGATCCGGGATGGAGAGATTTTAAATGATGAGACGCTGCCGTTGCTGGCAAAGACCGCTGTCAGTTATGCCAAGGCGGGAGCAGATATCATTGCACCCAGTGATATGATGGACAAGCGTGTAAAGGCAATACGGCAGGCACTGGATGAAAACGGGTTTTTAAACATACCCATCATGGCCTACAGTGCTAAGTTTGCCTCGTCTTTTTACGGACCTTTTCGGGAAGCAGCGCATTCGGCTCCGGGATTTGGAGACCGCAAAACCTATCAGATGGATCCAGCAAACGGAAGAGAAGCGATGCGGGAGGTAGAAGAAGATATTTTGGAGGGTGCCGACTTAATCATCGCCAAGCCTGCCATGGCATATATGGATATTATTAGTGAGATCTCCCGGAACTATAATATTCCGGTGGTGGCGTATAATGTCAGCGGGGAATATTCCATGATAAAGGCAGCAGCGGCACAGGGATGGATCGATGAAAAGAAGATCGTGCTGGAGCTTTTGACAGGATTTAAGCGTGCTGGCGCTAAGATGATCATCACCTATCATGCGCTAGAGGCAGCCGGATGGCTGCGAGAGTAGAATGGAGGAAATATGGAGACCAGGTCTGAACAATTATTTGAAGCGGCAAAAAAATATATTCCCGGAGGAGTGAACAGCCCTGTGAGGGCTTTTGGATCGGTAGGGAGAACGCCCAGATTTATTGCTTCGGCGCAGGGAGATAGGATCATAGATGTGGACGGCAATGAAATGATTGATTATATTTGTTCCTGGGGGCCGGGGATACTAGGGCATACCCATCCGCGGGTGATCCAGAAGGTTCAAGAAGCGTGTGAAGATGGTCTGACCTATGGGGCCCCTACGGAAAAAGAGGTTCATTTGGCAAAATTGATCGCTGAGCTGGTGCCGGGCATAGAGGTGAGCCGGCTGGTTAGTTCCGGGACAGAGGCGGTGATGAGTGCGGTCCGTGTTGCCAGAGGATATACAAAACGGGACAAGATCATTAAATTTAAGGGGTGTTATCATGGGCATTCCGACGGGCTTCTCGTGAAAGCGGGATCGGCGGCCCTGACCACATCCGTGCCAGACAGCGCTGGGGTGCCGGCAGATTATACAAAAAATACACTGGTGGCACAGTATAATGATAGGACATCAGTAGAAGAATTGTTCGCGGCAAACAAGGGAGAGATTGCTGCTGTGATCGTAGAACCGGTGGCGGCCAATATGGGAGTGGTGCTGCCGGACAAGGGATTTCTGGAATTTTTAAGGGAGATAACAGAACGCTGTGGGGCACTCTTGATTTTCGATGAAGTGATCACAGGATTTCGCCTCTCCCTGGGGGGCGCTCAGGAGTACTATGGGATCACACCGGATCTGACCACGCTGGGAAAGATCGTGGGGGGCGGTATGCCGATCGGTGCTTACGGAGGAAGAAAAGAGATCATGGAGATGGTTTCACCGGTGGGACCAGTGTATCAGGCGGGCACCTTGTCTGGAAATCCCATTGCCACCACAGCCGGCATAGAGACATTGACGATATTAAAAGAAGATCCGGGGATTTACAAGAGACTGGAACAGAAGGCGAAGCGTATCGCTGAGGAGGTAAAAGAGGCCGCTGGGGACATGGTCTGTGTCAATCAGATTGGATCTCTTTTAAGTATCTTTTTTACCGACAGAGGGGTGACGGACTACGAGAGTGCCATAGCTTCTCAGACTGAGAAGTACGCAGAGTATTTTAGTTATCTTCTGGACGCTGGCATTTATGTGGCGCCGTCCCAGTTTGAGGCGATGTTTTTGTCAGAAGCTCACACGGAAGAGGACATTTCATATACCTGTCAGAAGATGAAGGAGTATTTTTCCAGATTTAGATCAGCGAAAGGGAAATAATGTGATATGCAGTTTGGCGTTTGCGGAATCAATTATAAAAAGGCAGATTTGGATATAAGAGACAAGACTTCTTTTACGGATCTTAAAAAGGCAGAGTTTTTCCAGCTGGCAGGAAATGAGGGAATTGAACAGTGTATGATCCTGTCTACCTGTAATCGCAGTGAAGTCTATTTTCTATATGAAACAGAGGCTCAGTTCGATCGTGTCTGCAGGGTTTACGAGCGTATGTTTTCTGAGGCATTACTCGGTGAGTACATGATTGTTATGGGTTCCGAAGCGGCGATAGGATATTTGTTTCGGGTGGCGGCGGGACTGGAATCTCTCGTGCTGGGAGAGGATCAGATTCTCGGACAGGTAAAGGAAGCGCTGGATTTTTCTAGAACCATGGGTTATGATGGAAAGGAACTGAATAAAATTGTCCGAGATGCTATCACCTGTGCCAAGAGGATAAAAACGGAATTTAAGATCAGTGAAAAACCATTATCCGTCAGTTATATTGGGATTCGGATGGTGGAAGAGCATACGGGCATTGCGGGCAAGAGAGTTCTCTTGATCGGCAGTGGAAAAGCCAGTCTTTTGGCATTAAAATATCTGAAAGAATACGGCGCCGGAAAAATCACGGTATGCAGTCGGACATTTTCTCATGCAGGGCGCTTGCTGGAAGAAGAGAAAGAACTACAAGTCATTCCCTATGAGGAAAGGTATCCGTGTATGGCGCAGTGTGATATCGTGGTTTCCGCCACCGCGTCACCTCATACGGTCGTTCGAAGAGAGGATTTTGAGCCGGAGGGACCGATCACCTTTCTCGACCTTGCAGCCCCGAGGGATATTGATACAGCATTTATGGAACATCCTTTGGTTTATCTGATCAATCTGGATACGCTGCAAAAGATCGCGGAGGAAAACCGGCGGCAGAGGGAACAATTGGTGGAGGAGAGTCAGGATATGCTACAAGAAGCGCTGGAGGAGACTAGGCAGTGGATACTTCAGAGCCGTGTGGATGATACGATTCAGTCCCTGCAGCATAGATGCAATCATATCGTAGAGGACAGTTTCACTTATCTTGATCGGAAAATGGAATTGAGCCACCGAGAGCAGAAGATTTTGAAGAAGGTGTTGAATGCGTCGCTGCAGCGGCTACTGCGGGAGCCGATCCAGGAACTGAAACAGTTGGATTCAAAAGAAAAGCAGGATGAATACAAAAAGATGGTAAATGAATTATTTCATATATGACACAGCCCAATAGCGATTCGATTGACAAGGGAGGAAAGATCTTGAAATATAGGATTGGAACAAGAGGTTCTAAACTTGCCCTGGCACAGACGGAATTAGTAAAGCGCAGACTGGAACAAAATTATCCGGAGCATGAGTTTGAGATACAGATCATTCAGACAAAAGGGGATCAGATACAGAATCTGCCTCTGGATCAGATCGGGGATAAGGGGGTTTTTGTAAAAGAGATTGAGGAAAAACTTCTTTCGGGGGAGGTTCATATTGGGGTACACAGCATGAAAGATATGCCCTCTGAACCGGCAGACGGGCTTCTTTTTACGAAAGCATGGAAACGGGAGGACCCTAGAGATGTTCTTGTTCTTCGGAAAGCAAAGTCTCTGGAGCAGCTTCCCCTGGGCGCAGTGATCGCTACGGGAAGCCGGCGCAGGGAGTTTCAGCTTAAGCGCTTGCGCCCGGATATTCAGATAACTGGGATTCGGGGAAATATTGATACGAGACTTCGCAAAATGGAGGAGCAGAAGCTAGATGGAATTGTTTTAGCGGCAGCAGGACTTCACCGGCTGGGACTCAGGGAGAGGATCAACCAATATCTGGAGCCAAAAGATATGATTCCGGCTCCAGCACAGGGAACTCTGGCACTGGAGATCCGACAAGAGGATAAGCGGTTGCGGCAATTGCTGGATGCCCTTAGTGATGCGGAGACAGAGCAGGAGGTAGGTGCAGAACGAAGTTTTCTCAAGATGGTGGGAGGGGACTGCCATCTTCCTGTGGGTGCCTGCTGTGAAAAGACAGAGACTGGCGGCTTTCGGATGCGGGTTTTATATGGAAATGAAACCGGCGAGCGGCTGGCAGCAGTATGCGTCGAGGGGGAGGACCCGGTAAAGCTGGCGCAGGACGCGGTGGCAGCAGTGGGCAGAAAAATGGCTGGCCGGGTGTATCTTGTGGGAGCAGGTCCGGGAGATCCGGGTCTGATCACAGTCAAGGGGCGGGAGGCCATAAGACAGGCAGATTGTATCCTTTATGACAGGCTCATTTCTCCCCTTTTGCTGGAAGAGGCAAAACCAGAGTGTGAGAAAATCTATGTGGGGAAGGAAAATCACCATCACACGATGAAACAGGAGGAGATCAACCGACTGCTGATAAAAAAAGCGTACGAATACCCCAGAGTGGTCCGTCTTAAAGGTGGCGATGTATACGTCTTTGGAAGGGGCGGTGAAGAGGGGATGGCGCTGGCGGAAAAAGGGATCTCTTTCCAGGTTATTCCGGGGCTCAGTTCCTGTACGGCAGGACCGGCATATGCGGGCATTCCTGTCACCCACCGGGGAATCGCAGGAGGGTTTCATGTGGTGACGGCCCATGACCGGAAGGACCAGCTGGCATATATCGACTTTGAGGCAATGGCGAGGGGACGGGATACCTGCATTTTCCTTATGGGGCGCAGTAAAATCCGGGAGATCACCCAGGGGCTTATGGACGGGGGAATGCTCCCTGACACAAAAGCGGCGGTTATTTCTCATGCCACCACGGCAAAGCAGCGGGTTTGTGTGGCGGAGCTGGCAGATCTGGCGGACAAGGCGGAACGTGAACAGATGCCGGCGCCGGCACTGATTGTGGTGGGGGATGTGGTTGGTCTGAGGGAGCAGCTTAACTTTCTGGATGGCGGAAGGCAGTCAGATAGAAAAGTTCTGATCCCGAAGCTAGACAGCGGCATTTCAAAACTATCCCGACTGCTGCTGGATCAGGGAATTACAGCGAAAGAAATAAAATTGGGAGAGATTGTATATTTAGAACATGTTATCAGGCCAGATACATTATCAGGGGTAGATTGGTTTCTTTTTACGAGTCGTCACGGCGTGGAGTCATTCTGGAAAGATCTGGAACGATGTGGACTAGACATCCGATCTGTGGCGGGCGCCCGGTTTGCAGCTCTGGGAGAAAGCACGGCAAAATGCCTTAGAAAGCATGGCATCCGCGCGGATCTGGTGCCCTGCTGTGCCAGTGGAGAGGCGCTGGCACAGCAGCTGTCAAGAAAGGTGAATAAATGCCAGAAAGTATGTTATGTCAAGGCAAGATGTACCGATCCTGCCCTGCGCCGGATTCTGGAGCCCTGCTGTCAGTATGAAGAGCTGGAAGTATATGAGAACCAGCCGGTGGAAGCTCCGGCCTTTGATCCTTTATGTTGGAAGGATTTTGAAGGGATATGTTTCACCTGTGCCTCTCTGGCAGAACGCTTTGCTGCCCTTTGTGGAGAGCAGTGGGGGAAGTGGGCCGAAGAACAGATTTTTTACAGCATCGGTCCGAAGACGACAGAAAAGTTAGAGGTTCTCGGAGCGGTGAAAATTATCCAGGCAGAGGAAACATCTATGGAGGCACTGGTACAACGAATATTGTGGAGAACAGAGGATAGTAATGAATGGAAAATATAAGATGACATTATATGCCTGTTATTTGGCATATGTGGTTCAGGGAATCATCAATAACATAAATCCGATTCTTTTTGCCAATTATCAGAGAAGCCTGGGAATCACCGTGGACAAGATCGGGATTCTCATCGCTGTAAATTTTGTGACTCAGATTATTATAGACTTTGTCTCGGTTGGTTATGTGGACCGTATCGGTTACCGGAAATGCATGGTGTTGGCAAACGCATGTGCTGTACTGGGGCTGTTGGGAGTGGGGATCTTTCCTTTCTGGTTTGGGAATCCGATGCTGGGACTTACGGTGGCGACGGTATGTAATGGGATTGGAGGCGGGCTGCTGGAGGTACTGGTCAGTCCCATTGTGGAGGCAGTACCCACAGATAATAAGGAAAAATCCATGAGTATGCTTCACTCCTTTTACTGTTGGGGATGTGTGGGCTTTATTGCGTTTTCCACGCTGATCCTGTTTGTTTTGGGAGCGCAGAGATGGCACCTTCTTCCCTTTGTATGGGTGTTGGTCCCTCTCGTGTGTGGAATCCTGTTCTGCCGTGTGCCAGTACGCAGACTGGTGGAGGAAGAGGAACGCATCCCCGTGAAGTCCCTGGCAGGACAGAAAATATTCTGGTGTCTGCTGGTGCTGATGATCTGTGCTGGCGCCTCAGAGATGGGAATGTCCCAGTGGACCTCTTATTTTGCGGAGATGGGGCTGCATGTGAATAAAGCGGTGGGGGATCTGCTTGGAGCCTGTTCCTTCTGTGTGCTCATGGGGTTGGCAAGGTTGTATTACGGAAAGAGTTCCGGGGATATGCCGATTCGGAAGTTTATGGCAGGGAGCTATGTGCTCTGTATGTTCAGCTATGGACTTACTGTATTTGCCCCACATCCGCTGCTAGGGCTTTTGGGCTGTGCTCTGTGCGGTCTGTCCGTGGGAGTGTTATGGCCAGGAACCTTTAGCATGGCGGCGAGGGAGTGCAGAGCAGGGGGAACAGCATTGTTTGCCTTGCTGGCATTGGCGGGGGATATCGGCTGTGTCACAGGCCCGGCAGCAGTCAGTCAAGCGGCCGGTATCTTTCCACAGTATGGGATAAAGGCTGGGCTTTTGATAGCAGTGATATTTCCGACAGTGGGACTAGTATTGACTGTGTGCTGCCACGAATCTCGTGAATCCAAAGAATCATTATACTAGTGATGAAAATAGGTGATAAAATGGAATATATTCAGATTGAACATACCTTTGAACCGGTGTGGAATAAGTGTTCCCGAATCCTTATTCTTGGGACATTTCCCTCCGTCAAATCCAGAGAAAATCAGTTTTATTATGGGCATCCCCAGAACCGGTTCTGGAAAGTGTTGGCTGCTTTGACCGAAAGTATGGTGCCCCAGACCATTGAGGAGAAAAAGAAAATGCTTCTAGAGAATGGCATTGCTATCTGGGATGTGATTCAGAGATGCAGCATTCAGGGCTCCAGTGACAGCTCGATCCGGGATGTTGTGGCCAACGATATAGCTTCTTTGTTAGGAAAGTCGAAGATTTCCAAGATTTATGGAAATGGGGCAAAGGCGTGTGAGCTGTATGATAAGTTTGTCAGGGAACAGACTGGGATAGACATACAAAAACTTCCCTCCACCAGCCCAGCAAATGCTATGTATCAGCTGGAGCGTCTGCAGAAGGAGTGGGGGAGGATATTGGATAAAGATTAGGGGAGACATTTATGACTTTAAAAGAACTAGAAATTGGAAAAACGGCTGTGATCTTGGAAGTTGACGGGGCGGGAGCACTGCGCCAGCACTTTCTGGATATGGGAGTCATACCTGGGGCAGAGATCACACTGATCAAATATGCACCCATGGGAGATCCCATGGAATTACGGATACACGGTTATGAGCTGACGCTGAGGTTGGCGGATGCTGAGCAGATCACGGTTCAGGTAAAAGAAGATGCTGAATTGAGGCAGCAGGACGACCAAAAGGGAAAAAAAAGAAAAGACAGAAAGGAACATCCGGGGCTGGGCGAGGGAGGAAAATATCATGTAAAGGCGGAGGAGCATCCACTGCCGGAGCATACGATCCTCAGCTTTGCGCTGGCGGGAAATCAAAACTGCGGAAAGACCACTCTGTTTAATCAGTTGACGGGAGCCAGCCAGCATGTGGGAAATTTTCCGGGGGTTACTGTGGACCAGAAGAGCGGAGCCATAAAGGGGCATGCAGATACTCTGGTGACGGATCTGCCGGGGATCTATTCTCTGTCTCCCTATACCAGTGAAGAGATCGTTTCGAGAGAATTTATTCTTCATGAAAAGCCGAAGGGAATTATAAATATTGTGGATGCCACCAATATCGAGCGCAATCTGTATCTCACCATGCAGTTAATGGAACTGGATGTGCCGATGGTACTGGCGCTGAATATGATGGATGAGGTGCGGGGCAATGGTGGTTCTGTACACATCAACGAAATGGAAGGCATGTTGGGGATTCCGGTGGTTCCCATCTCAGCGGCGAAAAATGAAGGAATCCACGAGCTGGTGAGCCACGCTCTTCATGTGGCGAAATATCAGGAGAGACCGGGACGTATGGATTTTTGTGATGAAAAGGAAAATGGCGGTGCGGTGCACCGGTGTCTCCACGGGATTATGCATTTGATTCAGGATCACGCGGTGGATGCCGGAATTCCGATGCGTTTTGCTGCCACCAAACTGGTGGAGGGGGACGAGCGGATATTAAAGGCACTGAAGCTGAGTCAGAATGAGAAGGAAACACTGGAACATATTATTTGTCAGATGGAAGAAGAGAGAGGAATGGATGCCTCGGCGGCGATCGCCGATATGAGATTTTCCTTTATCCAGAAGCTGGTGGGGCAGTGCGTCACCAAACCGAAAGAGAGCAAGGAGAGGGAGAGAAGTCGGCGGATGGATCGGATTCTGACTGGCAAATTTACAGCGATCCCTGCGTTTATCGGAATCATGGCGCTGGTATTCTGGCTGACTTTTAACGTTATTGGTGCCTGGCTGCAAGGGGCTTTTGAGTTTGGTATCGAAAAGTTGACTCAAGTTGTGGATGGGGCATTTTGCAGCTGGCATGTAAATGAGGTGCTTCACTCCCTGGTAATCGATGGCATTTTCAATGGAGTGGGAAGCGTGCTGAGTTTTTTACCGATCATTGTCACATTGTTTTTCTTCTTGTCACTGCTGGAGGATACTGGTTATATGGCAAGAGTGGCCTTTGTCATGGATAAGCTTCTTCGCAAAATCGGGCTTTCGGGAAGAAGCATTGTGCCGATGCTGATCGGCTTTGGGTGTACGGTGCCCGGTGTCATGGCGAGTCGAACCTTGCCTTCAGAACGGGATCGTAAGATGACGATCTTGATGACGCCCTTTATGAGTTGTACAGCGAAGCTTCCGATCTATGGATTTTTTGCCTCTGCTTTTTTCCCAAAACATGGGGCCCTTGTCATGATCGGCCTGTACCTTTCCGGGATCACAGTAGGGATCATGATGGCATTTATTTTGAAAAATAGTTTGTTTAAAGGAGAGGCCGTACCCTTTGTGATGGAGCTCCCCAATTACCGTATGCCTGGCATGAAAAATGTGGCGCAGCTGTTATGGGAAAAGGCAAAAGACTTTTTGCAAAAAGCATTTACGGTGATTTTCGTGGCTACTGTGGTGATCTGGTTTTTACAGACCTTTGGCATTCATTTTAACATGGTAGAGGATTCCCAAGACAGTATTTTGGCAATGATCGCCGGGGTGATCGCGCCTATCTTTGCACCTTTGGGGTTTGGCGACTGGAGGATCTCCACGGCGCTGATCAGTGGTTTTATGGCAAAAGAAAGCGTAGTATCCACACTGTCTATATTATTTGGAAACACTGCTTCTTTACTGTCTGTGATCACTCCGCTGTCCGCGCTGTCCCTGTTGGTTTTCTGCCTTTTGTATACGCCCTGTGTGGCGGCGGTGGCGTCTATTAAGCGGGAATTAGGAGGCAGATGGGCGGCAGCAGTGGCAGTGTTACAGTGTTTGATCGCTTGGATTTGTGCTTTCCTTGTCTATTTGATCGGGAAGGTTCTGGTATAATAGTCAGCTTCTTAATAACTTTTTATGCATAAAGTAATCGTAAAAGAAAATACTATAGATATGAGAGTTCACAAAACTTTCACAAAATTGTTAGCACTCGATCTTGACGAGTGCTAACAAAAGTGGTATAACTAAGTTACAGAACAAAAACATCTAATTTTCAGAATGGAGGAATGACTTATGTTAGTACCAAGAATTTTTAATGATAGTTTTACAGATCGTTTTTTTGATGACATGTTCCGTTTCCCATTCGACACCGTTCGTAAATCACAAGTGCCGGGAATGAACGTGGATGTTCAGGAGTTCGAGGACAGATATTTGATGGATATCGAACTTCCGGGTTATGCAAAAGAAGATATACAGGCGGACCTGAAAGACGGATACCTGACCATATCAGCCAATCATACGGAGAACCAGGATGAAAAGGACGAGGAAGGAAAATATATCCGAAGGGAACGCTATTATGGCCAGTGCCAGAGAAGCTTTTTCGTCGGAAAAGAACTTACCGAGGAAGATATCAAGGCAAGTTTTAAAGATGGTATTCTGAAACTTACCGTTCCGAAGAAAGAGAAGAATCCTGCGGTGGAGGAGAGAAAGCAGATTGCTATCGAGGGATGATAGGCATATCATCAAATAAAAGAAAAACATTTACAGAGGGATTCGACAGAACAAAGACATTCTGTGAATCCCTCCCTTTTTATTATATATTTCATTATAGTCCAAATAAAATCTTTATTCCCAGAAGAATAAGAACGATCCCTCCTGTCATCTCCGCCTTCTTTTGAAAACGGCTTCCAAATACGCGGCCAATGCCCACCCCAGCGACAGAGAAAAGGCAAGTGGTCAGTGCGGTGATCACACAGGCAAAGAGGGTGTTGAGAAAAGGCGTCAGAGAAGAAGAGAGGGAGACGGGGATGCAGGCAAAAGTGACACCAGCGGCCAGGGCATCGATGCTTGTAGCGATGGCTAGCAAAAACATTTCCTGAATTCCCAGTCCTCCATCCTGTCGGGTGTCGTTTTCCGTCAGGGCTTCCCGAAGCATATTTCCACCGATAAAGAAAAGGAGAACAAAGGCGATCCAGGGACAAAAGGAAGTGATATAGTTGGTGAACTGAATGCCTAAAAGGTAGCCGATAAGGGGCATAAGTCCCTGAAAGGTGCCAAACCAGATTCCTACGATCAGTGCGTTTTTGAGTGTTGCCTTTGGCAGAGCTAATCCTTTGCAGATGGACACGGCGAAGGCATCCATGGAAAGACCAGCAGCAAGAAAAAGTACAGTAAATAGGTTCATTTTATCTCCTCCTAACGAAAGCCTCATGCCGCTTTCCGCAGCACTCCCATAGCTCAAATTCGTTCATTTAAGTAAACGTCGATTGCTCCGTGCCCTGCACTTTCGCAATCGCCACCTGCATTCGCAATCCGGGCTATCGCCCTACTTGCTCATTTTGGTGGTGCGCCAAATGTATGAGAATACCCTCATGCAAGCATGGAGTATTCTCATACACTTGGCTTACTTTTACAGTAAAAAAACTCATATATGGCACGACAAGGCGCCATATATGAGTCTCGTTCATTAAGATATGCCAGACTGGCGATAAAGGATGCCAGACAGTATGTTGACATATCACACAACAGAAATTATGCAAACTACTCCCTCATAAGGTTGTATTAATGATACTAAAATTAGTAGTAAAAGTCAATAATTTTTCAAATTTTTTTCCGTGACAATGTTCTGGCTGTGTATTATAATGGTATAAAAAACGAAAGAGGAAGGGATGTACAATGAGGCACAAGTTTAAAATGCTGTCTATCGTGGTGGGAATTATATTTTTGGTTTTGGCGGCACACAGTAAGACAGAGGCGGCAGTTAAAGATTTGCAAGTATTTACACAGACATGGAATACTGTGGATGTTATGGTTGGGGATACTGGTTATCTCAGACCCCAGACAGAAAACCTTAAAGATCCTTTGGGACAGCCGGTTCAGATCGCCAGCTGGGTATATTCCAGTCATGATCCGTCGGTGGTGGCTGTGGATGGAGATGGATGTTATCAGGCGATTCAGATGGGATCTAGTGAGGTGAGCATCCAGGGATATTCTTCATCGGGAATGTTACTGTTTTACGCGACGTGTACCATTCAGGTATCGGTGGACATGTCAGGGGTGACTTTGGCAAAAAACAACCTGACTGGGTATCTGTGCGGTGAGAGCCAATTTTTAGAGAATATTCCGATATTGTCTTCTACCGTTTTGAATGAGGAGAATTCAGAATTTACATACAGTTCGACGAATCCCGATATGTCGGTGGGATGCAGCCTGAAGGACAATGTACTAATCATAGAGAGTGGTTCAGAGGGAAAGACGGTTTTGCGCGTGACGATCAATGGAAAAGTCTTTGAGATTCCCATCACCATCACAAGACTGGAGATCTCTAAACGCAGTTATGTGGGTTCAAAGGGGAAGACCTTTCGTTTAAGCATCAAAGGAACCAGAGAAAAAGTGGTGTGGAGCAGTAGTAACCCCAATGTAGTGAAAGCAGCCAGGAGCGGCAACGTCCGAATGCGCCGAACTGGAAATGCCGTTATCACAGCAGAGGTTGCGGGACATAAACTGGGCTGTGCCGTATCTGTCATTTCACCCAAGCTCCTTAAGGTGGTGAAGCGGGCAAAATATATTGGGGCGAACTGGAAATACAGCCAGCCTAAGAGAATGCAGAATGGATATTATGACTGCAGTGCCCTTGTCTGGAAATCCTACAGCCGGATGGGAAAAAAATTTGGTATGACAAACTATGCTCCGGTGGCAGCGGATCTTGCCAAATGGTGCAAAAAACACGGTAAGGTTTTGACAAAGTCCTATACCAAACAGCACATACAGAAAATGAAATTCCGGCCGGGGGATCTGATGTTTGAGACTGGTCAGGACAACGGAAGATATAAGGGGATCTATCATGTGGAAATGTTTGTCGGATATGCGGTGGCTTATTATGATCAAAACGGAAAACCGGTGCTCAATGAGCTTTGGGCGGCGAGGCCGGAGGGCTGTTATGGCGGAGGACATCTTATGGAGCGTCCCTAGTACAACGAACATTAGGCAACTATAATTATTTTGTACTGGAGCGGTGGAGACAGAAAAGGATCACCAGTATAAGCAGGGAACCACCGATAATTCCAGTATTTGCTATTTGTGAGAGGTCGATCTTGTGTTCCACAGAGAGAACAGCGAGGATGGCGAGGAATATTCCCACCAGTCCCTCTCCGGCGATCATACCAGAGCTGAACAAGATTCCATTGTTCAGCTTTCTTTTTTTATCTTCTTCGGGAAGCTTTCTCTTTTCAAGGAATAGACGGATGATTCCTCCCAACGTGATACAAGTGCTGAGTTCCAATGGCAGATAGAGGCCGATGGCTACGGGGAGTATCGGGATTCGCAATATTTCTACTGCGATGGCGATAAAGATGCCGATAAAGATCAATCCCCAGGGAAGATTTCCATTCATAACGCCTTCCACCAGCATCTTCATCAGTGTGGCCTGCGGGGCGGATAATTCGGTGGAGCCAAATCCCCAGGCAGAATTCAGGAGGTATAAAACGCCTCCGATGGCGATGGCTGCTGCAATAGTTCCGATCAGTTCACCGATCTGCTGCTTTTTAGGAGTGGCACCCAGCAGATAACCAGTCTTTAGATCCTGGGAAGTATCCCCTGCCATACAGGAGACGATACAGATGATCGAACCAATGGCGATGGCTGCCTGCATTCCATGGGAACCGGCTTCTCCTGCGGCTTTCAGGATCAGGGTAGAAAAGAGAAGTGTGGCGATAGCCATACCGGAAACGGGATTGTTGCTACTTCCCACAAGTCCTACCATACGTGAGGATACGGTGGCAAAGAAGAAGCCGAATAGAATGACCAGGACGGCGCCGAGTAGATTAACAGGAACAACAGGTAATAGCCATATAAAAAGAATCATTGCCAAAATCGCTGAAAAGATGAATTTCATATTAAGTTCCAGAGAGGTCCGCTCGGCACTTGTATTTTTGGAGGAGGAAAGCCCTTTTATGGAATCCCGGAAGGTGGACAGGATCAGCGGAAGGGACTTAACCAGGCTGATAATGCCGCCTGCGGCCACGGCGCCAGCCCCAATGTAACGGATGTAGAGACTCCAGATATTGCTGGCGCCTCCTTTGGTATAAAGATGCAGGATCGTTTCATTGCCAGGGTAAAGAACGGAATTGGATCCGAAGAGGACGATGGCGGGGATCAGCACAAACCATCCCAGAATGCCGCCTGCCAGCATATAGGATGAAATCCTCGGGCCGCATATAAAGCCAACTCCGATGAGAGCAGGGTATACCTGGGTGGATAATTCCGTTTTCAGCAGAGAGATATTGACGGAGATCTTTCCAGGAATAATCTTTAACCCGTCCACAAGGAATTTGCACAGGGCGGCAAAGCCCATGCCGCCAAATACAGTCCTGGCGCCTTCGCCGCCTTTTTCACCGGCAAGCAGCACCTCGGCGCAGGCGGTGCCTTCTGGATAGGGCAGGGTCTTATGTTCCTGAACGATAAGGGCGCGGCGAAGGGGCACCATAAACATGACGCCTAAAATACCTCCGCAGATGGAGATGATGAAGATCTCAAAAATGCCCGGAGCTTTCATGATTCCCTCTGCCGCCCACAGAAAAAGAGCTGGAAGGGTGAAAATGGCACCGGCGGCCAGAGATTCTCCTGCGGAACCGATCGTCTGTACCATGTTGCTTTCCAGGATCGAATCCCGGCGAAGGACAATGCGGATGATACCCATGGAGATTACGGCAGCAGGAATGGAGGCTGAGACAGTCATTCCGACCCGTAGACCAAGGTAGGCATTTGCGGCTCCAAAAATAGTGGCGAGAAGAACTCCCATAATAATAGAAGAGACTGTGAGTTCAGAAGGGGATTTTTCAGGTGGGATATATGGTTTGAATTCCGTATCCTTCATAATAGCAAGATCCTTTCTGGCTTATTTTTTTATATAAGTATTATAGTACTAGGAACTAAAGTGCACAAAACATGGAGATATTATTCAGAGCCCCGATTTATATTATAGAAGAAAGCAACATTTTACAAAGGGTTTGGGTGATAAATTGTAAAATCACAAAGAAAATTATAAAATATGGTAAAAATTTGACGATTTTGCAAGAAATATGTGAACAATAAATGAAGAAAATGTAATTATGACATAAAATTCTCTTGCAAAAACGAGAAAAAGCATATATAATGCAAAACAAAGCATTTGAAAAAACTCTGTATATTCAGTAATTTAGGAGATTGGAGGTATTGTTATTATGAATAAAGTAAAAGTCTTGATCGTAGATGACAGTATGAGAACAGCTGCCATGATCCGGGAAAGTCTGCAAGACGATAGTGAGGTAGAAATTGTAGGGCATGCCGAGGATGGAGTAGAGGCGATCGAGATGATTCGAGAGACTTCACCGGATATTGTTTTTTTAGATCTGATCATGCCAAAAATGGATGGTTTACTTGTGTTGGAGAAGATACACCGGGGGCTGCCCGGAATTGATAAAAGACCGGATTTTATTGTGGTGACAGCAGTGACGCAGGAAAATGTGATGCAGTCTGCATTTCAGTACGGAGCCTCATATTATCTGCTGAAGCCTTTTGAAAAAGAGACAATTGTGGCAAAAGTACAGCAGCTGAAACCAGGAAACAGAGCCATGTTAGTAAATTATGGGGAGCATTTTCAACATGAGAACAGGCCTGGGTATAACCTGGAAATGGATGTGACAAACATTATACATGAGATTGGAGTACCCGCACATATAAAAGGATATCAATATTTGAGAGATGCCATTATGATGTCAGTGGATGACAGCGGAATGCTCAATTCCATTACAAAGATCCTTTATCCGTCTATTGCAAAGCAGCATCAGACGACTCCCAGCAGGGTGGAGAGGGCAATAAGGCACGCGATCGAGGTGGCTTGGTCCAGAGGAAAGGTAGATACAATTGATGAATTATTCGGATATACTGTGAACAATGGAAAAGGCAAACCTACCAATTCGGAATTTGTAGCGTTGATTGCAGATAAGATACGACTAGAGCAGAAAATGCGTGCGAATTAAAAAAAATTCCAGACAGGGGTCTGATGTGGCGGCTCCTGATGCTGGTAAGCTGTTTATACAAAACTATTTCAAAGGCTGAGCTGAAACGAGCGCCATCATGAATTCCAGGATACCTGTTCATGATGGTGTTTTTTGCATTTTGCGGAGCGTCACGCAGGCGTTTTTTATGTGGAGCTGCCAGTTTGCAAGACACTGGTTGCATTTTCGTGATTTTTCTTATATAATTATAAATATGCGACAAAAACATCTGAAAGGGTTGGTATATATGGCAGAAGACAGACAAAGTGAATTGATAGAAAAATTTGATACAGGCGAACTGTCCCAGGATATTATTCCTCCTAATTTTACTGATCCCGATGTGTTGTTTGAGGTTTTGAAAAAAATTATTCTCACCGATCATCCAGGCGGCGATCTGGTGATGATCAAAAAGGCGTATGAACTTGCCAAGGAGGCGCATAAGGACCAGCGGCGCAAATCCGGGGAACCATATCTGATCCATCCGGTTTGTGTGGCGATCATACTTGCCCAGATCGATATGGATGAGGAGACGATCGTGGGAGGACTTCTCCATGATGTGGTAGAGGATACCAAATATACGGTGGAAGATATCACCGAAATGTTTAGTGAAGAAATTGCCCTGTTGGTAGATGGCGTCACCAAACTGACCCAGCTGAACTATTCAGCAGATAAGCTGGATGTCCAGGCAGAAAATCTAAGAAAAATGTTTCTTGCCATGGCTAAGGATATCCGCGTGATCATCATAAAGCTGGCGGACCGTCTTCACAACATGCGGACGCTCCAGTTCATGAAGCCGGAAAAACAGAAGGAAAAAGCCAGGGAGACCATGGATATCTATGCTCCCATCGCCCACCGGCTCGGTATTTCCAAAGTGAAGGTAGAATTGGATGATCTATCTTTACAGTATCTGGAACCAGAGGCATACCAGGAACTGACGGACAAATTCAATCATATGCGGGTCCGCAAGGAGACCTTTGTGAAAGATATCATGGCAGAGGTACGGGAGCATCTTGAAGAAGCACAGATCGCGGCAACCATTGACGGCCGTGTAAAGCATTTGTTCAGTATTTATCGGAAAATGGTCAATCAGGATAAGACACTGGATCAGATTTATGATCTGTTTGCGGTGCGTATCATTGTGGATACCGAACAGCAGTGCTATACGGCACTGGGTATCATACATGAGATGTACAAACCAATTCCCGGAAGGTTCAAGGACTACATAGCGATGCCGAAACCGAACCACTACCAGTCGTTGCACACGACGCTGATCAGTCCCAATGGCCAGCCCTTTGAGATTCAGATCCGGACCTATGAGATGCATCAGACGGCAGAATATGGTATTGCCGCCCATTGGAAATATAAGGAGAGCAAGGGAAGCGAGGAAAGTGTCGAAAATGATGAGGCTAAGATGACATGGCTCCGCCAGATTCTGGAATGGCAGCGGGATATGTCGGATAATAAAGAATTTTTAAGCCTGATCAAGAGTGATCTAAACCTGTTTTCAGACAGTGTATATTGTTTTACACCCAACGGTGATGTGAAAACACTTCCTGCCGGATCTACCACCATTGACTTTGCCTATGCGGTGCATACTGCTGTGGGAAATAAGATGGTGGGTGCCAGGGTGAATGGAAATCTTGTGAAGCTGGATTATCAGATCCAGAACGGTGATCGCATCGAGATTAATACGTCCCAAAACAGCAAAGGACCGAGCCGTGACTGGTTGTCCATCGTCAAAAGTACCCAGGCGAAGAACAAAATCAACCAGTGGTTCCGCAGCGAGTTCAAAGAAGAGAATATTGTCCGTGGAAAAGAGCTGCTGGCACAATATGCGAAAACCAAAAGTATTGATTTGTATAAGCTGGTGAAACCAGAATATACGGAAGCATGCAAACGAAAGTACGGATTCAAAGATTGGGATTCTGTCTGTGCCGCCATCGGTCATGGCGGTTTGAAAGAAGGACAGGTGATCAATAAATTACAATACGAGTACGATAAGAAGAACAAGAGAATCGTCTCGGATGAACAGGTGCTTGAGGTGATCGAGAGTGCCAAGGAGGCAAAGGCTGCCAAAATTGCCAGCCAGAATAGAGGTGTCTCCAAAAGTAAGAGTGGTATCATCGTAGAGGGACTGGATGATCTTGCAGTACGGTTTTCGCGATGCTGTAATCCAGTGCCAGGGGATGAAATTGTTGGATTTGTCACCAGGGGCCGGGGGGTTTCTATTCACCGAACGGACTGTGTCAATATGATTCATCTTCCAGTGGAAGAGAGGAATCGGTTGATCGAGGCAGAGTGGAGCGTGGAGGCGAAAAAGAGTCAGGATTTTTATCCAGTGGAGATCGTGATTTATTCCTACAATCGTAGTGGTGTCCTCTTTGATGTGTCCAGAATCTTTACAGAAAACGAAATTGATGTAAAATCGATGAATGTCCGTACTACAAAGCAAGAAAAGGCGACAATTGTAGTTGGATTCGAGACGAAAGGTGTAGAACAGTTGAATAAACTGGTGAAAAAGCTCCGTGGAGTGGAGAGTGTCATCGATATTGAAAGGCGTTCCAACGGCTGATCCAGTGGTGATTAGATGAAGTTGCTGAGGTGACAGGAATGGAGGTTTGAGATGATAATAAACGGAATTCAAATTGATTCTATCGTTGTAGGCGGAGTTGGTACAAATTGTTATATTGTGAGGCGGGAAAACAGTGATCAGTGCGTTGTACTGGACCCGGGATACAGCGGTAGAAAGATCGCCAGGTACATCCATAATGAGGGGTGTAAACTGGAGGATGTGCTTCTGACCCATGGACATTTTGACCATATGATGGGAGTGACATTTTTGATGGAAGAGGCAGGGGGCAGACTTTGTGCCTTTGAGGACGAGCAGGCGGTGTTAGAAGATCCCGGCATGAATGTGACGGCGATGGCAGGTAGTGCCATGACGTTGCAGGCAGATGTGTATTTTCGGGATGGACAGGTATATGAGACAGCTGGTATGAAGTTTACTGTGATCCATACCCCAGGGCATACCAAAGGGAGCTGCTGTTATTACTTAAAAGAAGAGGGGATACTGTTCAGCGGGGATACTTTGTTTTTGGAATCTGTCGGAAGAACGGATCTGCCTACCGGCAATGACCATCAGATCATAGAATCCCTGAAAGAAAAGGTGCTCACTCTTCCTGATGAAGTAAAAGTATTTCCGGGACATGGACCGGCGACGGAGATTGGGTATGAGAGGGAAAATAACCCTTATGCTGCGATGTAAGGACAGGGAATGACATGATTCATATTACCATTAAAGACAATGAGTTTTCCTATGACCTGAAAGCACTTGCCATGGTGTTTTTCCCAGAACGGGAGTGCCAGGTAGAAGAAGATCCAGCGCTACTATCTAGAAAGGGATTTACCATGGTGATCCGTATCGACGGGGAAAAGCCCCTGGAGGAGTTTTTGCCTGATCCCTATACTAAAAATGAAGTCAAGCAGAAGGTATACCATTATTTTAGCAGGGTCTCGGGCAGAACGCAGCCATGGGGTATTCTGACAGGAATCCGCCCGGCTAAGATTCCCTTCCGCAGGGTTCTAGAGGGGAGAGGACGGCAGGAGATCCTTCGGGAACTGGAAGAAGAATATCTTTGCAGCAGGGCGAAGGCGGAGCTGGCTGTGGATGTGGCGGCTAAAGAAGTGTGGATCACCCAGGGTATGGATCACAGACACAGTGTCAGCATTTATATCGGTATTCCTTTCTGTCCGAGTATCTGCGCCTACTGCTCTTTTTCCTCCTATCCACTTAAACAGTATGAATATAAGACAGATGCTTATCTGGATGCCCTGGAAAAAGAGATCACCTATGTAGGAGAGCATCTGGGAGGAAGGCGGCTACAGACAGTCTACGTCGGCGGCGGGACGCCTACATCTCTGACAGAAGCACAACTGGAACGGCTATTTGCCATGATCGAAGATCATTTTCCCATGGATGAGGTGAGGGAGTATACGGTAGAGGCGGGTCGGCCAGACAGTATTACCGAGGGCAAGTTAAGGTGCATGCGGCGCCACAAGGTATCGCGCATCTCCATCAATCCCCAGAGCATGAAGCAGCACACGCTGGATCTGTTGGGAAGGAAACATACCACGGAACAGATCCGGGACGTATTCCAACTGGCGAGGAAACTTGGCTTTGACAATATCAATATGGATTTGATCTTGGGTCTGCCGGAAGAAACCTTGGAAGATTTCAAATACACCCTCTCGGAAGTGGACCAGATGGGACCAGACAGCATAACGGTTCACACACTGGTGATCAAACGGGCATCCCGCATCCGAAGAGAAAAGCTGGAGCAGGGAGCTCAGATCAGTGAAGAGGATGCCTGTATTCCACAAATGCAGGAATATTCTGAGCGGTTCTGCCGGGAACACGGATATGAGCCCTATTATATGTACCGTCAGAAAAACAAAGCGGTGACCAGTCGAAATACCAATCAGGAAAATGTGGCATATGCCAGACCTGGTAAGGAGTGTATTTACAATGTTCTTATGATGGAAGAAAAACAGACCATAGTCGCCTGCGGTGCCGGGAGCGTATCAAAGCGAGTTTATCCAGATGGACGGATTGAGCGAAGCGAGAATGTGAAGGATGTTGCCCAATATATCGAGAGAATCGGGGAAATGATTGAGCGCAAAAAGCATCTTTTGAGCGATTGCTGATTGGATTTCTAAAAGGAAAATAATTGGGTAGGAAGGCATGAATGGGTACTAAAAATATCCAAAAGTGCAACATAAGTGCAACAAATTTCTGTTGAATAATATGTAATAATACTTCATATTACATTTTTTACTCGATGTGCAACAAATAATTTAGTGGTGTCAGTAGCACCACCCAAAGGACATTTCAAATAATAATGAAATGTCCTTTTTTTGCGCACTTTTGACGGTTTTAAGGTGCAACAAATGTATTTGAGGAAGCTGCGTTAGCAACTGTCAATCATTCATTAAAGAAAATTGGAGGAAAGAAGCATGAGTAGTAGTACAGCGTTAGGAGCAGAGAAAGCGATTATTTTTATCAGCGATGCACATGAAAAATTCTACTATGAGAAATTGAAAGAAGTCAGGTATCACGACGTGTACCACAAAGCGCTTGTATATTGTCTTGGTATCAGCGATGACACGAGAAGAAACATTTACAGTATCTATGATTTTAAGACAGGCTGTGTAAAAACGGAGTGCCTGCATGAAGGCTGGCAGACCAGCGGGAACGTGAAAGTAGTCAGGATGGCGTATAACCTTTACTGCAACGGTACGCCGAGTGTCCTTGATTACGATGATGCTGAGGAACAGGTGGACGAGTGCAGACGGTACACAGTGGAAGAACTATTCTGCTGTGCCTATGCGCCCTATTTTTGGCAGGCGGTACAGATACGGTATCCGGAATACGCAACGTATAACCACGATCTGTACGCCATGTTCGGAGGACGGGATTGATGTTAAAAGTCAGGCTTATGGGAACAAAGAACGATATTAAGTGGTTCGGGAAGATTTTACAGAGGAATCCGAAAATCGAAGTGACGGAGTTTTCCGATATGTTCCCAAACAAAGGGACAAAGAAATATTACAGGACTTATGTGGAAGTCAGGAAAAGCAATGTAAAAGAAAACCAGTAGAAAGCAAAGGAGAATTATCATGTGTAAAATAATCGCAATCGCAAACCAGAAAGGCGGAGTGGGCAAGACCACCACAACAGGCAATTTAGGAATCGGGCTGGCAAAACAGGGAAAGAAGGTGCTTCTGATTGATGCGGATGCACAGGGCAGCCTGACCGCAAGTTTAGGCTTTACAGAGCCGGACAGTCTGGAAGTCACGCTTGCAACCATTATGGGGAACTTAATCAATGACGAGGAAATAGAGCCGGGAGAGGGTATCCTCCACCATGAGGAAGGGATAGACCTTATGCCGGGGAACATTGAATTATCCGGTTTAGAGGTTTCCCTTGTGAATGTCATGAGCCGGGAAACGGTACTCCGGTCATACATAGAGATTGTCAGGGAGAGCTACGATTATATCTTAATTGACTGTATGCCTTCCCTCGGCATGATTACCATAAACGCCTTTGCCAGCGCCGACAGCATATTGATACCTGTACAGGCGGCATATCTGCCCGTTAAAGGCTTGCAGCAGCTTATCAAGACGGTCGGCAAAGTAAAGCGGCAGATTAACCCGAAACTGGAAATAGAGGGGATTCTGCTTACAATGGTGGACAGCCGGACGAACTACGCAAAGGACATCAGCTCCATGCTGAAGGAAGCCTATGGAAGCCGGGTGAGGATATTTGCCAATGTTATTCCCATTTCCGTCCGGGCGGCGGAGATTTCAGCGGAGGGTGTCAGCATCTACAAGCATGATCCAAAGGGGAAAGTAGCGTCAGCCTATGATTCTCTGACAAAGGAGGTAATCACCTCTGCTCGTCAGGGTGACTCGCACTTTGCTCCGCAAAGCAAGGAGGTGAGCGCAGATGGGCAGTAACGCAAAACCAAGAAGCGCATCAAAGGTTGCTCTGGAAAGTTTTGATGATCTGTTCGGCGGGAGTGCTGCACAGGAAAGCGGCGTTGAGCAGATTATCAATGCGCCACTGGCAGAGCTTTACACGTTCAAAGACCACCCGTTCCGGGTGGAGGACGATGAGAAGATGGAGGAAACAACCGAGAGTATCCGCCAGTATGGGGTGCTTGTGCCGGGGATTGCAAGACCGAGGGTGGGTGGAGGCTATGAAATCATAGCCGGACACCGCCGCAAACGTGGCTCGGAGCTTGCCGGAAAGACGGAGATGCCTGTGGTTGTCCGCAACTACACCGATGATGAAGCTACGATAATCATGGTGGATTCCAATATCCAGAGGGAAGATATTTTACCGAGTGAGAAGGCGAGAGCCTACAAGATGAAATATGAAGCCATGAAGCATCAGGGGAAGAAGTCAGGAAGAAACACACTGGATGAGGTCGGGGAAGCTGCCGGGGAGAACGCTAAAAAAGTACAGCGGTATATCTGGCTTTCCCGGCTGTCTGATGAACTTCTTACTATGGTGGACGGTAAAAAACTCGGTTTCTCACAGGGAGTTGACATTTCCTTTCTGGCGGAGGAAGCGCAGCAGTGGGTGCAGGCAGTCATAGAGGAAAAAGGCTGTAACGTCAGCATGGCGCAGTCGGCAAAAATCAAGGAATATGGCAAGACCGGGGAGCTTACCCTTGCAATGGTGCGCCTGATACTGACGGAGGAAAAGCCGAAGGAACGGAAGGTAACACTGAAAGCGGACAAAATCAGCGAATATTTTGCGGAGGACTGCAGCAGTGAGGAAATAGAGGGCATCATCATTCAGCTATTGGATGAATGGAAGAAAAGACAATAGAGGGGAGGTGCATCAGCGTGGATGGCACAATAAAATTTGACTATTATTATGGCATCGAAGCGGAACAGTTTTCTTTTTACCGGGTTCCGAGGCTGCTGATAAAAGACGCAAGGTTTAAAGAGTTGTCCAGCGATGCAAAGCTCCTTTATGGTCTGATGCTTGACAGGCTGGCATTGTCAATCAAGAATGGCTGGCTTGACGAGGAAAACAGGGTGTATATCCATTACACCCTGGATAACATAATGGAGGATTTGGGATGCGCAAGGGAGAAATGTGCCAAAGTGATTGCGGAGCTTGACAGCAAAAAGGGAATCGGTCTGATTGAGAAGAAAAGGAGGGGACTGGGCAAGCCGGACATCATCTATGTGAAGAATTTTGCGACACTGGATACCGGGAAAGAACCGGGCGGAGAGCTGGAAAACCCTGATAATGCTGACAATTCCGCAGAAGTTCGGAAACCGAACTTCAAGAGGTTCGATAATCAAACTGGTGTTAGTATATAAGTGTGGACAGAAAAAGTTGAACAACCTATACTATCAAATGAAAGAGCAAAGGAGATGTTCAACATGGCGAAAAATCAAAAATCTTACACTCCGGAATTTAAACAGCAGATCGTGGATCTGTATAATGCCGGAGGAACTACTGAAAAAGGAAGAAATATATCTTCATACTTATCAGGATTCAAAGGAAGCCCGCAGAGCAATTTTTGAATACATAGAGGGCTGGTATAACCGAAAAAGAATACACAGTGCGATTGGTTACATAACACCACAGCAGAAGGAGGATGAGGAACTTAAAAAAACAGCATAATCTTTCGACTTTTTTTGTCCAAAGTATTGACATAGATCCAAACTTCAAGAAGTTCGGAAATCGAACTTCAAGAGATTCGGAAACCGAACTTGCAGGAGTTCGGAAATCAAACTTCAAGAGGTTCGGAAACCGAACTTGCGGAAGTTCGGGAATCGAACCCTAATTATAACAATACTAATTATACTGATCTGAGTTATACCAATCCTATCAATCAATCAAATAGAGAAACAGAAAAACAGGAACCGGGCAAGCTGGATAATGGTATGATTGATGTGATGGATAATGCCACTGCCTACATGGAAATTATTCGTGACAATATTGAATACGAGCATCACATGAAATATGGGGACTGGCAGGATAAGGGGCTGTATGAGGAACTGTATGAGGTTATCTGCGAGATTGTGTGCGTGAAGCGTAAGGCGGTAAAGGTCAACGGGGAAGATTACCCTTATGAGCTTGTAAAATCAAAGTTTTTAAAGCTGAACAGCTCCCATTTGGAGTATGTTATCGGGTGCATGAGGGAAACCACAACCAAGATAGCCAACATCAGGGCGTACATGGTGACTGCCCTCTACAATGCGCCTAACACCATGAACCACTATTACCAGCAGTTGGTGCAGCATGATATGTATGGCGGCGGTTGGGAAGAAAAAGGGATGTTCCAGCCCAAAGCGGAAGGAGATGGATAAATGGAATCCATGAGGGATATTGACCGGGTAATGGAACGGGAGATTGCAAAGGGGAGCTGCCCGTTAAGGTTTGTGAGGATAGAATTTGGCAGTTCCCCTTATCAGGAGATTGCGTCAAGGGAAAAGCTGCTGGAGGTGCTGTCCTATCTGCTGCGGATTGGCGATTATGGCAGGTTTGCCGGGAAGGGGACAGGGAATAATGTTTACATGGACATCAAAGGCAGGAAACCGGCTTTTAAGCGTACCCGTTCCTTTATTGACCGGAATACCCTCTTTTCCACAATCCGCAGGTACGGAAAGAAAATAAAGCCGGATTTTGACGGGCATACTTATCTGGAAACAGTGCAGTGCTTCTTTGAACTGCCGGAAGGGGAACAGGATAAATACAGGGTGACATATGACGGGCAGGAAACATTCGCTTTCCCTATGTCGGATAAATATATCCTCGGACTTTACACGCACTGCATCTCGGCAAGGCGGGCGGCATCGGCGGAGATGGATATTCCCGGTACAGGCTTTTCAGAAAAAGAACAGGGAATTGCAAGCCTTGAGGGTGTGCGTGACGTGCTGTTCCAGTGCCTTTTGTTTGACACGATAAAATGCGGGGAAGGCGTGTTATATGCTGACCTCTGCACGATTTACTGTTTAAAATAGAATCAATAGCTTTTGGACTTTTTGTCCAGAAGTGAGTTAGGAGGTGCGCTATGGCGGAAAAATATATTACGGAAGAACAGCGGGCAAAATGCCGGAAAGTGGCGGATGCGTTTGCGGAACTGTATGAGCTGGCAGATGTAATGGTGGCGGATGCCGGGAGGTTCGGCTTTGTCCGTCTGCAATGGTTCAGTGAGGGAGAAGGCTTTGATTCGGCAATGGCATTTTCGGACAGCATGGAACTGTTTGAGGAACTCTGGCGGATATGGTATGAACATGAGGTCTTAACGCCTGTTTTGGGTACGCCGCTTGCGGAGCTTGACTATGACGAGATATTCAGGTCGCTTTCCAAAGACAGGCAGGAGGAAATCTTGGAAAAGAAGAAATATTTTATTTCCCGGTGTGAAGATGCTTTCGCTTAGGTGGCAGATATTTTTTACAATTTCGGGGCGTTTTCTGTTAAAATAGACCGTATCAGGGTAAAGGAGTGGTGTGTTTGGGAAACAGGAAGCGCCTGAAAAGGGCAGACAGGACATATAAAGACTTAAAGCAGAAGCAGAAAGCAGGAATAGCAGACGGTATGTTTGAAAAGACCTGTGATTATTACAGGGAGCATGGCAGGATGCCGGAAGGAGAGGACTGTGAAAAAATTGTGGGGCAGATTTACCAGAGGGTAAAGGGGATAGCGGAAAAGGCTTCTTTTGATGAAATATACAGCCTGTACCTTTACCGTCTGCCACGTTATGAAACGAGAATAGCGGAGAACGGGCTTCCGGAAAAGAAAGAGAAAAAGAAAGAAGATGCCGACAAGCCGAAAGTAAAGCAGATAGGCAGGAGCAAAAAAGTATGCCCGAACTGCGGAAGGAAGATGAAACAGCAGTTTATCGGGTTACAGCACTGCAAATGCGGCATAAGTTGGAAAAAAGACATCGGATATTTTGAGCGTACCGGGGATATGGTTTTCGCTCTGGAACGGAGGAAAGCAGGGAAAAAGACAAAGCAGTGTCCGGTAATCCGGTACAGATAATTAAATATCAGAAACAGCGTGAGGGCAGTTATAGACCGTAAACAGCGGTTTGTAGCTGCCCTTTTTGCGTTTATAAAACTTTTGGACAAAAAGTCCAGAACGGAAAGGAGAAAGAAGGAAAATGAAACACAAAAAAGTAGCAGCCGCCCTTTCAGCGGCGGTGGCAGGCGCATCGGTATTAGCCGGAATCCTTTATGCGGCGGGGAAAAGAAAACCGAAAAAGGGGCGGGAGCCGGACTTACAGGAAGAAGGTCTGACGGAAGGGAAGCTGCGGGAGTGCCTTCTCCGTCTGTTCCGGCTGTATGAGGACAGTGAGTTTGGTGATTCTGCGGAGTTTTTGGGCAATGGGAGTGATCCGAGGGAATATGAGGCGGAGAACTATTCCAGCCAGTTATTCCCTTATATCAAAAGGAACATGAAGGACGTGATGATGATGGAGGGGGATGACGGTACGGGGAAAGAACCCTTCGCCATGACGGACGTGCTTTTCTGTTATCCAGCCTGCAAGATAGGCTGTGAGATAAGGGAACTGTTTTCAGACAACTTTGTCCTGTGCCTTCAAAGCGAGATGTGGATACTGGAAAACGGGGAGTTTGCGTCTGTCTACTGTGTCAGTATTGGAAAGGACGGAGGGCGGCTCAGTTACCGCTTTGTGGATACCTGTATCAAAAATCCGGGGGATATTCCTATCTGCTTTGAAGATTTGGAAAGCGGTTTTGCAGAGATAATTGAAGCTGAAAAAGAAGGGAGAGAACCTTATCTGCCATAACCCGGTCAGGAAGGAGAGCTTATGAAATATTTAATCCACAGGCTGTACGTCCCACCCTGACGGGGGTACAGCAATAAAAAAAGAAGGAGGGAAACCATGCAGGAGGAAGTGACACAGAAAACCATTGCCCTTGTGTTCAAATCTTCCCGATTGACTGCCGACGTGCTGAAAAAGGCTATGAAAATGTATCTGGAACACCATAAACAGGGAAAGCAGATGCCGCATGGGAAAATATCAGTGAAAGAGCTGGTCGGTCAGGGTATGGGCGCTTCGAGCATTGAGGTGACGGATAACAACATTAAGTCCTTTGAGAGAGTGGCAAAGAAATACAACGTACAGTTTGCTGTAAAAAAGGATAAGACGGAAAAACCGCCGAAGCACATTGTATTATTCAAGGGCAAGGATGCCGACGTGATTACGCAGGCATTTAAGGAGTTTGTAAAAGTTAATGAGAAAAAGCACAACCGCATCTCCGTTAAGGAGAAGCTGGCGCAGTTCCGGGAGCAGTTAGGAAAGGGCAAGAACCGGGAGAGGGCAAGGGAACACTTAAAGGACAGGGGGCAGTCATTATGAGTAAAATCGTAGAGGGCATTGCCAAAGACTTAAAATCAATCCCCGAAAAGTTAAAGGCAAAGACGGGGAATGTTGACAAAAAGAAACTTTTCCTTATGAATCTCCCCTATGTGCTTGCCGGGTATTTCTGCGACAAAATAGCGTGGCTGTGGCGGGTATCGCCGGGGCAGGACGTTTCTGAAAAGATGATGGCGGTCATGGCGGGGATGGAGGATTTATTTTCCAACCCGTTACCAAGTTTCCACCCAAAGGATTTGCTGATAGGGATAGGTTGCGGCATTGCGCTCCGCCTTATAGTGTATTTCAAAGCCAAGAACGCCAAGAAGTTCCGGCATGGCATGGAGTACGGTTCTGCAAGGTGAGGTGCATAATCTTAACTGTAAGCAACACCTATATTGACGCAGGAGGGTATGCACATGAATGATTACAGCAAAATCACAGCCCTTTACTCCCGCTTATCCGTGGGGGACGAGGACAGGGACGGCGGCGAAAGCAACTCCATACAGAACCAGAAGAAATTTCTGGAAAGCTATGCCAGACAGCTAAAATTGACCAATATCCGGCACTACATTGACGATGACGAAAGCGGCAGGTTTTTTGACCGCTCCGCTTACTCCCGCATGATTGAGGACGTGGAAAACGGAAAAATCGGTGTCTGCATTATGAAAGACATGACCCGCTGGGGGCGCGACTATCTCCAAGTGGGAAACGCTATGGAGATTTTCAGACGGAACAACGTGCGCTTTATCGCGGTAAACAACGGGATAGACAGCGAAAAGCCCGACACGTTGGAGTTTGCGCCGTTCATCAATATCATGTCGGAGTGGTACGCCCGCGACATCAGCAAGTGATTTTGTCAAGATTAGTTGACACATTTTCTTCAAGGATTTTGTATCCTATGCTGCTTCTTTCAGGGAATCATAGTATTGCTGTCGTTTAACCATAGGAGGAAGCCCTCC
>CAJTFB010000037.1 GCA_910575665.1 Eubacteriaceae bacterium
CGCATTTTTATCCTGCTGTGGGACCATTATACCACAGAACCGCAGAAAAAAACGGGAAAGTTGCTACAAAAGTGGAATTTCGGGTACAAAATTTGAAGGTCGCTTTCAAAATGTGAAACTCGTTTACAAAACGGGAAGGTCGTGTTACATTCGAGCAATTTTATAAAAATTTTATGCAATTCGCGCAATAAAATGACCATTCACGCAAAAACTATTTCCTTTTTAGATATGTTGTGTTATGTTTATGCTGTCCGGACAAAAAGGCTAGGTATCGAGAGAAACACATGTGTTTGTTTCACAGAATGGAAACATAAACAAAGACAGATTAATAAAAAGGAGAGATAAGTCTATGAAAAGAAAAGTTTTAGTGAAAAGTTTAGCGATAGTAGCAGTAAGTGCAATACTGGGGAGCGGAAGTATTTATGCTGCGGGCTATACTGCAACAGGAGGGAAAAGTGGGTCTTATACAGAAGATGTTGGACCGGCAACTTCGTGCAAGTTTAGTTATACTATAACACAAAATGGTGGTGCATTTAACACGCAGATCAGGGATCCTTTTTTTTGGCATGATCGCTACAGCGGATATGGCCTAACGAAGGGATGCAAAGGTGGTAACAATATATATGGTGGCTCTAAAAAAGCTGATTGGCGTGGATGGGTTAAATATGGAAGAATTACGGTAACTGCTTAGTAATTACGCCTGGGGTATAGAATTTTCTGTACCCCATCTTTTTCAAGGAGTATGAAAAAATGAAACGATTTCTTATTATGATAAAGCTATTTTTAAAAACCCCTGGTATCGTAATTCCTTTTAGCATTTTAGTGGCTTGTTGCAATGTGTTTTTATTTAAGTTGACAACCGGCTTCGTTGCAAATGCTAGTAACCAATCAGCGATTAACGACGCCATTTATTATTTTGGGGATATCAATTTATTATGTTTTCTTTTGTTTCTGTTTTGGATATTTATTAGTTTTGAATTTATGCGAAAAGTAAAAGAAACACATACGGAAGAATTGTTGAATACATATGGAAGGAGCGGAAAATTAGTTTGTTTAGAGCAGATGTGTGTGCTGGTTTTGGTGGCTGCTCTACTAGCCATAAACATATCTGTTTATTATATTGTGGCATGTGTTAGTTTGAGAGTATCTGATCAGTTGACCGGGGAAGCGATCCGGCTATTGGCGGTAAATATATGGTGTCTCTCCTTTGGAGCCATCGGGATGGGATGTGTGCTGGCGAAGATTAAGAAACGATTTTTTGGATATGTGACAATGCTTGCTATTCTTTTTTTGATTCTTCCCAATACCGTAGATTTTTTTGGAATGCTGCAACAGGATTATCATATCCCTGTTTTTTTTGTTAGAGATCTAATCTGTCTTATTCCGCCAGATATGTCGGCAGTAAATGATACCTTATATGGTTTTCCTACAGAAGCGTACCGGATGGCGGCGATGGGATTCTGGGTTGTATTTGCTCTCCTGCTTTTCACCTGGGAATTTTATAAGAACATTCCAAAGAGACGTTTCATTTCTTTGGCAGTACTGGTGGGATTGTCAGGATTATTATTATATCAGGCAGAAGTAAAGGGAAGTGTTTTGCTGATGAATGATCATCCAGAGGCTAGTTTAAATGAGATCGTAGATTATTATATAAAACATGAGGCAAAAGACGAAGCGGCGAATTTTGAAATTACAGAATATAATATAATCATGACTATGGGAAAAGAGTTAGAGGCAGAAGTTATCATGGCTTTGCGTTCGCCAGATAGAATGTCGTGCTATCGTTTCACACTGTATCATGGGTATAAGATTAAAGAGGTGACGGACGGAGCGGGAACTCCCTTAGATTACTCCAGAGAAGGAGATTATTTGGAAATTCAATCCCAAGGTGACAGCCTGCCGGAAATACGTATCGCCTATAAGGGACATAGTTCCAGCTTTTATGCAAATAAGAAGGCTTGTTTTTTGCCAGGATTCTTTCCATATTACCCAAGGGCAGGATACCGAATGATCTATGATATCAATAAAAGGACATATGTGTCTCATATGGATGAAAAGACAAAGTTCCATGTCACAGTTGATAAAGATCATATTTTTAGTAATCTGAGAAAGGATGGAAAGACATTCAAAGGAGTGGCTGAAAATCTAATTCTGGTCAATGGATATTACAAAGAGACCAAAAGTGAAAGTAAACGGATGATAACATATCCTCTCAGTGAAAATGAGGAACAGGGAATAAAAGAACGCTTGGAACAGCTTCCCGCAGAGTTAGAAGAACTGCAGTCATTCTTAGGGATACCAGAGCTGGAAACATCATTTCCCGAATTGATTGTAACAGTGCCAGGAAGTTTGGCGATGGCAAGTTCAGTGCAGAAATATTTTTCTTATGAAGATTATGCTCTTGTGTCTTCTAATACTGGAGCTTATGATATATTGGAGGAGGAAATGCTGGAGAGCGGTATGGTGACAAAAGAGAAAAAACTTCTTTTTGATATGTTCTTTTCTATGCATATAGAAGCTGATACAGATGTAGATATATTGGGATTATGGAAAGAAGAAGAAGGGTTTACCGGATATGAAACGAAGGAAATGGAATTGAGTGATTTTTTCGTTGAAAAAATAAGAAAATATGGAATTCAATATGTTTCGAGTGAGATCATGCGTTATCTTTGGGACGAAAATAATCATATGGATTCCCTGGAATTCATAAAAAAATTGGAGAAGGGGGAGTAAATGGATGCTTAAGGTAAAACATGTAAATAAGAACTTTGGAAAAAGAAAAGTTTTAGATGATATCTGCTTGGAATTGGAAAATGGATGCTATGGATTGCTGGGTCCGAATGGTGCGGGAAAAACTACATTGCTCCGTTGTATTTTGAAATTGTATCCACTAAAAGAGGGGGAAATCTGTACAAATAATAAGGACATAGGATATCTTCCTCAAAAATTTGGAGTGTTCCAGGAATTGACGGTATATGATATATTGTATTATTTTTCTACCTTAAAAAAAGTTCCAAAAGAAGAGCGGAATGGCGAAATTGATCGGGTGCTTTCTCTGGTAAATCTGGAGGATCGGAAAAAAGAGCGAATGAGTCGTTTGTCCGGAGGTATGCTGCGCAGGGTTGGGATTGCCCAGGCGATATTAGGAGATCCAGAGGTTCTTTTCTTTGATGAACCAACAGCGGGGCTGGATCCGGAGGAAAGGGCTAGATTTAAAAGATTAGTGAAAAAGATTATGGAGGGCAAAATTGTTATTATTTCTACGCATATAGTCGAAGATGTGGAATCATTATGCGATCGGGTTATTATTATGAATCAAGGAAAAATTCTGGAAAATGTAACGGTGGATGCGGCCTGTCAATTTGCCGGGTCAGAAGCCAATGCCAATCTGGAAGCCGGATATCTAGCAAGAATACAGGGAGATTGACACGTATGATTTCATTACTTTGGACAAGGCTGCGGAAGCGAAAAGCCATGATAGTTATTCCAATTTTCATAATAGGGATATTAGTGCCGATTATGTGTTTTTATTTTTCGGTACTATATGTGGAGGAACCAGAACGAATTGTTGAAGAGGTAATAGCTCTTTTACATACCTGTATACCTATGACGGGATGTTGGTGGATCATTCTTTTGTATCAGGATTTTTTTGAATGGGAGGGAAACGAACTTCTTTATTATTACCATTCCTGGAGAAAGCTCATTAAAGAATATATCTTTGTTGTGGCAGTTTATGTGGGAGTATCTGGTTTCATCGTTTTTTGCATACAACAAACAATAGAATTCCCGCTTTTTGTAATTGGACAGCTTAGCGTTGAGACCGTGTTTATTGCTTCACTAACTTTATTTTCTTCTTTTCTTTTGCAAAATACAGGGGGGAGTTTACTGGTTGTAATTGCCTATTGTGTGTATTTAAATCACTTTGATTCCCTGGGAATATTTCAGTTTATGTCTGTGTTTCCCCGGCGTGAGGAATTTCTAAATTTAAATGTGGGGTTATTGAGAAATGCTTTCATTAGCTCAGGAATAATTTGTATATTAGGAAGTGCATGTATAGGCTGGCGCAGAGGATATAAATGACTCCTCCCATCGAGTGTGTGAAGAAAAGTCTGTAATTACTAATCTTCTATGATAATTTTGGTGCTGAAATCTCTTTGCCAGGGTTTCGGCACCTGCTTTATTTATACCAGTACATGCCGGGGCATGTCAAGAGCAGGCGGAAATTTCCGCCTGCTAATCAGACTTTTTCAGAATTTAATCAGGCAGCCGTCCTTCATACATAATACTTAACTCCCCATAGACCTGCCCCCCAGTTCCTGAGCGGCATGGTCCATTTCTTGGTCGCCTCAAAAGTGGACAGATACAATGCCTTTAACAGAGCCGTATCGCTCGGAAATACACTTCTCTGACGGTTTAACTTACGGTAAGTCGCATTCAGGCTTTCGATTGCGTTTGTGGTATAAATGACCTTCCGTACATTGCTTGAAAATTTGAAGATGGGGGATATGGCATCCCAGTTCTGTTTCCAGCTCTTCATGGAATTTGGATATTTTGTACTCCATTTTTCCATTACCCGTTCTAATGCTTCCAGTGCCTTTTCTTCTGTCGGTGACTGATAGATCGTTTTCAGGTCTGCCGCGAAGGGTTTTCTGTCTTTGTCAGCCACATATTTCATTGTATTCCGTACTTGGTGGACGATACACCTCTGGTATTCTGTCTGGGGATATGCTGCTGCAATCGCTTCTTTTATTCCGGTCAGCCCGTCCGCACAAATGATCAGAATGTCTTTTACACCTCTGTTTTTTAATCCGTTCAGAATAGAGAGCCAGTATTTCGCACTTTCATTTTCTCCGATCTCAATGGTCAGGACTTCTTTGTATCCGTCCTGGCTGATGCCCAGAATAACGTAAGCAGCAAGTTTACGGATCACGCCGTTGTCACGCACAGAGTAGTGGATGGCATCTATGTAGAGCACGGGATAAACCTCTGAGAGAGGGCGGTTCTGCCAGTCTTCAATCTGCGGCATGATCTTGTCTGTCACATCAGAGATGAAGCCTTCGGATGCTTCAAAACCATAGATATCGTCTAATGTTTCCGATATCTGGCGCGTGGTCATGCCCTTTGCGTACATGGAGATGATTTTCTGGTCGATATCGGTCCTTTTGCCGCTTTTTCACTACCTGTGGCTCAAAGGTGGATTTCCTGTCCTGTGGCACAGTGATCTCCATGCTTCCATAGCTGCTGTTGACCTTTTTCTTTTTGTAGCCGTTGCGGTAGTCATCATTGTCGGAACGCTGGGATTTGCCGTAGCCAAGATGGTCCTCCATTTCTGCTTCCATCATTTCTTTGATGGTTCCGCCAAGCAGATCTTTTAAGGCCTCCTGAATATCCTGGGCAGATTCAATATCCTATTCCAGCAGGAGCATTTGGATGATGTTGCGTTTTCTTTCTGTCATTTCAACTTTGTGTACATTTTTCTTTTCTTTTGCCATAATAAAAGGCTCCTATGAATTTATTTTATCATAGAAGACCAGCTATTTCTTTACTTTACAGAAAAAGTCTCACAGACTCCCCTAATGAGCAGCTATAATGCTTCCTTCAACATAAAATACACTTCATTTACACTGTCAAATGCCGAAAAAATATAGTCTAAAATTTCTCTTGTATAAAAAACGGCACTAAGATTCTCTTCATGTGTGAAAGAAATTTTTTTGCGCTCTAACCATTCTTGCAAAACAATATCTTCGTTCGGATAATGCGCCTTTTTATATTTTTCACCTTGAATTTCTAATAAGCCTGTTTCGTTAAAAGCTTCAATTACTTTCTTTGCAAAATGCTTATTATCCAATATATAATCTCGGATTTTATTCATTCCACTCGCATCTGGATTATAGATATTTAGTCCATATTTATACCCATCCAAAGATGCATCAAAAAAGAAGCCTAATGCGTTTTTCTTATTCATTTTATTCAGTTTAAATCGTATGTAAAAGTATTCCTTTATAGGCGTTCCACAACAAAAGCGTGCATCGTTATATACTGAAGAAATACATCTTCTTCTATTACCTAATAGATCCCTATCAACGCCATTAAAATAATTGTATAATTCAAAATAAAGTTCATCTAAAGGAAATCTCACACCTTCAAGATATAGATGTTCATTATCTTGATATACTTTTTTACAGTTTTCCTTACGAATTGCTTTATAATACCTTATGGTAGACTCATTAAATCCTTGAAACATGTTGTCCTCTTTCTATTCTCCAATTATTTCCATACCTTCCGGAAAATCCCGTATAACAAGCGCACATGTATTTGTAAGTTTTACATTATCTTTTAATGGATATGCAAGTTTTCCTCTTCTTTCCCCCGTTATACAATGAACATCTAATTTTGTATCTATGAACCCCAAATTGTTCTCTAAATTATTGGAAAAAATGAGACTTCCAGCACTTACCCCTATTACCAAGCCATTGTCATTGATATACGCCATCAAAGACTTATTAAACTTTGTAGCATTGATTCTTTCAAGCAAATAATGTGTATTTCCGCCACACAAATATACCACATCATATTGTTGCAGCTTCCCGAACTCCATTCCAGCATGTAAATCACATACGTCTATATTTTTATCTAAGATACCGCATTTTAACAGATCATTCATACATTTTGGCAAAACTTCTATTGCATCTGCATCTATTGCTGCTGTAGGGATAAATAAGGCTTTTACTAAAGACATATCTTTGCCTGCCATATCCACAAAGCACTCTTTAATTTCTTCTGTTTCTAAACCCGCTGATGTTAATAATACCCTCATGTTCCTCCTATTCCGACCAGTTCATCTGCTCATTAGAAATACCTAATTTCCTACATTCATTGCATACATATTCTTTTTCCGTCCGATTTCCAATCTGATATTTTAAAATCCTGTCTTTAAATACAATGTATTTTTTGTTATCTGCCTTAAAATCAACAAACCAATTCTCATTTGTATCAGGATTGGACAGCATGACTTTTGAAATTTGTTCCGGAAAATCTCTTCTATCACTTGTAAAAAACAATATAGTCCAATATTTTGGTTTCCCGCCAGTATTCCACAATTCAATTTTATGAATATTAAGACAATCAATGATACTATCATCCACTATACTTTCTTTAATTAATACTCCCTCATACAATTCTTGTTTCTTTTTTTGAATTGCATTATTGCCACAGATATGAACCTCCCTAACCTCATTTAATGTCAATTCATCCTTTAATAAAATATCCATAGATACCTGAAAGGCTTCTCCCAGTATCAATAATTTTTCTGTCTCAGGTAATGCAATGTCAGCCTCCCATTTAGATATGGATTGTCTGCTAACATTACATATTGATGCAAGTTCTTCTTGAGTCATTCCCTTTTCTTTTCTTAGTAGCATAATTTTCTCTGATAATTTCATTGCCATGCCTCCTTTAATTAATTTGTATTATACAAAATAATAATACTATTTGCCACCAACATTAAAGTGCTTTTTGTCAACTCCCAGTTGCAAATAGAGATTTTTAAAAGATTTATCCAAAATCTGGTAGACTGTGGAGGGTGTGTTTTGGTATAATTAAGTCGATAAAAGGAGGAGAAGGAAATTGTTAAAAAAAATATTTAAAAAGAACAGATACAAGTTTTTGCTAAGCCTGATTCCGGTGATTATTGTTGGTATCATGGCTCCCTTACGTTCCTATATTATGCAGCTTCTGATCGATTCTTCAAATTATAAGGAATTGTTGGGAAAATGCCTTATCGCCGCTGTTTTTAGCATAGGGGTATTTATCTTTGAATGGGTAAGCAAGAAGAGTCAGACGATTGTTGTGCGGGATATTGAAAAGGATATGCGCGATCAATTGATGCATAAGCTGTTTTATATTTCTGCCAATCAGTTTGAAAAAAAGGGGTTGGCATATTATCTTTCAAAATTTACTACAGATATTAATATTATATTAAACGACGGTGTCAACAATGTATATGGCATGATTATGCAGGCTGTCTTTGTGGTTGTTGCTGTCATTTACTTACTTTGTGTAGAACCGTTTATTTTGCTGATCGTTGTCGCAGTCAGCATGGTGCAATTTGGGGTTCCGGGCATATTGAAAAAGAAAATCGCTTCTTCAAGAAAAGAGTATACAGAAGCTTTGGAGGTTTATCTGGATGGAATAAAAAGTGATCTGGGAGGTCATAAAGTCATAAGAACCTTTGATGCCGTGAAACAGATCTTAGGAAAGCAGCAAAAGCGAAGTGATTTTGTATGCAGGAAAAACGAATATTCCTCCCAAACTTTATACTGGGCACAAGCATTAGCTTCTTTTGTAAACAATGGAGCTTTCTTGATCGTTCTGGGGAGTTGTATGTTCTTTGCTGTAGCAGGCAGGATCACGGTTGGTGAGATTGTGGCGATTACTAATATGATGAATTTTGTTTTGACGCCATGCAGGGCTATTTCCAATGGAATGATCCAGTTAAAATCAATGGAGAAGGTGACAGCTGAATTGGAAGCTTTGTTAGAACAGGAAAGTGAAAACGACAATAAAGAGAATCTTGAAGAAAATATACAGGAAATCTGTTTGGATAATGTGGATCAAAAAATCAGTGAAAATTTTTCCTTGGATAAACTGACACTGACCTTTGAGAAAGGCAAGAAGTATGCCATTGTTGGTAAGAGCGGAAGCGGAAAATCAAGCATCATAAAATTACTTACGGAGTATGGAGCGGACTATACAGGCCGGGTTCTGATCAATGGACACGAGCTTTTAGGACTAAATAAGGAAAGTATCATGCATATAAGTCCGGTTTGCTACCAGCAGACCTACATATTCAATGACACGGTTTTCAATAATGTAGCTTTATATCAGAATTATTCAAAAGACGAGGTCATTGAGGCGCTACAGAAGGCAGGCATCTATGATACCATTCAAAAACTTCCGGAGGGAGTGGATGAAAAAATTCAGGAGAATGGCATAAATTTTTCGGGTGGTGAATTACAGAGGATTGCTTTGGCGAGGCTGTTTTTAAGAAATAAAGCAATGACCTTTCTTGATGAGATTACATCGGGGCTTGACAATGCTACTGCTTATGAAATTGAAAAAAGATTGTTGGATGAGGATATGACTATTATAAATATCACCCATAGATATAATAAAGCACTTATGCAAAAATACAATGAAATCATTGTGATGGATGCCGGTAAAATTGTAGAAAGAGGAACATTTGATGAGTTACTGGAAAAGGAAGGGCAATTTTTCCGTTTATACAAAGTCTAAGATTTGAATTTTCCAATTGTGAATGAACTGTAAAGTATTTTAGAAGGGCTTGTTTTCTTTTCCTTTTTTCGCTATACTATGAATATGAGTTTTACGAAATCTTGAAGAGGTCACGGACAGGTGTGGCGATAAGGAGGAAAACATGGCAGAGATCAGACCATTTAGCTGTGTGCGCCCGGCGGCTGAGCTGGCGGACAGAGTGGCAGCGTTACCATATGATGTTTATAACAGGCAGGAGGCAAAGGCAGAGGTTCAGAGAGAGCCCATGTCTTTTTTAAAGATTGACAGGGCGGAGACCAGTTTTGATGATTCCGTGGACACCTATGCCCCTGAAGTTTACGAAAAAGCGAGGGAGCTTTTGGAGAAAGATATCGAGGACGGCGTCTATATTACCGATCCGGACCGGGTATACTATATTTATCAGCTGGAGATGGATGGGAGAACTCAGACGGGGCTGGTGGCATGTTCTTCTGTGGACGATTACATGAACCAGGTGATCAAAAAACACGAAAATACCAGGGCGGATAAGGAAGTGGACCGTATAACCCATGTGGATACCTGTTCGGCACAGACCGGACCGATTTTTCTTGCCTACCGTGCCGATCAGGAGATCAGCCGGGTAGTGGAAAAGTATGTGAAGACAGAACCAGTCTATGATTTTACAGCGGTGGACGGGATCTCCCATCGGGTATGGAAGATCGGTGCCAGGGAAGATGTGGATACGATCTACCAGGCATTTCAGAAGATTGATAAGATTTATATTGCAGACGGGCATCACCGGGCGGCGTCAGCGGTAAAAGTAGGGCTGAAACGGCGGGGGGAAAATCCTGGATATACCGGGGAGGAGGAATTCAATTATTTCCTTTCTGTGCTGTTTCCCCATGATGAGCTGATGATTATGGATTATAATCGTACCGTGAAGGATCTAAATGGTCTTTCCTTGGATGAATTTATGGATAAGGTAAAGGAAAAATTTGATGTGGCGGAGTCTGAGACGCCGGTAGCGCCGGAGAAAAAAGGAACTTTTGGTATGTTTACCGAGGGGAAATGGTATGTTCTGACGGCGAAACCGGAGCTGTTTGAGGGAAAGGATGCAGTGGAGAGTCTGGATGTATCAGTTCTACAGGATAATCTGCTGGGTCCAGTACTTGGTATCGGAGATCCCAGGACGGACAGCCGCATTGATTTTGTCGGTGGTATTCGTGGCTTACAGGAATTGGAGCGCAGAGCCAGTGAAGATATGTGCATTTCATTTTCCATGTATCCAACATCCATTATCGAGCTTTTTGACGTGGCGGATAACGGTCTTTTGATGCCGCCGAAATCTACCTGGTTTGAGCCAAAGCTCAGAAGTGGATTGTTTATACATAGGATTTAGATGACAGGGGGAAAAAACCGATCATGGAACGTTTTTTTAATGCAGACAATGGTGTTATGAGGGCATTGTCGAAGATTTTTGATATTGGATGGCTCAGTCTGATCTATGTGGTCTTCTGTATACCTTTGATTACCATCGGGGCGGCGACGACGTCTCTCTATTATGTGAGTGCAAAGGTGCTGCGCAGGGGAAGGAGTTATGTGTGGACGGAGTTTTGGAGAAGTTTCAAACAAAATTTTGCGCCTGCCACGTTGATCTGGGTGGTTTTTGCGGTTGTATTCGGACTTTTGTTTTTTAATTTTACCATAGTCAATAACCAGTCAGAATATGGCGGGTATCTAATCGGGGTTTATCTGGCGCTGGCATTGATCGTGCTGTGTATTATGTCCTATGCCTTTTGTGTCTTATCCCGGTTTTCGATGAAGATCGTGCAGATCTTTCGTTTTTCCCTGTTTTGCGCCTTTCGCCATTTTGCTCATACGCTGGTGTTAGTGGTGATCCTGCTGGTGGGCATCACCGGGATATTTTTACCCCTTCTGTTTCCGTCTCCGGTAGTACAATCGCTGGTGCCGATGATTCTGGCATTTGTGCCGGGAACAGCTGCTTTTTTGTATACGTTTCCTATGGAGCATCTTTTGAAAAAATACACACCAGAGTCAGAGCCAAGATATACAGAAGATGGCGAGAGAATTCTGGAATGGTACGAAGAGTAATGAGAGGAGGAGCATGATGGGATTAAAGATGGATGATTATATGGACTGGCCAGAGATCGAGGATCTGGAATATGCGGAGTGCACCAACCCGAGACATGTGCTGGGACCAGTGGAAGTGCGGGGGGATGTGCTAGTACGCTGTTTTTTTCCGGGAGCGGCAAAGGTATCTGTGAAAATAAAAGGGAAAAGCTGTCCTGTGGCGATGAAAAAGATGGACGAAGCGGGGTACTTTGCGGCATTTCTTGGCAGTAAGAAGATCCCCGAATATTCTTATACTGTAGAATATGAAGATATCAGCATGGAATTGTGTGATGCATATGCCCTGGAGGATTTTGTTGATGTGATGGATGCAGCGATGTTCGAGGAGGGGATCCATGACAAGATTTATGAAAAACTTGGGGCACATCCTGGGACAGCCTGTGGATTTAAGGGGACTTATTTCGCTGTGTGGGCGCCGAATGCGGTCTCTGTGAGCGTTGTTGGTGACTTCAATCACTGGGATGGCAGGGTAAATCCGATGAAGCGTCTGGAGTCTGGGATCTTTGAATTGTTTGTGCCCGGTGTTTCAGAAGGGTATCTCTATAAATATGAGATCCATGGATTTGACGGAAAGACCGTTTTAAAATCAGATCCCTATGGCTATTATTGTGAAAAACGTCCTGCTAACGCCAGTGTGGTGTGGGATATCAGCGGGTATTCCTGGCGGGATGAGAAGTGGATCGAACAGCGCAAAAAGACGGATCTGGCAAAAGAACCTGTCATTGTCTATGAGCTTCAACTGGGATCTTTTAAAAAGCCCCAGCCGGATGGACAGGATGTGGAGAAGGATTTTTATACATACCGAGAGCTGGCGCCGATGGTAAGCCAGTACTGTAAAGAAATGGGATATACTCATGTGGAACTGATGCCGGTGATGGAGCATCCCCTGGATGCATCCTGGGGCTATCAGGTGACAGGGTATTATGCACCGACCTCACGGTACGGCACACCAGAGGATTTTATGTTTTTTGTGGATACCCTTCATCAGAATGGTATCGGAGTGATCCTGGATTGGGTGCCGGCGCATTTTCCCAAGGACGAGCACGGTCTGGCGCGATTTGATGGGACCTGTCTGTATGAGCACCTGGATAAGCGGCAGGGAGAGCATCCTCACTGGGGGACTTTGATCTATAATTATGGACGACCCCAGGTGGTGAATTTTCTCGTGGCAAATGCACTGTTCTGGCTGGAGCAGTACCATGTAGATGGGCTTCGGCTGGATGCTGTGGCGTCCATGCTCTATCTGGATTATGGAAAACAGGATGGAGAATGGGTGGCAAACATGTACGGCGGCAATGAGAACCTGGAGGCAGTGGAGTTCTTAAAGAAGCTGAATCAAAAAGTAAAAGAAAGAAAAGACGGTACCATAACCATTGCGGAAGAGTCCACGGCATTTCCTATGATCACAGGACTACCAGAAGAGGGAGGCCTTGGATTTGATCTGAAGTGGAACATGGGGTGGATGAACGATTATCTGGAATACATACGCACTGACCCATTGTTCCGCAAAGGACGGCATGGGATGCTGACCTTCAGTATGGTATATAATTATTCAGAGAATTTTATGCTTGTATTTTCCCACGATGAAGTGGTGCATGGCAAGGGTTCTATGTATGGGAAGATGCCGGGGACGCCGGAGCAGAAGCTGGCAGAACTGAGGTTGTCTTATGGTTATATGGCGGTACATCCGGGCAAAAAGCTCTTGTTTATGGGACAGGAATTTGGTCAGGAGCGGGAGTGGAGCGAGGCGAGACAGCTGGATTGGGAACTTTTGCAGGATCAGCAGGCGGCAGCCAGCGGTTCCGGAGAGATCATTGCCATCAAGTCTCCTCATTCTATGCTAAAAGATTATGTGGCGGGACTCTGGCGCTTTTATAAAGAACATCCAGCTCTCTATGCGGAGGATTACAATCCTCAAGGGTTCCAGTGGATCAGTATGCTGGATGCAGATCACAGTGTTATTGCCTTTTTGAGAAAACATAAAGAAGAGATTTTGCTTGTGGTGTGCAATTTTACACCAGTAGTATACGAAGAGTTCCGGTTAGGAGTTCCATTTGCTGGAAAATTTAAAGAAATATTTAACAGTGACAGTATAGCCTTTGGCGGAAAAGGAAACATTAATCCAAGGTTACGGCAGTCCCGTGCCGTGGAATATGACGGTATGGATCAGTCCATCGAGTTCGTACTGGCGCCGTCAGCGGTACAGATTTTCCAGTGCACGGAGTCGAAGACTGGCACGACAAGAAAGACAGCGAAGAAGAAAGCCGATTCGCAGAAAAAGAAAGAAAAGTAGCGGGGAAGAGTTTCCCCGACGGAAATGGAGATCGTATGAACGCAGTAGAAGGATATCGAAAACTTGTACAGCAGGAGTTGACCGAGCTGGATGCCCAGGGGTATCTGCTGGAACATGAGAAGACAAAAGCAAAGGTGGTTCTGATCGAGACCGCGGATGATAATAAAGTATTTTCTATCGGATTCCGGACTCCCCCCAAGGATTCTACAGGAGTAGCACATATTATAGAACACACGGTATTATGTGGTTCCAGGGAATTTCCGGTGAAGGATCCCTTTATCGAACTGGCGAAGGGGTCCTTGAACACCTTCCTCAATGCCATGACCGCTCCAGATAAAACCGTGTATCCCGTGGCAAGTTGCAATGAAAAGGATTTTCAGAATCTGATGCACGTTTATCTGGATGCTGTATTTTATCCTAATATATATCAGGAAGAAAAGATCTTTATGCAGGAGGGGTGGCACTACGAGCTGGAGAAACCGGAAGGCCCATTGAAATACAATGGAGTGGTCTACAATGAGATGCGGGGTGCGTATTCTTCCCCGGAACAGTTGATGGAGAGAAAGATTCAGCAGTCCCTGTTTCCTGATACGACCTACGGTTTTGAATCGGGAGGGGACCCGGAAAACATTACGGATCTGACCTATCAACAGTATCTGGATTTTCATAAAAAATATTATCACCCCTCCAACAGCTATATCTACCTGTACGGAGATATGGATATGGCGGAAAAGCTGAAATGGATCGACGAAAAATATCTGAGTCATTTTGACTATCTGGAGGTAGATTCCGAAGTAAAGCGGCAGAAAGCATTTGATGCGCCGAAGGAAATGAAGGTATACTATTCTTTGACAGAGGGCGAGAGCGAAGAGGATAAGACGTATTTTAGTTACAATGCCGTTACCAGTACGTCTCTGGACAGAGATCTCTACATCGCTTTTCAGGTGCTGAATTATGTGCTGGTGCAGGGAGTGGGCGCCCCGGTGAAACAGGCGCTTCTCGATGCCGGCATCGGCAGTGAGATCATCAGCTTTTTTGAGGAAAGTATTTGTCAACCCGTATTTTCCATTATTGCCAAAAACGTCGCAGGCGACAAAAAGGATCAGTTCGTCACTGTGATACGGGAGAAGCTGGAAGAGCTGGTGGAGCAGGGGATCAACCGGGATTCTCTGAATGCAGGGCTGAATTCCCTGGAATTCCGTTATCGGGAGGCGGATTTTGGCTCCTATCCTAAGGGGCTGATGTATGGGCTCCAGATCTTTGACAGCTGGCTCTACGACAGTGATAAGCCATTTATCCATATACGCGCCAACGATACTTTTGAAACACTGCGCCAAAAGATGGATGAGGGATACTTTGAGTCTCTGATCCAGAAATATCTGCTGGACAATTCCCATCGTTCGGTGGTGACGGTGGAGCCAAAGACGGGGCTGACCACTCAGATGGAAGAAAAAGAAGCGAAGCGCCTCGCCGGGTATCTGGCGACCCTTTCCCAGACAGAGAGAGAGGAATTGATTCGCCAGACAAGAGAGCTCAGGGAGTACCAGGAGGAGCCATCGCCGAAGGAGGATCTAGCGAAGATTCCGTTGCTGGCAAGGGAAGATATCGGAAAGAAAGCCCTCGGATTTTCCAATATTAAAAAACGGGCAGCAGACTGTGACGTCATTCATCACGATTATTTTACCAATGGCATCAACTATATCAATCTCTTATTTGACATCAAGCCATGGCTGGCGGACTATGCGCCCTATATCAGCCTTCTTATGTCGGTGCTGGGCTGTGTGGACACGGACCTGCATGACAAGCTGGATTATTCCAACGAGATCCTGCAGAATGCAGGTGATATGTCTTTTAATGCGAAGGTTATGAGAAACCGGGTGAAAAAGGGGCATTATGATGCCTATGCTTCCTTTGGGACGAAAGTATTTACCGATAAGACTGAAAAAATACTGGATCTGTTTTATGAGGCGGTGAGCAGTTCTCATCTGGGGGATGAAAAAAGGCTGAAAGAGATTGTTGCGGAACAGTGCTCTTCCCTGCAGATGCAGCTGATCTCAGCGGGACACAGCACAGCAGTAAGCCGGGGACTGGCATATCTGTCAGAGCCATCCCGTTATGATGAGGCATTCAGTGGAATCTCCTATTACCGTTTTCTAAAAGAGCTGGATCAGAATTTTGAAAGCCATAAAGAGAACCTGATCCGGGTATTAAAATTTCTCGTGGAAAATATTTTTGTCCGGGACCGTATGCTGGCGGGGATCACCTGTGCAGCAGCAGACTATCCGGTATTTGAAAAAGCATTTACCACACTGGCAGGACATCTGCCGGAGAAGAAGGAGACAGAGATGCCGAAACCGGATCTGATCCAGGAGGAAATCCCCTGTAATGAGGGATTTCTCACGGCAGGGCAGATACAGTATGTGGCGAGAGTGGGTGATTACAGAAAACAGGGCATCGGTTACAGCGGCGTTTATAAGGTGCTGAGATCCATACTGGGATATGAATATCTGTGGAACGAAGTGCGTGTCAAGGGCGGCGCTTACGGTATTATGTGTGAATTTTCAGATATCGGGGCAGGATATTTTGTATCCTACCGTGATCCAAAGCTTGCCGAGACCAATGAGGTTTACCGGAGTGTGCCGGATTATCTGAGGAATTTTGAAGCGGATGAGCGGGATATGACCAAATTTATCATAGGAACCATCAGTGCCGTGGATACGCCGTTGCCGCCGCGGGCGAAGGGCGGGCGCTCCATGTATGCTTATATCGCCGGTATCACCGAAGAAGATGTTCAGAGAGAAAGAGATGAGATCCTGGCTGCCAGGGAAGAAGACATCCGGGACTGCGCTGAAATGGTGGAGGCCATTCTTTCTGAGGACCGGATCTGTGTACTGGGAAATGAAGAAAAGGTAAAAGAAAACCAGGAGTTATTTGAAGTTACGGTGACGATGTAGTGCCGAATTGTTAGCAGGCAGTTAACCCGGCGGTGCCAGCTGGCGCCGCCGGGTTAAAGGATGAGAGGAAAGTATGGAAAAATCAAATCAGGATATTGTATTTAAGTCTGGTTTTGTCTCCTTGGTGGGACGGCCGAATGTGGGAAAATCGACACTGATGAACCGAATCATTGGTCAGAAGATCGCCATAACCAGCAACAAACCCCAGACTACGAGAAATCGGATCCAGACCATTTTTCATGACGAGAGAGGTCAGATCGTGTTTTTGGACACGCCGGGAATCCACAAGGCAAAAAATAAGCTGGGTGAGTATATGGTCACGGTGGCAGAAAGAACTTTTGATGAAGTGGATGTGATCCTCTGGCTGGTGGAGGCGGCGACCTTTATCGGCAAGGGGGAGCGGCATATTGCGGAACAGTTGAAAAAAGCGAGTATTCCTGTAATACTTGTGATGAACAAGATCGATACGGTGAAAAAAGAACATTTACTGGAGTGTATCGCCGCTTACCAGGGGCTTATGGACTTTTCCGAGATCATTCCGGTGTCCGCCAGAACCGGTGAGAGCGTGGAACATTTGATCGATGTGATGTTTGGGTATCTGCCGGAGGGACCGCAGTTTTATGATGAGGATACAGTGACGGATCAGCCAGAACGCCAGATCGTAGCGGAACTGATCCGAGAAAAAGCGTTACGCCTTCTTTCCGACGAGATTCCCCATGGCATCGCGGTGGCGGTGGATCAGATGAAATTGCGTCATAACAATAAAAATTTATATGATATTGACGCCACGATTATCTGTGAGAGGGATTCCCATAAGGGCATCATCATTGGCAAACAGGGGAAGATGCTCAAAAAGATCGGAACCCAGTCACGGGTAGAGATCGAGGAATTTCTACAAAAGAGAGTGAACCTGAAGCTCTGGGTGAAGGTCAAGAAAGACTGGCGTGACAGCGATTTTCTTTTGAAAAATTTTGGGTACAACAAGAAGCTGGATGGATGATCTGGCAGAATGTTCTAGTATAGTGGCATTCCTTTGTGGAGAATCTATAAAGTGAACACCGGTGGATGGATTCATAGGAAAGATGATTTTCTGAACTTAAAGTGATCCTTCTGGCGGAGAAAAAAACCACGGAGGAAACCAATATGCAGGGTGATAGCTGGAATGATTTTGCAAAAAGCGGAAAAGTATCAGATTACTTAAAATACGTAGATTCCGCAAGAAATACAACGGATGAATATAGGGAATTTTCAGGGAGAATGAAAGAGTCTAATCGTATGGAGTCGATGCAGCATGCAGGAAAAAGTGACGGGAATGGTGCTTTCGGGCACTCCGGTTGGTGAAAATGACAAACGGATCGTGATACTTACAAAGGAGCGGGGCAAGATCTCCGCCTTTGCCAGAGGGGCGAGACGGGCAAAGAGCCCTTTGCTGGCGGCCTGTGAGCCTTTTACCTTTGGGGAATTTAGTGTATACCGGGGCAGAGATTCCTATACGGTATCTTCTGTCGACGTGAAAAATTATTTTTCAGAGCTCAGGGATGAACTGGAGGACATCTACATGGGAATGTATTTCTGTGAGGTGGCAGATTATTTTACCAGGGAAAATCTCGATGCCAGAGAAGTATTGAAACTTCTCTACCAGTCACTGCGGGCGCTCAAGGTACCGTCGCTGAACCGGGTTCTTGTAAAGACGATTTTTGAATTTAAAATGATTGCAGTAAACGGGGAAGCACCCCGTTTATTTGCGTGTATCGGTTGTGGGAAAAAAGAAGAACTGTTTTATTTTCATGATCAGCAGGCGGGAATCCTGTGTGAAGATTGTTATCAGAATGCGCCCCACGGCGGGAAGGGCGCAGTGAAAATAATGGGCACCACTACATATATTTTGCAGCGCATTCTTGCTGCTCCTATAGAAAAACTGTATACCTTCAGCGTGAAAGAACCGGTGCAGAAGGAATTGGAACAGGTGGTAAAAAGATATTATTCGACAAGAGTAGACCGCCGGTTTCAGACAATTGAGTTTATTGAAATGCTAAACCTCGTTTGAGCATTTTCCCGTGTGAAAATATTCCTCCAGATTGGAAAGGGTAACGCTGGCGATATTTTTTAGTGCTTCCTCTGTGAGAAAGGCCTGGTGGGAGGTGAGAATGACATTGGGACGGGATACCAGGATTGAGAGGATATCATCCTTGATCACGATATTGGAGAAATCCTCATAAAATAAATCCGATTCCTCCTCGTACACGTCCAGTCCCGCTGCTCCGATCTTGCCAGAAGTCAGTCCATCCAGAAGTGCCTGGCTCTCGATCAGGCTTCCTCTGGAAGTGTTGATGATATAGACACCCCGTTTCATCCGGGCAATGCTGTCTTTATTGATCAGGTGGTGAGATTCCCTGGTCAGCGGACAGTGGAGAGATATGATGTCACTTTTGGCAAACAGCGTGTCCAGGTCTGCATAAGGAATATCCGAATCCTCTATCGGATAGGGATCATAGGCGATGATCTCCGCTCCGAATCCCCGGCAGATATTGATAAATACCCGTCCGATTTGGCCAGTGCCGATGACGCCGATGGTCTTACCGTGGATATCAAAGCCGATCAGGCGGTTCAGGCTGAAATTAAAATCCCTGGTCCGGATGTATGCCTTGTGTATCTTCCGGTTCAGTGTAAGGAGCAGCGCCATGGCGTGTTCTGCCACAGCGTAGGGAGAGTAATAGGGAACACGCAGTACTTTTATCTTTCCCTTTGCAGCCTGAATGTCTACATTGTTAAAACCGGAACACCGCATGGCGAGAACGGGAACCTGTTCTTCGTGGAGAGTATCGATCACGGTCTTGTCAATCTCATCGTTGACAAAGGCGATGACTCCGTCATAACCACGGACCAGTTTGCATGTTTTGGGCGTCAGTTTTCCCTCAAAATAATCAATTTCTAATGATTCATTGTATTCGTCAAACCATATTTTGTCATATGGCTTCGTATCAAAAAAAGCAATTTTTTTCATGTTTTCCTCCATCTGCGCACGTTTTTTGCGCATCACACAAGTTTGGGCGTGCGCGCACAAACTTGATAGGTTGAAAGATTTCTTTCAACCTTGCAACCTTTCTTCTGTGTATTGTTCCCACGGCAGAACCGCCGGGGAAGTGCCATGTTACCCCTATCTTTGCCGGTTGTTTATCCGAATATACATAGCGTTTTTTTCACAAAATGACAAAAATTTCATACAATGAGATATATCCACAGGGGAGGCAGCGTATGGGAAATATTTTGTCATTTCGTCATATATCCTATTCCTACCACAGTGTAAACGGAGAAACCCTCGCTTTAGATGATCTGAGTTTTGATGTGAAAGACGGAGAATTTCTCGCTGTCGTCGGTCCAAGCGGCTGCGGCAAATCCACCCTGCTTTCTATCATTGCCGGCCTGATCGAGCCGGATTCCGGAGAGGTTTTGATTGAAAATACACAGCGGGATAAATCAGGTGTCAATATCGGTTATATGCTTCAGAGAGATCATCTTCTGGACTGGAAAAATACCTGGCAGAATGCGGCGCTGGGCTTATCGATTCAGAAGAAAAACTGGGACGGGGACAAAATCATGCTGCTGAATCATCTGTTTCAGACCTATGGTCTGGTGTCTTTTGAAAAAGCAAAGCCATCAGAGCTCTCCGGCGGCATGCGTCAGAGAGTTGCCCTGATCCGTACACTGTTGATGGAACCAGATCTGCTTCTTCTGGACGAACCATTTTCCGCACTGGACTACCAGACAAGACTGGAGGTCTCGGACGATATCTGGAAGATTATAAAAAAAGAAAAAAAGACGGCGATTCTTATCACCCATGATATTTCGGAAGCCATCAGTATGGGGGATCGGGTTCTGGTCCTTACCTCAAGACCGGCTCAGTTGAAAAAAGAGATATGTATCGACCTCAGCTATGAGGGGGAGATCACTCCGTTCAAGGCGAGAAGTACACCGGAATTTCAAGATTATTTCAATGAAATATGGGAGGAATTGAACGGTGGAAAATAACATATCAATCCGTACATTAAAACGAAGTCTTTCTGGGGACATATCGGAACGCCAGCGGGAATTTATCCTTTCCTGCATCCGTCAGAAACGGAAGGTGAGGGTTCTCCAGATCAGTATATTTATTCTTTTTATCCTGGTCTGGGAGGTAACCGCTCATTTTGGCATCATTGACCCCTTTGTATTCAGTAGTCCCTCCCGCATGGCAGAATGTTTTGTCCAGCTCTCGGCAGACGGAAGCATTTACTACCACATCGGGGTGACATTGTTTGAAACCTTTTTAAGTTTCTTTTTTATCATGTTTTTTGGAATTCTCACTGCCATCCTGCTCTGGTGGAACGATACGGTGGCAAAGGTGAGCGAGCCCTATCTGGTGGTGCTGAACAGTTTGCCCAAAACCGCCCTTGCCCCGGTGTTTATCGTATGGCTGGGAAATAATATGAAGACCATCATAGTGGCGGCTGTATCGGTGGCTGTCTTCGGAAGCATTATCACACTGTTTACCGCCTTCTGTTCCGTGGAGGAGGAGAAGATCAAACTGATCCGCACGCTGGGAGGAAATCGCATCGACATACTGAGGTATATTGTCCTGCCAGGAAATGCCCACACCATCGTCAGCAATATGAAGGTCAATATCGGATTGTCCCTGGTGGGGGTGATCATCGGTGAATTTCTCGCCGCCAATGCTGGGCTGGGCTATCTGATTGTATACGGAAGCCAGGTGTTTAAACTAGATTATGTGATCTTAAGCATTGTGATCCTGTGTATTGTGGCCACCGGGCTCTATAAGGGGCTGGAGGCGCTGGAAAAGCATTGGTGAAATCATAAAATTTTTATGAAGGAAAAGTCTGACAAACGCCTTGAAACAGTTGTTTTGTCGGACTTTTTTGTGCAGGGAACCGCAGACAGACAAAAAGACAGAGTGGAACCTAGTATTTTTTTGTTGAATTATGCGTAAAAATATGGTAGCATTACCCAAAATGGCTAAAACAGTGGTTAGAGTCATGAGGAACGGAGCAATGCGACAGCCCGTTGTTTTAGTTTTAGTCATGAAATTATTTGTGCCGCCTCTGGCGGCATATTTTGAAAGAAAGGAAGCGAGAGAATGAGGAGATTAATTGCTATTCTGCTCACCGGATGTCTGGCTTTTCAGACCTGGACAGCGGCGGCTGTACCGGCAAGTGCTGGTTCCAAGACGGAAAAAACAGCCCAGGAGAGCAGTGAAAATTCGAATCGTGAAAGTGTGTCACAGACAGAGAGCGGACTGGAAGTAGAAATCCGATCTTCCCGTCTGTTCCCTTTTCAGGGAAAGGCAACGATACAGATCCGTGGCGGCGAGGTAGAAGAATCCAAAGAGCTGCAATTTAGCGGTTCCGATTCGACCTCGGCAAGCCAGCGGTTTGATGTCCCCCAGGGAGATTACACTGTTACGATCAAGTCCGATAAATTTGCTGACTACAAACAGAAGGTTCAGGTGTCCAAGGGCTGGGTGTCAAAGATTCAGGTTTGGGCGGCCAGGTATGAGAACGGAAGAGGGGCCAGTCCCGGATGGATCCGTCAGGGAGATATCAATGGGGATGGCATGATTGACCAGAAGGATACCGAACTGATGTTGTCAGCGGTCCGGGAAGATCCGAAAAAAAGCGATACCGATCTGAACCAGGATGGAAATACGGATCTGGTGGATCTACAAAACCTGGTACAGGGAATCGATGAAAAACAGGAATCCAATATCGAAAAGCTGGCGCTTCTCAGAAAAGTGCAGACCGTCGAGGGAACGACGGTAGAGGGCAGCATGGAAGCCTTTCTCAGCCGTTCCGAAGGCATTGTTTTGAAACCATCCAACGCCGGTGCTGCGATCTCAGCAGACAATCCAGTGGCCCTTGAATTTACATTGGCAGAGGATGGGGCACAGGATACGGAAGATATCCCAAAGATACAGGGGATCGCTATTCATGCGCCGATGAAAGCGGAAGAGGGAGAGGATGTGTCCAGTGAGATCCTGGATGGAGAAGCACAAATAGTTGCTGTCGATGAGAAGGGGAATGAACAGGAGCTAACGCTTCCTCTTGCCTCAGAATCGAAGCAGAGCATGTCATTAAGGGCATATTCGGCGAATCCGAAGGTTCATGTGGATGCAGACGGTTCACTGATCCTGGATTTTGGAACCCAGATCGCTGTTAAGAGAGTAACGATTAAGATCACAGGTACGAAAAAAACCGAGCCGCTGGTCAACCTGGCGAAGGTGGAGTTTGTCAACAACATGGAGGACCGCATCGCCCCTCCGAATCTTGACATACCGACGCTGAATGCCCCGGTATCGGAAAATAAGGCTTTGACAGTGTCCTGGGATGCACAGACCAATATTACAGGTTATGAAGTCTACGTGTCTGGTCCAGTGAAAGGCCAGGCAGAAAATGTGACACAGATCATCCGTGTCTCCGGTACAGTACATACGATCAGTGGGATCAATGATAAAGAGTTAATTAATTTTGAAAAATATAAAATTAAGGTACGTTCGGTAAATGGGGACTGGAAGAGTCCCTGGTCCAATGAGCAGACCGGAATTCCTAAACCTCAGAAGCTGCCGGCTCCCCCGGATTATGTAAAAGCAGAAGGGGGATACCGCTCCATCAGCGTGTCATGGAAGGACATGGAAGATGCAGCTGGTTATATGGTATATTACAAAAAGTCAACAGATACAGAATTTGTTCCGGTGGTGAAAGATTTCCAGCCAGTACAGGCAGGAACCGGAAAGCTGGAGGATGCGCGTTACGTGATATCTGGCCTGGAGGACAATGTAGAATATTCGGTGTATGTTATAAGCTGGAATGAGCTGGGATGGGGCAAGGCTTCTCTTGTATCCTCAGCAGTTACGAAGGATGACAGCCCGCCTCAGCTTCCGACGTATAAGCTGTTAAATACCTCCAAAGGCGAGGGTGTATTGAGCGACCATATCATAAATGCTACTATCGGTGGAAGCGGGGGAGCTAAGATGGTTAGCAGCCCGTTAGATACATCTGCTGGCAGTGCGCTGGGACTGGTGGATAATAATTTTGGCTCCTACTGGATCAAGTCTGACTGGGATGACGGAGTCGCTTATCCAAGTCTTGGCAAGGGAATGATCATAACTCTGGATGATGATTATCCGATGAACTATATAACCTTTGCGGCCGCTGATCAGAAAACTTCGGTGGACGTTGTGAGGATCGGATACTGGAACAAGGAAAATCCAGATAAGGAGCAGATCGTAAACGCCCGCCTGATCCAGAAGAAAGATGAAAATAATAATCCTTATTATATTGTAAAATTTGACGGCGCGATCACGGCGAATAAGATCCACATGTGCCTTGGCAGAAGCTGGGGAGGTTCTGGAGATCTCATGGTCGGGGAGATACATTTTCACAAATATGACTCCCTGGAAGATGATATCATGAAACTGTATGAAGATGAGATGCATACGACCCTGCGTAAAGATGTGACAGAAGCTGTCATCGCAGCCCTGGAAGAACGGCTCAATAGGATAGATGAAGAGAGCGGAGAAAAACATCCTCTGTTCCAGGAGCTGACACTGGAGATCAAGACGGCAAGAGAGATATTGAATTCCAAGCTGGACCCTTCTCTTAGAGTGGAAAACAGGATCACAGGGCAGAAGGATAAACATCTTGGCTTTGGCGGCTTAAATCCATGGCAGCCGCTGGGAAAGGCTGCTTATGCCGGCGAGACACTTCTGGTATATGTGGGACATAACACAAAGAGAACCGGAGATTCCACCAATCTGCAGCTGATCGTGACCCAGCATCACGCAGAGGCAGATAGTCTTGCCAAAGGGATCAATCTAAAGATAGGACGAAATGAGATCACGGTTCCGCAGCTCACTTCCAATACATTTGAGAGGGGCGGTCAGCTCTACATCGCTTACACAGGAAATAATTCCTCTGACCAGTATGCTGTCCGTATCAGCGGCGGTAGCAGTATTCCAGTATTAAGCGTCTACGGGAAGACCGGCAGTGAGCGGACGGAGGCCATCAGCGCCTATGTAAAACAGCTTGAGAGCTATGTAAACACGATTCAGCCGGGACACGATGAAAAACATACTGGCACAAAAAATGTAGATTATGATTACGATGTAACAAACTGTATCCTGAATGCGACGGATATCATGATGAAGGATATGATGTATTCGGTTCCTGCCACGCAGGTCTGGGCGGCGATCAAGAATGCAGAAGATAAAACAGAAAAATTAGATAACTCCCTGAAGGCGATGGAAGATACCATGACGTTGTTCTATCAGCACAAGGGCCTCAGTGATGACGCAGGCACCAAGAGAGGTAACAATGCCCTACCTGCACAGCATCTGAATATACGGTACATGAGAATGTTCGCTGGCGCATTTATGTATGCGGCGGGTAACCACATTGGAGTGGAGTGGGGATCCACCACACTGGCAGGCGGACCGAATGACTGGTCTGGCTTCGGATGGGGTGTTGCCCATGAGATCGGCCATAATATCAACCAGGGAACCTATGCGGTGGCAGAGATCACCAACAACTATTTTGCACAGCTTCTGACGAAGACGCCGGGCAAGACCAGGTTCCAATATCCAAAGGTGTACGAGAAGGTGACCTCTGGAACCATCGGCCGCTCTTCCAATGTGAGTACGCAGCTGGCATTATACTGGCAGCTTCATCTGGCATTTGATAATCAAACGGATGACAGACATATCTTTGATGATTATGAAGAGCAGTTTAACAACCTCTTCTTTGCCCGTGTGGATACTTATTCCAGAAACCCTGATAAAGCGCCACAGTCAGGCCTGTCATTGAAGGGAGGCACGGACCAGAATCTTATGCGTCTCGCCTGTGCCGCAGCAAATAAAAATATTCTGCCGTTTTTCCAGCGGTGGGGTATGGTGCCGGATGAGGAAACAAAGGCTTACGCCCAGAAATATGGAGAAGCAGAGACGAAGGCATTGTATTATGTAAATGACGATGCCAGAGATTACCGCGCAGCCCATACCGGCGAAGAGGGAACGATTTTGAACCAGGATGTGGTAACTGCTACCGTGGCGGCGAAATCAAACCAGGTAGAGGTTACGATTGCAACAGAACAGAACAAGGATCTGATACTTGGTTATGAGATTCTTAGAAGCATGACTTCAAATGGAAAAAAAGAGACGAAAGTAGTTGGCTTCCAGCCAATTGACACCGCTCAGAACACGGTATATGTGGATTCCATTTCCTCCATAAACAACAGAGTTATGGAGTATGAGGTACGGGCAGTGGATAAGTATCTGAACTATTCCAATTCAGCTCAGGCGGGATCTGTTAAGATACAGACAGATGGTGTGCTGGATAAAACGGAATGGACGGTTGAAACCACTATGACGTCGGAGGATGATGTGGCGATTGATTCGGATATCGAAGATCCCGACAGTGGGTATCACGCAGAAGATCCGGGCAGCATCGGAGAAAAGAAAGTACACAGTATCGACCGGATTCTCGATCAGGACAGAACAGAGTCCGGGACTTATCACGGTATAAGCGAAGGAAACGCAGTGATCACCATAGATATGCACAAGACCGAACAGGTAACAGCATTGAAATATCAGGGAGATGCATTGACCGGGATGACCATCGAGGTCAGTCCAGATGGAAGCGCGTGGACGGTAGTAAAAGAAGGTTATACAGGATTGTCCGGAACCGGGGAACAGACCGTATGGTTTGATTCTGTGAAGGAAGATTTAAGAGACAGCTGGATCGGTACCTACGATGCCAGATATGTGAAAATGACCATTCCGCAGTCCGGCGAGATTGCGATCCAGGAGATCGAGATATGCGGGCCATCGGGAGACAATCTGGAATTTATGGAAGCAGAAGAGAATACGCCGGCAGTTGGTGTGTTGACTGCAGACTATAAATATGGCAGCCAGGATTCGGATGTAATTAAAAAAGGTTCTTTGATATTTACAGGAACCTATAAAGGAAATCCAGCTTACAATGTCGTTGTATTATATGATACAGAAGGAAATGTAATTGGTGCAAAAGAGGACGCGGTTCAGGCAGGTCAGGTTATATTTGCCGATGTACCAGAGCAGGGAAATCTTGGCGAGACCTCAAACGGAACATGGGTATACTACGTAGAGCCTGGTCAGTGGGATGCCGCTTCCCTGCAGAAGATCAAGGGGGTTCGCGGTGAACTTTACCGGGTGGACGATGCCCTGACGTTAGAAGGAGAGCGTATCGTCAGTGATACCCAGACCATCCAGCTTCCAGATTCTCTGCCGGATATTACATTAACAGGATCCAAATACGGATCGTGACATGGATAGGGAGGTTCGTGAGAAAAATGAAAAAAATCATATTATTCTTCGTGGCAGCACTTTTGCTTGCTGCCACGGTTCCCACGGCTGCCAAAGCGGCAGGAAACGGCAGTGGTACGCTTACCGTAGACAAAAATAATGTGTCTGTGTCGCTGGCCATACCAGGGGGAAAGACAAAGACCATCACGTCCCTGCGTGTGCAGCTGCGGGTGTCAGTCACCAGTGGTACGATGGATCAGCCGGATTTCACCTTTGACGCTTCGATTCCAAGTACCGTGAAAAGTGCTGCGGTCAAAAAAGACGGTAGTGCCTATATGGTGGATATCGTTTTGTCAGGGAAAAAGAATCAGGATATATTCAAAAACAGTGAGAATGCCAAACTGGGAATTCTGTCCGTGAAGCCTACCAGCGCAGAGTATCAGATCAAAGTAGAATTTGCAGGTAAGGCAGATGGCGTCAATGGTCCTGTTATAAAGTATGCGGAAAGCAGCAGTCTGTCGGAGGTGACACTTTCGCTGTCCAATGCTCTTCCAGCGACCGTGGAATCAGCGAATCATACAACCACACCACCTTCTGGAAAGACTTTGGGCAAACCGAAATTGACTACCACAGTAAAGAAAGGAAAAAACCGCGTCTATTTTAAGTGGAACAAGATCAGCGGCGCCAGTGGATACAGGCTTTATCGATACGATGAAAAAACGAAAAAGTACAAGAAGATAAAGACGATTACAAAAGGAGGAACAACATCCTATTCTAAAAAGTATGAGTATGCTTCTTCTCACCGCTTCCGCATTCGTGCATTTAAAACAGAGGCAGGCGGAGCAAAGACTTATAGCAGCTACAGTTCGACTGTTAAGGTTACGGTGCCGCCGGCTAAGGTGAAAAAGTTCTCAGCGGAATACTGGAGCGATGGAAAGGCTGCCCTCCTGTGGAAGAAGGTCAGCAAGGCCAAAGGTTATCAGATATACCGCAGCAGGAAAAAGAATGGAAAATACCTCCGCGTAAAAACGATCCGAAAGGGCAAGATCACCAAATGCACTAGCGTAAAACATAAACTCGGCAAAACCTATTATTACAAGATCAGAGCTTATGTCACAGGTGCGAATAAAAAACGTGTTTATGGTAAATTCAGTGTAGTGGTACCATACAAAAATAAGGGTAGCTCGAAGGCGCCAATTTGAACCCTGTTTCGTTCTGCGCTAGCAGCAAAATAGCGTTGTTGCTTTCATTCGATGATACCACCGCATCACCTCATTCAAGCGCCTAGCTATTTTGCTACTATCACAAGTCGGAGGCAGAAGTAAAATTGACGCCGTCGAGCTAAGCAATAGATATGTAAAATAAAAAAAATCCTTTTCTATCTTCCCCAAATAGTGTATACTATAATAAAAATGATGTTGGGGTCAAAAAGTATTTTGACTCCAACGGATGCTGCGGATTGCTTCGTTGTTTCACAACTTCCGCAATCCTTCAAACATTCGAAATCCGCTGATTTACTGTGTAAATCGCACCTTTCTCATGTTTGGCGGGTCCCAAGTTCAAATGCGAATAAGTTCGTCAGAACTTATTTTTCATACAAGCATGAACGGCATTTTGACCTTTTGACCCTGGCATCATATCATATTACTTATGGGATACCATGTGAATGGAGGGAAAGACATGAAAAGGATTTTATTTGTAGCTTCAGAGTGTGTACCATTTATTAAAACAGGCGGTCTCGCTGATGTTGTGGGGTCACTGCCAAAATACTTTAATAAAGATGAATTCGATGTCCGGGTTATGATTCCCAAATATACGGCGATCCCGGATGAATATAGGAATCAGATGCAGTTTGTCACTCATTTTTATCTCGAACTCGCATGGCGTAAGCAGTATGTGGGAATTTTTGAGATGGAATATCAGGGAGTTAAATTTTATTTTCTTGACAATGAATTTTATTTTAACGGAAATACACCATATGGGGAAATCTATCAGGACATAGAGAAATTTGCCTTTTTTGGAAAAGCGGCGTTGTCTTCCCTTCCACTGATTGATTTTCGTCCAGACATCATCCATTGCCACGACTGGCAGACCGGCTTGATTCCGGTATATTTGAAAGATTCTTTTCAGCAGGGAGATTTCTTCCGTGGAATTAAGTCCATCATGACGATCCACAATCTAAAATTCCAGGGGATCTGGGATAAGAAAACGGTGATGGATACCGCCGGATTGGACGCTTATTATTTCACACCGGATAAACTGGAGGCATATGGGGATGCCAATTATTTGAAGGGCGGAATTGTGTACGCGGACCAGATTACTACCGTCAGCGATACATACGCTGAAGAGATCAAGACACCATTTTATGGAGAAAAACTGGATGGCCTGATCAATGCTAAGGCAGGCTGCCTTACAGGAATCGTAAATGGATTGGACTACGATGAATACAATCCTTCCACGGATCCGATGATCGCGGCGCACTACGATGCCAGAACCTTCCGCAAAGAAAAGATTAAGAACAAACGGGCACTCCAGAAAGAACTGGGACTTGCCCAGGATGATAAAAAGTTTATGATCGGTATCGTGTCCAGGCTCACCGACCAGAAGGGATTTGACCTTATTGACTATGTGATCGAGGAGATCTGTGCGGAGGATACCCAGCTTGTGGTTCTGGGAACCGGAGAAGAAAAATATGAACACCTTTTCCGGCATTTTGCATGGAAATATCCAGAGCGGGTGTCGGCTAATATATTTTATTCCAATGAGCGCTCCCACAAAATATATGCTTCCTGCGATGCCTTCCTGATGCCATCTCTGTTTGAACCCTGTGGGCTCAGCCAGCTGATGAGCCTCCGCTATGGAACGGTACCTATCGTCCGGGAGACAGGCGGACTGAAGGATACGGTGGAGCCTTACAATGAGTACGAGAGCAAGGGAACCGGTTTTTCCTTTGCCAACTATAATGCTCATGAGATGCTCAACACGATCCGTTACGCCAAATATATCTATTACGATAAGAGACGCGACTGGAACAAGATCATTGACCGCGGTATGGCGATGGATTTTTCCTGGGCCAATTCCGCCAGAAAATACGAAGATCTGTATAACAGGATGTGAAACAACGAAGCAATCCGCAGCATCTGCCAGGGTCAAAAACCATTAGACCTGAACAATGGCTTGTCATAGAATTTGTCTGATTTTTCAGCCGGCGAAGACATTTCTTTTCGGAGAGGTGTTTTCTCCGGCTTGGTTTTTTCATATAACATCAGAAATTTAAAAAAAAACGATATTACCCCTTGAAATTTGCTTTGTTATTGGTTAGAATAGGAAACAGAGAGTTTGTATAAATTTTAACAAACAGAAATCAAGTATATTATTAGGAGGAATCGACAAATGGCAGTAAAAGTAGCGATTAACGGATTCGGACGTATCGGACGTCTTGCATTCAGACAGATGTTTGGAGCAGAAGGTTATGAAGTAGTAGCGATCAATGATTTGACAAGCCCTAAGATGCTTGCTCACTTGTTGAAATATGATTCAGCTCAGGGTAAATATGCTCTTGCTGATAAAGTTTCTGCAACAGATGATTCTATTATTGTAGACGGAAAAGAGATCAAAATTTACGCAGAGGCAGATGCAGCGAAACTTCCATGGGGCGACCTGAAAGTTGATGTTGTACTTGAGTGTACAGGTTTCTATACATCCAAGGACAAGGCTTCCGCTCATATCACAGCAGGTGCTCGTAAAGTAGTTATCTCCGCACCAGCAGGAAATGATCTTCCTACCATCGTATACAATGTAAACCATGAGACACTGAAGCCAGAGGATACTGTTATTTCAGCAGCGTCCTGTACAACAAACTGCCTGGCACCTATGGCTAAGGCATTGAATGAGCTGGCACCGGTTAAATCTGGTATCATGAGCACAATTCACTCTTACACAGGAGACCAGATGACTCTGGATGGTCCTCAGAGAAAGGGTGACCTCAGAAGATCCCGTGCTGCAGCAGTTAATATCGTTCCTAACAGCACAGGTGCTGCTAAAGCGATCGGTCTTGTTATTCCAGAACTGAATGGTAAACTTATCGGTTCTGCACAGCGTGTACCATGTCCTACAGGTTCTACTACGATCCTCGTAGCAGTTGTAGAAGGAAAAGTTACTGTTGATGAGATTAACGCTAAGATGAAAGCATCCGCTACAGAGTCCTATGCTTACAATGAGGATGAGATCGTATCTTCCGATATCATTGGTGCTACCGCAGGTTCTATCTTCGACGCAACTCAGACTATGGTATCTCCTATGGATGATGGAAATACACAGGTTCAGGTTGTTTCCTGGTATGACAATGAGAACTCTTACACAAGCCAGATGGTAAGGACAATCAAATATTTCAGCGAGTTGGCTTAATATACGGAAGATTGTCCGCCGATGATCGATACTTCGGCGAATATAAATGTGAAACCCAAACGGGTCCGGTCTGAAAGGACCGGGCCCGTTTTCAATCAGACTCAGGTTTCAGACTGAAACAGGAATTATTTTTGAAAGGAGATTCATTCCATGTTAAACAAAAAGTCAGTAGATGATATTAATGTAAAAGGCCAGAAGGTACTGGTTCGCTGTGATTTCAACGTACCTCTGCAGGATGGTAAGATCACAGATGAAAACCGTCTTGTGGCAGCACTTCCTACAATCAAAAAATTAATTGCAGACGGCGGCAAAGTCATTCTTTGCTCCCATCTCGGAAAGCCAAAAGGAGAGCCAAAGCCAGAGCTGTCTCTTGCACCAGTAGCAAAACGTCTTTCCGAACTTCTGGGACAGGAAGTCAAATTTGCAGCGGATGCCAATGTAGTTGGTGACAACGCAAAGGCAGCGGTAGAAGCTATGAAAGACGGAGAAGTAGTTCTTCTTGAAAATACTCGTTACCGTGCAGAGGAGACAAAGAACGAAGAGGCATTTTCCAAAGACCTGGCTTCTCTGGCAGATGTATTTGTAAACGATGCATTTGGTACAGCCCACAGGGCACACTGCTCCAATGTAGGTGTGACAAATTTTGTGGATACGGCAGTGGTTGGATATCTGATGCAGAAAGAGATCGATTTCCTCGGAAATGCAGTGAACAATCCAGAGAGACCATTTGTAGCTATCCTCGGTGGGGCAAAAGTTTCCTCCAAGATCTCGGTTATCAACAACCTGCTTGACAAAGTGGATACGCTGATTATCGGCGGCGGTATGGCATATACCTTTATGGCTGCCCACGGAGAAGAAGTTGGAAAATCTCTTCTGGAAGAGGATTACAAGCAGTATGCCCTGGATATGGAAAAGAAGGCGGAGGAGAAAGGTGTTAAGCTTCTGATCCCTATCGATACCGTGGTAGCAGATGATTTTTCCAATGATGCGAATTCTAAGATCGTTGGACGCGGTGAGATTCCGGCAGATATGGAAGGACTTGATATCGGACCAAAGACCTCAGAGCTTTTTGCAGAGGCAGTGGCTGGAGCAAAGACTGTTGTGTGGAATGGACCAATGGGATGCTTTGAGATGCCGAATTTTGCCAAAGGAACCATCGCAGTGGCAGAGGCAATGGCAAAACTGGAAGGCGCTACTACAATTATCGGCGGCGGCGACAGTGCGGCAGCGGTAAACCAGCTGGGATTTGGCGACAAGATGACACATATTTCTACCGGTGGCGGTGCTTCTCTTGAGTTCCTGGAAGGAAAAGAGCTTCCGGGTGTGGCGGCTGCTGACGACAAATAGGAATCTGTTTATCTGCTTGAATAGATTAATGATCCGTAAAGGAGGAAGAAAATAAATTATGGCTAGAAAGAAAATTATTGCCGGCAACTGGAAGATGAACAAAACACCGAGTGAAGCCGTTGCACTGGTAAATGAATTAAAACCTCTTGTGGCAAATGAGGAAGCAGATGTGGTATTCTGTGTACCGGCCATCGATATCATCCCTTGTGTGGAAGCGGCAAAGGGAAGCAATATTCAGATCGGTGCAGAGAATATGTACTATGAGGAGAGTGGAGCCTATACCGGCGAGATCGCTCCCAATATGCTTACCGATGCGGGAGTGAAATATGTGGTGATCGGACACTCTGAGAGACGTGAGTACTTTGCGGAGACCGATGAAACGGTAAACAAGAAGGTTCTGAAGGCATTTGAACACGGCATCACACCGATCATCTGCTGCGGGGAGTCCCTGACACAGAGAAAACAGGGAATCTACATTGACTGGATTCGTATGCAGATCAAGATCGCATTCCAGAATGTGACTTCCGATCAGGCAAAGAAAGCGGTGATCGCTTATGAGCCGATCTGGGCCATCGGTACAGGCGAGACAGCAACTTCTGACCAGGCAGAGGAGGTATGTAAGGCGATCCGCGACTGTATCGCCGAGGTTTACGACAGTGCCACAGCAGAAGAGATCCGTATTCAGTACGGTGGATCAGTCAATGCAGGAAATGCAGCTGAGTTGTTTTCTAAGCCGGATATCGACGGTGGTCTTGTGGGAGGGGCATCCCTCAAAGCAGATTTCGGCAAGATCGTAAATTATAAGTAATCATAACAGTGAACAGGGAACATAATAACAGAAGCCTCGAAAGCAAAAGTTGTTTTTGGGGCTTCTCAAATATACGCAAAGGGAAAGTGAGAAATCCAGCAAGCCTGCCCACAGGGTATTCGGGCGCGCCTGCGACTCCAAGCGGTTTCGCGGAATGTGACGCTCGGGGTTGGAACTGCTGGGCTGACAGAGTGGAGAAGGAGATGGGATGGAGAGGAAAACCGATTCTTATGTGTATTATATGTTTCACAAACCGGCGGGTTGTATCACGGCAGTGAGGGACGACAGGCACCGGACGGTGATGGAATATTTTCGCGGTGCGGATGTGCCAGGGCTTCATCCGGTAGGGCGGCTGGATAAGGATACAGAAGGACTTCTTCTTATTACAAACGACGGCCGTTGGAACCAGAAGCTTATGAACCCGGAGAATCATGTGGAAAAGACTTATTTTTTCTGGGCGCTGGGTGAGCTCTCGGAAGAAGAGCACCGGCGGCTGGAACAAGGGATCGAGCTGAGGGGCGGCAGAGCAGGTGTTTCCCGTCTGGTTTTGGGAAAGACAGCGGTTCTTGGGGATATACAGGATCTTGCCAGAGGGATAAAACCCGGAAACAGAAAGGATCAGCCAGTGTTTTCAGGCCATCTCACGATTTATGAGGGGCGCAAACATCAAGTAAAGAGAATGCTGAAAGCGGCAGGATGTTATGTCGTTTATCTGAAACGGGTGTCCATAGGGGGAATTCAATTGGATGACCACCTGGCGCCCGGTGAGTTCCGACCTCTTTACCACGATGAATTGCAACAGATATTATAAAAATTTAGTAGAAAAACTAGAAGTTTTTGCGAAATCCGCTAAAAAAAGGGTTTATGGGAAAAAAATGCTTTATCTTTGGGGGGAACTTGTGTTATAATATTCACAGCGACTAGTCAAATGTTATTTTGAAAGTCAAATCATTATACTATTATTAAATTTAGGAGGAATTTATAGACATGGCAAACAAATGGGTTTATTTGTTCAGTGAAGGTAACGCAGACATGCGTGAACTCCTCGGCGGAAAAGGTGCAAACCTTGCTGAGATGACCAGCCTTGGTCTTCCAGTACCACAGGGATTTACGATTACAACAGAAGCATGTACACAGTACTATGAAGATGACCGTGAGATTAACGATGAGATCCAGGGACAGATCAACGAATACATCGTTAAGATGGAAGAGATTACTGGAAAGAAATTTGGAGATAAAGAGAATCCGCTTCTTGTATCCGTTCGTTCCGGAGCACGTGCTTCCATGCCAGGTATGATGGACACGATCCTGAACCTTGGACTGAACGAGACAGTAGTAAACGTAATTGCTGAAAAGTCTAACAACCCACGCTGGGCTTGGGACTGCTACAGAAGATTTATCCAGATGTACTCCGACGTTGTTATGGAAGTTGGAAAGAAATATTTTGAAGAGCTCATCGACAAAATGAAAGAAGACCGTGGAGTACAGCAGGACGTTGAATTGACAGCAGATGACCTGAAGGAACTGGCAAATCAGTTCAAAGCTGAATATAAAGAGAAAATCGGTGCAGACTTCCCGGATGATCCGAAAGAGCAGCTGATGGGTGCGATCAAAGCCGTATTCCGTTCCTGGGACAACCCTCGTGCGAATGTATACCGTCGTGACAATGATATCCCTTACTCCTGGGGTACTGCTGTAAACGTACAGTCCATGGCATTCGGTAATATGGGTGACGATTGTGGTACAGGTGTTGCCTTTACCCGTGATCCAGCTACCGGCGAGAAGAAACTTATGGGTGAGTTCCTGAAGAATGCCCAGGGTGAGGATGTGGTTGCCGGTGTTCGTACACCGATGCCGATCGCTCAGATGGAGCAGGAATTCCCAGAGGCATTTGCTCAGTTTAAAGAGGTTTGCTCCACTCTGGAGAATCACTACAGAGATATGCAGGATATGGAGTTTACTGTTGAAAATAAGAAACTCTACATGCTGCAGACCCGTAATGGTAAGAGAACTGCTCAGGCTGCTCTTAAAATTGCCTGCGACCTTGTTGATGAGGGTATGAGAACCGAAGAAGAGGCAGTTGTAATGATTGATCCTCGTAATCTGGATACTCTCCTTCACCCACAGTTCGATGCCGCTGCATTGAAAGCTGCTACACCGATGGCAAAAGCACTTGGTGCTTCTCCGGGAGCTGCTTGTGGTAAAGTTGTATTTACTGCTGAGGATGCTGTAGAGTGGAATGCCCGCGGTGAAAAAGTTGTTCTGGTTCGTCTTGAGACTTCTCCAGAAGATATCACTGGTATGAAAGCTTCCCAGGGTATCCTGACCGTTCGTGGTGGTATGACAAGCCATGCAGCTGTTGTTGCACGTGGTATGGGTACATGCTGTGTATCCGGTTGTGGTGACATCAACATGGACGAGGCAAACAAGAAATTTACTTTGAATGGCAAAGAGTTCAAAGAGGGAGATTCCATCTCCATCGATGGTTCTACTGGAAACATTTATGATGGCATTATCCCAACGGTAGATGCTACCATCGCTGGTGAGTTTGGCCGCATCATGGAGTGGGCTGACAAATATCGTACTATGAAAGTACGTACCAATGCAGACACACCTGCTGATGCAAAGAAAGCACGTGAACTCGGTGCAGAGGGTATCGGACTTTGCCGTACAGAGCATATGTTCTTTGAGGAAGACAGAATTGCTGCATTCCGTGAGATGATCTGTGCAGATACCGTAGAGGAGAGAGAAGCTGCACTTGACAAGATTCTTCCTTATCAGCAGAGCGACTTTGAGGCTCTCTACGAGGCTCTTGAAGGAAATCCGGTTACCATTCGTTTCCTGGATCCACCTCTTCATGAGTTCGTACCGACTGAGGAAGCAGATATCAAGAAACTGGCTGATGCTCAGGGCAAATCTGTAGAGGATATCAAAGCGATTATCGCTTCCCTGCATGAGTTCAACCCAATGATGGGACATCGTGGATGCCGTCTGGCTGTAACCTATCCGGAGATCGCTAAGATGCAGACAAAAGCTGTGATCCGTGCAGCGATCAACGTTCAGAAAGCACACGCAGACTGGACTGTAAAACCGGAGATCATGATCCCATTGATCGGCGATGTAAAAGAGCTTAAATATGTTAAGAAATTTGTTGTTGAGACCGCTGATGCTGAGATCGCAGCAGCTGGAAGTGATCTGAAATATGAAGTGGGTACCATGATCGAGATTCCTCGTGCTGCACTTACTGCTGATGAGATCGCAAAAGAGGCTGACTTCTTCTGCTTCGGTACCAATGATTTGACCCAGATGACATTCGGGTTCTCCCGTGATGACGCTGGTAAATTCCTGGATGCTTATTACGATGCTAAGATCTTTGAGAACGACCCATTTGCAAAACTTGACCAGACTGGTGTAGGAAAGCTTATGGAGACTTCCCTGAAGCTCGGCAAACCTGTAAACAGTGCCCTTCACTGTGGTATCTGTGGTGAGCACGGTGGAGATCCATCTTCTGTAGAGTTCTGCAATAAGATCGGTCTTGACTATGTATCCTGTTCACCGTTCCGTGTGCCAATTGCAAGATTAGCGGCAGCACAGGCGGCTATCAAAAGTAGGGAGGCTTAATCTTTCCTTTGATTTACCGCTATCTTTTGAGCAGGCGGCAGCCTATCGAAAGGCTAACGGGCAGTATGTTCGTAAAAATCAATGGAGGGAAACAACCATTACAGCGTTGATAGACCTTGAATAGAAACTAAATGAAGATAAGCGTATCATTAGAGATAGTGATACGCTTATTTTTTTGCCAAGATTGCACATTTGAGCTGCTCACCGTTCCTACATATAATGAAAGTGAAGAAACGGAGGTGGCTCGTATGAGAGAACAAAAATTCCATATTTATCTGGATAGCCAAGAAAGGACAATCCTGCTACATAGCCTTGTGGAACTGAAAAATCAGCTCCTTGCGCAAGGCAGATATGCGGACTGCGTTGACGAACTGATTTTTAAGGTTACGGGCGCACCGCTGAAAAGACTCAAAGTACAACACGATTGCGGGAGGGTATGATGGATGGCGTAGAATTTAAAGAACTGTTCAAGGTAGCTGTGGAAACACTGAGGGAAAAGACGATTACTCCGTTGTTGGAAGCAGACGCAACCTATCAGGAGGACTCTGATAATGAGGGGATTGCGGAAATGAACTATCTCCAGTTGGACTTAACCAAGGAACAACGGAGAATCTGTAACCGCCTGCTTGAGTGCCGGGACAAGCAAGATACTGAGTATGCTACCCACGCATATATCGCAGGACTGTATGACGCTTTTCAGATAATGGCAGTGCTGTTCCCTGATAAGTGGGACACGGACGATATACGGGAGCTGCTTGCAGCAAAGGTCAACAACTGAATATTGAGGATTTTACATAGCCGATTGGTATGAACCGCTCCCTGTCAAGTAGACAATTAAAAAAATAAAAATTTCAGCCTGCCAGTCACAAAAAAGGACTGGCAGAGTTTTTATGCAGCCTCCTTCAAATA
>CAJTFB010000038.1:0-15316 GCA_910575665.1 Eubacteriaceae bacterium
CGACATGAGTACACTATGGAAGAGCGCTGCCGCCGCATGCGGCGGCAGCGCTCTTCCATAGTGTATGAATAGACGAAGCAGCTGCGGAGCCGCGGCGAAAGAAGGTAATTATGTCAACATGGAATTCCAGAGGTTTGCGGGGATCCTTTTTAGAAGAACTCATCAACCTCACAAATGAAAAATACAGGAATCAAAAGCTGGCGCTGATCCAGAAAGTGCCAACTCCAATCAAACCCATTCATATTGACCAGAGCACAAGGCATATTACGCTGGCATATTTTGAACAAAAAAGTACAGTGGATTATATTGGCGTCGTGCAGGGAATACCAGTTTGCTTTGATGCCAAAGAGTGTGCGGAAGACCGCTTTCCCCTTGCCAATATCCATGAGCACCAGATGAAGTTTATGGAGGAATTTGAGGTACAGGAGGGTGTCGCTTTTTTACTTATTTATTTTAAAAACCGGGACTGTTTTACCTATCTTCCTTTTACATATTTAAAAACCTTCTGGGAACGGATGGAAACAGGAGGAAAAAAAAGCTTTGTATTTGATGAGCTGAACCCTGCTTATGAAATATCTACATACTCTGGAACCTTTGTTCATTATCTTGAAAAAATTCAAATGGATCTGGAGGAAAGACAGTAGCTGTCACGCCAATCTATGAAAGCCGGTTGCTCCGTGCTGACGCACTCCCGCAACCGCCGCCGGAATTCGCAATCCAGGCATACGCCTTCCTTGCTCATTCCGTCGGTGCGCCAAATGTCCGAGGCTGCTGTCATGTAAACATGACGCATCCTCGTCCGCTAGGCTTTACTTTCATAGAAAAAACTTCCAGAATTAAAAAAAACTTCGTGGGTACAATAGTATCAGATAACCGAGTGGCTTAAACATGAAATGTTTCGGTAACGGAATGTTTCATAAAAAAAGACATTCCGTTATCTCTCAAGATAAATACTAAAATATACGGAGGTGAATGATCATGAGTAAATCTAGCAACAGAATGGAAGTACCACAGGCTAAAGACGCTATGGACAGATTCAAAATGGAGGTTGCATCCGAGCTTGGAGTAAACCTGAAAGAAGGTTACAACGGTGACCTCACATCCAGAGAGGCTGGAAGTATCGGTGGCGAGATGGTTCGTCAGATGATCAAAAAGCAGGAAGAATCTATGCGTTAGTAAGGAACAATTACTAATAAATAAATCTGCGTAAACAACAAAAGGGCATTTCTGATAGAGTAGTAAATATCAGAAATGCCCTTTTTACATGAAAGAAAGGGCAGAGAATATAAATTCATATTGCCGTACTATAATTTTACCTCCTACTTTATCAACATAGTATAAGTTTCCTTTTTCTATATGATCGGCTTATGGGTAATAGTTTACCATTTGTTAATGTCACATATTCTGAACGAACAAATTGTATGTAATCAATATTGACTATAATGCAATGATGAATTCTAATAAAACTATCAGGCAATACTGCTACTAAGCAAGATAGTTTTAGATGTGTTTTAAATTTCCTTAAGCAATATATTTAATTTTTAAATAATCGCTTTCTACTAAATTATGAGATTGATTTTATTTTCTCTATAATTGCAATTTCCTCTGGAGAATAATTGTTATAGTCTAAATATCCGGTAGTTGTATTCATGCCAGGAATATTGTTTAAATCTATATCCATAACAACAGGTAAAATGTACTCGCTATTTCGCTTTTATGTTGAAAGAATTGCTAAAATACTAAGAAATCAACATATTAGAGTTTTTTATGATTATTTTGAAACAAGTGGCCTCTGGGGAAAAAATTTATATCAATATTTACAAGCTATTTATAGAGATCAAGCTAAATATTGTGTTATTTTTTTCATTAAAAACTATTTAAAAAAATCATGGACACGCCATGAATTGAAGCAAGCTCAAGAAAGGGCTTTCTCTGGATGGCATCTATGTAAAACACTGGATAAACCTCTGAAAGAGGGCGGTTCTGCCAGTCTTCAATCTGCGGCATGATTTTGACTGTCGCATCAGAAATGAATCCTTCGGATGCTTCAAAACCATAGATATCGTCTAATGTTTCCGATATCTGGCGTGTGGTCATGCCCTTTGCATACATGGAAATGATTTTCTGGTCAATATCGGAAATATCCTTTTGGCGCTTTTTTACTACAAACTTCTAGTGTGGTTTTCTCACGGAAAGTATCAAAATGCAAGCTTTTTTCTTAAAGCTGCAATGTTATATGCAAAATTAGATGTTAAAATGATAGTAATCGTTCTTTAAGAGTATGTTTCTTAAAAGCCCCCGGTGTTTCTCCTGTGTACTGTTTAAATGTACGGATAAAGTTTGAGTAGTCCACAAAACCGGATTTATAACAGGTATCTGTCACAGAATACCCCTGTGATAGCAGGGACTGTGCATAGGTGATCTTTTTCTCCAGGATATATTGTTTTAATGAAATACCAGTATTTTGTTTAAATAAGCGGCTAATGTAATTTTGATTAAAATTAAGGGCCTTTCCGATTTCGCTAAGGGAGATGTTTTCGGTGATATGCTGCTCCACATATTGAATTGTATTGGAGACGAGGGACGGCATGATATTGACCGAGATCTCCTTGTAAACGATGTAATTATTACATATGGTATATAAAATCTGCGCCAGATATGCTCTTTGAAGAACGTCGCTTCCAAATTGGTGGGAGTGGATGGCGTCATTTAGATTCTGGAGAAGAGTGATCAGTTCGTTAAGGGTATCTTCTGGCAGAAAAATCACATTATTGACGCCGCATTGCCTGGTGTCAAAAAAGCGGTTAAAATTCGTTACATGGGTGGACAGGCTGCGCAGTAATGCAGGAGATACATTCAGGGTGATGCGTTCATACAGGGAATCATCAAGGCTGACCGCCAGATGGTATTCCGTGGGGTTAATAATTGCAATATTTCCCCGTTTCAAATGAACACTCGAATGTTCTATATGAAGGTTTACATTACCACATAGAAAAATATAGATCTCATATCCGTTATGCTTATGGTAGGTATTGTGGTAATGCGTGCCGCTTCGAAAAGCCAGAAGGATATCGTCTTGAATTTCTTCATAATAATGAGGGTGGTCAAATGTATCCATATTATCACCTTTTCATTTATAATTTACAAATATAATTTACAAATTACTCGCGAATAAGTTTGTAGAACTTATTCTATCATATTAGACAACTAAAATCAATTTGGAGGTACACAGTATGTGCAAAAAACAGAGTATTAATATTGGTTATTTTAAGGAGGAATATGCCGCTGTTATATATGCGGTAATGGCTTTAAAGAAAGATATCTGCAACGTAACAGACTGCCAGGTGAATCTGGTACTTCTTGGCGATGATGATTCGCTGAAGAAGAATGCTGGGAATTGTGAAATACTGATTGCAACCAAGGACATATATGAATGGCTGGATGGTGAAAAGACGCTGGAAAAATGGGAGGGGTATGTCGTTAAAAAGCACAATGGAACCGTGTACATATGCGGCGCGGACAGACGGGGGACGATATTTGGAATTTATGAACTTTCAAAGTATATCGGTGTATCTCCGTGGTACTATTTTGCAGATGTACCAGTAAGAAAAAAGGAATTTATGATTCCAGATGACTATTATGCAGCAGATTATCCCTCTGTGCCATACCGGGGCATTTTCCTGAATGATGAAGAGGAGCTGGAGGAGTGGGCGGCAATACATACAAAGGATGGGACGATTGGGCCAGAGCTTTACAGAAAGATATATGAGCTGATCCTGCGGTTAAAGGGGAATTATATCTGGCCGGCGATGCATGTGAACTATTTTCAGGAGAATCCAGAAAATGCGAGACTTGCCAGTGAGATGGGAATCATTGTGGGGACCTCCCACTGCGATATGCTGATGCGAAGCAATCAGAATGAATGGAATCCCTGGCTTAGAGAAAAGGGATATGTCAGTGATTACAATGCCGTTCATTCAAACAAATTAGCGGCAGATGGCGCTGCCGAAGAAAATAAGGAAGTCATCTACTATGATTATTCGATTCCAGGGAAAAACAGAGATGTGATACAGCAATACTGGCGAGAGAGCATACAGATGAACAGGGATTATGAGGTTTGCTATACCATCGGTATGAGGGGGGTCCACGACTACGGTTTTTCTACAAAGGCGATCGATGATGACAAAACAGCCACCGATCAGGAAAAAGAGGAAGCCAGGGTCCGGCTGCTGGAAAAGATTATGAAGGATCAGAGGGATATGTTGCGGGAAGAGCTGGGGCTGAATTCACCGGGGGAGGCGCTTCAGTCATTTATTCCATACAAAGAAGTTCTTGATCTGTACGATAAGGGACTCCAGGTGCCGGATGACGTGACGCTTATATGGGTGAATGATAATTTTGGCCATGTGAGGAGATACCCGAATGCCGCGGAGAGAGAACGAAGCGGAGGGCATGGATTATATTATCATGTGTCATACTGGGCGGCGCCGGATATGAGCTACTTGTTTTTTAATTCGATTCCCCTGGCCCAGATGACCAGTGAACTGAATAAGGCGTATCATGAGGGAATTCGAAAGATGTGGGTTCTCAATGTGGGAGCGCTCAAACCGCTGGAGATGGAGATGGAGACGTTTTTGGATTACGCCTGGGAGGCGGGAAGGGATGCCCAGGTCACAAAGGATATTCATGCATATACAGCGGCATGGTTTGATCGATATTTTTCCGGTGGATATGGGGAGGAGCTTGCTGCGTTGTATGAAGAGTTTGCACAGCTTACGAATGCAAGGAAGATTGAGCACATGGACTCCCTATTGTTTGCCCAGTCCGGCTATGGCGATGAGGCAGGGGAGAGAGTCTGCAGGCTGGAGTCTATCTTTGAGCGTGCCAATGCCATATATGACCAGCTGCCGGATTGTGAAAGGGAGGCCTTTTTCCAGCTGTTCTTATTCAAGGTACATGCGTCTTATTATGTAAATCATGGGTTTTATTATGCAGACAGGAGTATTCTTTCATATGAGAAGGGCAATGACCGGGCGGCAGACTGTTATACGGAGTATTCACATACAATGATGCAGTACCTGCGCAATATGCTTAGATATTATAACCGCTATATGTGCGGTGGAAAATGGGACAGAATCCTGACACCAGATTCCTTTCCACCTCCGGGGATATGTTTTTATCCGGCCTGCAAGCCCTCGATCAGGAGGAAAAAGGGAGGACTTAAGATCACTTTGTGGGATGGGAGCGAGTCCCTGGATGGCGGGTGCATCACATTTTCCCAGGGCGGAGTTGACAAGAAGTGGATCGAGTTAGGGAACCAGGGATGTGAAGATATATCCTATGAGATAAGTGGGGTGCCAGACTGGCTGAGGATATCGGAGACTTCCGGCGTTATAACGACGGAAAAGAGGATATATGTGACGGCAGCGGATAGGGAGACGTATGCTGGATTATCCGCTGTTTTAAATATATTGGACCAAAATCACAACCAAACTTTGAAAGTAGACGTTCATGTGGAGGAAAGGCTGCCCGTCGCGAAGGGATGTGAAAGGACAGATCATGGCGTACTGGAATCCGACGGCGGGGTGTGCCTGTATGCAGACAATTACAATGCCATTGTAAAGGAATCGGGTGGTGGCGAATGGCTTCAGATCCGGGGAATCGGGCGGGGGTATGGCAATGTTATGATGGCTTATGACCGAGGAAATGTGGTATCAGATTTTGAGGATACCAGTGAAATTATGAAGAATCCATGTCTTGAATATTCCTTTACATTAAAAAGTGAGGGCGAATTCGAGCTTGTTATAACCAGATTTCTAACACTTAACTCCCGGGGCAGGATTCGGTTTGCCATAGGTATCGATCGAAAAGAACCTGTTGTGGTAGAATCCCAGGCTACTGATGAATGGAGGGGAGGCTGGAAGGAGAGTGTGCTTAACAATGGGGAAGATATCAGCCTATTACTGCCGTGGCTGAGCCAGGGAGAGCATACACTACAGTTATATAGGATTGACAATTATGTTTCGATCCATAAACTTGTGATCTATACGGAGAAGAGAAGGAAGACATATTTTGGGTTTTCCGACGTACACAATCCCTTCGATGAACCAAAGGTTTCATGGGAGGCGTTGGATGCACTTCAAAAGGAAATGTATATGGCAGAGGATAACCATATTCTTCCTGAAGTGGTGTATGCCGACAAGGAATTTTGGAAATACAACCGAATCTATATGAAAAATGACCGGGTTCAAAAGAACGCACTGGGCAGCAGAACATACGAGGCATACTATTCAGAGAACCAGATAACAGATATCACCAGACTGTTCGGAGCAGGCATGTTTCACGAAAAGAATGGCCAGCTTGCCCTGGAAGCGGAGTATGCCCTTGAAAATTCAGAGGATGCCTATCTTACGCCGGATAAGACCGGCAGGATATACTGGACCCATGTGCGAGCGGAAACCGATGGGGGAACCGGGCTGGCAATGCAGGTGTTTGAAAGGGGCACTGCCTGGGAACATGCGGCGGAGGCTCCGGGAATGCATTATCGCATCCACATATCTGACGAAGGGAATTATCATATCTGGCTGCTTATGCTGTATGAGAATCATATGTCAGATACGTGTTATTTTGCAGTGGACGGTAAGGTGCAGCCGCTCAGTGCACAATTCCGGGATGGACAGCTGTACAATTATTCTACCGCACTTATATATTTCTGGTGTCTTACAGGGGACATCACATTTGAGGAGGGGGAGCATATTTTCTCTATCTTTGCGGGGGATCCCCGTATGCAGATCGACCGGATCTATCTCAGCAAAGGAGAGGAGAATCCGCCGGTGGACGCTGAGTGGAAGGGGTCGGAGAGGGGAAATTCGCGCAGTAAACTAACTTGATTGTGCCGCTATATTAGATTAAAAATTAAACGAGCTGTCCCTTTATTATTGGGGCAGCTCATTTTTTAACTGGGCAAGAAACTGTTCCGGGGAACTGTTCTCCAATTTTTTAAACGCCCGGAAAAACGTGGAATAGTTAGAATACCCCACTTCCAGGTGGACTTTTGAGGGAGGGGTTCCCTCTTTGATCAGAAGCTTTGCCGTACTGATCCGTTTCAACGTAATATATTCATGAACTGTCAGCTGCAGCTGTTCTTTGAACAGCTTTGACAGCGTGTATTTATTCAGGAAAAAGTGTTTTGCCAGAAAATCCAGTGATAGAGGTTCCTGATAATGATGATTGATATAAGTAAAGACGTCATCAATCGCAGGGGTGATGTGTGTCATATCATGGGATTCCGTATTCATCTGGATATTTTTATTTAACAGCGTGATGATCTGAATGATCCGTGACCGGTTCAGCATTTCTTTGCCATAATAATCTGTTTTCTTACTCCGGAACAAGAGATACATCGCCTGATAGATCTGTTCAAAATCTTCTTTTGGTATATGAAATAAATAGCGTTTGTCCTGTGCCGCCTGCTGGATGGGAGGGAGAAGAGACTGTCCATTGAAGTCAAATGAGGATAAACACGGCTCTGTAATATACATATAAATACGCCGGTATTCAAATTTTGTATTGTCGGAGGCGGGAAGCAGCTGATGAATCGTATAGGGAGGGATCAGCATAATATCACCATATTTTACCTTATAGATCTGGTCTTCAATGGCAATCTTAACAAAACCATTAAGAAAGATATAAACTTCATAATAGTTGTGGGTATGGGCAGGAATCCTTGGAAAATGATCCTGCGTTGTCTGTGTCGCCTCACAATAATAATCGATCGCTGTCGGGTGTTCCGTTTCTCTGAAAATATATCTCATACGAATTCCCCATTTCTAAATCTTTTGAATATATTGTTTATAACATATAGTTACCAAAAAAGCAAATTAAATATATGTTAAACGTAATCATTTCTTTTAAATTTGCAATGTTCTTTCATAATCCATCCAGGTATAATAAATCTATCAAACAAATATGGATAAAGGCGTATTTTGCCTGAAACAACACCGGAGAAAGGAGTGGGTATTTATGCAGCAAAAATGGTATAGTGGATTGAACAGATCCGTGGTCGCAGCATTGGTGGCGGCACTGTTTTTCACAACCTTTGGCGCCGCAGATTTTGTGTCGGCAGCTGGAAAGAAAACAATAAAAACAATTCAGCTTACCAAACCAGCGGTTCAAACGCTGGCGTTGCAAAAGGGTGAGAAGTACAAGCTTAACTGGAAAGTGACACCAAAGAATCTTAAGAAAAAGGTAAAGATCACCTCTGGGAAAAAATCGGTGGTTAATGTCGGCAAAAATGGGGTGCTGAAAGCGAAAAAGGCCGGCAAGGCGACCATCACGATCCAGAGTAAGACGAAACCCAAAAAGACGGTAAAATTAAAGGTGACCGTACATAAGAAACTTACGAAGGCAAAGAAAGTATCGTTGAATCAAAAGTCAGCCGTATTGGCGCCGGGAGGCAGACTGATACTGAAAGCGACGATCTCACCGAAGAAAGCAACGGTCAAAAAAGTGACCTACAGCTCTTCGGAAAAGTCAGTAGCCACGGTCAGCCAGAAAGGAATCGTTACAGCAAAGAAGGAGGGAACGGCAAAGATTACAGCCTACGCCCAGGATGGCAGAGGGGCAAAAGCAGTATGTAATATAAAAGTACAAAAGAAATCTGCAGATGTAGAGCCAACCAGTGATCCGGGAACAGGGACGCCTTCGACGGCGCCTACGGCAAAGCCTTCCTCGAGTCCGATTCAGGACCAGCCGTATATGGATAAATTTTTGTTGTCAACGGAAAATCAGGCGGTGTCGGTGTATATCGATGAAAGCGGCAGCGATTATGATGGCATGAGCCTTGTGGCAGAATCCTTTGCCGGGGATATGGCACTGGTATCAGAGGCGGGAGCCTCTTCCAATATTCTGACAAAGCAGTCAGATTTAAAGGGTTCGGCTATTATAGTCGGGTCCATCGGCAATAACGATGTCATTGACTCGTTGATCGAGAAAAATAGGGTGGAAGTTTCAGATATAAAGGGAAAATGGGAAACCTATAAAATTCAGGTAATAGAGAATCCGACGGATCAAGTGGGAAAAGCCATTGTTGTTATAGGAAGTGACAAGAGAGGCGCGATCTATGGTCTGTATCATATCTCCGAAATGATGGGTGTATCTCCATGGGTGTACTGGGGTGATGCCCTTCCGGATACGAAAAAGGAGATTGTGCTGGAGGACAAAGACCTCACCGTTACCTCAAAAGAACCATCGGTAAAATACCGTGGTATATTTCTGAACGATGAAGCGCCATCCCTGACTGGATGGGTAAAAGATAAGTTTGGTGATTATAATGAAGAGTTTTACAAGCATGTATATGAGCTGATCCTGCGCTGCAAAGGGAACTATCTCTGGCCGGCGATGTGGTCCAATTCCTTTAGTGATGACGGGAAGGAAGCTCCCATTGCCAATGCTGAGCTGGCAGACCGGTATGGAATCGTAATGGGAACGTCCCATCATGAGCCACTGTGCCGTGCCGGTGTGGAATGGCAGAGAATATATAAGGATTATGGCAGCAGCAATGCGTGGGATTTCAACGAGAATGGAGAGGCGATCACAAAGTTCTGGCAGGACGGAGTGAAGAGAAACAAAGCCTTTGAAAATGTGTATACACTGGGTATGAGAGGGGAAGCGGATTCCTCCCTCGGTGGAACCGTTGCGGAAAATGTACAGCTTTTAAAGGATGTTATCACGACGCAGAAAAACATTCTGAAAGAGAATGCGCTGTCCGATGCGCCGCAGGTCCTCACGGTATACAAAGAAGTTGAAGATTTCTGGCACGGAAATGAGGAGACAGAAGGATTAAAAAAATGGAATGCGCTGGATGACGTAACGATCATGCTGTGCGATGACAACTTTGGCAATATGCGCACCCTTCCGGTGACGGAAGAAGAAATCAATCGTAAGGGTGGCTGGGGTATGTATTACCATTTCGATTACCACGGTGGTCCGACCTCTTATGAGTGGGTGAATACTGTCGAACTCAACAAAGTGTGGGAGCAGATGACGATGGCGTATGAACATGGCATCGATGATATCTGGATCGTCAATGTCGGCGACCTCAAACCGATGGAGATGAATATATCCTATTTCCTTGACATGGCATATGACTATGACACATGGGGAGCCGGCGGTCTGAATAAGATAGAGACCTACAGAAGACAGTGGGTAAAACAGCAGTTTGGTTCAGTGTTGAAGGATGAGCAGGTGGAAGATGTAGATTCTATCCTGAAAGACTATACATGGCTGAATGGCTCCTGCAAGCCGGAGACATTAAATTCCGGAACCTATCATGTGACAAATTATAACGAAGCCATGGAGATGCTCGGAAGAATTGAGGGCATGATCCAGAAAGCAGATCAATATAAGGAAGTGATACCTGAGAAGCTGCAGGCAGCCTACTTTGAGCTGGTGTATTTCCCGGCGGTGGCTTCTGCTACTGTGGCCAAAATACAGATCTATGCCGGTTTGAATACATATTATTACGATCAGGGAAGCATGCTTGCCAATCTTTATGCTTCACTATTGGAGCAGGCGGTTCAGACGGATCAGGATCTGGAATATACCTACAATTCTGATATGCCGGGAGTGGGCGACAAGTGGAAAAATATGATGAGCTCACCCCATGTCGGCTTTGTTACATGGAATTCTACCGGCTGGAGCTATCCTCAGGCGAAATGGCTTACGCCGCCGGAGACTCCTTTGATGCTGGTAAACCTTCAGAACCAGGAAAAAGCGGTTACAAAAGGGGAAGCCAGCCTGGATGATTTCACAAATATCAATCAGGAGTCCTATACCGTTACGATTTCCAACGGCGGAGGACAGGCCTTTGCCTATCAAGCGACGCCAAGTGATGACTGGATCCGTGTGTCCAAAACTTCCGGTCGCGTGACGATCCAGGATATGCTGGAGGTGTCGGTTGACTGGAGTAGGGTGACGGAGAACAAGAGTGGCAGGGTGACGTTAGAAGGAGCAGATGAAACCGTTACCCTTATAGTGAATGCGAAAGTATATGAAACATCAGGCCTGGATGATAAGACGTATGTGTATGCGAATGGATACGCGTCGATGCTTGCCGGACAGTTTACGGGCAGCGGAACAGGCGTAGACGGGGCTGCGTGTAAGACCATTGAGGATTACGGGAAAATGGGAGAGGCCCTCCGGGCATTTCCGAGTACTTCTTCTTATGCAGGGAAACCAGAAGATGCCCCCTATGTGGAGTATAAAGTACAGATTCCGGCAGAAGGGGATTACAAACTGACGGCATATACGGCGCCGTCGAACAACATCGACCGGAATGATGTCAGCATCTGGTACGGTTTATCCGTCAATGGAAGTGACATTTCTGTCGTGAATACCATTAACAGTTCCAATTTTTCACCAGGAGCATACAGTGGTACATGGACTACAGACGTAAAGATGAACGGCCGCCGGACAGAAAGTAATGTACACCTGACGAGTGGCGTCAATACCATTCGGATTTATGCTGTGGATCCCACCTTTGTGCTCCAAAAGTTAGTGGTTTCCGAAGACTCTGTTAAGACTTCACATTTTGGCCCTGGTGAGAGCTATTATGTGGGTAAGAATGTCGGTGAAAAAACTGCGTTGACAGAACTTCCCTATGACCATTTTGTTATACCGGGAGTGATGGATGCTGCAGCTTTCGAGGGAAGTAAGGAACCGGAACAGGCGGTTCTCCATGCAGAGGCAGGAAAAGAGTATGCTTATCCGGTCATTGTGACAGGCGAGAATACGTATCAGTTCAGTCTCAGCGCAAAATCGGAACAAGGTGCACAGGTAAAACTTTTGTGGAACGACAAAGTGATCGGTACACTGGAAATTGGCAAAGAAGATACGATTTACCGGATGGAAAGCGGCATGGCTTTGACACCTGGACAGGGCATTGTCACCTTAAAGGTTGAAAGCGGCAGCGCAGATATAGAATATATCAAGGCGGGGATCAAAGACAGCACGGGCAGTCAGGCAGCTTTTCTGTCAGCTTCTTCTGAACAGTCCGGACATGGTGCAGTATTTGCTTACGATGGCGAAAACAAAACCACGTGGATGCCAGAGGATTCCGATGCAGAAAGGTGGATTGTTCTGGATTTTGACAATGAATACTACTTTGACCGTTTTGCCCTTGTGGGTACCGGGGTAACCGGTTATCAGGTACAGGTACAGGAGGGGGACAAGTGGAATACTGTCTATACCGGAACAGAGATAACAAAGGGAACCCAGATTTTTATTCAGGGAAAGAAAGCGATCAAGAGCCAGAAGCTGCGGTTTGTATTTGAAGGTAATGATATTAAGATCGCCGAGATAGATGTGAAGCCATATGTGAACTGGGCGATGGAAGACAATGTAACAGTAAGTGGTGAAAAGAATAGCGGCGGCACTATTTCCGTGCCAGCCAGCGTTGCGGATGGCGACCGTATCACAAAGGGTATGGAAGCCAGTGTGGGGGCGAGTTCGGATGCAAGCAGACATCTTGTGACGATGGAATTCGAGCAGCCAAGAACCATTGATACCGTTCGGGTTGTATCGCTCCAAAGCAGTGAGGCAACGAGTCCCGGATCAGGAACCGTACCTGATTTTGGTATGACTTCGGATCGTGCACAATATTCTTACCGTGCTTCCTACTATGATGGTGATAAATGGACAGAAATCGGTGCGACGGTTCGTCCAAACAGCGGGGATCCCAAGGTATTTAGTGAATTTACATTGAGCAAACCAGTGCAGGCACAAGCTGTCCGGCTGGAGATCTATACCTCAAACTGGATACGAATCAACGAATTTGAAGCTGTTCAGACGCAAAAATTCCAGGCAGTGGATGCCGATACGGAAAAAGAATTTACAGCAGCAGCTACACAGTTTGATGTGGACCTCAGCAAAGAGCTGTCAATGGGAAGAATTGTTTTAGAAGGTGCCTATGACCCATCTCTTGCTTTTTCCTACTATAATAAAGAAAAAGCGGCTTATGAGAGCATCGATGCCAAAGACATGGATGTCATCAGGACGGCAGACGGTTGTTACGCAATTCCGGCGAAAGAAATTGTGACCTCATCACTTCGTATTACTTCTGAAAAGAAACTTGCGATTACGAACGTGGTTGTCTATGAGGCGGCAAAATGGCAGGAGGTGCCCGAGGGCTGCCAATGTGATCTGCAGAGCCCGATTTTCAAAGGTGCAGGCGATATTGTAATTCCTTATGGAAAGGATAGTGTAAAAATTCCGTTTGAAGCAGAGGCAGCCCATGGCAGCTGTCAGGCAGACGGCCATGAGAAAGGTATTGTCAGCTATCGTTACTCACTGTCGGATAACTCCGATGGCATCGCAGAACTGGATGGTACGGGAATTCGATTCCTTGGCAATGGTTCAGTGACACTTCGTATACGGGCAGAATTAAATGGATATGTCCGTTATGGCATGAAGACCTTTGCTGTGACAAAAGCAACGGAAGTATCCGATACCTACAAAAATTATGCAGCTGCTACCAATGGTGGAGAAGGTGTTGTTCCAACCGGTGGGGAAGGACCAGCGTCCCGGCTGATTGATGGAGATAAGCATTCCAATGATGGCAGGTGGCGTATACAGGCTTCTACCGCCTATGCCGAAGTGTATTTTGACGGTTTGAAAGACATTGACAAAGTATATTTTTATTCGCAGCAGAATGATACTCCTGCGGAGGAAATTACCGACGATATGACCTCCACACTGGCCCAGAAGGATTTGACCTTCTCCTATCTGAAGGATGGTAAATGGGTTAAGTTTGAAGGTGGAACAATTACTGGAAATGACAAAGTAAAGTGTGGTATCGAGTTGACGGATTCGGTAAGAACACCAGCCATCCGTGTTGATGTAGAAAGTGCGGTTCAGGGATGGATCCACATCATGGAAATCGAGGCGTATGGGGAGAAAGTTGATACGACAGGCTGTCAGTGCCAGCTCGGTACACCAGCATTAACCTGTGGGGATTCCATCGAAGTGGACAAAGAGACTTCACTCGGTTCCCTTACGTTGAATGCGGATGCTGTTTATTATAGCAGAGGCTGTAAAGAGCAGGGACATAGTACCGGAAAGCCGTCTTTTACATATGCGGTCGTACAAGATGACGCGAACATTGCTTCCATAAGTGGAAATGAACTCACTGTTCGTGGCATGGGTACCGTGAAAATCCGTGTAACTGCTTCCCTGAATGGAATTTCAAAAAGCGCAGACAAGGAAATATCGGCAGTGAAATCCGGTTACACGAACTTTGCACTTTCTTCCAATGGAAGTACAGCGACTTCTTCTGACAATTATGACACAAGTTGTCCACCGGAAAATGTAATTGATGGGAATACCTCCTTTAGCAACAGTAAGAGATGGAGGACAACAGTTTTTCCGGCGTATCTGGAAATTGATTTTGGCCAGAGCCGGGCAATTGACAGGATCAACCTGTTCAGTCAGCAGGATTCCGGCAACATAACGCCGACACTCAGCATGACAGGAAAATATGCGATTACTGATTTTAACATATCCTATTGGGATGGCGCGGCTAATGAGTGGAAAGAACTAAAGAAAGTGACGTCAAACAAGGCAATCTGGTATCAGTTGGTATTGGATCAACAGATAACGACTTCCAAGATCCGCATCGACATACCGTCGAAAGTATGCGACGGCTGGGCGCGTATTGTGGAAATCGAAGCATGGGGATATGCGGACTGATATAATGGTTGTACCATATTGTTAGTTTATATGAAAATAGGAGGAATTCTGAATGAATTCATGGAGTTGTAGTTCAAAAAAGAAAAAAATGATTGGGGTTTTAACACTTAGTTTTGGGATGGTGCTGTCATTACTGGCACCATCCAGTATAGAGGCGGCAAAATCGCCAAAATTGAGCAAGAGCCAAGTGAATGTAAGCGTTGGAAAGACGGTTACTTTAAAATTAAAAAATGTCGCAAAAAAGGCAAAGGTTAAGTGGGTTTCCAAGTCGAAAAAGGTAGCAAAAATAACAAAGTCATCAAAAAAATCGGCTAAGATCAAAGGCGTAAAAGCTGGCAAAGCCACAATTAAAGTAACTTATAAAGTGGGAAAAAAATCCAGGACACTGTCCTGCAAAGTTGTAGTAAAAGGTAAAAGCACTGTCAAAGTGACGGCATCACCGGCACCAACCCCGTCGCCTTCAGCGACTGCGGCACCAAATACGCCAGTTCCTTCCAATGCACCAGATGTATCTGCCTCGCCGGATGTACCAAAACAGGTGTATAAATGGGTGACTACCTGGGGAACCGCA
>CAJTFB010000038.1:15344-36843 GCA_910575665.1 Eubacteriaceae bacterium
CACGGATACCACGGTTCGTCAGATCATCCGGGTTACCACAGGTGGAAATAAACTTCGTCTCCGATTGTCGAATCAATACGGGAAAAGTGATGTGGAGATCCAATCCCTCCATCTCGCCAAACAGATCAAAGCCGATGCTTCTACCATCGATGTATCCACCGATACGGCGGTGACAGTAAATGGGGAAGAAGAGTTTATAATCCCGAAAGGAAAAGTTATTCTGACCGATGAAGTTGAATTTCCGGTGGATGCTCTTGAAAATATTGCCGTTTCTGCATATTTTGGCGGGGCGCCAAAGGATAATATAACCGGTCACAGAGGTGCAAGGGCGACGACCTATCAGGTTTCCGGCAATCAGGTATCAGAAGAGAGATTTTCTTCAGCTAAAACGACAACAAGCTTTATTAATGAGGGGATCGGTTCAAATTCTATCCTTGGCTCCTATCCGACGGATGCCGGAAAGGACAGATTTGCCAGAGACCTCCTGGAGCACGATGGTGTAGAATACTGTATTATTTTATTTGGAGTAAATGATATAACGAATCTTAAGGAAACCAGTAAATATGATCGGTTGATTCCGGAATATCAGAAGATGATCCAACTGTGCCATGATAATGGAATTAAGGTCTATGGTGCGCCGATTCTTCCATTCGGAACAAGTAGTAGTTATACAGAAGCTTCAGAGGAAGTACGGACTAAGATCAATGACTGGATGCGCTCGGAAGAATCAGGGGTGGATGGCATAATTGATTTTGAGAGTGCGGTGGCAGATCCCAACAACCCCCAAAATATATTAGAAGAATATACTCATGAAGATGGGCTTCATCCCTACGATGGCTATAGTGCGATGGCGGACGCCATTGATCTATCCATGTTTGAATAGTTTCATACCAAAGTAGTGTTTAAGTTAAAAAGGGATTGTGTAAAAAAGTGATTTTTTACCTCTCATCCCCTATAACAGAATCCCCACAGGAATTACATGTTTTAGTATCATGAAATTTCCTGTGGGATTTTTTCTTTTCAAACATAGTTGGTGTGACAGCCCTTTTAATCTGTTAGGAAAGCTCTCAATTTGCAGAGCAAAAGAATCTCAGCTCTCCATCAGATATTTTTCATTGATGGCAAGAACCTGCGCCATCGCCTGCTCACCGGGGGCGCCGATGGTATTTCGTTTCTCCACACAGGTTTTCATGGAGATTGCCTCATAGATATCTTCCTCAAAGACGGGGGATATTTTTTTGTATTCGTCCAAGGAAAGTTCGTCCAGGGAAATATTTTTTTCGATGCAAGTAAGTACCAATTGACCAATGATGCCGTGGGCGTCGCGGAAAGCAACACCGTGGTTGACCAGATAGTCCGCGGCGTCTGTGGCGTTGGTGAAACCATTCTTTGCACTGGATTCCATATTTTCCTTATTAAATTTCATCGTGTCGATCATGCCGGTAAATAAGGAGATACAGCCTTTTACTGTGTCGATGGCATCAAAGACAAGTTCTTTATCTTCCTGCATATCTTTATTATAGGCCAGAGGAATCCCCTTCATCGTTGTGAGGATAGAGATCAGGGCGCCGTAGACACGTCCGGTTTTTCCGCGGACGAGCTCAGCGATGTCTGGATTTTTCTTCTGGGGCATAATGCTGCTGCCTGTGGAATAAGAATCATCGATATCCACAAACTGGTACTCGTTGGAATTCCAAAGAATGATCTCTTCGCAAAAACGGCTCAGGTGCATCATAATAGTAGACAATGCACTCAGAAGTTCGATCAGATAATCCCTGTCAGATACGGAGTCCATGCTGTTCAGCGTGGGACCGTCAAAATTCAGAAGTTTTGCCGTGTAGTCCCGGTCCAGTGGATAGGTGGTGCCCGCCAGGGCGCCGGAGCCGAGAGGGCAATAATTCATCCGGTCGTAGATGTCCCGTAGACGACTGCGGTCACGGCGGAACATCTCAAAATAAGCGCCAAAATGATGTGCCAATGTCACCGGCTGGGCTTTCTGAAGATGCGTGAATCCCGGCATAAAGGTAGCCGTATTCTCTTTCATAATATTGTGAACGACCGCCAGCAATTCCTTGAGCAGGTCATTTAGCTCCACGATCTCATCCCGGGTGTACAGTTTCATATCCAGAGCCACCTGGTCATTCCGGCTCCGTCCGGTGTGAAGCTTCTTGCCCGGCTCCCCGATGCGGTCGATGAGATTGGCCTCCACAAAACTGTGGATATCTTCGTGTTCTGCTGTGATCTCCAGCCTGCCGGATTCGATGTCTTCCAGTATTCCTTTTAATCCCCCGATGATTTTCTCTTTTTCATCGGTTGTCAGTATATGTTGTTTTTCCAGCATTGTCACATGGGCAATGCTTCCCAGGATATCCTGTTTGTAAAATTTCTGGTCAAAGGAGATCGAAGCATTAAAATTGTGTACCAGTTGATTCGTTTCCTTTGTAAAACGTCCGCCCCAGAGTTTCATGATGTTTCCTCCGTTCTTTAGATAGTAATTACATCCTTTAATACTAACATTTTAAAGAGGGAAAATCAACTACCATTCTAGACAACCTTTTTCAATTCGTGTCTTGTAAATCTATTCCGTGATGGTATAATGTAAGAAGCGGCTGGAGCTTTTCTGGCTTGACTGTGATCTTGAATGGGGGAGAAAATGAAAAAACTTAAATCAATCGGTTTTGCTGTGATCTATCTGTTAATACCGATCCTGCTTCAGTTCATTGTAGGGATTGAGCTGCAGATACAAATCATACTAATGCAGTGGAGAGGAAAAGAGATTCCCATCGATGCCCTGGAACAAATGCTGTCGAACTATGGATTTAATCTGATCCTTATATCCATGATAAATCTGATTTTGATCGCGGGGATGGGATCCTGGTATTATTTTATTCGAAAGCGTCGGGATGTATCTCCGGTGGATTACCGGAAAATACTTTCTCCGAAGACGGTAGGCTGCCTGGCAGCACTGGCATTTTTTGCTCAGTTTGTGTGCAGCATTGTGATGGCTGTCATTGCTTTTGTATTTCCGGAAGTTTTTAAAGATTATGAGAAATTAATGGAGGGCGTGGACATCAATGTCCTGCCGGCGTGGGCCACACTGTTTATCGTAGCGGTATGGGCACCGCTGGCAGAGGAGATCGTTTTTCGCGCCATGATATTCCGAACGCTGCGCAAGGGTTTTGCCTTATGGCCAGCGGCTGTATTGTCCGGCATTGCCTTCGGGGTGTATCATATGAATCTGATTCAGGGAGTGTATGCGTCCCTACTGGGGATTCTGCTGGCATATATTTATGAAAAGACAAACTCACTTCTCGGTGTCTATTTATTTCATTTGAGTTTTAACCTAATGAACTATGGAATTTCTTTCATTTGGCAGCAGGCAGGGCTTTCTGAGATTATACAGGGGCTTATCACACTGGCTCTGATGGCGGCAGCGGTTCCAGGTCTGGCTGTATGTATCTATTTGTTTACCAGAATATACCGAAAACGGGAGATTGAAAATTGATTTTACACATTCTTGCAAAAATGTTAGAGTTCTTGTATAATATACGGTGGAAGCATGACGATGCCGTTGTGCTCAACCAATGGAGGTGAAGATGTGGCACTTACAGTAAATGATATATCGACAGTAGATGGGCAGAATCCGAGTTATGCCAATCGGGCAGGAAGCAGAAAAACGACCATCACTCCCTTTTCTGAGGTTTTAAAACAGCAGGAAAAAAATATAAACGCTTCTGAGGCGGTCAAGACGGCAGCAACGAAAGAAAACATATCAACCGAAAAGACTTCTTCTCAGAAGGCAACTTCCGCTGCAAATGTGGCGGAGACAAAAGGAACCACCGGAACGAGGCACTCGGATGGCACGTTGACAACGACGCTTGCGGATATTTTCCGCCGTGCTTCTGAAAAATATGGCGTCTCTTATGATTTTTTGACAGCAGTGGCAAAGGCAGAGTCGAATTTCAATCCTAACTGCGTCTCTTCTGCTGGAGCAAAGGGGATCATGCAGATCATGCCGGCGGAGGCAAAAGGTCTTGGGATACAGGATGTTTTTGATGCGGAGCAGAACATCATGGGATCGGCGAAGCTGCTTGCGGCACATCTAAAGAAATTTAACGGGGATACGACACTGGCGGCGGCAGCCTATAATGCTGGCAGCGGCAGAGTGAAACAGTATGGTGGTGTCCCACCCTTTAAAGAGACACAAAATTATGTAAAGAAGATCGCTGCCTATATGAAAGAAGGCGTGACTGTTCCAGATAAAACTGTTACCGTCAGTCCCAACAAGCTGAGTGGGGATGTGACAAAGAGCCAGAAAAAGGAAGGCAGTACATCCAATCAGACAGGAACTGATGCATTAAATGCGGTGGCTGCCACGGAAGAAGAACTGAACCAGAGTATGGTCGTGGTGGGGTCCGGAGAAGGTGCCGTTAAGATGACCTATGGAGCGTACCAGAGATATCTCGAACTGGGAAGCCTGGGAGTGGGCTGAATATATATTCCGCTGTTGACCAGGTGGATAAACATAGAATAATATGAGTGAATATAAAGGAGATTAGAACATGAGTAAGAAACCTACAGTATTGATGATCTTGGATGGATATGGACTGAATGACAAGACGGAAGGCAATGCCGTTGCCGAAGGAAAGACGCCGGTTATGGACAGACTGATGACAGAGTGTCCTTTTGTCAAGGGAAATGCCAGTGGTATGGCGGTTGGTCTACCAGAGGGACAGATGGGAAATTCTGAGGTTGGACATCTGAATATGGGCGCAGGGCGTATCGTGTATCAGGAACTGACAAGAATTACCAAGGAGATTGAGGACGGGGTTTTCTTTGAGAACAAGGCGCTCCTTCAGGCGATAGATAATTGTAAGAAACATAACTCAGACCTTCACCTTTTCGGACTTTTATCCGATGGAGGTGTGCACAGCCACAATACACATATGTATGCACTGTTGGAGCTGGCGAAGAAGAACGGTATTGAAAATGTATATCTTCATGCCTTTTTGGACGGAAGAGATACACCGCCGGCATCAGGAAAAGATTTTGTGAAGGCGGCAATGGATAAGATGGAAGAAATCGGTGTGGGACAGGTAGCCACTGTGATGGGACGTTATTATGTGATGGACCGTGATAATCGGTGGGATCGTGTTCAGAAGGCATACGAGGCGCTGGTTCTTGGAAAAGGTGAGACCGCAGAATGCGGGCTGTGTGCCGTACAGCAGTCTTATGATAAAGAGGAGACCGATGAGTTCGTTCTTCCCACTGTGATCGTAAAAGATGGTGCGCCGGTAGCTACGGTAAAAGAAAATGATTCTGTTATTTTCTATAATTTCCGTCCAGACCGCGCAAGAGAGATTACGAGAGCGTTCTGTGATGATAAATTTGAGGGATTTGAGCGCGCCAATGGATATTTCCCATTGACATTTGTAGTATTTACGGAGTATGATGTGACGATTCCGAATAAAATTGTAGCGTTTCATAAGGTGGAGATTAACAATACCTTCGGCGAGTTTCTGGCGAAAAACGGATTGAAGCAGCTTCGTACTGCCGAGACGGAGAAGTATGCACACGTTACGTTTTTCTTTAACGGAGGTGTCGAGGAGCCAAACGAGGGAGAGGACAGACTGTTAGTCAATTCCCCGAAAGTGGCTACCTATGACCTGCAGCCAGAGATGAGTGCTTATAAAGTGTGTGAGGGCCTGGTGGATGCCATCAAGTCAGACAAGTATGATGTGATCATCGTCAATTTTGCCAATCCGGATATGGTTGGCCATACCGGTGTGGAAGCAGCGGCGATCCAGGCGATTGAGGCAGTGGATGAATGCGTCGGTAAGGTTGTGGACGCCATCAAAGAAGTGGATGGACAGATGTTTATCTGTGCGGATCATGGAAATGCAGAGCAGCTCATTGATTATGAGACGAAGCAGCCATTTACTGCACATACCATTAATCCAGTTCCATTTATTCTGGTGAATTACGATGATGCGTACACATTGAGAGAAGGCGGCTGCCTGGCAGATATCGCTCCTACACTCATTGAGATGATGGGAATGACTCAGCCGGAGGAGATGACTGGAAAGTCTCTGTTGCTAAAAAAATAGTAAAGAAAAAAGGTTGAAAGAGATCTTTCAACCTATCAAGTTTGTGCGCTTACGCCCAAACTTGGTAAGAACTTTTAGTTCTTTGACACAGAAGGAGGAGAAAAATGGAAAGAACAAGAAGAGTAAATTGGGTAACAGGTATTGTCGGCGCATTGGTAGGTGTGGCCATCGGAGTTGCGGCATGGGTTGGTATTTATCAGCTGGGCTATATCGCGGGAATCGCAGGGTTTATCATGATGATTTGCTCTGTCAAAGGATTTGAACTGCTGGGAGGCGGTATCAATATTCCGGCAATGATCCTGTGCGTTGTTATTGACCTAGTGGCGGTTTATTTTGCCCACAGATTAGCGGTTACGGTAAGCATTATGCAGGAATTGGATTATGGTTTTGGACAGTCCTACAAATATATCCCATTTCTTATGGAGTACAGTGAATTTTCCACTGCGTACTACAAAGACCTTGCTATGGGTTATGGACTGACTGCTGTCGCTATCGTTCCATCGGTGATTAACATGTTTAAAGGGAAAAAGAGTAATGAGTAAAAAAGTAGTCGTGGGTATGTCCGGCGGTGTGGATTCATCGGTGGCGGCATATCTTTTGAAAGAACAGGGCTATGAAGTGATCGGGGTAACCATGCAGATCTGGCAGGAGGAGACTTCTTCGGTTCAGGAGGAGAATGGCGGATGCTGTGGGTTATCAGCAGTAGAGGATGCCAGACGTGTAGCAGAACGTCTTGGCATCCGTTATTATGTCATGAATTTTCGGGAAGAATTTCAGAAAAATGTGATTGATTACTTTATCAATGAATATCTGAACGGCAGGACACCGAATCCCTGTATTGCCTGCAACCGTTATGTCAAATGGGAATCTCTGTTGCGCAGGAGTTTAGAGATCGGGGCTGATTACATCGCCACCGGGCATTATGCCAGAGTGACCCAGCTGCCAAATGGCAGATATGCTCTCAAAAGATCGGTGACAGCGGCGAAGGATCAGACCTATGCTCTCTACAGTCTGACCCAGGATCAACTGAAACATACGCTGATGCCAGTGGGGGAGTACGAAAAAGAAGAGGTGAGGAAGATCGCAGAGAATACCGGGCTTCCAGTGGCGCACAAGCCGGACAGCCAGGAGATCTGTTTTGTGCCCGATCATGACTATGCCTCTTTTATTGAAAGGGAGACTGGGAAAAAAATACAGACTGGAAATTTTGTGGATGTCCAGGGAAATGTTATAGGTCCCCATAAAGGAATCACCCACTATACCATAGGTCAGAGGAAAGGACTTGGCATCGCCTTGGGGCGGCCGGTCTTTGTGAAGGAGATTCGTCCGGAGACGGGAGAGGTGGTGCTGGGTGAAAATGAGGAGCTTTTTTCCACAACCCTCCGCGCCAATGCCCTGAATTTTATGGCTGTGCCGGAATTGGACGGCGAGGTGCGGGTGTCGGCAAAAATCCGGTATAACCACCAGGGGGACGACTGTGTTCTCCGCATGGTGGATAGAGAGACTGTGGAGGTTGTATTTGATCGTCCCCAGCGGGCGGCCACTCCGGGACAGGCAGTTGTTTTTTATGAAGGCGACTGTGTCCTTGGCGGAGGAACCATTATAAAGTAAGGCGTGCTGTAATTTTTTCTTGAATAAATGTGCTTCTTATGATAGTATATATTAGATATCTTGTTTTCAGGGGAGGGCTATGCCCTGAGGACATGTAGTATATAAGCGAAATTGAAAGGGGATCGTCATGAAGTATTTTGGTACGGATGGCTTTCGCGGAGAGGCAAATGTTACGCTGACAGCGGAACATGCGTTCAGGATTGGACGTTTTTTGGGGAATTACTTTCAGGATGGCAGACATCGTGTCCGTGTAGTAGTGGGAAAGGATACACGGCTTTCCGGTTATATGTATGAGACTGCCCTGGCGGCAGGGCTTACGGCCAGCGGAGCAAATGTCTATGAGATACATGTGACAACGACACCCAGCATTTCTTATCTGATACGAAAAGAAAATTTTGATTTTGGTATTATGATCACAGCCAGCCACAATCCTTATACGGATAACGGGATCAAGGTGATCAACGAAAAGGGACATAAACTGGAGGAAGAGATCGAAGAAAAGATAGAAGCATATTTGGATGGAGAGGTTCCGGAGCTTCCTTACGCTACGGGAGAGAACCTTGGAAGGTGTTATGATTACACCGAAGGAAAAGAGATTTATAAAGAGTACCTTGCCGGGTTGGTGAAGCATTCTTTTGAAGGGAAAAAGATTGCACTGGATATGTCCAATGGATCGGCCTTTCGCATCGCAGGAAAAATTTTTGAGAAACTGGGCGCGGAGGTACATACGACAGGAGATACCCCGGATGGAATGAATATAAACCGACACTGCGGATCGACACATATCGAGAATTTGCAGAAACTGGTAAAAGATACCGGAGCAGATGCAGGCTTTGCCTATGACGGGGATGCAGACCGATGTATCGCTGTCAATGAGAAGGGAGAGGTGGTCACAGGTGATCATATCATGTATCTGTGTGGTGTTTATCTGAAAGAGCAGGGGCTGCTCAAAGATGACATGGTAGTCACAACCGTGATGTCCAATATGGGACTTTATAAAGCCTTTGACCGTGCAGGGATTCAGTATCAGCAGACCGCAGTGGGAGATAAATATGTGTGTGCTAATATGATGGAACATGATTATGTGTTGGGAGGGGAACAGTCCGGGCATGTAATTTTCAAAGAGCATGCTGTCACAGGGGATGGAATCCTTACTTCTCTTATGATTATGGAAGCCATGCTCTCAAAAGAAAAACAGCTTTCAGAACTGACAGAGGATCTCAAGATCTATCCTCAGCTACTGGTGAATATGCGGGTAAAGGATAAGATTGCAGCCAGAGAGGATGAAGATGTCATCCAGGCAGCCAGAGAGGTAGAGACTGCGTTGGGAGACGAAGGGAGACTTCTTTTGCGGGAGAGTGGAACCGAGCCTCTTATACGGGTTATGGTAGAAGCAAAGACAGACACGCTATGCAAAGAAAACGTTGACAGGATACTAGACGTTTTAAGGGCAAAAGGGCATGAAGTTGCGAAGTAAATATAATGGTAAGAAAGGAAAAACGAGATGAAGGGTGCTTATTACACAAAACAGTATCGGAATGTATTTGCCGAGTGTGGATATACACAGGAAGAGATTGATAAAAAATTAAAAGATGCGTTCCACACTGTATTTTACGGTCCAGAGGGTGAGAAGTTCTACTTTGAAGCCGGAGATGATATGGGATACTTTGAGGATACAGGAAATTTTGATGCCAGAACAGAAGGTATGTCCTATGCCATGATGATGTGTGTTCAGATGGATATGAAAAACGAATTTGACCGCGTCTGGAAGTGGGCGAGGACTTATATGTATATGGAAGAGGGCTACAACAAAGGATATTTTGCCTGGTCCTGCCAGACCAATGGAACAAAGAATGACTATGGGCCTGCGCCAGATGGAGAGGAGTTCTTTGCTATGGCGCTTTTCTTTGCGTCCCACCGTTGGGGAGATGGAGAGGGAATCTTTCATTATTCCCAGGAGGCAAAAAATATCCTTAGCGCCTGCATACATAACGGCGAAAAGGAGCCGGGAGATCCGATCATGGAACCGGAGAATTATCTGATCCGCTTTATCCCCAGCCGTAAATTCAGCGATCCCTCCTATCACTGCCCGCATTTTTATGAGTTGTTTGCCCTGTGGGCAAACGAAGAGGACCGGGATTTCTGGAAAAAAGCAGCCCAGGCGAGTCGTGAGTACTTGAAAAAAGCCTGCCATCCAGAGACCGGATTAGCGGCAGAGTACGCATATTATGACGGAACTCCGTATCCGGAAGAACAGGATGTGTTTGGCGGCCGTCACGACTGGTATTATAGTGATTCATACCGGGTGATCGCCAATATTGGTCTTGATTATGAGTGGTTTGCACCGGAGGACTGGAACAAAGAGAACAACAATAAGGTTCAGAAATTCTTTATGGAGACCCATCGCGGGGAAGATTTTATGACCTATGAGATCGACGGTACCGTTCTTGACCAGCCTGCCCTTCATCCCGTGGCGATCATTGCCACCAATGCCCAGGCTTCTCTGGCGGCAGATGGGCCTTATGCCAAGGAGTGTGTGGAGCGGTTCTGGAATACACCTCTTCGCACCGGCGAGAGAAGATATTATGACAACTGCTTGTATCTGTTTGCCCTGTTGGCGCTGAGTGGGAACTACCGGATATGGTAACCAGTGAGTCAAGCACAGAAAATAGCCTGCTTGCAGGGAATTTTCAGACTTGTTTCAAAAACAAAAAAAATGGGAATGCTTTTAAGAGCTTGCCTTTTAAAACAAATTTAGAAAGCATATATGGAGGAATAAGAACATGAGTTACAAAGTAGAGAATCTTGAAAACAGTATGGCAAAGATCACGATAGAGGTAAGTGCAGAGGATTTTGAGGCAGCTATGGTCAAATCCTATCATAAGAATAAGGGTAAGATTTCGATCCAGGGCTTCCGCAAGGGAAAAGCGCCAAGAAAAATGATCGAGAAGCTTTATGGTCCTGAAATCTTCTATGAGGATGCCGCTAATTTTGCGATACCGGAAGCATATGAAGCAGCGGCGAAGGAGTGCGGTCTTGAAATCGTATCCCGCCCGGAGATTGATGTGGAAGATATCGGAAAAGATAAGCCTTTTGTATTTACAGCAACCGTTGCCGTAAAGCCAGAGGTAGAGCTGGGAGATTATAAGGGAATTGAGGTGGAAAAACAGGAAGTTAAGGTATTGGCAGCAGATGTCAATGCAGAGATCGACCGTGTACGTGAACAGAATTCCCGTATCATGACGGTAGAAGACAGAGAGATCCAGAAAGATGACATTGCAGTTATTGACTTTGAGGGATTTGTAGACGGTGAGCCATTTGAAGGTGGCAAGGGAACGGATTATTCTCTGACTATCGGAAGCCATTCCTTTATTGATACCTTTGAAGATCAGCTGATCGGTAAGAAGACCGGTGATAAAGTGGATGTCAATGTTACGTTCCCAGAGGAATATCATGAAGCAAGTTTGAAGGGTAAACCGGCTTTGTTCAAGGTGGAGATCAAGGAAGTAAAAGTCAAAGAGCTTCCTAAATTGGATGATGAATTTGCCAGTGAGGTTTCCGAATTTGATACGTTGAAGGAATACAAAGCAAGTGTGAAAAAGACCTTGACGGACAGAAGAAAAGCTCAGGTGAAGACAGAGAAAGAAAATAAGGTACTCCTGAAGGTTGTAGAAAATGCAAAGGTTGATCTTCCGGCTCCGATGGTAGATGAGCAGGTATCCCAGATGGTAAATGAGTTTGCTTCCCGCCTTCAGCAGCAGGGGCTTTCCATAGAGCAGTATATGCAGATGACAGGCATGCAGCCTCAGGCGCTGATGGATCAGATGAGACCGGAGGCGGAGACGCGTATTAAAACACGTCTTGTCCTGGAGGCAGTAGCTGATGCGGAAGAGATTAAGGCAACGGATAAGGACATTGACAAAGAGCTGGAGAAAATGGCTGAGATGTACAGAATGGAAGCAGATAAGCTCAAAGAGATGGTTGGGGATGCTGAAAAAGAGCAGATTTCCAAGGATGTTGCCGTACAAAAGGCAGTGGATCTTCTGGTAAAAGAAGCTGTTGAAGTCGAGGCTTCCGATAAGGTGGAGGAAGAAGCAGAGTAACACGATACATGAATGTTATGTAGATGGAGGAAAAAGATATGGCTTTAGTTCCTTATGTCATTGAGCAGACGAGCCGGGGTGGCGAACGCTCTTATGATATATATTCTAGATTGCTCCGGGAAAGGATCATTTTTCTTGGAGATGAGGTAAATGATGCGACAGCAAGTCTTGTGGTGGCTCAGATGTTGTTTTTGGAATCTGAGGACCCAGGCAAGGATATTAACCTGTATATTAACAGCCCTGGCGGCTCAGTGACAGCCGGCATGGCGATCTACGATACAATGAATTATGTAAAATGTGATGTCTCTACGATTTGTATGGGACTTGCAGCGAGCATGGGAGCCTTTCTGCTTTCCAGTGGCGCCAAAGGAAAGAGGCTTGCGCTGCCCAATGCGGAGATTATGATTCATCAGCCATCCGGAGGAGCAAAAGGACAGGCGACGGAGATTCAGATCGTGGCAGAGAACATTCTGAAAACAAAGAAAAAGCTGAATGAGATTCTCGCTGCCAATACGGGTCAGACTGTGGAAAAGATTGCTGAGGATACTGAACGGGATAACTTTATGTCAGCTGAAGAAGCGCTTCAGTATGGACTTGTTGACCGGATTCTTGTCAATCACGAATCGAAATAATAGTTGTGGTGCCACCATTTTTTTGGGTGGCACCATGTGCTTTTTTATCTTTTAAAAGCTTTATACGCTTTAAGTGCAGAAAGGGAGAATTTTATGGCAGGAAGAAACAATGACAATCAGACAACCTTTCGCTGTTCTTTTTGCGGAAAGACAGAAAAACAGGTTCGCAAATTGATTGCTGGGCCGACAGGTGTCTATATATGTGACGAGTGTACGGAACTCTGTGAGGAGATTCTCGCAGAGGAGTACCAGGAAATGTATGGTGGGGATGATGTAGAAGAGGTGGAGATCAATCTGCTGAAACCAAAGGAAATCAAGGAATTTCTGGACGAATATGTCATCGGTCAGGACGAGGCCAAAAAAGCGTTGTCAGTGGCGGTTTACAATCACTATAAGAGGGTAATGTCTGCCGCGGATATGGATGTGGAGCTCCAGAAGAGCAATATTCTTATGATCGGTCCTACCGGTTCGGGAAAAACCTATCTGGCACAGACCCTCGCTAAAGTACTGAATGTGCCTTTTGCCATTGCGGATGCGACGACGCTGACCGAGGCGGGGTATGTCGGTGAAGATGTAGAAAATATTCTGTTAAAGATCATACAGGCGGCAGATTATGATATTCCCCGTGCCGAGCACGGAATCATTTATATCGATGAGATTGATAAGATCACGAAGAAGTCTGAAAATGCATCCATCACCAGAGATGTATCCGGCGAGGGCGTACAGCAGGCTCTGCTTAAGATTTTGGAGGGAACAGAAGCTAGTGTTCCTCCCCAGGGAGGAAGAAAACATCCCCAGCAGGAGTTTTATCATATCGATACGACGAATATACTTTTTATATGCGGAGGAGCTTTTGATGGATTAGATAAGATCATCGGATCGAGAATCGACAAGAAGTCCATCGGCTTCAATGCAGAGATTTCAGATAAGACAGATTCCAATATCGGAGATCTGTTTCGCCAGGTACTACCCCAGGATTTGGTGAAATTTGGTATCATTCCGGAGTTTGTAGGACGTGTGCCGGTGACTGTCAGCCTTGATCTGCTGGATGAGGAGGCATTGACTCAGATTCTTGTAAAACCGAGAAATGCCATTACAAAGCAGTATCAAAAGCTTCTGGAGCTGGACGGCATCCGTCTTACCTTTGAAGAGGAGGCTGTGCGAGAGATCGCCCGTCAGTCCATTGAGCGGAAGACAGGGGCGAGAGGACTTCGTGCCATCATCGAAAACTGTATGATGGATTATATGTTTGAGCTCCCCTCCCGAGAGGATGTGAAGGAGTGCCGGATCACAAAGGCGGTTGTGGATAAGGAAGGAATTCCAGAACTGATCGGCCAGGATGACCAGGTGATTCTTCTGGAAGAAAAAACCGGGGAAAGTGCCTGAGAGGCGGCATGTGGTACAATGGGAAGAATGGAGGAACAAGATGTCATGGATGAACAAATGAAAACATTGCCAATCATAGCATTGAAAGGAATGACAATTCTACCGGGAATGCTGGTTCATCTGGATGTGAATCGTGATATCACCAAGCGGGCAGTGGATGAGGCGATGGCGGAAGGCAGTATTATTTTCATTACGAGCCAGAAAGATGACCGGGTGGAACTGCCTCTTTATTCAGATGTGGAGAGTATCGGCGTCGTGGCAAGGATACGGCAGGTCATAAAGCTGGAAGATAATGTGATCCGAATTCTGGTATCTACGAGACAGAGAGGGACACTGACCACCCTTGTTCAGAATGAGCCATTTTTGATGGGAGATGTCGTGCTGTATGATAAGACGGCGGCTTCAGAAAATATTCGTGAGATCGAATATACTGCCATGTGCCGGGATATAAAGGATATGTATACCCTGTATCTGGGTCAGAATCCAAGCGCAGGAAGAAGCGCTTATGAGAAGATCCAGAAAGAAAATGATCTGGACATTCTGCTGGATCTCATCGCCATGCATATTCCGATGGATCTGGAAAAGCGCCAGCAGGTGCTGGAGTGCTTCGATGTGGAAAACCGTTTTTATCTGGTGTCCGAATATCTCGCCAGAGAGATCGATATCCTTAAAATCCGTGCCGATTACAAGACAAAAGTCAAATCCGAAGTGGATAAAAACCAGAAGGAATATTTTCTCCGGGAGCAGATGAAGGTCATCCGGGATGAGCTGGGTGAAGGAGCAGGCAGCTATGAAGAGAAATACCGGGAAAGGCTGGAGCAGCTTATCTGTTCCGATGAGATCAGGGAAAAACTGGAAGAAGAGATAAAGAGACTTGACAGCCTTCCCTCCAGCTCATCGGAGAGTTCGGTGACGCGGGATTATATCGAGACGCTGCTGGATCTGCCCTGGGATAAGATGGATGAATCCAGCCAGGATCTTCTGCGGGCCCAGGAGGTTTTGGATGAGGACCATTATGGACTGGAAAAGGTCAAAGAGAGGATTCTTGAATTCCTTGCAGTCCGAAAGTTGAATGCCAAAGGCGAAGCACCCATCGTATGTCTGGTAGGTCCTCCGGGGACAGGAAAGACTTCCATCGCCAGATCCGTGGCCCGCGCCCTGGAGAAGAAATACGTGCGAATTTGTCTGGGAGGTGTCCGGGACGAGGCGGAGATCCGGGGACACCGCAGGACCTATATCGGTGCTCTGCCGGGACGGATCATTGACGGCCTCAAACGGTCCGGGGTAAAAAATCCATTGATGCTGCTGGACGAGATCGATAAGGTGAGCAGTGATTATAAAGGGGATACTTCTTCGGCGCTTCTGGAAGTGCTGGACCCGGAACAAAACCAGCATTTCACTGATCACTATGTAGAGCTGCCGGTGGACCTGTCGGAAGTGCTGTTTTTGTGTACTGCCAATACGGTGGATACGATACCCAGACCTCTTTTAGATCGTATGGAGATTATAGAGATCTCAGGCTATACGGAAAATGAAAAATTTCATATTGGAAAGCAATACCTGATCCCCAAACAGATCGAAAAGAATGGATTGAAAAAATCAAACCTGTCCATTAATGATAAAGCACTGCGGGATATCATAAGTTATTATACAAGGGAATCGGGAGTCCGCGGACTGGAGCGTCAGATCGGCAGGATCTGCCGGAAGACCGCGAGGCAGATCGTGAATGGAGAGACGGAAAAGCTGCGGGTATCTGGGAAAAACCTGAAAGACATCCTTGGAAAACGGCGTTATTCAAATTTAAAAGCCAATGCAGAAGATGAGATCGGCATTGTGCGGGGGCTTGCCTGGACCCAGGTGGGCGGAGATACCCTGGAGATCGAGGTCAATATCATGCCGGGGGAGGGTAACCTGATCCTCACCGGGCAGCTGGGAGATGTGATGCAGGAGTCTGCACGCATCGCCCTCAGTTTTGTGCGCTCGATCTGCAAAAAAGACAACGAATATTTCAAAGAGCACGACATCCATGTGCACGTTCCTGAAGGGGCTGTGCCGAAGGATGGACCTTCTGCTGGAATTACGATGGCCACGGCGCTGTATTCTGCCATTGAAGAGAAAAAAGTGGATGCCAGAACTGCCATGACGGGAGAGGTGACGCTCCGGGGAAGGGTGTTGCCCATCGGAGGTCTGAAAGAAAAACTTCTGGCGGCCAGACTGGCCGGGATCACCCGGGTTATCGTGCCGAAAGAAAATGAACCCGACGTGCAGGAACTGGAAGAAGAGATCACCGGAGGAATGGAGATCGTTTTTGCCGGTGAGATGAAAAAGGTACTGGATACGGCTGTGGTGGGATAGGTATTTTAGCAGGATACGATGTGCTGGCTCGACGGCGCGAATTCGCGCCGTCGAGCTAGAGAAAAGGAGAATGTGATGGTAATCCGTTCACTGGAATTAGAGACAGTCTGTGGCATCACCAGCAGGCTGCCACAGAATGATAAAATTGAGCTTGCCTTCTGGGGAAGATCCAATGTGGGAAAATCTTCCCTCATCAATACGCTGATGAACCGCAAAGGGTTTGCCAGAATATCTTCCCAGCCAGGCAAGACCCAGACCATAAATTATTATAATGTGAATGATGTATGTTATATGGTGGATCTGCCCGGCTACGGCTATGCAAAAGTGTCGAAGGAGACGGCGGCAAAATGGATGAAGATGATCGAGAAGTACCTGGATACCTCCCAGGCGCTGCGGGTGGTATTTCTTCTCATTGATATCCGCCACGAACCCTCGGCAAACGATGTGAAGATGTATCAGCTGCTTTTATCCAAGGGATTTAATCCGCTGATCATCGCTACAAAAGCGGATAAGATCAGTAAAAATGCCCGAAGCCGGCACATTTCTATGATCAGGAAGAAGCTGCAGCTGGTGGAGGGAACGCCAGTTATCCCTTTTTCCGCCCAGAACAGGGAGGGAAAGGATGAGACCTGGGAATATATCGATACCTTTGTAAAGGAGATTCCATTATGAATCAGAAAACAAAGCATACGATTGAGAAAGTAGTGGAAAAGATCGCTGATAATTACGAAGGGGAGCCTCTGTTTTCTACCAAACAGGGCAAGAACATGCCGGAGAGAAAGGTTATCATTGACGCTTTGCTGGAGCTGCGCCTGGTTATGTTTCCTGGATATTTTGGGGAGCAGGATGCCACAAGAGGGCTGCCGAAATATTTTGTGGGTGACCGGCTGCTTTGGATTTACAACATGCTCTGTGAGCAGATCGCCTGTGCCTTTGCCTATAACGAGGAGGAAGAGGTGCTCAGGGCAGAGTCTTTGGAGGGTAATCCAGATGAAAAAAATAAAGACCGGGCAGAACAGATCTGCCGTGAATTTTTTGAACAGCTTCCCCACATCCAGAAACTGCTCCTAAAAGATGTGCAGGCGGGATTTGATGGGGATCCGGCTGCCCAGAGCAAGGAGGAGATCATTTTTTCCTACCCCGGCGTATTTGCCATTTTTGTCTACCGCATCGCCCACGAATTTTACATACGAAGCGTACCGTACATACCAAGGATCATGACAGAATATGCCCACGCTAAGACGGGCATCGATATCCATTCCGGCGCCGACATCGGAGAATGTTTTTTCATCGACCACGGTACCGGCATCGTCATCGGTGAGACCACAATCATCGGAAATAACGTGAAACTATACCAGGGCGTTACCCTGGGAGGACTTTCCACCAGAGGCGGTCAGAAGCTTTCCGGCACAAAGCGCCACCCCACCATCGAGGACAATGTGACGATCTATTCCAATGCGTCGATCCTGGGCGGTGACACGGTCATCGGGAAGAATTCCGTCATTGGCGGCAATACCTTTATCACTGAGTCCGTTCCGGAAAACTCCCGCGTCAGCTTCCAGAAGCCGGTTTAATTATGCCCGCAGAATTTTTTCATAAATCAAACCTACAATAAACCACAGGGGGGCATAATCCAGCCGGATGAGCCCCTTGATATTATGTTTGGCGTCACTGTAGTCCCAGGGGCAGCAGTGATTTTTTTTGAGCAGTTTTCCGGTGCCGTATTCCGTGGCAAAAATGCAGGTAGTATACACCATTCCGCGTATCACTACATTTACATTTTTCAAAGCCTTTGAAATCGGTTTGATCAGGGAGGCCATACCATAGATGGGGAACATCCACATGGAAGTCCGGCAGGTGTATTCCTTATTTTTGTGGGAAAATATGGAGTGAAGCCCGGTCCAGAGGCACTCAAACCCCCATCCATACACTCCGCATTTGATAAAATTTTTTGTGGAATCCTGTACTTTCATAAAACCCTCCTCAGATATCGTATAACTGATAATAGTTTGTACAGAAATGGGGATTTTATTTCGTCATTTGTGAAAAAAGCCAAAAGGGAGAAGATTATGAGAATTGCAATTATTGAGGATGAAAAAAAATGGCAGCACATTGTGAAAAGAGAAGTTGAAAGCTATAAAACGAATATAAAAATAGATATTTTTTCCACGGGAGAAGAATTTTTGGAGGAAAAGGGAAGTTACCAGATTGTATTTATGGATATTGAATTGCCGGGAAAAGATGGCTTTGCTGTCTATAAAGAATATACAGAACAGGTGTCGGAAACAGTTTTAATCATTATATCGACGCACACGGAACTGTGCCGGCTGGGATATCGGATCAATGCATTTCGATATATCGACAAAATGTATCCTGAAGAGATAAGAGAAGCATTGGTCAGTGCGGAGCAGGCGCTGCGGCGGTATAAAAGAATTACTTTAAAATTTTCCGTCATGATGGAACAAGAAGTATGCTGCAAGGATATTTTATATTTTGAAGCGGCAAATCACAATGTCATGGTAAAAATAGGACAGGATATTTTTGAGTGCAGGGAGAACATTGGAAAGCTTGCCAGGTCATTAGAAGAATTTGGGTTTTGCCTGGCGCACAGAGGGTACTTGGTAAATCTTGACCATATAAAGGTAGTTGGCAGTAAAGGGATCATTCTGGATAATGGAGATAAGCTGCCTGTGAGCCGACGGAAATATTCAGACTTAAAAATAAGACATATTCAGTGGAGATTTGAAAATGCAAATGCTTAGAAGGTACAAAAGAGAGGAAAGGCTGCCAAAGATAATTAGTTTTATTTTATGGACAGTGGCTGTGTTAAGGATGTTGAATGGAATCTTCTTGGCAACATTGCAGATGTTGGGGAAATTTCCTGGCATGCAGCATTTGTACCAAAATGATCTGGCAGCTTCGATTGTCACGATTGTATTTTTGTGTCTGTGTGCATACTTATTTCGTCGAAAATACATCGAATTGCTTCAGCGTGTGCCAGCAGGTTATTTCATCTTTTTTACTGGAATCATAGTTCTCAATGAAGTTTTGCTTGCGCTGATCCAGGAACATATTGAAGCGGGATATTTTATAACGTGTGGGATCACTTTGTTTATGTCCCTGAGTGTTTTTTCTCAAATGTTTATGGTTTTTCTTCTGGCCGCTTCCCGTCAGAAAAATATGGAGAAACAAAAGTGGAATGAAACATATCTTGAGACGCAGGCAAAGTATTATGAGTATTTAATAAAAAGGGAAGAGGAGACGAAGAAATTCCGTCATGATATGCGAAATCATATGCGAGCAATTTATGACCTGGCAGGTCAGGAAGGGAAGGATGAGCTGCGGGGTTATGTGGAACGTATCTGTGGAAAATTTGAGATGCCAGAAAGCGCTTTAACAGTTGGAAATGCAACGGCGGATGCAGTGATCAATCGTTTTGCAGAGATGTTTTCCCAAAAAAAGACAGAATTTTTCGTGTCAGGACATTTACCTTCCGATTGTTTTGTGGATGCCTTTGATCTATGCACTATTTTTTCTAATATTCTTGAAAATGCGTTGGAGGCTTCTGAAAAATGTGAGGAAGAATTTCGCAGAGTGAAACTACAGATCCGCTATGATGCGGATATGATCTTTATCCTGGAAGAAAATTATTTGGCGGAAGAGATACAACGAAAGTCAGGAATTCTTAAGACATCAAAACAGGAGAAAACAGGACATGGATACGGTGTCCAAAATGTAATTGAAAGTGCAAAAAATTATACGGGAACAGTAGAATATATACAGAATGGAAACTGTTTTCAGATTTTTATTGTATTATATGAAAGGTAAATTTAATATAAATTCGTGCAATAAAATGACCATTCACGCAAAAACTATTTCCTTTTTAGATATGTTGTGTTATGTTTATGCTGTCCGGACAAAAAGGTAGCTTTCTAAAATAAAAAAGGAGAAAAGGATAAATGAAAAAAATCACGAAAAGGGTTATCGCGCTCTTAATTATGTTTTCAATGTCTATCTGTTGCGTGATGGGTAATGAAATGAATCCAGTCCGTGCGGAAGAATCAAGTAAGAAATTAGTTGTTAAAGCAGAAAATGGTTTAAACGGCAGTATAGAAATGGAGATTTCTATAACTGCTTCCTGGGATAATCATTATAATGCTGATGTTACATTAAAAAATAAACTAGATGAAAAGATTGATAACTGGATGGTTGCTTTTGATTTTAATAATAACATTGAAAATATCTGGAATGCGAAAATTATTTCTCATGAGAAAAACCATTATGTAGTTAAAAATGCAGATTGGAATGGGACGATAAAATCAATGGTCAAATAACAATTCAAAATAACTCGGAAGAGGATATAGAAGATTGGCGGCTTGAATTCCTGAGTGATGTAGATTTTGATAATGTATGGAATGCAGAATTGTTGGAGTGTGCAGATGGATATAGTTATTTAGAAAATATGTCTTATAATCAAAATATCCCTGCTGGAGGTTCTGTTTCCTTTGGATTTATTGCCACATGTGAGAAGACTCCTGATTTTTCTGAACATATATTGTATGAAATTGGAGAGGTGCAGAAAGATTCTGCGGATGGGGACGAAGAAGAATATTATGATGGTGATGTGATCTGGGGAGAGGAGGATTTTGAAAGTACGGAAGATTATCAGGAGTATCTGAGGTCTATTGGTGGGTATGCACCGTATTCATTTAGGAATGATCGGATTATGACGTTTAACCTTGAGAAAGGTAAAGAATTGTATTGTGAATTAGAATGCCAAATCGATGCGATGCCAGATACTTATGCTATTAATGAGAGCCAAAATTCTATTGTTCTAGAACTAAAAGGTAGGGCATTTCAAAATTTTTGCTTGACAGATAATTATTTGTATGCTACCCAACATGCAGGGAAGGATACTTATTTACTTCGATTTAAAAGAAATAAAGTGAAAGGAGAAAAGGCTGCTTTTAAAGATGCTATGCTGTTAAAGGGATTTGGACATGGACAAAGTTTACAGAAGTTTACAGAAGGAAATAGTTCATATTTTCTTTTGACTTGCCGTCCGTTTTCTATTGCAACTGAGAAAGTACCAAAAGGATTAAAAATCACTGATTGGGGAACTGAGATTGCTTGTATACAGTATAAAGGTAATACTATCATTAATTATGAAAATGATAAAGGTGAAAAATTTGGACTTATGAAAAATTTGGAGTATGCTACAAATAAGGTTGATACGAAAACTAATAAAAGAAAAAGTTTTGGTACTATAGTACGTGTTGATTTGGGTTTGTACTCTAATAAAGCA
>CAJTFB010000039.1 GCA_910575665.1 Eubacteriaceae bacterium
GGAGTTAATTAACAAACGCGTCATTAAATCGGCATTTGTCTTACGGAAGACGCCTGATTTCACTCCATTTTCAATTACAGATTTTATAATATCCTGATATGCGTAACGCGAAGTTTTCAGCCTCTTTCGATAATCTTCTTCTAAATAGTCAGATTCTGTATTTAACCACATCTGCACCGTTCGATACTGCTTTGGTACTCCAAGATGATTCAACATGATTTTTCTAAGACACTGTTCCGGCGAGGATTCATCGGCAATGATCTTATGAACCTTTTTAATTGTTTCTTCCATTTCTTTCTCAACTGCATATACAACAATCTCGTCTTTCGTTTTGAAAAAATCATACAGACTGGACTTTCCCATGTTTGCTAAAATCGCAATTTCCCTCATTGATGTTTTTTGGAATCCATTTTTCTCTATGAGCTGCAAAGCAACACTGATTATTTCTTCTCGGCGTTCTTCTTGTTGTTCTGGTGTAAGCATAATTCCTTTTGGCATATTTATGATACCTCCTTATAGCGACCACCGGTCGTTTCTTGTTTCGTTTTCATTATATAGCGACCGGTAGTCGCTTGTCAAGATTAACTTTTTTCCTGTATATACTGCCCAATAGAAAAGAGATGTTTAGGCCATGACGCTAAACGGTTATACCGAAAGTCAGATTATCCCGAATACTTCAAAGAAAGCCAGCAACAGCGGCATTTCTTAGAGAAATATTCGGGATAACTTTTTAGTCATTTACACTGTCAGTTTCCTAGAACTTCTGATTAAGGAAAAATAATTCGGGATAATTTTCTCTTGCATCACAAACTGTAAAGCCGCCTTAATGTTTCTTCATCACTTACCGTATCTAATAAAGGCCACAAGGAAAGTAGAATCTTACCCTATGACCTTTGCTATGTCACATCAAATTTATAACCAATGCCAACAACGCTTTTGATGTAGTCCGGGGAATCCTGCGTAACTTTCAGCTTCTTCCGCAAATTGCTTACATGATTATTGACTGCCTTCCGGGAGTAGTAGGAATAATCCTCATTCCAGACCAATTCCATAATCAGCTCATAAGTAAATACCCGTTTCGGATGAGTAATTAACAAAGCAAGAATGTCAAATTCTTTAGCGGTTAATTCAATTACCTGCTCGCTAATGCATACAAGCCGTTGTTCTTGGCAGAAATATAAATCGTCCACTTGAATCTCTGTAAACGGTTCATCAATAACTGTTTGCACTTTATAAGTTTCGGAAATGACGCATGGGCTGTCGGCCAGATTATTTTGTTGTTTTTGGGAATGGAAAAGATAGTTTAACAATTCCTGACGCTGACGGGCGCTTAACAGCATGAGCAGCTTTTCTGCAATTATACCGCCCGGTTCAGATATATCAAATACAGCTAATTTCCCATGTCATCACCCCCTCCGTCAGTATGGGTATTTGTCGAATATTGTGTTTTCCTTTCCTGTTATGACGGTATATGCTTTCTGAGATTGATGAGGCTAAATACATCATCCATAATCCCTCTATCCCTTACATCCAGCATCAACCATTTCTGTCCATTACCGATTTTCGTGTTTTTGAATACTGTCTGCACATAGTCGGAACATTGCGGCATAAGAAACTCTGCCTCCGTAAGTTCACGACTTCCTACAACCACGAGAACGATAAAATAGCCTTGCATCGGATAGAGCGTACAAAGAGACTTTCCACCTTTTTTATACTTAATATTCCAGCCTGCCTGCATGGAACAGCGGCTGTGTTCCATGCAGGGCCTGATCCGATAGGTGGACTGGATATGGTTATTAAAATCTGTCCATAACGGATTGTTAATGTATTCCGTGACTTGCTCCAGTGATGGAGGTTGTTCATTTGAATATAGCGCATTCCAATCCATCATAAATTCCTCCTTAGCTTTTATTTTTCAGCGGCAGGGGCTTAACCCAAATTTCCATACAGGCCATACCCTCCAAGTCACGGTAATACTTTTCTGCCGAAAAGGGCTCCGTGGTTAAGTTGTGATGAGGCAGCCATATATCAAAAAGGTATTTGCTGGCCTGATCTAAAGCGACCGTTACCAAATCCTCAAAATTTTCTGCTTCGACTCTGCAAACGATGTATTCTCCTGCCGAGAGTTCTCTCTTAACAAAACCGTCTTGCAGCCGGTCCGGATTATTTTGAACAAGGCCGCCTGCAAAATAAGTGAAAAGGTTTTGTGCAGTACCTTCCGCATGGGACATTCCCATTTCTACAGCAGTATTTAGATTGGCTGCGATTGAAGCCTTCTCCATATGATAACGCTTCCAAAGCTGTCCTGGCACATCTACACCTGTGCTTTCACCAACCGGCATTTGTTCAGAAATGCGAACTTCCGTTTCTAAGCCGAGATAAATTTCCGGTTTTTCCAATGTCTTTCTCTGGATTTCCAAGACGATATTTCCTACCACTAGCGGAACCCCTTCGTCTACCAAAACGTAATTCATAGAAACTTCCGGCTTGTCGAATGTATTGAGCATTGGTAAATCCCTCCTGTAGCTTTCAGGCGTAATCCCATACGTTTCCTTGAAGGCCCGTGTAAAATTCGCATGGCTTGAAAAACCATAGTCCAAGGCAACGTCAAGAATCCTCTGTTCGGTACTTTTCAGATTTTCAATAACCTTTGCCAAACGGCGGAGTTTCACATATTCCTGAACCGGTTTATTTACCAGCCGCTTGAACAAGCGCTGAAAATAAAAGGTGGACAGACCGACAGTATTTGCCAGTTCTTCCGTTGAAATTTCTTTTGTCAGGTGTTCCTCGATAAAAGTCAAGGATTGTTCGATTGCTTCATATGCGTGCATTGCGGCACCTCCTATATTTGATGTTCAAATTATATCATTCTATTTTTTGCCGGGCTTTTCACGCAATGCGCTTTTTGATTAGGAAAATGCACTTTGTAAAATAGAGACATGGAATAAGGGTTGCTGAACGACGGCTTTTTTCTTTTGCCGTCGTTCAGCAGATTGGGGCTATATGGATTCAGTTTTTTCGGAAAAAGCGTTCACAGTGCTCGTAAGGGGGTAGCCCCCTATCGGTGATTTCAATATAATCAGCCTTATTCATACCATACAAATAGTAATCGCAGTATGTGTTTACCATTTTACCCTCACGGATAAGACCCTCACGCTTGAAGCCTGCTTTTTCCAAAGTTTTATACGATGCAATATTTTGTGCGTGAACATCGGCCCATAAACGCTGTAATTCCGTTTCTTCAAAGCAGAAGATAGTTACTCTCGCCAGTGCTTCTGTCATAAACCGGTTGCCTTGATAGGCAGGTGAAAGGCGAAATGCCACTTTTGCCATGCGGTCATTCTCAATGAGATACACCCACATATCGCCAATAACTTTATTATCCTGTTTGTAGACAACACCCCAATGAAAACTTTTCGTAGGTTTCTCTGGCTTTTGGAAAAGTAATTCTGGATTTAAGTCGCTTTTTCCGGGACGTTTGCCCCAATACCGGTAAACGGAACTGTCTCCCAGCCATTCTTTCAAATCTGCAACATCTTCTTTTCGCAAAGGGCGCAGGATAAGTTGTTCCGTTTCAAGAATAGGTTTATCCTGAACAAAATCCTGTAATTTCATAAGCCACCCCCTCTTAAAATTTGAACACCTGTCCCCAATCAAAATCGCCGGACGCTTCTGTGCTTTTCGGCCATTCGCTGCACCATGCGGGAACACCGGGCGTTTCAACTCTGTCAAAACTTGGAGTATACGGCTTGATGTCAAGTACGGGCGTATTGTCATTTGCGTCAATAAATGTAACACGAATCATGCCGTTGGTGAAATCAATGTTGATAATTTCGGACGCTGTTAATGCAATAGGATTCGGACGCGCAGGAGATCGTGTTGCAAATACACCCATGACTTCGGGTGCGCCTTTATAGGGCTGTTCCGTCTGTAATTCATTCCGATCTGCGTCGTTGTCGCAATCGCTGAACCACCAAAGGACATTGATGTGGCTGAAACCCTCTAAGGCCTGCAGTCCGGAAATGTACTCTGGCTCTAACTGAATAAATGTGCCGTTTTCATCATTTTTTACTTTGCCAATGGCTTTTAATTGATAGGTCATATTTTTCCTCCTTGCTTTTGTTGGTAAAACCAGTATAAGACCTCACATCATGTGAGATGCAATAGGGAAAATTAAAAATGCCCTACATTTTTAGCAGGACATTTCAAAGTCTATACAATCATGCGTGTTCCAGCGGTATTTGAAGCTCAATCAAATATTTTTCAGGGTTATTCTCATTCCACGGGCCCCTATGCACGATCTGACGCATCGGGTTAGACATTTTGTATTCGCTGTTTGTCTGCAGCCATTCGGCAAAGGCAAGGTAGGCGCCTTTTATATTTGCAAAATCGCCATAGACCATTGTGCAAGCCATATACGGGACTGGTTCTGTCATGTGGAAACAAAATGGCTCTTTTGCCTTTCCCATTTTCTTTACCGGGGCGCATAGCTCAATATCAACATCTGTCTCTCGATATTCTGTATCGTGATAAATGGAAAATGTATTGCCCGTTATTTCGATTTTTTGTGCTTCTGTAAAAGTAGAAAGTTCTTTCTGTAAGTCGCCCTCGGAATAGTAATTCGGTACAATTTCCCGCAAGGATAGCACCTGATACGCCGGGATTGACTTAACGGATATGTTATAGTGCAGTTCTCCTTTACCACCCTGTATTTCACTTTTTGTAAGTTCGATCTTCCGCAGTTTTTCTTGTTCGGCCTGTATTGCATTTTCTATCTCTATGCGCTTTTTGTCGAGCTGCGCAAGAAGTGATTGCTCGTCCATCGTCAGGGCAAGCGCAATTTCCGAAACATTCAGTCCACTATCCCGCAGATACAGAATTTTATTTAGACGCGGTATTTGCTTTACTGAATACAGTCGGTGTCCTGTCCACTTGTCAACCTCTGCCGGTGTCAGAAGTCCTACCTCGTCATAGTAGCGAAGCATACGAATAGATACCTGCGCCAGCTTTGAAAATTCTCCTATTCTAAACATCGTTTCACCACCTACTCCAACTATATTTGTATTTTTATCTCACTCCAGCTTTTATGTTACTTGCTGCATCCTTATTATACCGCCTTTCTTTCAGTCTATCAATGTCGTTGCGTGGTGCAAGAACTTTTTCTGGGGTTCCACTAAATGGCAAGCAATGCAATCTTCCGTAAGATTGCGTATTTTGGCAGGAATCCCTTTCCGGTATTCCTGCTAAATGCTTGTTGGTGACATGTCCCCAAACCCCTGAAATCATCACCTGCGGTGATGGCTGCGCGTTCCGTTGGAACGCTGAAAAACAAAAGCAGGAAGAAACTTATTGCCGTGACTTCTGCGTGTCCCTCTGCGGTTCCCGCCCGGTGGGAATGTCCAGCAAATGCTCCACATTCGCCCGGACATTATAGAGCTCTTTCATATCAGCCCTGGCCTGCTTGTAAGAAGAATAGGCTTTCCGTTTCTGTTCCAGGAGCCCGGCGTATTCTTCCCGCAGAGATTTAACGGAGGGCAGCTTTGTGATCCCCAATCCGTCAAAGTGTTTCTTTGCCGCCTGGTGCAGCAGGATTTCCGTCTCATGCGCCGCACGGAATTTTTTGCTGTACCCGGCTTTCCGGTATTCCACATAGACTGTCCGTGTTTTGGCATAAATTACGATCTGTTTCTGCAGCTCCCCGTTGGCGGCCATCTGCGATTCCAGCTCCTTGATCTGTACCGACAGCGCATTAAAATTAGCAGTAGCAATATCTGATTTTTTCTGCAAATCCTCATAGTTCATATCACCATGCTCTTTGAGCCAGATCACCGCCTGGGAGAGCTGTTTTAAGTTGAACACCTTCGCCCAGCGTTCATATCCCGGACCTTTGCCGGAACGGATTGCCGCCTCAATATCCACCAGCAGACCAACTTTGGAAACCGGCTTTTGGGGAGAAGTACGGCGCGGCTTTGCCGTCCGTGTGCCGGCGATCCGTTCTTTGATGGCCTGCTCGGTATAGTCGCCTTTCAGTGTGTCACACCGGGTATATCTATCATCAGGTGACAGGCGAAAACTAAGGTGCTTTCGCTCCTGGTTGACTTCAATCCCAGCCGCCTCCAGCTTTTTCAAAAGTTTTTCAAAGTCCTTCGGCTTTTCTTCCAGGGCTACGTCGATAGCCCATCGCAGCCGCTCCTGGTGGGAAGGCTGTTTCTGACTTCCCATCCATGTGCCATAATGGTCCCGGCTGGGTTTCGGATTCTCCACAATGGAAAGCCCATGCTCCAGGCAGAGCTTATCATTCATGCGCCGGATTGCCCAGGTAGAGCCCCAGAAGTTGCGGAATTTTTTCTGACAATCCAGTGTGGTAGAATTTATGATAATGTGATTATGAACATGGTGTTTATCCACATGGGTGCAGACAACAAAAGCATGGTTTCCCTTCGTCAGCTTTAATGCCAGCTCCCGCCCGATCTGGTTCGCTTCTTCCGGCGTGACCTCGCCGGGCTTGAACGCCTGCCGGAGATAGTAGGCAATCACATCATCCGCGCCCCGGTTACGTCCGGTTAGGTTCGCATACTGGCGCTTGGATAAAAGAAACTCCGCATCGGCGGTCCGGGTGTCACACTCATAGCCATAAATGAATTTTCCAAAATCGGTTTTCTGCGGATTCTCTACATAGTCAATAATGTCCGCAATCGCCGTGGAAACATCCCGGCCTTTCCCAACGTGCAGCGGCATGAGCCGTGTAGTCGCCATCACATCACCCCCTTACTGTAAAACCGGCTCTGTTATCGTGCCTGTTCTTTTTTCATTTTCGGTTTATCACTGTGAGCTGCTTGTTGCCCGGCGCTTTTATTCAGACTGTCACGGACAGAAGGTTTCTCCTGTGCCAGCGCATACTCCCGTCTTGCCTGCGTGAGAAATAAATCCATCAGCCCCGTATGGCTGCGATCTACAACAAAGAAAACATTCCGGTCATATCCGAAACCATCCTTATCCTCACAGACCGGGATTGTCTGCGCCTACGCTTTGTTATCACGGGAAATCCGCCCGTCATAATCTTTCTGCCGGACCGTGTTGGCAAGGACATAGAAAATCCGGTCAGGATCAAATTGCTGTAAGACCTGCTGCACACATGCGGAGCCTAAACGATTGTCCCGGTAGTTGTCCGCAATGGCCTGTTCGATTGCCTCCTTACACGCAATGTTTGCTTTGTGGGAAGTGCGGTACTGATCCAGCTCCCCATGCTCATGCGCATAGGTGGCAGAATGAAAATAAATTGGTGTCGTATCTTTCAATCAAATTCCTCCAATCAAAAAAGCTGCCATGACAGACAGCCATAATTATAGAAAAAGGGCGGGGCTGCCAATGAGCCCCGCCGAAACTGCTTAACCAAATACAAAATCCTTTAACGCGCTGTTTGCTCCGCCGATAATCCCCACCAGCCAGGCCGCCGCCATCGGCAGACCGTAGGGGCTGATCAGGAACGCAATCACCAGCCATGAAAGCCCCGGCCAGAACCCGGCAATGAAGAATAGCACCAGTGCCGCCAGAAAAACAATTCCTGATAGAATTCCCAGCACAGCGCCGGAAATTACGACAAGAAATTTACACATCAAATAGAGAATCCCCGTTACTAACACAAGGGGAAGTGCCAGCAATTTGCCAATCAGACGCATACGCCCGCCTCCTTTCAAAGAGAAACATATTTGCCCCTCTATCAAAATTCTACCGTGCCGGTTGTCGGAAAGCAACGGTATTTTTTCCTGTTTACGAAATGTTCGCCAATCCCCGAAGCAGCTTATCCATGCCGTCCCACAGGCTGTCCAGACGGGTGCGCAGGTCCTCCACATCGGCGGCGTAGACGCTGCCGGTTTCATTGGCCCGTCTTGTGTACTGGTTTAAGTTGTTGGAGCAGATACGAAGGAGCCGTATCATTTCCTGAATGTCGCTCATATCCAGATGGATGATATAACCGTCTACTGCCATCTTGCGCAGATACGCGGAGAGGTTGGTAATGCCGAGCTCCGCCATGCGCCCCTTTACCAGCTCCGCCTCCTGTTTAGACATAACGAATTCCACCCGGACGGATTTTTTGTTATGCCCGGCTTTCATCGTTCCGCCCCCTTTTTGGGGGAAGGCGGTTTATGAGCGGAAACGGCGGATGTCCGGAACTCTTTGAGCTTTCCACGCAGAGTACCTTTTTTCAGGCCGTCAATATACTCTTTTATATTGCCGTTTGTGGCATGGTATGAGCGTTTGAGCCGTTCCCGTTTCAGAATCACAGCGAGCTCCCGCTCGTTCTCCGGCAGCTCGGTCATCGTCTTTGGACTTCCATGTACCGACATCAGCTCATTCATAAGCTGCCTCTGGTTCTGATAAGGGATTGTGATATTGGCTCCGTCCTCAAACAAAACGGCTACTTTTCCAATAGGGCAGGTTAGCAGCTTTACCCGCTCCACATGCGCCCCATAATCCAGCGGATAAATATTGCCGATCACTTTTCCATCCTGCACATCTTTGATAGAGAGGGCATAGGCAAGGACCGGGTCTTTTGTCTGTTCATGGTAAAACTTCCACACTTTATTTGCATGGCTGCCTTCCAGATAGACCTCCCATTCCCGCAGGGTATAGGTGCCGCAGGGCCGCGATAGCCAGAGAAGGCGTCGGTCCTCCGGTTCTCCCGATACGGCCAGCTTTGGAATCAGCTCTTTATCCAGGTCAAAATCATCTTTATAATGCTGCGTGTGTAACTCCGTGATCTGCTTCAGGCTGTCCAGTATATCCACGCCCTCGAACCTTATCGCGCCCATCAGCGTTCCCTTTCCGGCGCAGGAGGCGCAACCTGCCTGGCCTCATGTTCCGGGCGGTCTGCTTTCAGCTTTTCCATGAGAGAGGTTTTTCCCTCCGGCAACGTCTCCGGGGCAAGCTCCTGGATTTCCTCATAAGTCTGTCCATCTGTCAGGTCAGGGCGCGCAGGCGGCTCGTTGTTGAGCCTGCCATCCAGCATATTGTAGTTTCCGGTCTGTCCTTCCTCGTAAAGCTCCGCATTACGCAGATAGCTCTCCGGCGCCTGGAAGGGCTGTCCGGCGAACAGGATTTCCCGGCTCGGTGTAAACTGTGAGAGCACGCCGTCCCGAAGCCTTGCAAATTCCTCATACTGGCGCAGAGTAAGGTCGCGTTCCAGCATTTCCGCCTGGGTATGCGCCCAGCCCTCCCCATAGAGGAAATAGTACATATCCGGCTGGTCGCAGACAAAGCACAGGGAGCCGTCCTGATTATCATAATAGGACGCCTGCATATCCTGATAGTGGCAGCGTTCCTCACGGCCCAGGTACACCCGGTTATCTGCGCCCAGCATGGCGACCATGCCCGTATAATTGCTGTGAACCGCAGAGCGGATTTGCACCAGCGGGTTCGCCTCCGGCATGGCCTGCCTGCCGGGAATTTCGTTCCGCTTTTCTGCCGCGTCATTTCTCGGCGTCACTTCCTCATGGGCGTGGGCATCCAAATCCGGCTGCGCCTGTGCGGAAGTCTTTCTGACGGCGCCCGGCTCCGGTTCTTTCTCCTGTGCGTAATAATGGACATTGGCGGTAGTTTTGCTGTTCATTTCCCTGGCGTAAGCCTCCGCAGCCTCGCGGGTGTCAAATTCCAAAGGCTTTCCGTCCTCCTTGCACCACGCCTCGGCGTGGCCGAAGATGGAAGCGCCGCTGCGCACCGCCCATACACCGTAGGTTGTTTCTTTTCCCATTCTGATCCTCCTTATCGTTCCTGCTGTTTTGATGGTTTCTGCTTTTGGGGCATCTCCGTGTGCTTTGCGTCTTTTATCTGCTGCCGGAGGGAGGGTCTGTGCTCCGGCTCCGCTTCGGAATCCGTGATATTGACATACTCGCCAATAATACAAAGCGCCTCCCCGTAACTGCCACAAGCAAACACCCGGTCCTTCATTTCCTTTGCCTGATCCTTCAGGTCATGCTCCCGCAGGGTACGGGCAGCAATGCCTACCAGATTGAAGATATTGCCGTCCTGGCCGATCAGCGCACAATCCGGTTTTTCCGGCTCCGGCGAAGGTTCCCCGATAAAACCGCCCAAACGGTTCGGCACAAAATCGGACAGCCAGGTGCCCCCGAAATTCTCATGGGTCTGCAAACGCCACATGGCAAGTTTCCCAATGTCCAGCTTCACATCCTCGAAAGGATAGAGCAGACAGGTGAGCTCCCCATACTGGAAAGTGGAAACATCCTCAAATCTGCTGCCGTCCTTCAAAATCCCCGCCTCGGTGAACATCTCATTGATCCCGTCCACCCATTCCTTCAAATCCCCGCCGCAGCCCTGCAGGATCAGGCCGTCTTTGCCCTCCATGTGCCGCAGGTCATCGGTTGTGATCGTATTGATATTCAAATAAACCGCCTCCTATCGTTCCTGTTGATGATTGGTTTTCTGCCGGGTGGCTTTTGCCCCCGGCTGTTTCTTTAGCTGCCTGCGGACAGAGGGTTTCTGCTCCGGTTTCCACATATCCGTAAAAATATCGGATAATGGCTGCTCCCAGCGTTCCCCGAAGCCGCGAACCACCGTACCCGCCAGAGCGCCGTTTCCCTGAAACATTTTCAGTGTGTCAAAAGCCCGGTCAAACAGCTTGATATTTCTCCCGTCCACACAGGGAGCAAAATGGATCACCCCTTTGGGATAGCCCCCGCCAGTACCGATCCAGCCCCGGACAAAATCGTCATAGCCTTTTGTGATCCCGGCATCGGCCAGTTCGTTGGCATGGCTGGAAACCATTGTACTTGTGGCTGCATACTGATAACCTAAGACCAATATGCCGGTTTTCGGGTTATACATAAAGCGCCGATTATCAATCTGCTGTATATCGATTATCTGCCTCCTGGTATCAATCCGCATAAGCTCTTTTGTAATCGCTGTCTTTTCTATCTGCATCCCTCCCGTCCATTGATTTGTCCGCAACTTAGCCCCGTTTCGGGGCATCAGAGTATTCTTATACAGCCGCCCCTCAGACCGGGTCCCCGAAAGCCTTAAAAATCAAACCTCTTTTTGGTTAAGTTGCGGACATATTATCCTTAATTTTTCCTGATCCGGCGCTTACGTTCCCGCTCGGATTTCCGTCTGACAAAGGCGCGGCAGGACTCCGAACAATACGCCTGGCTGGTGGTGGGAAGATATGCCTTGCCGCAGACCGGGCATGTTTTCTGTTTTAGGGAAGTGTCCTCGCCGGTAATGGCAGATTCCAGCGCCGGGTCCACCGGCAGCACCGCCTTCTGAAAGTGCCGGCAGAAAGAGCCGACCCACCATTTATGCAGCATGTAACAGGGGCAGTCTAAGGGGAGACAGAGCTTTTCCTGATTGTCAAAGTTGGCACAAAGGTCTGTCACCAGCCTTCGGATTGCCGCCCGTTCCTGCCTGGTTAATTCCCGTAAGGGAGGCCCGTTCATTTCCCCCTGCCTTTCTTAGCCGGAAATTCCAGCTTGAAATTTACATATTTGCCGCCTGTATCATCCAGCAGCACCACCGCGTCATAGTTTTTTCCCGTCTTTTCGCTGTAAAGCCCGGACATAGAAACGCGGCCCTCTTTCAGAAGGGCCGCCGCAACAGACTTTGTTATGGATTTTTTCTTTCCGGAAAAGAACTTATTATCTTTCCAGAGGGCAAAAGAACAACTTTGGTTGTCGCAGAAAAACCCTTTTTTGCCCTCATATACGGTTCCGCCGCAGCGTGGGCAGGTGCCAACAGCCTCACGCCCATTTTTCTTTGCATCTGGGAACAGACCGGCAAAACATTCCTCCGGGGCGGTATGGGCCTTGACAAGCGCCCGGCTCATATCTGCGATCCCATCCATGAAATCTTTTGCCGGAACTTCGCCGCGCTCCACCTGCTTTAACATGGATTCCCATTCCGCAGTCAGGACAGGGGATTTGATGTTATCCGGCAGCACCAGGATCAGGTTCGTACCTTTTTCCGTTGGAATAAGCTGCTTTTTCTTCCGCTGCACAAATCCGGCAGAGACCAGTTTTTCCAGTGTAGCCGCACGGGTGGCCGGGGTGCCTAATCCTTTGCGCTCTGCGTCCTCCGGCATATCCCCGGCGCCAGCGGTCTCCATAGCCGCCAGAAGGGAATCCTCCGTATAGTGTTTTGGCGGTGAAGTTTTGCCCTCCCGGACGCTGGCAGAGACCGTTTCAAAAATCTGCCCCTCCTGCAGCATGGGAAGGGAGGCATCCGTATTCTCGTTATCCTCCGGCTTGAATTCTTTTAATCCCATGCGGTAGAGGCGTTCCACTTCCTTCCATCCGGCCTGTAATACGGTTTTTCCTTTTGCCGTGAAGGAATTACCCTGGCAATCCAGAACCGCCGTCACTGCCTCGAACCGGTGCGCCTGGGCCGTGGCAGAAAGCAGCCTTGCGGCAATCAGCGTCAGTACATCCCGCTCCCCGGAAGGGAGCTCCGATAAATCCGTCCGGGCAATCTCCACCGTAGGGATAATCGCATGATGGTCGGTGACTTTGCTGACGTCCGTTACGCGGTCAATATCCGGTTCCCTGGCGCAGCTTTTCCCAAAGGGCATATGATCCCGCAGCCAGAGAATCAGGGAAGCGGCGGTCGCCTGCATATCCTCTGTCAGATACTGGCTGTCCGTCCGAGGATAGGTCGCCAGCTTTTTCTCATAAAGAGACTGTACATAGTCAAGGGTCTGCTGAGCCGTATAGCCATAGATACGGTTACATTCCCGCTGCAAAGTTGTCAGGTCATACAGGCGGGGCGGCTGTACCGTCTTGACCTGCTTCTCTACGGACAGCACCGAAGCGGCTTGCCCGTCACAGTCCATACGGATTTTTTCAGCTTCATTTCTCCCAGACATCTTTTCGCCGGAGGCAGTAAAGCCGCCGCAAGTGATCTCTGGCACATAAAAAGGATTGCTCGCAAACGCCTGAATATCCGCCTCCCGCTGTACCAGAAGGGCCAGCGTGGGTGACATGACGCGCCCCACATTGAGCGTGACGCCATACAAGACAGAAAAAAGCCGGGTGGCGTTAATGCCAATCAGCCAGTCAGCCCCGGCCCGGCAGACCGCCGCGTCATAGAGCTTATCGTAATTGCTGCCAGGACGCAGGTGTTCAAACCCGTCACGGATCGCCGCATCCTCCATACTGGAAATCCAGAGGCGTTCCATCGGTTTCTTACATCCGGAGTGCTCATAGACCAGACGGAAGATCAGTTCGCCCTCCCGTCCGGCATCTGTTGAATAGTTGGAATAGGTGACTTAGAAAATATCCATTATTCAAGGGTTTCCAATGCCCCTATGAATTTGTAATGGATAGTAAGTCGTTGAATTTTCTGCCCGTCAACTTCTACGGGTTCAGAAACAAGAATTTTTTCTATCAGTTGATTGATTATCTTAAAATTGAGTTCCGTTATTCCTGCATAACCGCTTATCTGCTCCGCAAACTGCTCAATGGAAGATAACTGCTCCCTGTCCGCTATGGCACTTTTTTCAAGTTCCTTTATCTTGGCAGTCAGTTCTTCCTGCTCGCTGTCATACCTTGCCGACAACATTTGGAAACGCTTTTCGGTCAGCAGTTCCCTTGTCAAGTCCTCGTACAGTTTGGCATACAGGTTTTCAATCTCCGACACACGCTGTTTACATTGCCTTAGTTCTTTTTTCTGCTGTTCCCTGTCCGCTGACATTTGGAGATTAAGACGCTCCGCAATTTCCGTTACCATTGCTTTCCTGTCCGTCAGTGCCTGTCCTGCGTGTTTCTGAATGTCTGCAAGCACAACTTCGTGAACCGTCCTCGCCTCAATGTTGTGTGATGAACAACTTTCTTTCCCGAATTTACGGTACTTGGTACAGCAGTAGAAAGTCTTGTCCAGTACGTTGTTCCGCTTTCTTTTCTGCTCGACTTTGGCAAGCATGGCACTCCCACAATCAGCGCATTTGATAATCCCTCGGAAAATGTTATCATATCCGCTTGAACTTTCCCCGATAACAGGCGGTCGGCTCTGTAAAATCTTTTGCACATTGTTCCAGCGGTTCTGTTCAATGATTGGCTCATGTGTGCCATAGATAACTTCACGCTCTGCAAACGGAATATACTGTCTTTTCTTGGAACGTATGGTCTTAGTTGGTTTGTCCGCAACAGTAAGGTTTCCTGCATAGACGGGATTGTGCAATATCTGACTGACATAGGCAGTATCCCAGTCATACATTTTTTCCTCGTCCATAAAACGCTCAAACAGTTCCTTTTTATAGAAACTCGGTTTCAGCACTTTTGCCTTACGCAAGCGGTTACAGATAGTGTGAAGCCCCACACCCTCCTCGGCGATTGAGAAAATCAGTTCCACAACGGGGGCGGTCACTTCATCAATGACAAGGTGGTTATGGTCTTTCTCGTCTTTCTGATAACCGAACGGGGCGGTGGTTGCCATATACTTGCCCTGCATTCTCCTTGCGTGGAGTGCGCTCTTGATTTTCCTTGATGTGTCCTTTGCGTACATTTCATTGATGATGTTGCGGAACGGTGTAATATCCATTTGTGCGTTGTCTATGGAGTCCACCCCGTCATTGATTGCAATGTACCGCACGTTATGATTAGGGAAAAATACCTCGATATAAGTACCTGTTTCAAGATAATTCCTCCCCAATCGTGACAGGTCTTTTGTGATGAGCGTTGACACTTCCCCGTCCTGTATATCCTCGATAAGCTGTCGGAAAGCGGGGCGGTCGTAGTTTGTACCGCTGTAACCGTCATCAACGTAAAACTGGCAGTTCAGAAAACCGTTGCGCTTTGCATAATCTTTCAGCATGGTTTTCTGTGTGCTGATACTCATGCTCTCATTGTTCGTGCCGTCATCTTTGGAAAGCCTGCAATATAAAGCAGTGATTTTGTCGTTATTCAGTTTTGCCCTTTTCATGTCGTCCTCCTTAATGAAAAGGGACTTCCTCAATTCCTATTATACTATATTCCCTTTTCCGTTTCCAGTGCTAATTTCCGCTGTTTTCCGCTATCTCCTTAACCTTTTTTGTTATCTGTTCCTCGGCTATCCGCTTGAATACCGTTTCCATTTTTTCAGTGCCTACATAGTGCCTTTCCACGATTATTTTTGTGGGTGGGTGCTGTCGGGTGGCTCTTTGCCCTGTGTTGCTGTCTTTGCTCATAAATCTGCTCCTTTACAATAAAATAGAGCGCATAGATTTTTCTATACGCTCTGACGCTGTGTTACTTATTCAGTTGTGATTGTCGTAAGGTAAGATAAAAACCGATTGAAATTAAAAATATATGTTTTCTCAACTTCTAAAGTGAATTATCAAACGTAAATCCTGTTTCATTTGCCTCCATTGCGGTAAATGTATCATATTTCCCGTTTGTATACTCTGCAATAACCTTACCCCAAAAGTTTTGGGCGGGTAAGTTGTTAATCCATTGGGATATTTCCCACCCACCATGAAACATATCAAAAATCTTCATAGCGGCTACCCTGCCAACTCCTTTTTGTCTGTACTTTTTCATTACAAAAAATTCGGCTATGTTATAAGGGCTTGGCAGATTATTATGTTCACAACAAGAACGTACTAAAACCAGTCCCGCAAGTTTTCCATTTACCCTGATAAAAAAAGGGTGTCTGCCTTCTTCATTCCAATAATCATCAATATGCTCATATCCAAAATATCCATATTCGTTTATGTCATCATTGGAAAACTCTGAAAAATCATAATTATACAATTCCAACATCTGAATAAAAACAGATTTCTGCTCGTATAATATAGGCTCTACACGAATATCCATACATATCCTCCATAAAAATATAATTATACTGTCTATGATTTGTGCCCCTAACAAGAATACCACAATCACACGCTCATTTCTATTAGATTTCCATTAAATTTCTTCCTCCCTCCGCTTAGTCCTGTTCTGTTGCCTGTTATGCTGTCGGCTCTCGTTCTGAAGTTCCCTCTCAAGGTTCTTTTTGTTATAACTGATTACCTCGGCATATGCTAACTCTGTGGCGGTCTTGGTCTGCTCCTTGCCGATACTGTCATACTCGGATTGCAAGGACTGTATCTCGGCTTTCCACTGTTTCGGCGTTATCTTCTCGCCATTCTGTAAAAGGCTCTGCATACGCTCCTTTAATTCGGGGTACTTCGATAAGCTGTCCTTATGCTCCTTATCGTATTTCATTTTCGCAAATCCTTTGAGTGACTGGCTCTCCTTATAGGTGGCTTGGATTGGCGCATAAAGGGCATACATTTTTGACAGTTCCTTTAATCGGTTTAGTTTCTGCCCCTTTGAAAGATGTACCGTTTCCAACTGTTGGTATCTCTGTTCCTTATCCGCTGTGAATTTCGCAAGGCTCTCAAAGCTGTCTATCTTCCTTGTCGTGATGAATTTCTCCGCATTGTCGGCTGACTGCAAGGCGCTTCTGTCGGATATTCTTCTTAGGTGCTTTCCGCTGACAATCGGCAAGTCAAGTCTGCCTTTGCGTTCCCTCACTTTTGCAATCATTTCTATGACTTCATTCTTCACGCTGACCGCCGCATTTTTAATCTGCGTACTTTTGTACGTTGCGTACTGTGCGCTGTGAAGTTCCTGCTTGGCAAGCATGAGTATTTCTTTCGCCTGTTCCAACAGTATATTGTTCTTGATGATTTCCCGATTGATGTTTCCCCTCTCGGTCTGTATTCCCTTGCGCTCTAAAGCGTTGGCAATCGCCCCGATATGGATAGTTGGCTCTCGGTCAATCCCCTGTTCCTTAAAAGAACGGTGTTCCCAATGTACCGCAATCCCTAACTGCTCATTGGCGGCATTGATTGTGTCGGCTAAATCCTTGCGCCACATTTTAGCGTTTTCCTTACTGTTCCAGTCGGTGCTGTCGGCGGTGTGGCATTTCCATTGTTTCCTGTTCCGCTTGTCAACTTTCTGCTGACCTGTCTTTTTGTCAATCACTGGTATCTTTTCGCCGTTCTCGTCAAGGTCATAGATTTTCTTCTGTTTCGCTCCCCATTCCCCGTTTTCAGTGATAGGGCGCATGGTAAGCAAAACATGGATATGGAGATTGCGCTGTCCTTTATCGTTCTCGCTGTCATGGATTGCCCAGTCAGCGCACATACCTTTATCAATAAAATTCCTCTGAACGTAATCCCTCACAACTTCCTCTGCAAATTCGTAACTCCATTCGTTGGGGAGTGACGCTTTTAACATTCTTGCAAGCTGTGATTTCTGCCCTTTCTCTGACAGTTCAACAGCGTTCCATAAAGTGGCTCGGTCTGCATACTCTTTGGGCGCATTGGGCGGGAGAGTGATTTCACTATGGACTAAATCCTCATGGTATTTCGGGCGGTAGGTCTGCCCGTCAAACTCGCTGACAAGAACACTCCTGCTGATATAGGACGCTTTCTCAACTGCCGACTGCCCCTTGCTCCGCTTGACTATGGAAAAACGTGTGCTTGCCTGTTTCGTGACATTACCCATACGCAACACCTACATTCTGCCAATAGGGTAGTGGGGTGCATGAATAGACTTTGTGGGCAGATAAAAGCCGCACTTTGGCTTTTGTCTGAACGCAAAGTTCACTAAAGGGTAGCAAGCGTAGCTTGCGAAGGGGAATTGTCGTTTCCCCTTTTGGCTGTCGCAAGACAGACAACGCCCTCTGCAAGAGTCCATGCAAGTGAAACTTGCCCCTCGGAGAGCGCACATACCACCTCTGGTGGTATATCTGTGCGCACCCCGTAAACGGGGTGAATACGTTACCTCGGCTTTCCAGTTCCGTTGCCCTCGTCATTCCGTACCGCCCTCGCTTTCATTTTCGGCATTGGGGAGAGTAGGTTGTGGGGGAGTGGTTTCTCGGCTTTCCGCTTTGATTTTAGATATAATCTGCTGACACTCCCTTGTCTGCAAGGCAACCGACAAGATACGGTTTAACTCGCCCTCGTCATAGCGGTAGCAGTCGGGGAAATACTTCACGATAATACCGCCCATGATGTACTTGTGGTGGTTCTCGGCTTTGCGTTTTTTCTCGTTCTGTTTTTTCTTTTCGTTAGCTACACGCTGTTGCGCCTGTTTCAACGCCTGCAATGCTTTTTCTAAGTTTTTGCTTGTATCATTCTTGCTCTCAATCATTTCTGATACCTCATTCTTTCTGTGCTGTGTTGATAGTTTCTGAAAATAAAAAAGGTAGCTGATTGTCTGTTAAGATAACCGCTACCCAAATAGGACTATTTAGTTTCTGATATTCTTTTTTTGCCTTTGTCCATAAATACAAATTGGGAATTTCCATTTCTGAAAATTCCCTTTAAAGCAAGAACTAAAGGCTTAAAATTCATCAAGCATTTTTTTGCAACTTTCTATGGTTTCTTTTGTTATTCGTTCTATTTCTTCTTCCGTATGAGTGTAATAAAATGATGGGGGAAACAATCCCCAACAACTTCCACCCATAAGTTCCCACAATCTGTCCATTTCCCATAATTTTATTTTGAACATTACTTTGCGTTTTATTTTTTTTAATGTACTGATACATTTCCTTGCAACTGCCATTATCCGCATTAGCCTTTTTCCCTTTCTGTTTTACCTTGCTCCAATTCCCGCTTTTTCTGCAAAGTATTCCCTTTTTGCCATAAGTTCCTCTTGCGTATCTTTAGACAGGCATTTGAATATATCCTCATAATCCAGTTCTGCCATTGGGGTGTTTTTTGTGAGTGCTAACAACTGCGCCTCAAACCATTCGTCCCATAAATCAAGAAAAAGTTCAAGGCTGTCTGTGTAGGCTATGGCGTCATCAAATCCATACGGGAATTTATAATATATCAGTTTCACAAATCCGAACCTTCCTGCGTCTACAACCGTAACTTCAATTTCATCAAGTTCCTTCTCATAAGCACTGACAACTCTTTTGCATTTTTCATATTCTTCATCGCTGATATACTTTCTTTTTTCTTTGGGTTTTTCTTCCTGCTCCTGCCAATCCTTTTCCATCTTAACGATTTCCTTTTCCAAAAATTGGAGTTTACTTTCCATTTCTTCTTTGGAAGTGGCAGCAACAGCAAACTGCAATATTTCTTTTTCATTCCACCCATTAACTTTTTCATAACGCTCTGCCAATGCCGACAGCCTTTCCTGTTGCTCGTCCTCAATTATGTACGTAATTTCATAAAATTTCATTTGGTGATTTTTCTCCTTTCACACTAGGGGTCATACATATTCATTTTTTCCTACTCCCTTAGTATATTCGTTCTTACGAAGATATTCAAGTATGAGAATATACTTTATTCTATTGTTATACACACTATTAAAGGGGGACTGAATGTGATTGACTATTCCCCGTTTTGGGAAACTTTAGAAAAATCAATTGAAAACTGGTATACTCTGACGAAAAACCACCGCATATCGGATAGCACGCTCAACCGTTTAAAACACAATAGAGATGTGACCACTAAAACGCTGAACGATTTATGCCGAATATTAGGCTGTGACATAAAGGATATTGTCCGATACATTCCTTCTGACAAAGACCAAAAATTATAAACTGGCGATAGCAATTTTCACTGTTTGCTGTCGCTTATATTTTTTACATATCATTCTCCCTTGTCTGTTTTTTATTTGTTCTTTACTTTTCTTACTTCAAACTAAAACTACACATTCAGTTTTGCTCCTTTCCTCTTGTTGTATTCGTTTTTACGAAGATATTTAAGTATCGGAATATATTTTATTCTATTGTTAAAGATACTATTAAAGGGGGCGCTGAATGTGATTGACTATTCTCCGTTTTGGGAAACTTTGGATAAGTCAAATGAAAATTGGTATACTTTGACAAATAAACATCATTTATCACATAGTACACTCCACCGCTTGAAGCACAACAAAGATGTATCAACTAAAACATTGAATGATATATGCCGAATTTTAGATTGTGACATAAAAGATATTGTCCGATATATTCCCTCTGACAAAGACCAAAAATTATAAACAGGCGATAGCAATTCTCACTGTTTGCTGTCGCTTAAATTCATCTTTAACATCATTTCTCTTGCCTGTTCTCTTTGTTCTTTGCTTATCCTTCTTGGCTTACGGTAATTAACGTATGATTTCGGAAAGGAATAGGTCTTAGATATTTTGTCCTGCCCTGTCAGCTTGTATATGTCGGGAAATTCATCAACAAGTGTGTCAAGTTTCCGCATAACTGTTTTATCCCTTGTGTAGACGGTGGCAGTCTGTTCTCCTGCATTGTAATTAACAATCGTTTCTTGCTCGTATCGTGAAAGTTTCATAGTGCCATATCCCCCTTTCCTTTGCTGTGGGTTTTGTGCTTTTTTTCCTCGGCAACTGTCGGCTGTTTTGTCTGTTCCTTTGCTTTGGCTAACCTTGCCTTTATGGAATGGTCATGCTCAGTCAGTTTCCGTCTTTTGGTGGTGGCTGTCAGTTCCGCACACGTTTCTTCGGACAGAGAATTTAATTTCTTTAAGGTGGTACTTACTATCTGCTTTGTGTTATCGTCTTTTATCTGCGGAAGAATAGCGGACAGACTGGCACACGTTTCCGCTTTGCTCTGTTCCCCAAACTGATAGATTAAATTGATTTCATCAGCATTAAAAGGTATCTGAACATTTGCGCCTTCACATAAACGCTCCACGCCCACGCACTTAGGTAAATTTCTTGTCAGTTCGTAATTATCCCTCGCTGTAATTATTCCATGATTGTCGGTCTGCCTTACCTCGACTTCGCACTGGCTTCTCTGTTCCAACACAAGCCACTGGTATTTATCACTTTCTTTGGTAAAGACACTCTGATGCGCATTAGAGTGTGTCTTGCTACGGATATATTTCTCTGTGGTACTGTAATAGTATAAAATCTGCTGTTCCTGCTTTTTATCCATGCTCTTTGTCCTCCTGTGATATGGATTGATATGATTGATTGGTTTCCGTGCTGATAAATGATTTTCTTACGTTAATTGTCGGGAGATTGGATTGCGTAATATTGTTGTTGGATATTTCTCCGCTTGTGGGAATAGGAGTTCATTTTATACGGTAATTACCGCATGAAAAAAGACTATAACCGATAGTGTCATAGCCTTTTAAGGATTGAGGAAGTCCCTTTCTTATTTGTATTTGTTTGTCACCCCTCCGCACTATCCAACATCGGTAGCGCATACCACCGATTCCACCCGTTTGTCTTTCATCAGCCGACAAAGAAGGTCAAGCTGCTTTTTCTTATCCTTTGGCACCTCGTATTTCCATTCTTCCGGCAGGATCGGCAGATCGCCATAACGCCATCTGGCGTACTGTTCCCCGTAGACCTCTGGCTGTGCCAGCTCCAGAAGGTGCCCCACGCACCAGCTTACCAGATAACCGCCGCCCTCCATGTAGCCGTCTTTTTTCTCATTCGCACCCAGAACCGCCGCCAGCGACATGGCGACAGAGGGCTTTTCCGCAATTACTAATTTCATTCCTGTAACCTCCATTTCTTATAGCTCCGGTTTATTTCGGCCTATTTGCTTTGTTTTGGGTTTCATCGTGTCTTTTTCCTGTATCTGCTGTCGGTGGCTGGAAAGCTGCTCCACCACGCCTTTTTTCTGGCTGTCAGCACACCTGCCAAGGGCTGCGGTGGTTTCCTTTACCAGATTTTCCCGCTGGATGTTTCGGTCAAAGCAGGTAAGATAGGCATGGTAATCCCCTTGTCCGGGGGAGCAGCGCAGACAATAGCGGTAATTCTCTGTCTCCACTACATATCCATAATTCTGCCGCCAGCCGCCTTCGATTGCCCCGCCGTGGCTGTAGCAGAAGCGGCTCATGGAATTTAAGTCCTTCAAAACACTGTCTCTAAGCTGATCAACCACTTGGCCTAATTCTTTTTTAAAAGCGGCGCTGTTCAGAATTTCTTCCCCGCGCGGGTGCCAGGTATGCCAAAATTCCTTACCGCCTGCTCCAAAGTCAATGCGGACATGACCGATGGCGCCCATCTGTTTATCTTGATCTGGCGTCTGTGCATAAAAAATGCCTGCCTCATCATTGGAAGCAGGACGTATCTCAAAGCGGGGGCAGTATTGAAGTTTGTATTCCGCACAGAATTCTTTCTAGCTGATTTCGTCGCCCAGGAAATTCAATTCATCCCGCAGACGCTTATAACCGCTCTTTGGAATCTTGACCGGTTCAGAAGTCAGGACAGTACCCGCATGGTTGACACCTACATACAACTCCAATGTTACCGGCCTGCCAGGATCATTGTCCGAACCCCGCAGGTTATAGCAGTAAAAGCCCAGCGGCACTGTACTCACATCCATCCGCGAATTTGTAAACAGAGCCGGTTTTCCAAACAGCTCCACATGTTCAAATTGTTCCTTCATTGCATCCATGCTCATTTACACGATTCCTCCTTTGCATTTGTTCAAATTCTTCGTCCGCTCGCTTTCCAGCCTGCAAAATACACATCAGTACAACGCCGGCAGACATACCGCAAGTAAAGGTCAGAAAGTGTGCTATAAGATTCCACATAAAAATCGCCTCCTTTTTGAATTTAGCTTATATAGCAAAGATAAAATCTGACACGGCAATACCGCCCTAGCGGTTGCCATTTCTTTCCCAAGAAAAAGAGCCGATAACCGCATTTTAATTTGCGTGTTATTGGCTCTGCGTCTTGCTCTGTATAGTTTTATATTTACTTTAACTTTCCATCTCCAGCCATTAAATCTGTCATTTCTTCAATTTTTTCAAGCGGGAATGGTGGAAGTGCTACGGGTTTCATGGCGATTGACATTAGTTTCATGGGATTGTCATCGGCTGCTATTCGGTTAGATGAAAGTTGTCCACATCTACGGCAACGGTGGATAATTGCCCATTCACCATTTTTACGTACCCATACCGCTATCGGCTCCATAATACCACCGCAATCAGACTCACGGTCGCCAGGTTCTATATCTACATGGAGACTGTGCAAACAGTTTGGACAATGATTGCGGTGATCACTTCCGGCACCTGCTGGCACAACAAGCCTGCCACAAACTTTGCAGGTAAAACTGTCATTACAAGCATGAGTACGATAGTACCCTTTTTCATATTGTTTCCGTTTGTTTTCTCTATTCATGAAAATTGATCCTCCTAAAAGTTTTGGTAATTGCCCTTTTGGGAGGTTTGGTAGAGATTGATTTTACGCAAACCTCCCGGTTAGCAAACAATCTCCGATAATAAATATTTCTTATACATAAAAATCCTCCTGTTTTTATAAGCACAACTTTCGTTGGACTTTGTAAATTATTATATTTTCGGAAAACCAGATGTTTCCTCAATAACGACTATCTTTAAGTTTTCCGCTGAAATAATTCGTTCTTGTTTACACTTTGGACAGAACAAAGGGTAGTTTCTTAAAAATGTATCTTCTCTCTATTTCAAGAGTGTCTTGTTTTTGCAAACAGGGCACAAAACCCATTCAAATTCCATATGCTCACATTCCTACTTTACGTTATCTGTTAATTCAACAATTAGCCTTTTTCAGCATAGCCGTCCGTTATTGCATATTTTTCTATGAAACGATCCATATGCGCTGTAAAGAGATTTTCAATTTCTTCTCTTTCTTCCTTATCATGTGCCGCATCTGAAATAGTTAATAACAGATAAAAGGGAGCATAAAATTCAACCGCCATTTGCTTTGGCTCACCTTTGCACCAAACTCCTTGTTCCATCATTTCACGAAATAAATCCTCGATAAAACTGACAGGGCCATTTCCCAAAACTTTTTGATAAAGGCTTGTCATTTCGGAATTTCTGTACTGTTCCAATGTCAACATTTTGCGAAAATTGCAAGCAATTTCATCCTCTGTCCAATAATGAAATTGAGACTCCATATATGCCTTAACGCTTTGTATTGAAGTATTCCTAAAAAGTTCTGTGGTTCCATCAAATTCTTTTTCTGGAATGCCTGCTTTTTTAGATCGTTCAATGTCTAATTGGCATATATGTTCAAAAATCTTATCGAAAATATCGCGCTTATTTTTATAGTGTCTATATAGTGCGCCTTTTGTCATGCCCAATTCTCCCGCAATCTTACTCACAGAAACTGCTTCATAGCCATCTTGGGCGAACAGTCTAAGAGCGGTTACTAAAATATTTTCTTTTGTATTAGCCATTTTCACACCTCCTGCAAGTAAACGCTCGTTTACATATCTGCATTATAGTAAACGAGCGTTTATTTGTCAAGTGTGTTTGAACGATTTATTTGTAAAATAACTTTTATTGGATTAAAAAGCAAAGGCTTCCAATACCTTTGCTTTTTATTACAGAGAAAAAGCACCACTGAAAATATGTGGCGTAGTTTCAAAAATATTTAATTGAGAGAAGGAAAGATTAGATGATCTATAAGCAATGATTCATGTGTAAAAATCATAGTATATTCAAATTATCCCTTTTTCTTATGAAGTTTTAAATCGATATTTTTCGCTGCCGCTGCATCCTGCAGTAATCCAGCAACAAATGCGCTTTTTTCTTTGAGCGTCAGTGTTTCCATATCAGGTTTACGTTCAATTTCCCTGAGTACCGTTTGTAGGTCTTGCAGTTCTAAAAGGTTGACGGCTACACAAAAGAGTGTCTTTTTGCGGCCATCATTATAGCCCAACAAGAAAACCTCCAGGATTTTTGCTTTTTCCGCCTGCTCTGCATTATAAGCATCTATCCCGAATCGTTTGGCCTTTTCCATATCAGATTTTCGGTTTCGATGTGTTATAAAGGAATCAAAGTCGTCAATATGATCGTATTTTTCGCAAGGGTATTCACTGCATTGGAAACAATATTCAACACCGTCATGTTCCATGCTGCACCTTGCGATTTTGCAGGATTGGTTCCCCTCACCGCCGCCGCAGCCGGGGCAGTTCTTATTCAAGAACATGGGGCAAAGCCCGCAATTCAAACCGCAGAGGGAAAATAATTGATTTGGTCGGTTAAATCCTTTCATGGAACCTCCTTAAACAGCCTGCCTACAAATATTCAAGACAAGCTCTGATAATACTTGACATAGCAAAGTAGAAAATTTGAAATCTTAAAACTCATATCTTGTACCATGAGAGAGCAACAGGCCATCTGTTAATTCCACACGCAGAATGATAGTGTTTTCATCGTCAAAATCAGTATGGCCGTTATCGATCCATTCTGCAAAGACCTTTTTCAGCTTTTCAGCAATCACACAATTCTCTTTTTTTCTGAAATAACCCAGGCTAACACCTTTCCCGTGCGCTGTAAACCATTCGCCGGCGATTGCAACAACAGAGTTATCTTTTATATGTTTCATTTTATTTGAGAGGGCATGGGTAATGATATAAAATGCACCATCTTCGTAATAGGCATTTACATATCGCACATAAGGCGTTCCATTTTCTGTTGTTGCCATTGCTATAATTGCGTCTTTTCCAAAGCGTTCAATCATTATCTGTTCGGCTTCTCGACTAAATTCTTTCATTGAATTATTCTCCCTTCAAATTACATTTTCCAGATCTATTCAAAGTTCTGACAGACTGGAATGATAGACTTTACTTGCTCAAGAACATTATCAGTGCCTTTGATACCCAGCATAGGAATATTCAAGTTTTCCTCATTTATTCTATTGCTAAGTTCGCTCATAAAAATACCTTTACCGTTTATCTCTTTGTTAAAATCTGATGTGGTTTCCACACCGCAGTTTGGCGAACGATTTGCACCAATAATCCCGATTATCTCGAAGCCGTAGGCATTGTATTCTGTTATCTGTTTCATCACATATTCAACCTGAACCATTAGCATTTTGTATGATTCCGCTTTTTGCATTTCCTTACGAATACGGGTATTTTCAATAACGACAGGAACATCTGCCCCATCGTTATTTCCTCTATTAAGCCCTAAACAGCAAAGTTCAGGACATGGCATTTGGACAATACCAATATCAGCATCAAGAAGAATTTTTATTACATCCTTAAAAGTTGCTGGAAAAACGGCTGTTCCATCAGATATTGAATTTTGATTTAATATACAATGCGCTATAAAAATAACTTTTTTGCTTCGACCGTCCTCAAACATAAATTTTCCTCTTTTTAAGCTCGAATTTGTTTTTTGTTGTGTTACTCTCTGATAAACATAAATTTGTTCTTTCAAATTCTATAAGATAATCTCCATTCCATCATATGCAAAAGATATTCCATCTAAGGATTTTTCGATTTTCTGATAATAAGCATAAGATTTTCCCCAGTATTCATCTATATGGGTAACTATTATACGCTTTATCCTATATTTATTTTTCAGTTCCATAATCTCATCTATTGTGAACATATCATCTCTAAAAGGCGCATTTTCAAGAGCTGTTCCATCTTTAAGTATGCCATCATCAGAAACAAGGCCAACTATTAAAAGGTCTGCATCAAAATATAATTCATTAGGAATAAAAGGCTTTACATCGCAACAAGCATAAATGACTTTTCTGCTCTTATCGGATATAACATAAAATGTCATATTGCCCCGATGTGTTTTATTGTTTATTAAGTGTATGTCTATTTCTCCTATTTTAATGAAATCCGTTTTACAAAGCGAAATACAGCCCAAAACTTCCTCATAGTAATGTAAACCATCTCCATTCCATGCGTTAATATCGTCTATAACTTCAGGTAAAGCAATAAATTCTATAGGTGTTCCCTTATCTGCAATACAATCATATCCTAAAGGTTCTACGATACGCATACCTCTTGTATGGTCTGGGTCTTTATGAGAGATAGACAAATATTTGATCTCAGAAATGCCTTGTCTGTCGCAAGCAACCCCAATGTCCTCGGGCGTATCAATAAGCATTTTAATATCCTCAATATAAAGGCTCGGCCCTAATCTTTCATAGCGTCCTCTTTTTATCCTTGCTTCCTCACAAAGAGGACATTTACAAAATGGATTTGGAATTTGGAACATTCCTCCACTTCCTATAATTTTTAACTTCATCTGTATTCACCTCACAATAGACTCTTGACGATAACAGAACCTCGGAAAGGAATTAGATTTACACCTCTCAAGTGGTCTAAATCTTTAAAAGACAATTGTAGTTTAAATATTATAATCCATGTTAATGCTAACAGATATACAATAAATAATCCTTTGGTTAATTTTTTTGATTGCATTTTACCGCTCCTTTTTCACGTTGTTTTATAAATCGTATCATTCTGCCACAAATTCTAATTTGCTTATTCGTCCATTATGTATTAGCTGTTTAGAAGTTTTGTCAAATCCTCAATAGAAGCGTCCATTTTCACAGAGACTTCTTCCATTGTCATGCCGGAAGCAAGAAAACGCTTTATCACCATTTTCATATCCTCGCCAACCTCTATGATATGCCCGTCCAAATCGTAAAACCGAATCACCCGCTGGCCCCAGCTATGATTGATCACTTCTCCCAAATATTTAATGGCCGGATATTCTTTCAGTTTGTTCAGGAAACCGTCAAAATCCTGTTCCTCAAAGACGATTTCCGCATTGTTAGATTTCTTTAATATCTTTTCTTTCGGCAGATTCACAAGCCAGTCAAAATATTTTTCTGAATACCCATATATGTTTCCTCCATTGGCTTCAACTACCTGGTTACAAAACTTCCATAGATCTATTGCAAACGATGTCTCTTAACTAAAGGAGTTAAGAAAGGTTTGAAAGAACTTGACAAACTGAAATTTTGATAAGACCTAATTTATAGCACTTATTAACTATTATATCCTTTTCCCTCATGTTATGAACTTTCATAAAGGCAAAAACAAAGGAAAAGGATGCATATTTTGAGGTTTTACGATAAATGTGTATACAGTTCCGTAAATTCTTTTTCCGAAAGTCTTAACTCCGTTTCGTTATAATAAGGAGAGCCATTTTTGATTCCGAATTCAAGAACTGTAGGTCCGTCGAAATAGTAAGCTTTATGTGTGTAGTTAACCGGTTCGGCCTGCCAGACATAATTTACTAAAGCCTTTGCCGCTTTTCTGGATTTTTCATCCTGCATACCGCCAACTGCGGGACCTGAGCCTGCACAGTAAATCTCTAAATGGATTTCTTCCCCTTCATCCGATGTCGTTAAAATGCGGTATAAAAAAAGATTTCCCAAATTTTCTGTCTCATAGATTGGTTGACCAAATAACGCTTTAATTTTACCGTATATAAGAGAAAACTGATTTTTATAATCTGCAAAGCCTTCAATAAAATTATATAGTTTACTGCTATCTGTTAATTTTTCCGTGTCTTTCACTGGTTGAAATGTGTATGGCATTTTATCCTCCTCTGCTTTAATGAATGTTTCAAAAATCCCGATTGAACAAAATCGCTGCGCGATGGCCTGCCGGGGCTGTGACGCAAACTGGAAAATATTGACGTCCGCCAATATGATCCCAATGAATGTGTGTCGCAACTGCCGTAATAGGCTTATTTGTGAATTTCATAACTTTATCGTATATGTTTGAAATACCAAGTCCTGTTGCCTTTTTTTTAAAGTCATGCCAATCGGAAATTCCCTTTTCAAAACCAATATTGTCAATCGCCTGGAATTTCAGATTACCTTTTCTTTTCTATTATGTAAGATTGTAAACTCTTTTGACAACCATTCTTCTCATAAAATTCTTCTACTTCTGGTTGGGAACCAAAGTATAACATAGTCGGTGTATTGTCTTTCGCAAGTTGAAGAAGTTTACTTCCAACTCCTTGTTTTTGGTACTCTGGAAGAACAAGTAACTCTGTAATTGTTCCAAAATAATAGCCATCCGAAAGAATACGCAAACACCCAACCAATACTTTATTTTCATAGGCGGTTATGTTTAGCGTTTTAGATAATGCCTCCTTTGTTCTTTCCATGTCATAATCGCCCTGCCATACTTGATTAACAAAGGAGAGAAAGGTTGAAGCATTAAGTTCTTTATCATCCACTTTGTATTCCATTATTATACCTCCACAACTTTGGATTTTTATAACCAAACTCCCCAATCGCCATAATTAAATGTGCCACTGCCTTGACAAAGTTTCCCATTTTCTTCAAGTTCCTCAAATGCTTTTCGCATACGGATTAAAATTTCCGGCTGTATATCCAATGAATGATGTGCGGGGAATACTCTCTTAACAGGCAAAGACGCAACCTTTTTCAACGAGGTGAGGTATGCCTCCGGATCAGTAGATGGATAGTAGGCAAATAATACATCTTTATATACCAAATCGCCAGTAAAAAGAAATCCTGTCTCTTTTTCCCAAAAACACAGGTGTCCTGGCGAGTGTCCAGGGGTGTGTAGCACTTCAATCTGCCGTCCACCAAGATCGATCATATCATGGTCGGCTACAATCCTTGTCGGCGTTCCCTGGAAAAACTCATAAGAACCGACATCAAATCCGTCCGGCAAATCACAGCGATCAACTACCATCTCCCGAATTGTTTCCATCGACAGTGGAAATTTACCGTTTAGCCAATCTAATTCAGCAGCGTGAGCGTAGAAATTAGGAAAATATTTGTGCCCTCCAATGTGATCCCAATGAATGTGTGTTGCAACTGCCGTAATAGGCTTATTTGTGAATTTTACAACTTCATCGTATATGTTTGAAATGCCAAGTCCTGTGTCAATAAGTAGGCTTCGCTCGCTTCCATTTAATAAATAGCAATGCGTTTCTTCCCAATGTCGATATTCACTGATAATATAAGTATTATCATCTACTCTATCTATTGTAAACCAGTTGTCCATCGTCTGCATACTCCCTTCAAATTCTGATTTTTTATTCTCTGTAACTTCTCGATAAATGGGAATTTATCGAACTTAACTATTCTGTCGCTATGAAGCCGACTTACGCACAGTAACCTCTGCACAGACCAACCTAGCTATATGCTCCGCTGTTTCGTTTGTCAGTAGGAAGAACATTCCGTCATTACGGCATTTTTTATGTGTATCGCCATTTAATGTATAAACAAAACCTTTAACACAGGTATCGCTACAAGCAGTAGGGTCAATAAGTCTCTTACAGTCACGAGAAATAGTCATTTTCTTTTGCATTTCAGCAGGCAGAGAAGCGATTATATCCTCATACTTGCCAGCATTGTCTCCGTAAATACGTGCCAAAACCCCCGACTTCCGAAACACCCAATTCATTACAGTTTTCTTCTCTAGTTGGTATGAAGCAGCATAACCGCTCTTTGCTTCCTTGATTACAAGGTCACAGCCTTGTTCAATAAATTTGTTATTAAGTTTCTCGACAAATGATTGATATTCTGGTGCAACTGCCGATAGAAACTCTTTGAACGAACCCTTTTCTTTTGCCATTACCTTTTCCCTCCATAAAATTCTAATTTGCTTATTCGTCCATCATGTATTAGCTGTTTAGAAGTTTTGTCAAATCCTCAATAGAAGCGTCCATTTTCACAGAGACTTCTTCCATTGTCATGCCGGAAGCAAGAAAACGCTTTATCACCATTTTCATATCTTCGCCGACCTCTATGATATGCCCATCCAAATCGTAAAACCGGATCACTCGCTGGCCCCAACTATGCTCGATCACTTCTCCCAGATATTCAATATCCGGGTATTCTTTCAACTTGTTCAGAAAACCGTCAAAGTCCTGTTCCTCAAAGACGATTTCCGCATTGTTGGATTTCTTCAATATCTTTTCTTTCGGCAGATTCACAAGCCAGTCAAAATCCTGCTGCAATGCTAGGCCGCAGGTAAAAGCAATGTTTCTGCCATAATCCTGGAACACCTCTAATCCAAACAAATCCTCATAAAATTTTCTTGCGGCGTTAATATCAGCCACAGATATAAGCATACATACGTGTTTCATGCAAATACTCCTTTCAAGCTGTGCTTTTGCATTTTTATAAAAGGTGAACTATAATTCTCCGTAATTTCAACCGGATGCTTACTGTTCTTCACGGTTGAACATTTATTATATCATAGAGCAGCCTGTACCTCCACTTTTTCATCTCCGGTTTTGTCCAAGATTTGTCCTGTTTTTGTCCAAGTTTAGCCCTATCGGTATTTCCCGTAATTCTTTCCGAAATTGGTGAGCAAAACGAATCGTTTTAACTGTACCGCCTTTTTCCCGACCGTCATACACTGCAATTACACGGTCTGAATGTTCCACCATGTAGCGGTTACGCTTGGCATAAACATTGGGCTTATATTCTTCCTGAATTACAATAACCTCTGCACAGGCGTCCAGAAGGGCGTTTGTGTGTTCTTTCTGGCACAGGCTGTCCAGCCGTTTTCGGTATGGAAGCGCTGCAATCAGCTTCAAGCCTGGATTTTTACTCTGCAGCTCCAAAACAATTTCCGCAAAGTATTGATCCACGCCATCAGCAAAGCCGGACAGAAAGACAGTAAAGCCATCGTTTACTGCTTTTTCAATTTCTCGGCGCAGCACTTTCTTTACATGGGCGGTTTCATCTGCAGGTATATCTCTGTGTCCTGTGACACAACAGGTCTTTTCTTCCATTAGGTTCCTCCGTTTAATAGATTTAATTTTGTATCTACTATCATTATAATAGGTTTATTTTTTCAAGTCAACGCAAATACCCTTTTCCTATTTGTGAATAGAAGTGATATATGAGGTACAATCTATTACAGAATAGGAGGTGGTCTGATGTATGAAGAATTCGTCCCGGAACGGCTGGCAAAGCTGAGATTACAAAAGGGTGTATCTGCACGCGACATGTCATTGTCGTTGGGGCAAGCGAACAACTACATCAATAACATCGAAAACAAAAAATCACTTCCTGCCATGCAGTCCTTCTTTTATATCTGCGAATATCTCGGCGTAACGCCGAAGGAATTCTTTGACGAAGAAAATCTTTATCAAGAGACCTTGCAGGAATTTATTGCAGAGGCAAAGAAACTAGATTCCAAATCAATGACATATATCCTCGGCATTATGAAAGAATTGAACAGCAAGAAGTAAAGCGGTCACGGAAATGACCGCTTTCTTATTATTTCCCATACTGTCCTAAATTAAGTCTGGAAACACTCTATATTTATCCTGATTTATGCCCCGGTACTCCCAAAGCCTCCGGTTCCGCGCTCCGCGCCCAAATCCGTTACAAAATCTGCAATCACAACAGGAGTAATTACAAGCTGGCCTATCCGCGTTCCTTTGGAAAGTTCCTGCGGTTTGTTGCTTACATTACTGATAATGGCATGGATTTCCCCGCGGTAGCCGGAATCCACGGGAGGTAGCTCACAGACCAGGCCCCTTACTGCCATGCTGGTGCGGGGAAACACAAAACCCGCATACCCGTCCGGCACTTCAATCCCGAACCCAAGCGGAACCTTTGCGATCTCGCCCGGCTGCAAGGTGCAGTCGTAAGGCATATACACATCCGCCCCAGCGTCGTTACCATGTGGTCGGAAAGGTAGCTGGCTCTCCGGCACACCAAAATCAATCAGCTTGATCTTCATGCACCGCCTCCTTCCAAAAGTACCGGGTAGTCGTTTCTTAAAATGTTCTCCGGTGTCATGGTTTCCGTCAGTTTCTGCCCACAGGTCATTTGTCCCTCCAGACATTTGTCCATCTGGCAGAACGATCCGGTCTGAGAAGGGGAGAACAAAGCCGGGCTGAGTGCGTAAAGTTCCTCCCAGATTTTCAAGAGTACGATCCGGGTCTCGTCCGTATTGCGCCGGCATACCCGCTGGCCGATGATGTGTTTCCACTGATAGGGCGTGGCGCTGATTATCAGCACATTCCGTAATCCCTGGGGTGTGGCATAGCCCGCTGCGTCATGGCCGATTCCCGCGCTGCACAGCTTTTCGTAACAGTCCATGCCCTCGTGACAGCTTTTTAAGTACAGTTCCCGAACTGCGGCCGGGGCGGTTAAAATCTCATAGGGTACCGCAAAATCCGCCTGTCCAGTATAATTGCTGTATTGCAAAGACGCACTCATAAACTTTACTTCGTTCTGGTGTCTGGTGATCTGCGCTAGAAAACGCCGGCTTGCTCCTACAACAGCAACGGTAATCACTGCGAATTTCTGGACCGTGGGGTGAGGGAGGCTGCTGATGGCCGCCACGGTATTCTCGCTGAATGACTTCTCATAGAGTGCCAGCAGATCATCCATCGTGGCAATCTTATGCCCCCGCTGGGTCAAACGCGCTGCAAAGACCATGTTTTTCTCGGCTTCGGCAACCGCCTGGCAGTTCAATATTTTTACTTCAATTCGGTTGATTGGTATGTCCCTCCTTTACAATGGCTTTCAGTAAAAACAGATAGTTTAAGCTGTCTGTAATCTTTTCGTCCCATGTGCCTATGTCATAACCCGCACCATCGTCAAAGCACATGTCATACAGGGAAACGATATGCTTCGCCAGCATCCCGGCAAGTGCACGTTCCGGTGTGGTATGCTGCAAAGCTGCCGCCGCCTTAAAAGCTCCCAGCCGGTCCGTATCGTCCCCGGTGTATTCTTTGGTTTTACGTTGTAGCGTGTCGGCGCAGAGCCGCACCTGCTCGTCAAAAACAGCATTGACTTCATTTTGCGTAATGTGACATTCCTCCTTTTTGAAAACAGAAAGCCGGCTACCCTAAAGCGTCTTAGAATAGCCGGCAAATAAATGGTTATGTAGTTGTTACAGAGTGTTGATTTCTTTTTCCAGTTCCCGGACCTCCGCTATGACAGTATCGAATGTAGGCACATCACCATAGAGCATATCCTTCATGGAATCATAATCCATCTCTAACGCTGCGAACCGGTATTCCGGCGGAATTAGCTTTAAGGTGCCTGGCACAGCCTCCGGGTACTTCGCCCATGCCCTGGGATAAAATTTCATTTTGAAATCCACAACCTTTTTAAGCAGGTCGAGCCGGGAGAAAGCGGCTTCTTTTACCGGGGTCATAGCCATGCGGTACAAATCGTAATAATGCCTGGAATACCGCTGCGGCATTTCCAGATGTTCCGGCCTATTGGCCTCATGGTGCAGGATCGTAGCTTTTTCCCAAAAGGTTCGCTCCAGAGCCACAGTCAAAATACTTGTGTTCTTCTGTGCAAATATGTCAGGGTAATACTCCGCGGCATACGGCATAATCTCCGCCGACTTGGCCGGCGTCCAGGCTGCCAGCGCCCCAATTTCCAGTCGGATCACCTGCAAGGTTCCCGCATTGGTAAACAGTTTTGGGTAGGCAAAAATAACTGTCTGCTTTTCTTCCTCGTCCATGTGAATGTCAGCTTCACGGCCAAGCTCCTGAGACAATCCTTCTTTGATTGCGGGGCAGAAGGTTTCTGCCAGAAAGACCTCCGCCCGTGCATTAGCCTCTTTGTTGAAAGCGTCCTGCTTCGTGTTGGAACGTTTCTCCCAGGGCTCGTCTCTGCCATATCCTAAAACCCGCCAGTCCAGAATCAGGTCAATATCTTCTGAAAACCGGCTGATCAGGTGAAAGGCTTTTGACAAGCTGGTACCGCCCTTAAAGGTAATCGAATCTTTCCAGGGGGAACGTTGAAACAGATAATCCAGCGTAAAGCATACCCAAAAATCTTTTTCCACAATGGCATCGTTGAGCCCCATCTTATCTGCTGTGTTACGGAACAGCCTCCGCTTATCATTGTCTGAAAATTTTGCAACATGTTTCATCTCTATTGTACCTCCCCGGCAATCTGCCGTATCGCATTGTAAACCCAATCCGTAGATTCTGCCGCCTCTCTTAGCATAGCGGCTTTATCGTCCTCATTCAACCGGGAGCTAAGCGTCTGGATCGTTTTGGAAGTGACATTTGTTTTCCCCAAAGTTTTCAATGCCTGAATCACCAGAACCGTCATATAAGAAAGACCCGTGATCTCCTTATTGGTCCTGTGCTTAAATTCCAGTTTTGTGGAATTCCACTCATAGGTCTTATATGGACCGTCGCTGATATAGGACCATACCGCTGTTACCTGCGTGGAAAGCCCTAACAGGTTCAGCGCCGTATTCCCACAGGGAGCAATCGTCCAGTGATAGTTCCGGGCCAGCGCTTTTGCTACCGCCTCCGGGTCCGCCGCTACATATTCTTTCAACATTTCGCTGTATTCCGGCTTCTCATAAACACCTTTCAAAATCCGCCGGAGCGTACCTGCCTGTGTAAGCCGGTTCAGGTTCCGTCTTATGGTTTCCGTATCAGCAATATCAGCAAAATCAGAATTGACAAAAACAGTTCCTTCTGCCGCTGCGCCAATTCGCTCCTGAATCTGCCTGGAATATCCATTTGCCACTTTGCTCACCTCCTTTTGTCCCGAATATTATATATTATTCGGGACAAATTTTCAATAGGCTCCGAGAGTTTTGTTTATAGTATTCCCACGCAAATCAGGATTTATACAGCAATCTCAAAAAAGGAAAGAACCGCTGCCGGGAAGGGGCAGAGCATATACTACTTTTATGTCCCGTATTTTATATATTATTCGGGACATTTTTAAGCAGAGGGAAGATAAATCCAGTCGTGCATCAAGCATACGCTGGGCTCGTCCTCCCTGGGAACCAGGCGATAGGTACATTCCCCGTACACGGTCCGCTTGTCCTCGATCTCCATTTCATAAGCCTTGTAGAAGCGGTATTCGATATTGGAGATAATACATCTAAGCGTCTGCAATGCCTCCCGCTGGGCGGTCACAATCAGATCCCGGTCAATGCTGCGCTTTAGGAACAGCAGCGACTTGTAAAGCTGCACCTCCGTGCGGTAGGGCCGGCAGTCCATCGTCTCCAGCCAGTGGCAGAAGGCTACCGGGCCGCTCTCAACCAGTTCCCGCTCTGGGTGGTAATACTCGTAGCAGTCCAGGTTGGCCGTGTTCAACAGGTACAGCATTTCCCTGATCTCATTTTCCGGCATGTCATAGAACCGGAGAAGGGAGCGGTACAGGTGCACATAGCCGGGTATCGAAACAATGGTATTCACCATAGAAAAAATCCTCCTTGTAAATGACCGGTGCGGGAGCACATGCTCCCGCACCGGTTTTCACTCTGTTCAGTTGTTTACTTCCACCAGCTTAGCCATGATGGATCTATGTCAATACTTTGGACAAAAAAAGTCGAAAGATTATGCTGTTTTTTTAAGTTCCTCATCCTCCTTCTGCTGTGGTGTTATGTAACCAATCGCACTGTGTATTCTTTTTCGGTT
>CAJTFB010000040.1 GCA_910575665.1 Eubacteriaceae bacterium
TTGAAGGAGGCTGCATAAAAACTCTGCCAGTCCTTTTTTGTGACTGGCAGGCTGAAATTTTTATTTTTTTAATTGTCTACTTGACAGGGAGCGGTTCAAACCACCAGATAATAGCCGGGAATACCGGTTATCTCTAAGAAGTTCACCACAATAATCTCTCTGCATAGATACGAGCTCATCATAATCCTTTGCAACAATATGTAAACTATATACCGCACTAATTTGATTATTAAAATCATGTTGCTTCTTGCGGATGGTTTCTATTAGCTGTTTATGTACTTCTTCATAGGTGTTTCTTAGTTCGATTTCTTTTTCTTTTGCTATTTTCCTAAATTTTTCTTGTTGCCACTTTACAATCAAAACCACTATCAATACCGTCAACATACCAAATATGATGTAATCTGTAACTCTCATATATTCCGTCAGCTTATAAACCAACAAAATATATATGGCACCAGCAAAGGTGATTCCTGTTGCTATATTGATAAGCATATTATAATCCATGGCAGCCCTGGATACCTTTAACAGCCTTCCTTTTCTGCTGAATCCCCAGAATAAAAGTATCATAAAAAAATTAATACTTAAAATCAGTATATCCATATCTACATATTTTTCTAGCAAAAGAGCAGGAACCGAACATATAATCTGTGCCACTACACCAAAAATGACAAATAAAATCAAATTGACATTTGCCCTACGGATTGAACATTTAAATTTAACCAGCTCATAAATATAAATGCCAATATATCCAAAAAGCGCCATCCCCTTTGACAGCCTCAGATAATTGGCACTTTCTATTATAATTATCTCAGATAATATAAATACAGCATCATGAATCCTAAAATAATATTTCTTACAGAACAAATGATTCACACAGATCAGAGTTGCTATCATTTCAAGTGCAATATTTACACAAGTCAGCATCCCTTTATGTTTCTCCTTTATTCATTTCTTCCAAATATTGAGCATATACTCTCAGCCTTTGTGCAATACCAGCCGGTGTCAACTGCTGCATTTCCGAATCCTCTATATTTAAAAGTGCAGGTTCTGGAGTATTTCCATATATAAAATTCATATCACAATGTAGTTTTTGTGCCAGAATATAAGCATATGAACTTGACAAACCAGTTTCTCCTCGTTCGATTCGATATACACCATCTTCAGAAATGTGAAAAATCTCTGCGAGTTCTTTTCTTTTTATTTGAAAAACCTCTCTAAATTTTTTCAGGTTTGCTCCAATAAGCGCATCCTCAATACATCTCTCGCTCATAGTTATGCCCCTTTGCTTTTTATACCATGATACCAATAAATAGCATACTTATGAGTGGTAATAAATACCGAATCATCGGTGTTTTATCCCGTAAAAAGATTTAGCATTGCTGCTAGAAAAAGAAAAACATCAGGAAAAGTTTTCCCGATGCCAATTCTCAAAATGATGTAGAATTATTTTACCTTCCTTACTCGTTCATATTCGCTAACTTTGCCGCCTGGTCGGCTGCGATCAGACTGTCGATCACCTCATTCAGATCCCCATCGATAATAGAATCCAGGCGGTGCAGCGTTAGCTTGATCCTGTGATCCGTCACCCTTCCCTGGGGATAATTATAGGTTCTTATCTTCTCAGAACGGTCTCCTGTCCCGATCTGGCTTCTTCGTTTCTCGGCTTCCTCATCGTGTGCCTTGGCACACTCTAGTTCGTAGAGTCTGGCACGGAGAACCTTCATCGCCTTGTCTTTATTTTTCAACTGGGATTTTTCATCCTGGCAAGAAATGACGATGCCGGTGGGAATATGGGTGAGCCGCACTGCCGAGTCCGTCGTGTTGACGCACTGCCCGCCATTTCCTGAGGCGCGGAACACGTCAAATTTACAATCATTCAAATCAATCTCCACCTCGACGTCCTCTACCTCCGGCATGATCGCCACCGTCGCTGTGGAGGTGTGAATACGTCCACCAGATTCCGTCGTTGGTATTCTCTGAACACGATGAACTCCGCTCTCGTATTTTAGTTTAGAATAGGCACCAGAACCATTGATCATAAACACAATTTCTTTAAAACCGCCAATGCCATTCTCATTGGAATTCATTGTGTCGATCTTCCAGCGGTTTGTCTCTGCATATTTACTGTACATGCGGTAAAGATCTGCCGCAAACAGAGCAGCCTCATCACCGCCGGCCCCAGCACGGATCTCCACGATGACATTTTTATCGTCATTGGGGTCTTTGGGAAGAAGAAGGATGCGGAGCTCCTGTTCGATCCCTTCAATACTTGCCTTGCACTCATTCAGCTCTTCTTTGGCAAGTTCCCGCAGCTCCTCGTCGTTTTCTTCTTCGAGAATTGCCAGACTGTCCTCAATTCCATCCTTTGCCGCCTTATATTCTTTATATTTGGTCACAACAGGCTCTAGATCGGCCTGTTCCTTCATCAGTTTCTGGTAGCGACTCTGATCGTTGAGCACATCTGGCTCACTGAGCTCATTCAGCACCTCTTCATAACGCAGCAATGTATCTTCTAGCTTATCAAACATAAACTTCTTTCCTTCCTCATTGAACTATATATTTCCCAGCCACGACCCGGTCATGTCCGACAAGATCCTTACTTATCCTGACATCTGAGAAACCATGCCTCTCCATAAGCGCCCTCACGCTCTCTCCCTGATTGTATCCAATTTCCAGGCACAACATTCCCCCCCGGTTCAGATACTCCGAAGCGCTTTCCGCGATTCTCTGATAAAAATCCATACCCTCCACACCTCCGTCAAGGGCTGACTTGGGTTCAAAATCTCTTACCTCAGGCATTAATTCCGGTATCACTCCGGTCTCGATATAAGGTGGATTTGACACGATCACATCATACGTTCCCTGGACAGGGTCCCATAGATCACCGCAGATCATAGAAATCCCCTGCTTCGTATGCAGAAGCCTCCCATATTCCCTCTGTAATCGCAACAGATTTTTCTCAGCCGTCTCCAGCGCTTTCTCCGAAATATCACTGAGAATAACTTCATTGGGTGTGCCATTCACAGCAATACTCAGACCGATACATCCAGAACCAGTGCAAAGGTCCAGAACCCGTTTCTCAGCACATAAGGGAAGCGCTGTCTCCACCAGCAGCTCAGTATCCTGTCTTGGAATCAAAACATTCTCATCCACCTCGAAGACCAGTCCCATAAATTCCGTATAACCTAATATATACTCCAGAGGAATCCGCTGACTTCGCTTTTTTACCGCTTCAAAAAATCGATTTTGAACCATGTCATCCGCCTCATCCTCCTGATGGAGAAAATAATCGCTTCGGCGGTATGAAAAATCTTTATCGCTAAAACATGACTGCAAAAGATACCAGGCATTTTCTCCCGGCTCTGGCACCTCTGCCCGAAACAGTTCTAACCGCCCCTGTTCCAACATCTGTCTCAGTGTCATTTTTTCCTCCCTATACGCACAACTGACAGGTTAAATGATTCCTTCACACTTATCCTCCTCAGCTTCCTATTTTTCAGGATCATCAAAATACCGGTCCAGTGCCTGAAGGATTTCATCATCCTCTTCGTTATCACTGACTTCAACCACCTCAAAACCGGCGGCTTCCAGTTCTGACTTCTCATCTGTGGCAGCAGCTTCTTCTATATTTTCATCTGTTTCTTCCTGGGTAGGTTCTTGCTGAGCAGGCTGCTCTGCGCTTTCCTCCAGAAACTTCTTCCAGTCAAATACTGCCTCTACCGAAGAAATCGCCACCTCCAGCATCTCATCTTCTGGTTCCTTTGTGGTCAGTGACTGCAACCAAAGTCCAGGCTTACTCAATATTGTCATAACCGGATTCTCCGTCTTTCCCGCGAAAATAATAAATTCATAGGAAAGTCCCGCGATAACAGGAATCAGCAAAACACGTAGAAGCATACGGAGCCAGAGCGTCGATACGGATATAAACATAAAAAACAAGATGCTCACAAACATGACCACCAGCATAAAACTGGTACCACATCTCTTGTGTACCGTAGTCTGCTTCCGTGCGTTTTCCACAGTCAGTTCCAGTCCATTTTCCAAACAATTGATGCATTTATGCTCTGCTCCGTGGTACATAAAGACCCGATGAATATCTTCCATACAAGAAATTGTCTTAACATAAATGACAAACAGTGCCACACGAATGACACCCTCGATCAGTCCCCGCAGTTGAACAGAAGGAACTGCCTTTGACAAAAGTTCTGAAACAAAAAATGGTAGCAAAACAAACAAGCCCACCGCCAAAACTACTGCCAGCATTACCACAAGCCCCATCACAAGATCATTTCCTTTGTCCTGCTCCTGCTTCTTGTTTTTATCACTTTTTTTCTGAGTACCTGCCTTTTGTTCTTCCTCTTCCCAAAAACTTGCCGAATAATTCAATGTCTTCATCCCCATAACCAGGGATTCAACAAAAGCAACGATCCCGCGAACCACTGGAATACCAGCTATGGCATATCGATCCTTCAGACTCTTATACTTTTCTACCTTTACTTCGATCTTTCCGTCTGGTTTGCGCACAGAAACTGCATACTGGTCTGACGCTTTCATCATAACGCCTTCGATCACAGCCTGACCGCCAATACCTGAATATCTCATATTTGACATCATCCTTTTCTGTGTATAAACTACTCTAAGCTCGACGTCTACATTGAGCTAAATATGCAACAACTCCGCAAGCCTCAGTATCATCAATACAGAAACATGCGGAGCCATACTCTGTTCATAATCTGCTTATTTTAAGCCATACTTACGATTGAACTTATCAATCGCACCACGAGCTGCCATGGACTTCTGCTGTCCTGTGTAGAATGGATGGCATTTAGAACATACTTCAACATGAATATCTTCTTTGGTCGAACCTGTTGTAAACTCATTTCCGCAGTTGCACACAACCTTTGCCTGAAAATATTCTGGATGGATTCCCTCTCTCATGTATTTTCACCTCACTACTAAAATTTTCAATTCTCAAAAACGGCTTTTTCATTGTATCACAATTTTTTTAAAAAAGCAAGTACTTTAATGAAGCTTGGTTTTTTTAGTGTTTATTGAAACTTTGTTTTTTTATAGACTCAATAAATTCTTGGTTATTTTTGGTTTTTCGGAACAGATTAATAATCTGCTCCAGATTGTTCTCCGTATTGGAATTAGATCCCAGCGCCTTGCGCATAAGGAACACTGCTTCTAACTCACTTTGGTTTAGCAGGAGATCTTCCCGCCTGGTACTCGACTTCTGAATATCAATCGCTGGAAACACACGCTTTTCCGACAAATGGCGGTCAAGAACCAATTCCATATTGCCCGTTCCTTTAAATTCTTCAAATACCACGTCATCCATTCGGCTTCCAGTATCTACCAGTGCCGTGGCAAGGATCGTAAGACTTCCGCCCTCTCTCATATTTCTTGCCGCACCAAAGAAACGTTTTGGCATATGCAGGGCGGCCGGATCAAGACCTCCGGAAAGCGTACGTCCACTGGGTGTAACAGTGAGGTTGTAAGCTCTGGCAAGACGGGTAATACTGTCAAGAAGGATCACCACATCATCACCGCCCTCCACAAGACGTTTGGCCCTCTCAATCACCATTTCCGAAACTCGTTTATGATTTTCTGGGAGTTCATCAAAGGTAGAGTAGATCACCTCCACCCGTTCCCCCTCGATGGATTCTTTGATATCTGTAACTTCCTCTGGGCGCTCGTCGATAAGCAGGATCAAAAGATGCATCTTCGGATAATTTCTCGTAATGGCACTCGCCACCTGTTTTAACAGAGTGGTCTTACCAGTTTTTGGCTGGGATACGATCATCCCTCTCTGACCTTTTCCGATGGGCGCGATCAAATCTAGCATCCGCATAGATACGCCAGAACCCGGTGTCTCCAAATGTATCCTTTCATTAGGAAAAATAGGTGTCAGGTCTTCAAACTTATGTCTGCGGGCAAGGTATGTGATGGGACGCCCATTGACGCTTTTCATATAAAGAAGTGCACTGAACTTCTCATTCTGCGTCTTCACCCGGATGTTTCCCTCTACGATATCTCCGGTGCGAAGTCCAAATCTTCTGAGAAATGCTGGCGAGACATAGACATCATTTTCTCCGGGAAGGAAATTATCACAGCGGATAAAACCGTATCCCTCCTGCATAATCTCCAAAATTCCTCTCTTGGTGATGCCACTGTCCAGTTCTTTGATCTCCTTGGGATGAACATCTGATACCTGGCGATCCTTGGCTATGGTGATTAGGCCCGCTTTCACCACATCCTCAATAGTACGAAGTGGCTGGCTCTCCTGCTGCTCCATGTGGTTATCCTGCCGGTTCTCGCTGCGGTGTGCGCTGGCATTGCTATTTCTGGCATGTCCTCTGTCCCCGTGATTAGGAATATATGTATATGCCTGTTTTTTGTTCTCTTCCTTTCCCGTTGTATGAACCGCATTTCCCTCAGCTCTTTTAACGGTTCTTTCTCTCTTTTGGTACTCCTCTGATGGGACTTCAGGCTGAGCAGCGGGGCGTGTCAGTTTTTCCAGTTCATGCACCAGATCTCCCTTCCGCAGACCAGACACACCAGACAACCCTTTTTCCTTCGCCATTTCACGAAGTTCCTTTAATGATAATTTTGCTAAATCCATTCTTTCTGTCCTTTCTGAAAGCCAAACACGATTCATAAACAAAATCCGACCCGAATGTTTGGCAATTAAAATTCAATTCCATTTTTCTTCATGAGCTCTCTTGCACTTTCCAAGGAGTCCACACCTGTAGCGTTTTTGATCGGCGCAAATTCTCTATCTCTTATCACTTCAAAAGACAGGCAGTTATCCATCATATGTATCATATCCAATACCAGCGTCTCGAATTTGTATCCGTTTGGTTCCTCTGGCTTTACATATTCTGCATTTTCATTAATATAAGGGATTTTTTTCTCTACAATATGAGTAGGAAGATTTTGATTCATTATTCGTGTGAGAACCTCTACATTAAAAAGGTAATTCAGAATCACTCCATAGTTATAAAGAAGTTTTCCTTCTTTATCCCGCGAATGGATCATCTCATCTGTCATCTCATAATATTCTACGATGGAAGGTTTTCCATCCTCCAGACACAGCACACCAACTCTTTCATTCGGATCTGCCTTTGCCACAACCTTGGAGCCGCAGACACAGCCATTTTCAATCACAGCGCCAACAAAGACCGGATCTGCAATCTTCTGGAGAACATTATCCACAGAAAATACATTGAGCCACTCTACCCCCATCTCTGAAATCTTGTCCAAAAGACCGGCTTTTGCAAGGGAAATAAACCAGCCGCCATTACCGTTTGGCGATGATGAGATCTTATACTTTTCTTCCATAAAGATTTTACCATCATATCCTACCGATGGCGCCATCTTCTGCACAAAGAAATATACATATTTCCTCTCATATCCAAAATAACCGTTTTTCTCAAAAAAATCAACTGTATCTTTATGGTTTTTTTCACTGGTCATAATAAACAGTGGAATCCATTTTCCCGCTTTATCCACCACATGCAGCATATTTTGGATCAACTGACCAAAAAGATATAGTTCTTTCTCCACCCCTACATTCAACATCCCTTTTGGCTTATCCAGTCCCAGCCTTGTCCCCTGGCCGCCTGCCAGAAGCACTGCACCCACACGGCACTCTTTTAAGGCCTGGATCCCGACGCTCTCATACTTATGTCTGTTTTTCTGTATTTCGTCGATCGTCACTGCACCCAGAGGCTCTAGTTTTCCTCTTGGAACCTTCTCGGTTTCACTCTGAACCAGCTTCAAAAGATCCATATCCAGCTCTTCTATCTGTTCCAGCAGATATGACCTCTGTTCTTCATCCAATTCATCCCAGTAACGAAGCAAGTGCTCCTGACCGACAGCAGAAAGTTTCCTTTTCGCTTGTTCTAACGTCATCTGACAAACCTTCCTCTCAAAATTTTCTAATTATACTCTATTGTACCATTATTATAAAAAAGCACAAGTAGTTTTAAGAAACTAAAGAAGATTTTTTACATATTGTTTTTACTTATTAAAAGTGGTAGAATAAATGAGGTAAATTTGGAGTTTTACAAAACGGAGGAACACTATGAATTATAAAGAAAAGGCGCTCGCCTTACATAATGAATGGAACGGAAAACTTGATGTCACCCCAAAATGCCAGGTCAAATCCAGGAATGACCTTGCCATCGCCTATACTCCGGGAGTTGCGGAGCCTTGCAAGGTCATTGCAAAAGATAAAAAAGAAGCATATCATTATACGATCAAAGCAAATACCATCGCTGTCGTCTCCGATGGAAGCGCCGTTCTTGGTCTGGGAAATATCGGTGCAGAGGCGGCGATGCCTGTAATGGAAGGAAAAGCGGTGTTATTCCGGGAATTCGGTGGAGTCAATGCCTTCCCGATCTGTCTGGACACCCAGGATACCGAGGAAATCATAAAAACCGTTGTCAACATTGCCCCGGCATTCGGCGGGATCAATCTGGAAGATATCTCGGCACCCCGTTGCTTTGAAATTGAAAACCGACTTAAGGAACTGCTGGATATCCCAGTTTTTCACGACGATCAACACGGAACTGCCATCGTCGTTCTTGCTGGCATCATTAACGCCCTGAAAGTAACAGGGAAGAAAAAAGAAAACTGTAAGATTGTCGTAAATGGCGCCGGATCCGCTGGTATCGCCATCAGCCGGCTTCTTCTAAAATATGGTTTCCCTCACATTACGCTGTGTGATAAATCTGGGATTCTCAATAAACAGACACCAGAACTGAACTGGATGCAGAAGGAAATGATGGAAATCACCAATCTGGAAGGAAACTCTGGCTCTTTAGCAGATGCCTTTGTCGGCGCAGATATCTTTGTGGGTGTTTCTGCTCCCAATATCGTCACACCAGAGATGGTATCCTCTATGAACCAAGACTCTATCCTCTTCGCTATGGCAAATCCGGTTCCTGAAATTATGCCAGACATCGCTAAAAAGGCTGGTGCAAAAGTAGTAGGAACCGGCAGATCGGATTTCCCCAACCAGGTGAACAACGTAGTTGCCTTTCCTGGTATATTTAAAGGCGCCCTGGAAGGACATGCTTCCCAGATCACAGAAGAGATGAAACTGGCTGCTGCACTTGCCATCGCATCTCTGGTTCCAGAAAATGAACTAAGTGAGGACAACATTATGCCAGAAGCTTTTGATCCCCGTGTCGCAGACATCGTTAGCCAAGCAGTGAAAGAACATATCCATGATGAAACGACTCTGGGGTGAAAAACCCTACCATTCTCTGGACTATGAGATGAAACAGCGCTATGGTGAAAAAATATATAAAGTATCTCTGGAAAGTGGACTGACCTGCCCCAACCGGGACGGAACCCTGGGCCGAGGAGGCTGTATCTTCTGCAGTGGAAACGGCTCTGGCGATTTCGCTTCTCCCCAGACTAGTTCAATCCGAACACAGATCGACAACGGTATCCGTGGTCTTTCAAAGCGAAAACAAGTTGGAAATCGTTTTATCGCCTATTTTCAGTCTTTTACCAATACTTATGCACCGACAGAGATTCTCCGCCCCATGTATATGGAGGCATTGGAACATCCGGATGTGGTCATGTTATCCATCGCTACTCGGCCAGATTGTCTACCAACGAAGGTCATGAAACTTTTAGAAGAATGCCGCCGGATCAAGCCTATCATAGTAGAACTGGGTCTGCAGACCATTCATGAATCCACCGCGAACCTAATTCATCGGGGATACCCTCTAGATGTCTATAATACAGCTGTAGAATCTTTAAAATCCATTGGCATCGAAGTCGTTACTCATGTCATCGCCGGACTGCCCCAGGAGACCGAAACCGATTTTCTTGAAACGGTTTCCCATGTGGGAAGCAGGTCTGATGGGATAAAAATACAGCTGCTGCATATATTAAAAGATACAGTTCTAGCAGATATGTACCTGAATCAAGAATTCAGAGCACTGTCACAAGAGGAATATATACAGATCGTTCTCCGTTCCCTTTCTATTCTGCCAGAACACATCATCATCCATCGTCTGACCGGAGACGGACCGGGGGACCTGCTCATCGCTCCTGAGTGGAGCCGTCGCAAACGGCAGGTACTCAATGAGATTCACCGCCAGCTTAAAATCCGGAATATCTGGCAGGGAAAGGAGTATAACGCCTGATGAAAGAAGCCATTACCATCTACAAATTGATTATCCTGTATACCCTCAACCAGGTAGAATCCCCTATGACACTTAATTTGATCTCAGATTATATAACAGAACGGGGGTATACCAATTATTTTAATGTGCAAAATGCCTTTGCAGAACTGCTAGAGGCAGAATTCATATCCTGTTCAGCTACCTATAACACCTCCTTTTACAGTATTACAGATGCAGGCAGAGAAACCCTGAACTTATTTATCTCCAGCCTTTCCGCGGAAATCCGCCAAGAAATCGATGAGTATCTGGAAAAAAACAGTCTGCCGATCATTGACCGGCTTACAGCGATTAGTGATTATACCCTTTTGGATCATGGCGAATATATCACCACCTGCTCTCTTCGGGAAAACAATCATATTTTATTTGAGACAAAATTGACTGTGCCAACGGAAGAAGATGCAGTTAAAATATGCAATAACTGGCGGGAACAAAGCAGTGAATTATATTCTCTTTCCATAAAAAGACTGCTCCGCTGAGCAGCCTTTTTAACTTTTTTATATAAAAAATATTTTTCCTTTAGAATATGTATTGCAATTTCTTTCTAATTTTAGTAAACTTTAAGTATATTATGTAGGAGGTGGCACAATGGATGATAACAAAGTGATACTTAAAAAAGAACGTTATTCTGACGATTCGCAATTCTGGTGCCCTGAATGCCATATTTTAATGCAATATAAATATGCTGGAAAATTCGTATGTGAGAAATGTGGCAGTGAAGAATATAATGATTTTGGTAAGATAAAAAAATATCTTGATGAAAATGGTCCTACCAACGCCGTTGAATTATCTGCAAATACCGGGGTGCGCAAATCAAAGATCGGGGAATATCTCCGGCTGGGCAGAGTAGAGATACCGGAAAATTCTTCCGTGTTCATTCACTGCAAAAGCTGCGGTGTTCCGATTCGTTTTGGAAATTATTGCGCCAACTGTGTACATTCCAAAAATATTCAAGGTGCTTTTATAGGCGAAGTTGCCAAATCCGCAAACAGCAAGATGCGATTTCTGGATAATGAATAATTCATATTAGCTTTATGATACTTTCACCCGGCGTATCTGGCTCCATTTTCCATACATTTTTTTCTTTCCATTTATGGAATATGCCCGGATTTTTACATAGCATTTTTGTGAATATTTCCATTTAAAACTTGTCCGCGTTTTGCGGACATTTTTTCTTTTCACACCTTTTTTTATGGACCTCTTTGGTGAATACAACACCTGATAACCTGCCGCCCCACCGATCTTTTTCCATCGGATATAGATCCGCTTTTTCTGTCGCTTTATCTCTTTAATTTTCACTCTGTCGGGTCGGCGCACCTTTTCCCCAGTCTTAACATATTTTCTCTCCTGCCAGTTATCGAACATCTGAATCCATTGGGAAATTCCTTGTCCTTCCTGTAACTCTTCGGGTGATATCGTTACGATCGGTGACGTTCCAGGAAAGTCATCCGGCTTCTGTGATGCTTCTGGTTTTCCTGAGGCTCCAGGTTCCGGCTTTTTATCTGGTTCCCATGTTTTCCCAGGCATTCCATCTGGCGTTACATTTGGTGCTGTGTTCGGTGTTACACTCGGTACTGCGCTTGATGTTACATCTGGTATTAATGTCGGTGTTGGTTTCGGCGTCGGCACCGTCACCTGAACTGTCACCTGACGCGTGATCTTTTTTTCTTCCGCATCGTATCCTTCTACCTCACTAAAATCGTAATTCACCAGATCTTTCGGCTCAAAAACAACAGGATAGGAACCGCTTCCGACTTCTGGAATCACATTGGGTGTTTTCCAGGAAAATATTCCATATTCATTATAATTCTCAGATAGCATTGAGCTTCCCAGCCGTTCTCCGCTTTGGATCGCTGAAGCAGTGGGAAATGTCATCTTATGGATCTGTTTGCGCTTTATGATGACCATCCGCATTCCGTAAAAAGTCTCATATCCCGTCCTGGTAACTTCAAAATACACGTTGTATCTTCCCACATTTACATAGGATGGGCAGATCGTTGTTGTATACTCTCCTTTTTTGGTGCCATATCTGACGACAGCTTCCTTCTCGGTCTGGATAGAGATACTATGGGGATTCCCGTCATAATCTCCGGAATACCCCTCGGACTGAACCTGCAGTGTATTTTTTTCGATGGTCACGTCCGCACTCCCGGTATACGTGACATAATTTGGCTTTACCACCCGGAAATATGTCCGATATGTGCCTGGCAGTGTATACTCTGGACATTTGTCCATCGTGAACTGCCCTTCTTCCGTCCCGTATTCAATCTTCCCGCCCTCGTCCTGAGCCACAGCGATGGAATGGGGCTTTCCATCATAAACTCCTGTATAGGAGTAGGCCTTTACTGTAGAAAAGACTGCCTCCTGTATGGTAAATTCCGCAATACTTCTGCCTGAATAGTTCCCCTTTCCCGATATATGGATGACAGCGGTGCCCGCATTCACGTTATTTTCATAAGATAATGAATAATCTGTCCCCATCCTTAATTTCAAACTGCTGTAGTAAATCTCTGGTTCCGGCCAGAATCCTTTCCCTGTATAGGTAAAGGACTTCAATCCCTTTACGGTACAATCTGCTATTTTTTGTTCTTTGCTCTCACCAAGACTCAGACCCTCTATATATTTGTTATTTACCAGCGCCCCGCAGTTCCATCCCTTAGAAAGATATTTTATAACATCATCCTTATTATTTTTCACATAGTTCACCGTTACCCCTTTTCCGGTTCCTCCAAGATAGTAAGGTTTATTGTGCGGGCTGTACAATGCCGTATCCCCGGCAAAACAATGATACTTTTCTGGATCTTTGATCACTGTATAAATGGTCATAGATCCCTCTGCCCTTCCACAGCATGCCAGACAATACCGCATCGTCGTGACATTCGGCGGAATGTCTGGTACTGTCCTCATACTCTGACAGTTATAAAAGGCATAATCCAGATTCTTCACACTTCCTGGAATCCCCGGCGCTGTCTGCATATCATAACAATAACTGAATGCGCCGCTCATATTCTCCAATTTTTTTGAAGTAATGACAGGAGCAGACATTAGCTCCATACAATATGTAAAACAATAACTCATGGATTTTACATTGGGCGGAATGGAAGTCGCCGACGTCATTTCATAACAGTATTCAAAGGTATGATCCATGAACTCAACCGTTTCGGGTATCTCCGGCGCCGCCTTGAGCACATCACACTGACTGAAGGTATAGGACAGATCCCTTGTTGCCTTCGATAGACGGGGGGCAGAAGTAATTGCGGTATGACGGAACATATAGCTCATGTCCTCGATGCGGTCACTCTGGATCACCGGCGTAATAGCCAGTGCGAGACAGCCATCAAACAGGCCTGACGCCTCGACTACATTTCCTGGAATGGTGATCTGCTGATTCAGACTACTGCAATTCTTAAAAGCTCTGGTTATGGATACAACAGTTTCTGGTATTGTCCCAACCTGTCTGAGCTGCCGGCAGCCGAGAAAGCTCTCCTGCATTTTTTCAACTCCCAGCGGAATATTGTTGACAGAACCAAGCTTGGGGCTGTCGGCAAAATATCCACTGATATCACCTCCAGAAACACGGCTCATGGCAAAAACAACCTTTTTTATATCAGAACGATGACTATACCATGGCACACTTTCCCGTTTCATAGTCACAAATTCGTCGTTACCTGACAGGGTAAGAACGCCGTCTGAATCCAGCTGCCAGCTATTATTCCCTATTTTCCCACTAGCCACTACTGCTGTAGACGCAAATACTGGCGCTTCTTCACAGATCCCCGCCAACAGAGCTAGGATCAACAGAACAGATACTATTAATTTTTTAACTGCCTTATTTATTTTCATACATAAATCCCCCTTATTCTTACTAAATATAACGAAATACAGTTTACTGCTTTCGCTTTCACAACTTTATTTTCCCATAAAAAACAACATTCATGCCACATCCCTCCTTCCCCTTATTATCTCTGCATTCCCAGCAGTAATATACTGTCACAACTCTGGTTCAGTAACACCACGGTGTTCCTATGATACGCACAGGCTGTGTTTTTGATGGCAGTTCCATCTTGTCATAGAGATTTCCAGACGAAATGTCTGATCCTGAATTTAGAATTTCAGATTAATTGTCATTATATCCCCTTTTCTGATAAATTGCAAGGATTATTTTTATAAATTAAAAGACCATCCTTTTAATGTTTCAATATTATTGCTTTCCATAATTTCTGAAAGTAAAAATGAGCAACCACATAATGAAAGCATAAATTCGGTAAAAATCGCCACAATGACCCTTTTTACGAGTCTGTGAAACTTTGGACCTGTTGACAAACTCATTCTTTCAGGTCTGCTTATATATCTCTTCTTCTGAGATTGAATAAAAAGACTGGTAAATCCGGTTATTCACACCGCTTTTACCAGTCTTTTTAGGTTCCATGCTGTTGCCGATAAGAGGCATGTAGATGTTTACTTTTACACTTAACAACATACTATTTTCTCAATTCTTCAATATATTCCTCCAAACACACTCCTTTCTCTTTTATTTCCTCCGCAGTCTCTTTCCCGACATACCGATAATGCCACGGTTCATTGTTAATCCCCGTAATTTCTGTTTTATCGGAAGGATATCGTTTAATAAAACCATAACTGTGAGCATTTTCTGCAAGCCATGTGTAAACAGAATCTCTGGACGATACAGACGTATTTGCATTGATGTCCACACTCAAACCAAGTTCATGCTCACTTGTTCCCGGAACTGCTACCCATTCTTTTGCTAACTCTTTCGCTTCTTTTCTTGAATTACCTTCGTTTTCAAAAGCCGCTATCTTTTCGTCCAAAATTTGCTGTTGTTCTTCAGAAGTTCGATATCCTTCCCGGACAAATAACTGTAACCCATCTGCCCTTGCTGCATCAAACATTGCCTGCAATTCCGGGTATATTCTGGAATCTACCTTCTGTCCGTTTGACAACTCTGTTAATTCCATTTCATAATTTTTCGGAATACGATGAGTTCTATTCACCAAAATCAAATTCCAATCGCTGGATGTGTCTGCCTGATTTATTCCAATCTGCAAGGTATCTAGTATCGGATTTTCTTCCTGTGTAATAAGTTCTGCGCCATTCCTAAAAATCCAGCTTCCTAAAATCACCAGTACAAGGAATAGTAACAGCTTCTTTGTGGGAGATTTTTTTTTCTTATATCGTCCCATTTATTTTACTTCCGCCTTTTTATATACCAAATACAAGACTGGAACAATTCCAAGGCAAAGCACTACATATAACGGTATCAGGAACGTAAAGACTCCCATTACTTTTCCTCCGATCTGACACAAAAGAAATTCGTCATGGTATGTGCATATTCTCAGCAGCATATCCGGGAAAAAAGATACTATACGACTCAAAATTGTAATTCTTCCCAAAAACATCGGCGCACAGGATAACGCAAAAGGAATTACTACTGCAATTACCGTGGAGCGTGTAACTGCCGATACCGTCATTGCCAAAAATGTAATAAACATACTTCCGATATAACTGCCTATCGTTACAAAGAAATATTTTTGCAGGTAAGTCCAATTATAAATACTCATCCAGTTGCTTTCTCCAAGCTGTACCGGGCAATTTGTACCTCCAACACCCAGCGCCCCTAATATGATTATCGTGAAGAGAAGTATAGACGCCCAATATAAAACTGTAGTAATCAAAAATCCGGCGCTGATTTTTGATAATACCGCCTTGTTTCTTCCCAGTTTGCTTGAGAAGAAAATAGAATCCGCTTTCCATGAATATTCGTCAGAGAAAATCCCTGCTACAAGCGCCCCAAGAATAACAACTAATAACGTCATCAAAGTCGGAAGATACTGCGAATCTAAAAGCGCTTTCCATCCTTCTGCATATTCGTAATAAAAAGGTGTCTTGAGGTTCTCCCATTGGCTAATCAGGAACTCTTTTTCTTTTTCCGAAAAGGTATCCTTTACCTCATCTCTGGAAAGATATTCTTTCAGACTATCCACTCTTATCTGATAAATTCCAGCCGCTTCCTCCGGGGATAAACTGTCTGCACGATAATAATCCCACTCATCAAATCCGGCAAATCCATTATTCAGCATCTCGTGGATATCCCGAAGTCCCTGCTGTTTCACAAACGCTTCATCAAGATCCGGCGTCTCTGCCAGAATCTTTTGATTTTCCTCTATTACATGCCTTAATACATCCTCAGTCAACTCGCCTTTCCACTCATTTTTTGCGGACTTCAATTCTTTCGCAGCTGAAATCCCCCGGAGTACTTCTCCGCCTTCTGTCGTATACGTCACATCTCTAAGAGTAAGAAAACTTCCCACTAACAACGCTGCCACCAGAACAAGAAGTACAATCTTATTCACCGGCTTCACAAGAATTTTTTTAATTTCAAAATTCAACATTGCTGTCACCTGCCTTTTCTCCAAAATAGTATAAGAATAAATCTTCCAGATTTGCCTCCACAAGTTCTGCGTCCGCCATTGGTTTTCTTGCCGAAATAATCCGAAGTTCCACATCGTGAACTTCCGACTTCATGTTAGAAATCTTATATTTCTTCATGTATTTTTCCACTTCGCTTTTATTTACATAGCACTTCCAAACACCTTCTTCCATCGTTCCCAGCAATTCAGACGCAGTACCGTTGTGAAGGATTTTTCCTTCTTTCATCAGCAATATTTCATTCGCAATATATTCAATATCTGAGACAATATGCGTTGATAAGAGCACCAGCCGATTTTCAGCCAATTCGCTAATCAGATTTCGGAACCGGATACGCTCGTTTGGATCAAGTCCTGCTGTCGGCTCATCCAATATCAGTATTTTCGGGTCATTCAACATTGCCTGTGCAATTCCTGCTCTCCGTAACATACCTCCAGATAATTGTTTCATTTTCTTCCTTGCTGCCTTTTGAAGTCCTACTCCCGTAATCAGTTCCTTGACTCTCTTTTTGGCCACCGCCGGACGAATACCTTTGATGGATGCAATATACAGCAGATAATTTTCTACCGTAAAGTCCGGGTAATACCCGAAATCCTGCGGAAGATACCCCAAAATCCCTCTGTATTTTTCACCTAGTTCTAAAATATCACGTCCATTACAAGAAATTTTTCCGCCTGTAGGACGAAGCAATGTACAGAGCATACGCATAAGCGTTGTTTTCCCCGCACCATTTACACCCAGCAGACCATACACACCACTTGTCATGGTGATGTTCAGATGATCTACCGCTGTAAAGTGTCCAAATTCTTTTGTAAGATTTGCAATCTTAAGTTCCATCTTTTACCTCCTAAATATTAATTTTTTACTTTTTCATAAAATGGACAATCCATGCCACTATCGCTAATAACACCAATATCAGAACTGCCCCTGCTATTTTCCACATATTCACTCTCCTTTCTACCCTTAGTCTACACGAAAAAAAGACAGTTACCTCAACTGTCCTCGAAACAAAGGCTAACTGTCCTTTAACTGTTTTATTGATAAAAAAGCATTACACTTACTGTAAATATTTTTTCGTGATACTCGTACTGTACTGTTCCCTGATATTTTTCTACTGCGGATAATACACTTCTCATTCCCCAACCATGAATGTTTCTATCTTTCTTAGAAGTGTGTAATTTCCCATTCCGAATATCCGGCGAAACTATGCTGCTATTTGCAATTTTAATAATGATAAACTGATGAAGCCTCCTGATCGTCACTTGTATTTCCTGTGGTTCTCCTTCCGGTTGTTTCATGCAGGCTTCAACTGCATTATCTAAAAGGTTCGTAAGGATTGTGCAGAGGTCTACCGGATCAATCTTACAGTCCTTTGGATATTCTCCATGAATTTTCATGTGGACACGATTGTTCTCTGCTTTCTCCCTTTTCTGGCTTAAAATATAGTCAATAGCCTCAATCCCTGTATAACGCTCATACTCATATCTCGTTCCATCTCCACTCAATTTTTTCAAATAGGCTTCTGCTTCCTCCACTCTATTTTCCTTTAAGTAACTTTGTAACAGTAAAAAATGATTTTTCATATCATGATACAGCTTCGCATTGGTTTCATAAGCTTCCTTTGCAGTTACATAATTCTTTTCCAACATATGGTTCTGTTGAATGGTATAGGTTCTTTCTCTTTTTTCATTTTGTATTTGCATCCAAAGGCAGAGAATCAGCAACACAAAAGACAATATAATTCCCAAGGCAACCTGAAACGTACTGAGTTTTCTGTCTGCTATTTCTCTATTCGCATTTATATAATAAATGATAGTCATCCAACCTGTACCCGCACACGCGATATACATAAACCAAAAATTCCGCAGTTGGAGATAACTTTTAATTCTTTTTATAACTGCATATGCAACCCCTGTCATACCTGCTAAAAAGCACTGACTGATGAAGATGATACACACCCGTTCCCATCCAAATGTATATACCCAACTCGATGATATACCCAGCTGAACTGTAGCGCCGAATACAAAGGCACTTGCATTTGCCAATAAAATGCTATATCCTATTACTACCATGAACAGTTCTGTTATTTTCCCTTTATAAAGAATACAACTTCCTATCCATAAAGCAAAATACACATACAAGGAAGTTATATAGTTCACCCGAAATTTAACTAAATTCAAAAGAACAACGCCAGCTGCAATCACTCCCGCAAGGACTCCTTGATATAACCTGTGATGCTTTTTGTCAAACCGTCTCTCCATAATTGCCTGCGTCCACACAAAGCCACATACCATCTCATTGACGCTAGCCAGCCATTCTATGAAAATAAACACTCCATTCATATTTGTTTCCCCCAAAACGACAGCAGCCTTTCCTTAAATTCTTTCCAGCTTGTTTTATTGATCGTGACATTCTGCTGTCCCGGAAATAGTATTTTCCCTGTGTCCATACCAATAACATTTGCCAGATTGATAATACATCCTCTATCTGCAAAATAAAAATATTCTTGACCTAACTCTTCAAAAACTTGTTTCAGAGATTTACGCACTGAGACCGTTCTTTCTCCTTCCAGATACAAAACAGAATACTTACCCTCTTTTAATATGTAAAAGATACTTCTATAAGGAATCTTTTCCAAATAGTTCTTAATCTTTATCATGTAGTATTCTTTCTTCTCTAAAGCATATAACTTATAGTAATCCTCCAACGCTAAAAACAATTTTTCATGGAGCATTGTTTTTTGAATATAACGAAACACCGAATACTCATAGGCGGTAATTGCATATTCCGGGTGGGATGTTATGAAGATAATTTTTGCAGAAAGTATCCTTTGACGGATTTCTTTCGCAAGCTCCATCCCGTGAATTCCTGGCATCTCAATGTCCAAAAGAAACAGGTCGTAAACTACCCCGTCCTGCAGATCGTACTGCAAGTTTTCACTAGACTGATAAGTGATAATTTTATTATCTATACAATTCAGCCTGAAAAATCTTCCGGCGATTTCTTCTATCTCCACCAGTATTTTTTCATCATCGCATATTGCTACACGTAACATTGGTACACCTCATTTGCACATTATCTTTTTCATTATACAGGTATCACTAGAATTTGTCGAGAACCTCCTATCTCAAATATGTGTCTTTAATGCAGCATTACTATCCGAGCAGCACACAATGTCGATGTAATCTGCAAGAATCGCGGATAGATAATTTTATGGAGGACACAGCAATGCTTCAAATATCTGAAATCATATGGTAAAAAAGGCTGGCTGAAAACCGCTGCCCTCTAAAGAATTGCCTTCGGCCATTCTTTCGTTCCACAAATTGAGAACTTTCCTATAAGGTAAAAAAGAACAGGCAAATATTTTCACCTGTTCTTTCCAGTCATATACAAAAGTGTACTATGCCAATGCCTGCGCCAGATCTTCTATGATATCATTGACATTTTCTATTCCCACAGACAATCTCACCAGATCCGGTCCCACGCCGGCAGCAACCAGCTCTTCATCATTCATCTGACGATGGGTCGCCGATGCCGGGTGGAGAATACAGGTATGAGCATCTGCCACATGGGTCGCAATCATTGCTATTTTCAATTTGGACATAAACTTCTCTGCCGCACTTCTTCCGCCCTTTACGCCAAAAGATACGACCCCGCAAGTTCCCTCTGGCATATATTTTTTTGCTCTCTCATAATACTTATTTCCCGGCAAGCCCGGATAATTCACCCATGCCACCTGATCATGAGCCTCCAAAAATTCCGCCACCTTCTGAGCATTTTCACAGTGCCTCGGCATTCTCACATGAAGGGATTCTATTCCAAGATTCAGAAGATAGGCATTCATCGGCGCCTGGATCGAACCCAAATCTCTCATTAACTGTGCGGTAGCCTTTGTGATATAGGCGCCCTCTAGCCCAAATTTTTCTGCGTAGGTGATACCATGATAAGATTCATCCGGCGTGGTCAGCCCTGGAAACTTATCCGCATAGGCAAACCAATCAAATTTCCCAGAGTCCACAATACAACCGCCTACCGATGCGTCATGGCCATCCAAGTATTTCGTGGTGGAATGGATAACGATGTCTGCCCCCCACTCAAAAGGACGGCAGTTGATCGGCGTGGCAAAAGTATTGTCAACGATCAGTGGCACTCCGTGGGCATGTGCCGCCTTGGCAAACCGCTCGATATCAAATACGATAAGCGCTGGATTGGCAATGGTTTCACCAAATACTGCCTTAGTATTGGGCTGGAATGCCGCCTCCAGTTCTTCCTCGGAACAATCTGGATCCACAAAGGTAAACTCGATCCCCATGCGCTTCATCGTCACCGCAAAGAGATTATAGGTTCCCCCGTAGATCGTAGATGAGGATACCACATGGTCCCCTGCGCTGCAGATATTAAATACGGAATAAAAAGAGGCCGCCTGTCCGGAAGAGGTAAGCATCGCCGCTGTCCCTCCCTCCAGAGCACATATTTTCGCTGCCACATAATCATTGGTGGGATTCTGAAGTCTTGTATAAAAATAACCGCTTGCTTCCAGGTCAAATAACTTTCCCATATCCTCACTGGAATCATATTTAAAGGTGGTACTCTGAACAATAGGGATCATTCTTGATTCACCGTTTTTTGGCTCATATCCTGCCTGAATGCACTTTGTCTCTTTTTTCATCACACATTTCTCCTTTACTTGTACCAGCTCAATGTATTGAGCTGTCTCAACATTGCTAGCCTAACGATGCCAAGTCGACCCGACTTGACACCGTTAGGCTAACATAAAGTATATCATTTTACAACTGCTGACACAACCGGAAAAATGGTAAAATCTTATATCTTTCACCGGGCAGAGTTCGCACGCATGGCATTCAATATAGCGATCACCGCCACTCCCACATCAGCAAATACCGCTTCCCACATATTTGCCTGCCCCAGAGCTCCCAGAATCAGCACCAGAAACTTGACTCCAAGGGCGAACACGATATTTTGCCGAACGATCTTCATCGTCTTCACAGAGATCCGAATTATTGATGCCAGTCTCGATATGTCATCCTCCATTAGCACCACATCTGCCGCCTCGATGGCTGCATCCGAACCCATACTGCCCATGGCGATGCCGATATCCGCCCGTGTGATCACCGGGGCATCGTTAATCCCGTCTCCAGCAAATGCCACATACTTTCCCTCACTGCACCTTTCCATGATTTTTTCAAGTTCTGTCACTTTATCCTCCGGCAGCAGCTCCGCATGCACCTCGTCGATACCAAGCTGGCCAGCGATCGCCTCACCGGTCTCCTTCTTATCTCCTGTCAGCATGACAAACCGTCTTACCCCTGCCCTTTTCAGGTCGGACAGGGCTTCTTTCACTCCTGGTTTGATCTGGTCTGAGATAAATATACAGCCGGCATATATTCCATCTACAGACACGTACACAGTAGTACTGGTCTGATGTTTTTTTATCAGTCTTTCCGTGGATTCAGGAACCATCACTCCGTGTTCCAACAAAAGTTTTTGATTTCCTGCCAGAACCACTTTTCCCTCTGCCATTCCTTTCATTCCATATCCCGGGATCTCCTCCACCCCAGATACATCTACAAGGTCTTCCTGGCAGGCATTGAGTATGGAACGGGCTATCGGGTGACCGGAATATTTCTCTATGGAAGCCGCCATACGAAGAGCGTCCTTTCCCTCTTCTGTAACCACTTCAGACACTTCAAATTCTCCTTTTGTCAGCGTTCCCGTCTTGTCAAATACGATGGTATCCATCCGGGAAACCATTTCCAGGTAATTACTGCCCTTCACAAGAATACCTCTGGATGACGCCGCGCCGATTCCGCCAAAAAAGCTGAGGGGAACGGAGATCACCAGGGCACAAGGGCAGGATATCACAAGAAAAATACATCCCCGCTGAATCCAGTCGGAAAATCCCTGTCCCAGTACAAGAGGAGGCAGCACCGCGATCAGAAGTGCAGCGATGACCACGATCGGCGTGTAGTATCTGGCAAATTTCGTGATAAAGTTCTCTACCTTTGCCTTACGGGTACTGGCATTTTCCACCAGCTCCAAAATCCTGGCCACCGTAGAATTTTCAAATTCTTTTGTGACGCGAACCCGCAAAACACCAGAACCATTTACACATCCACTGATGATCTCATCGCCGCTGTTCAACTTCCGGGGCACCGACTCACCGGTCAGCGCACTGGTATCCACAAAGGAACTTCCCTCCACAACAACACCATCTAACGGCACCTTTTCCCCAGGTTTGATCACAATGATACTGTCCGGCAGCACATCCTCCGGATCCGTCTGCTCTACTCCGCTTTCTGTCTCAAGGTTGGCATATTCCGGACAGATATCCATCAACTCCGTGATGGATCTGCGGGAACGGTTCACCGCATAACTCTGGAACAGCTCTCCCACCTGATAGAAGAGCATGACCGCCACGGCTTCGTCATATTCTCCGGTTCCAAAGGCGGCAAAAGTTGCGATACACATCAGAAAATTCTCATCAAACACCTGACCATGGCCAATATTTACCACCGCTTTTTTCACCACATCGCCGCCGATGACCACATAAGGGATCAGATACAGGCAGAATTCAAACAATACGGCATAGTTATGATTTTCAAATATCGCATCTGCATCGAGAAGCCCTGCATGAAATAACAGAAAAAACAAGGCGAAGATCACAGCGGAAAAAAGGATGCGGTACAATACATTTTTCTGCTTTTTTGTCATAAAAGTCTCCCTCCTCTGGCTTCCTATCTCTCAAGATAACAATCCGCGTCCACTTTTTTACAAGCCGCCTCTGCCAGCTCCACGATCTTATCAAAACCCTCGTCTTCCGCGGTTAATGTAAGTTTCTGCGCCATAAAGCTGACCACGGCGCTCTCCACTCCTTCGATCTTATTTATGGCATGTTCCATCTTCGCCGCACAATTCGCACAGTCCAGATTTACTATTTTATATTTTTTCTTCATGATATTTTCTCCATTCTATAGGTTTTGCACTCTTCCCTCAAACATTCGAAATCCGCTGATTTACTACGTAAATCGCTCCTTTCCCATGTTTGGCGGGTCCCAAGTTCAAATCCGAATAAGTTCGTGAGAACTTATTTTATCATGCAAGCATGAACGTCAATTTGACTTTTGCCCCTGGCATCAGATTATTCCAAAATATGTTCCATCCCCTGGCTGAGAATCGACATTACATGGTCGTCTGTCAGGGAATAAAATACGGATTTACCTTCTCTTCTATTCTTTACTAATTTATTCTGCTTTAATACTCTCAGCTGATGAGAGATCGCTGACTGATTCATATTCAGCACATCCGCGATATCGCACACACACATTTCCGAGCGAAGCAGTAGATACATGATCTTAATACGGGTGGAATCTCCAAATATTTTATAGAGATCTGCCAGATCATATAAAGTATCCTCATCCGGCATATCGTCCTTCCACCGGCTGACCTGCTCGGTATGATGATGCGTCAGTTCGCAGCAGTCCACATCTTTTTCTGCCATATTAACTCCTTTCTCTGCGGGACACAAACCTTTCCTTGCAGAAATTCATTTCGTCATATGAACAGTTATTCATATGTTCATCTCTATAATACTACACTCTTTATTAAAATGCAACCCCAAATTCATTTTTATTCCTTCACTTCATAAATATAGGCATTTCCTTTTTTTCCCACCCTTTCCACCAGCTCCAGATAATGAAAAATATTCATGGCAGTCTGGGCGTGGGACAATGGTATTTTCACTGATTTCGCATATTCCTTTGAGGTAAATCCCGACAGTTCCGGCGGTATCATCATTCGGTAATCTTCCACCCTCTCAAAGAGCATCTCGTCTACCAGCGCCACGGGGATCCGGTCGTATCTGGTGGCGCCTCTTTTTTTATCCCGACTCCAGCCATCCAGCAGTTTCGTCTCTTCCAAGTCGATAAACAAGAATAACACATTGAGATTGGGGTGATTCAAATAGGTTTTGATACGGTACAATTCTTTGAATGCCTGATAGGGACTTCCTTTTTTGGGAGATTTTCGTCGGCTCACCTCCACCCCCGTCTCCGGATCTACCCAGATCACCCACTTCGTCGCCGGGATCGGATATACAATCGTTACCTTATACAACGGCAAAAACTTATCCAGCTTACGCCGAAGAACATTAAAATTGGCGGTCTGTATCTCAATGACCGCTTCGTCCCTGAATACATCCGCCACATAACCTTCCAGCGGAACCTCATGATAATCCACATTTGGTTCCATATAATTTTTCACAACAGCGTGAAGCGTCTTTTCAGACAAAGTTCCAATCCCAAGACGCTCCCTCTCATTGTATACGATCTTTTGTAATGCTTGATCAAAGACCTTCCTGTCCATAGTACGCATTGTCTCCGTGCTTTCTGAAATAGTGTTTATCCAGCAAATACTGGGGGGCCGGTTTAACAGATGGATTCAATGTCATAGTATGATGAGCCATCTCTGCCACCTTGTCCAGAACTACGGCATTGTAAACTGCATTGGCAGGCGAGGTTCCCCAGGTAAAAGGACCATGGTTCTTCACTACGATTCCCGGTACCTCCATCGCATCTCTTTCTCCGAGAGTTTCAACGATAACCAGACCTGTATTTTTTTCGTATTCATCATTGATCTCAGCAGCAGTCAGATCCCTGGTACATGGAATTTCACCATAAAAATAATCCGCATGTGTCGTTCCCAGTGCCGGGATCGGCATGCCTGCCTGCGCAAAGGTAACCGCCCAGGTAGAATGTGTATGTACAACTCCTGCCAGATTGTCAAATGCCCTGTACAGTTCAATATGTGTCGCCGTATCAGAGGATGGGCGATATTTTCCCTCAACCACGTTCTGGTCAAAATCCACCACTACCATATCCTCCGGTGAAAGCTCATCATATTCCACACCGCTGGGCTTAATTACGACAAGATTATTTTCCCTGTCGATTCCGCTCACATTCCCCCAGGTATAGATCACAAGCCCTTTCTCCTGAAGCTCCATATTTGCATCATAAACTTCTTTTTTTAATTGTTCCAGCATACCAGTTTCCCTCCGTTTGTTCTCCAAATCATATTTAGCTGTTCCGCCATATTATTTTCATTATAATAGAAATACCTGCGCCCGTCAATACGGCTGGAATAAATTGTGAGAGAACCGCGGCTCCCTTTTAATAGGAACAGCAGTTCTCGGCCGGACCTTTTATTCGGTAAATAGTGGGGTGGAATAATAGCGGTCTCCGCTGTCAGGCAGAAATACAACGATATTCTTCCCCTTATTTTCCGGCTTTTCTGCCTCCCGCAATGCGGCCCAGAGCGCAGCTCCCGAAGAAATTCCCACAAGAATCCCCTCTTCTCTGGCGATTTCTTTTGCTGTCGCAAAGGCGTCTTCATTTTCTACAGTAGTTATGGCGTCATAAATTTTCGTATTCAGAACCTTTGGCACAAATCCTGCTCCGATTCCCTGGATCTTATGAGCTCCTGCTGTTCCCTGGGAAAGCACCGGCGAAGCGGCTGGCTCCACCGCAACGACTTTGATAGAAGGCTTTTTACCTTTGAGATACTCGCCCACACCGGTTATCGTACCTCCTGTTCCCACACCTGCCACAAAAAGATCCACCTCTCCGGCTGTATCTTCCCAGATCTCCGGTCCGGTCTTCTTCCTATGGGCTTCTGGATTTGCCGGGTTGACAAACTGACCGACGATCAGGCTGCCTGGAATCTCCTGATTCAGTTCCTCTGCCTTCTCAATAGCCCCCTTCATGCCCTTACTGCCATCAGTAAGCACCAGTTCCGCACCATAAGCTTTTATCATATTTCTCCGCTCGACACTCATAGTCTCCGGCAAGACAATGATCGCCTTATATCCTTTGGCGGCGGCGATAGCCGCCAGACCGATCCCTGTATTTCCAGACGTCGGTTCCAGGATCGTCCCTCCTGGCTTGAGCCTGCCGCTTCTCTCCGCTTCCTCGATCATCTCCAGCGCAATACGGTCTTTCACGCTTCCGGCGGGATTCAGATACTCCAGCTTCGCCAATATCTTTGCCTCAAGTCCATATTTTTTCTCAATATTCGTAAATTCTACCAATGGCGTGTTTCCGATTAGCTCGGCAGCACTTTTGTAAATCTTTCCCATCACAAACCTTCCTTTCCTATTACATTGCTGTTTCGCAGCACTCTACTGACTATTGTACAGCGCCGCATAAAATCCTTCTTTCTTCAACAGTTCGTCATGATTTCCCTGTTCTATAATATGCCCGTCTTTCATCACCAGTATGACATCCGCCTCCCGAATGGTGGAAAGACGATGTGCCACGATAAAACTGGTCCTTCCCTCCATCATTTTGGAAAATGCATTTTGGATTCGGATCTCTGTACGGGTATCAATGGATGAAGTCGCCTCATCCAATATGAGCATAGGCGGCAGACAAAGCATCACCCTGGCGATACACAACAACTGCTTCTGTCCCTGGGACAGACTGCCGCCATCCTCGCCGATCACCGTGTCATATCCCTTGGGGAGTCTCTTGATAAAGCTGTGGGCATGGCTGGCTTTTGCCGCCTGGATCACCTCTTCATCCGTGGCTTCCGGCTTTCCCATCACGATATTTTCCCGGATGGTTCCCTGTTTTAACCAGGTTTCCTGTAATACCATGCCATAATTTTCCCGAAGGCTCTCTCTCGTGATCTTGTGGCTGTCATAGCCGCTGACAAGAATCTTCCCAGCATTCACATCATAAAACCGCATGAGAAGGTTGATGAGCGTTGTCTTTCCACATCCCGTAGGTCCCACGATCGCCACTCTCTGACCTGGCTTCACATCCAAATTAAAATTTTCGATCAGCTGCTGCTCCGGCACATAGGAAAAGCTTACATCCTGGATCTTTACGCTTCCATCCACGTCATGAAGTACCACTGCATCTTCTGCATCCGGTGTCTGCGGCGTCTCATCGATCAATTCAAAGATTCTTCCAGCACAGGCGATGGCATTCTGCAGCTCTGTCACCACGCCGGAAATCTCGTTAAATGGTTTGGTATACTGGTTTGCGTAGCGAAGAAAACAAGACAGCTGTCCCACAGAAAGGCTTCCCTGGATGGCAAAAAATGCACCACTGATCCCAACGCCCGCATACACAAGGCTGTTTACAAATCTGGTCGCCGGGTTAGTGATGGAGGAAAAGAAAATCCCCCGCAGAGAACATTTGCGAAGCCTCTCATTGATCTCGTCAAATTTCTCCTGGGCATCATCCTCATAGGCAAAGGCCTGAACCACCTTCTGGTTACCAAGAATTTCTTCCACCAGCGCCGTCTGCTCTCCCCTGGTCTCCGACTGCAGCTTGAACATCTCATAGGTTCTTTTTGCGATGAAACTTGCCACCAGCAGAGAAACCGGTGTAATCACTACGACTACCAGCGTAATGCTGACATTCACACTGAGCATAAACAACAAGGTTCCAAGGATTGTCACCACACCGGTAAACAACTGGGTAAATCCCATAAGAAGCCCATCTGCGAATTGGTCTACGTCGGCGATCACACGGCTGACCACCTCCCCGTGGGAATGCCCGTCAATATACTTTAAAGGCAGCTCCTGTATTCTACGGAATGCCTCGTCCCGGATATCCCGCACGATATTAAAGGTAATCTTATTATTGCACACATTCATAATCCACTGTGCTACCATGGTCACCGCCACTGCGCCACCGATTTTCCATAATATATGACGGATGGCGTCAAAATCCACAGCGCCAGGAGCAATGATACAGTCGATGGCCTGCCCGGTGAGGATCGGCACATATAACGTCAGCGCCACCGTCACCGCCGCCAGCACCAGCGAACAGATAAGGAAAAATGTATATCGTCTGATATAGCTCAACACTCTTCGAATCGTTTCTTTCTGGCTCATCATTTTTCCTCCTTTCCAAACTGGGATTCATAGATCTCCCGGTACACTTCACAGCTCTGCAGTAGCTCTTCATGGGTTCCTTTTCCCGCCAGCTCCCCGTCATCCAGCACAAGGATCTGGTCTGCCTGCAAAATGGACGCCGCACGCTGGGACACGATAAATACTGTGGTTCCCGCCAGGCTCTCCTGGATTCCCTTACGCAGTGCGGCATCGGTCATATAATCCAGCGCTGAGGAACTGTCGTCTAGAATCAGTATATCCGGCTTCTTTACCAACGCCCTGGCAATGGTGAGCCTCTGCCTCTGTCCACCGGAAAAATTTCTTCCTCCCTGTTCCACTAGTGCATCCAGACCGCCTTCTTTGTCCCTGACAAATTCCGCCGCCTGGGCTGTCTCCAGCGCCTCCCAGATCTCTTCATCTGTGGCATCCTTTCGGCCCCACTGCATATTGGAACGGATATTCCCATAAAAAAGTACCGCCTTCTGGGGTACGACCCCAATCTTTTCCCGCAGTTGAATAAGAGGATACTTCTTGATATCAGCTCCGCCGATCCGGATCTCACCGGAGGTTCTCTCATAAAATCTCGGAATGAGATTGACCAGGGACGTTTTACCTGAACCCGTGCCCCCGATCACTCCGATCACGTCACCCCGTCTCGCTGCAAAAGAGATATCTGTCAGAGACTCTTCCGAAGCATTCTGATAAGACAGACCCACATGTTCAAATTCTACTATCTCTTCCTGTTTGGAGAAGGAAATTCCCGCGGAAGAATTTGTTCCTGCAGTATCTTTGAGACTTGTCTCTACCTCAAACACATCTTGGATGCGGTTTCCACAGGCGATTGCCTTTGTAACCGTAATGATCAGATTTGCCAGCTTCACCAGCTCCACCAGGATCTGTGACATGTAATCCACCAGAGCCACCACAGCTCCCTGGGTGAGAATCCCTGTCTCTACCCGCAGTGCTCCTGTCCAGATCAGAAGGATGATTGCTCCGTTCACGATCACAAATGTCAACGGGTTCATCAGCGCCGAAACCCGCCCCACAAAAAACTGCACTTTATTCAGATCAAGATTTGCTTTCTCAAACTTATCTGTCTCTTCCTTTTCTTTCCGAAAAGCACGGATCACTCTGGCGCCGGTTAGATTTTCCCTGGTGATGCCAAGGATGCGATCCAGCCCTGCCTGCACCTTTCTATAAAGGGGAATACTAGCAAGCATCACACCAAATACTACGATGGACAAAAGGGGAATTGCCACGACAAAGATCATAGCCGCCTTCACATCAATGGTAAATGCCATGATCATGGCTCCAAATACGATAAATGGCGATCTTAGAAACAGTCTCAGCACCAGATTAACCCCGGACTGCACCTGATTCACATCACTGGTCATCCTCGTAATCAAACTGGTGGACCCCAGCCGGTCGACCTCTGTATAGGAAAACGTCTCGATATGATGAAACAACGCAGATTTCAGCTTTGCCGAGAATCCCACCGCCGCCTTGGCAGCAAAATACTGTGCTGTCAATGACGAGGCGAGCCCTACCACTGCCAGCAGAAGAAGTACGCCTCCCATCATCATGACATACCGGCCATCCCTGTTCTTGATTCCCACATCAATAATGGATGCCATTACGAGAGGCACCATCAATTCAAAGGACGCCTCTAATAACTTAAAAAGTGGTCCCAGCACGGACTCTTTTTTGTAGTCTTTGAGATATACAAGTAATTTCCACATCTTATGCTTCTCCTCCCTCAGAGATGTTCTCACTGTTCCATATTGTAACACATCTGGAGAATAATTACTACTGAATATTCCTTGTTGCATTTTTGCAAAAAAAGTGCCCCACCCTGATAAAGTAAGGCACTATATTTTACACTTATTTGCGGGAGCTAGGATTAAACATATAGATATCAAAATGACCCTATACAGTCAAAGGTGAGCAATTCTTTCCATCTTCCCTTCTTTCTTATCCATGTTGTTTCATTATCCGATGCCATCCTATACTTTTTGCCTTTATATAAAACTGTGTAATTAATGCAAAAATCATCAACATTATACCAAGTCAGATTTCCTACAACCTTAAACTTAAGCCATCTAACCTTGCCCGGTTTTATACTAATCGTCCCCGAAAGTTTCAATTTGCGATCATATGCAGCATAATCAGAGTCAACCGCAATTGCATCTGATGATTTTATCCTCATTACTTTATCCGAGCAATTTTTGAACTTCATCAGAAAAGTGTTCGTTCTTGTGTCGGAACTACTATGTAAACACAATTTTTCAGCCTCGTCACTCGTATAGGAACACAATTCTGCGTCATTATGTACAGCCGCAGCGTTTTTACGCTTTGGCTTAAAATCCTTTCCATTAAAATTGGAGTGGATACCAGTTTTATACACAAAGGTTATCTTCAAAGGCTCCTCCACTCCCTCATCATTATAACCTCCGATGACTATTTTTTCAACCACGCTTTCAAAAACTACCCTGTCGAAGCTCTCTAATATCTCCCCAGAACCTAACACTTTTCTGAACTCCCTTAACCGTGTTCTGGTGTTATCCTGATTCCTGCCCAATTCCATCAACCGCTCCTGTTCCTCTTGGAGCTTCTTCAACTGCTCGGACAGCTCTTGGTTCTTCTTTTCGTAAATGTCCCTGTCGATATTATTATCAAGCCTTAAATCAAGCAGCTTCTCCTTACGCCTGTGCAGGTCAGCCATTTCCTTTCCAATTTTAGGCAGACGCTTCAGAGAAGTATCGTCATTAAGGATTCCCTCAACTTTTTGCAGGAACTCATCGACAATCTCCTGCTGGTCTGTACATAAAAGCTGATAGCTCTTTACAAAAGCGTTCTCAATCACTTCTTCGGGGATTCCCTTACAGTGCGGGCAATGTCTTTTCCCGTTTTTTGTGGCGGTGACGCACTGCCAGATTGTCTTAGTGTATGCGGAACTGCTATGCCAGTTCCTCCGTGTCAGAGTACCGCCGCAAAATCCACATTTTATCATGCAGCTAAACGCATATTTCCTGCTGAACTTGTTCCTTTTCTGCCCCTCTTGATGCACATTGCGGTTTGTGTTCCGCTTCGCCAGTATCTTCTGTGCTTCCTCAAAAATTTCCTCACTGATTATCGGTTCGTGATGGTCACGGATATAAAACTTATCTTCCTCCCCGAAGTTTTCCAGCCGCCTTTTTGAAATCGGGTCAACCGTGAATGTCTTTCCTAAAAGCAGGTCGCCTTTGTATTTCTCGTTTTTGATAATTCCGATGACTGTGGACTGTACCCATTTTGAACTGCCGTACTTTGTCTTGTATCCCAAGTTTTCCAGTTCGTTCCCGATGACCGTGCAGCCTGCGCCCTCAATATACCGATTGAAAATATACCGTACAATTTCAGCTTCCTTTTCATTTACGGATATGCTTTTTGTATCCTTATGGTAGTCATATCCCAGACAGCCTTGAAACCCTACAAGCTCACCCCTCTGCATCTTCATTTTCAATCCCTTTTTGACATTGGAAGATATATTCTCCACTTCCTGCTGTGCGACGGAGCTGAGTACCACCAACAGCAGCTCGCCGTCCATTGTTAAGGTATTGATATTTTCATCTTCAAAGAAAACGGCAATGCCTTTCTCTTTCAGCATACGGACATATTTCAGAGTGTCCAGTGTGTTTCTGGCAAATCTTGAAATGGATTTTGTAATCACCATATCTATCTTCCCACCGTCTTTGATACAATTTGATTTTACTTCAAACCTTTTGATTTTGCCATACTTTTTGATTTTGCCCCGTAGAGGGAGGGTTCAAATCGGAAAAGGCAGTAAAAAACTGCGGCAGGCAATACCGCAGTTTTTTCTATGCTTTTATTTCCATCCCGTTCTTAAAGGTGAATCGGATATCCTCCCGGCTGTACACCGTGGCATATTCCACAAGGCTGTACCAGTCCTCCTCGTTAAATTCCGTCAGCGGGCCGTCCCTCTTTTCCAGTTCCGCAAGGAAACGCTCCGTCTTTTCCCGCTTTGCCACCCGCTCCTTTATCCGGTCGAAGCGGTCTGCCAGCCCGTCATATTTTTTCTGGTACTCCGTCTGATCGAGGGCAACGCGGGCATTCTCGTTCACACACTGCTGTATCATCTCCGCCACGATATTCATCTCATCCTGGAGCTGAATCCGCTCCGCCTCTAGTTCCGATGTGTCATAAAGGCGTTCCTTGACCGCCTCGTAGTCCACCCGTATGGTATCCCTCTCGCCAAAGATGGCATTGGCCGCTTTCAGGAACAGCGCCTTGACGGCTGTCTCATCAAGGTGCGGCGTGGTGCATTTTTCCCCGCCGTCAAATTTGTGGTTGCACTGCCAGACCACCTTCCGGTACTTGTCATTGGAATGCCAGACCTTGGAGCCGTACCAGCTTCCGCAGTCGCCGCATTTAATCCTGCTGGAGAATGCGCCTGTGCAGCTTAAGCGGTTTTTGCCCGGATGCCGCACCGCCATCTGGTGCTGCACCTCATCAAACATTGCGGGGCTGATGATGGCTTCGTGGCTGTTTTCCACATAATACTGCGGCACCTCTCCCTCATTTATTTTCGTCTTTTTTGTGAGGAAATCCACAGTGTAGCTTTTCTGCAGGAGCGCGTCCCCTTTATATTTTTCATTGACGAGGATGCTCTTGACCGTGCAGGAGTGCCATTTTTCCTTCCCTGCCGGCGACCGCACCCCTTCTTCCGTCAGCCGCCTGGCTATGGCATATGGGGAATGCCCCTGCAGGAACAGCCCGTATATCCTGCGGACGATTTTTGCCTCCTCTTCGTTCAAGACCATGCCTCCGTCCTCTCCTTTGTCATATCCAAGGAAATGGCTGTAGGGGACGCTGACCTTGCCATCGGAGAACCGTTTCCGCTGCCCCCATGTGACGTTCTCTGAAATGCTCCGGCTCTCCTCCTGATTTTGTCAAGATTAGTTGACACATTTTCTTCAAGGATTTTGTATCCTATGCTGCTTCTTTCAGGGAATCATAGTATTGCTGTCGTTTAACCATAGGAGGAAGCCCTCC
>CAJTFB010000041.1 GCA_910575665.1 Eubacteriaceae bacterium
TTCGACAGTCCCAAAAACATAAAACCGACAAAAACCTCTTACATATCTAATTCTTATCAGGAAAGTCTAAAATCCATAGACACAAGATTTTTTACAGCCTCATCTTTCGACTTTTTTTGTCCAAAGTATTGACATAGGTCCAGAAAGAACCAGTGCGGTTTACGGACTGTGTGCTGGTCTATCGCCATGTGTACAGCAGGGAGCGTCCGGAACGGAGGATGAGAGACCACGATAACATTGAGACGAACATGGTATCGGATATCGTGGCAATGTATGTGATGCCAGATGATGCCCCAACGGTATGCAGCCATTATGAGTGCAGCGTTATGGGAAATGATGACCGCACGGAGGTCTATGTGATTCCAAAGACAGATTTTTCTGTGTGGTTGCTGAAGCAAAATGGGGTATCCAGAGAGGAGGAAAATACTTTGAAAAATTGCATTGATATGCCAATTTTTCAAAGGGCTATTTGTGGAGAGAACGCCACAAATAAGCCTTGATCCGACAAGAGAAACTGCATCCGCAGTTTTCTCTTGCGGTTCCTCGAACGCATACGTTCTCGGAATGGAGGATTGCATGAAAAGACGTCAGAAACAGGCAAAAAAGATATGTAAAAACGGGGCAGATTCAGCCGGGCAAAATGACATATGGGTGAAATGTGTGCAAAGGCTTCTGGTTCCTTGGATTTTCAGGCGGACAGCGGGGCGAAATTCCGACAAAGAGAGCAGTCACGTTGTCGGAATCATTCGTAACAGCGTATCGGCTCGTACCTGCCGTTTTCTTTGGTTCGGTGGTGAGCCGCCATGATACATTTCTCTGCAACGAGCCACGTGCATCGGCTCGTTACGGTGCTGTCTTTAGTGGGGGAATATCCGGCACACTCCCTTTGCCTGCTTGGTAAGGAGCGGGTGATGAAGGAGCTGGTCCGTAAACTGACTGTAACTCAGATGTTCCGCAATGATGAAACAGGGGAAGAGCATGCCTGCCGTTTGCTTACTATAACAGGAAAAGGCAGGGAGAAATCCATCCGGTTTTATAAGGCTGGACTTGCCATACTGGAATGGGTGCATCCGAATGCGTATGAGTATTACATGCGTTCTTTCTGGAACCACCGGTTTCCAGGGGATAAGGCACACAGGGAGCGGCATCACCGGGTTGCGGAAACAGCGGCTCTGTGTATGAAAGCTGGTCTGGAGGTGCGTCCGTATATGCTGCCCCAGTTACAGAATAAAGGATTATACCAGGTGGTACCTGAAAAACCCGTATTCTATCTGGCAAAGGACATCAAAAGAGTGGGCGAAGCGGAGATGAACAAGACCATGTTTACCCGCATGGCAGGGGCCGTGTTTTCTCCCGGAGGCTGTTATGCGGTATATAATACCAGGGCCAGCGCCATGAAATGGAGCGGCATGGGGGAGTTCAAAGCCTTGCACAGCTTGATGGAGATTGGCAGGATGAATGCCGGAGTTCCGGAAGTGGATTCCGCCATTTTATTTGGTGAGTCTGGGGATGTGGCGTTAAAGACGCTGCTTGCTTCCGAGGAGAGTAAACGGCTGGAGTTCCGGTTTGACGGGATTTACCGGCATATTTATTTTATCGCCATGAACGAACTGGGTATCCGCCAGACGAAGATGCTCATGCTCCCAGACTGGAAAAGAAATATGCAGGAAGCGTTGTTTGATGAGGAGAGCCTGGCATTCGATAGAGGAATTTTTGAGTATGACGCTTTTGTGGATGGAGTGTATGTGTTTTCTCATCTGGACAGTGACCTGGCAAGACTGATCCGGTTCAAAGAGGCGGTAACAGGAGGTGATGGAAGGTACGAGGTGGTCTGCTACCCGCACCAGTTGGGGTTTCTCAGGGAATATCTAGGCGACAGGGTGGGTTACAAGACCATCGGAATGGAGCTGCTGGAGGCAGAGATGGTGCAGGTGGATTAGTTTTAGACTGGTCTGGCTGTGCAATGGGAAGGCGGGATGGTGATTGTTTCAATAAAGTTAAAAATGTATTGCTGTTGTGCGCACAGATTGGTATAATTGAAAGAGAACAGGAAATCATACGGAACAAGAAAGGATGTGTGATACTATGGCAGCAAAAACGTCAAATTTATACGCAAGAATAGAGCCGGAGGTCAAGGAAGAGGCAGAAAGCATTTTGGCAGCGCTTGGCATTCCGGCCTCAAATGCAATTAATATGTTTTATAAACAGATTATCTTAAACCGTGGGATTCCCTTTGAGGTAAAAATCCCACCTGCAAGGCCAGTCAATGTGGAAAAGCTTTCTGAGACGGAACTGGATGCGGAGCTGGAGAAAGGATATGCGGATATGAAGGCAGGAAAGACAAAGCCTGCGAAACAGGCATTTGCTGATATCCGCAGAGATTAGTGTATATTGTTTTTAAGCTGTCGGCACCGGCTCATGCTTCCGGGCGGTGCACAGCTGCAGGAGCATACGGTGCTGAAAACAGAATAGAACAAATAACATAAAGGTGTATGGAATCTGTCAAAAGCCCATATGCCTTTTTTGTTTGGAATCAAAATGCAGGGAGGAACTCATAAATGGATAAACGCAAAAAAGCGGGGATCATTCTCTCTGTCATACTGGGAACAGGAGGGCTGCTGTATCTGGGCGGGATACTGGGGCAGTTGATTGCAGGATATCAGGCATGGCTTGGTGGAAACGGCATATCCGGGGAGATAGCCATGAAACCGCCAGACTGGAATGTACTGGTCTGTATCCGGCACGCCTTCACATTAAATGGATTACAGGGGATGATGGCGGCCATATTTCTTGGCACGGCAGTGGTTCTGTATGTGAAATTCCATGATAAGTTTGATGGAAATGAATACGATCCGAGAGGGTTTAAGAAAAGCAGGACAGGAACTTACGGTACTGCCACATGGATGAGTGAGAAAGAATTAAAAGAAATCATGGAGGTGACGACGCCGGCAAAAGCAGAGGGGGTGATTTTAGGTGAGTATGACGGAAAGACCGTATGTATGCCAAAAGACACCAGACTGAACCGGCACATCGCCATATTCGGTGCATCCGGTACCATGAAATCAAGAGCTGTTATCCGAAATGCTTTATTTCAGGCATTAAAGCGGGAAGAGTCAGTGGTCATCACCGATCCTAAAGCGGAGCTGTATCATGATACATCGGAGATGTACCGGAATGCCGGATATGAAGTTAAGGTCTTTAATCTGGTCAACCCGGAGCATGGGGATTCGTGGAACTGCATGTCAGACTTACATGGGAATACCCTGATGGCACAGATGCTCACGAACATCATCATCGGCAACACCAGTAACGGCAAGGGCGACCACTTCTGGGATAACGGGGAGGGGAATCTTTTAAAAGCACTGATTCTGTTAGTAGATTTAGATCCCAGCCGCAGTCCGGAAACGAAGCATCTTCCGGCTGTTTACCAGATGCTGACCCGCAATACCGAGAGGCAGCTGACGGCTTTATTTGAAAAACTGCCGCTTGATCATCCGGCAAGGGCGCCTTATAACTTGTTTGCCCAGTCCAGTGACACGGTGCGTTCCGGAATTGTACAAGGGCTAGGCACCAGACTGCAGGTACTTCAGAACCGGGAGGTGCAGGGGATTACAAGTCGGTCTGACATCGACCTTGCTGCACCGGGAAACTGGAAATGTGCCTATTATATTATTCTGAGTGACCAGGACACTACCATGGCGTTCCTTTCGTCGCTCTTTTTTTCATTGATGTTTATCAAACTGACTCGTTTTGCAGATGCAAGACCGGGTGGGCACTGTGACATCCCAGTAAATTTAATCTTAGATGAGTTTAACAACATTGGCCGGATTGGGGGTGCGGCAGACGGTTCGGATTTTGCCAGGTCGCTCAGTGTGATCCGTTCCAGAGACATCCGGGTGATGATGGCGGTGCAGAGTCTGGGGCAGTTGCAGAACCGCTATGGCAATAATTTATGGGCTGAAATCATTGGCAACTGTGACATCCAACTGATGCTTGGCTGCACGGATGACGTGACGGCGGAGTATTTTTCCGGACGCAGTGGGGAGATGAGCATTGAGGTCAGTTCTACGATGACCACCAGACAGACCATAGCGCTGGCGCAGGTGATTCCCCAGTACCGCCAGACGCAGGGGCAGGGCAGGAGAAAGCTGCTTACCCCGGATGAGGTGCTGCGATTACCTAACACAGAACTGTTATGCATTATCCGTGGCTGCAATATCCTGAAATTGAATAAGCTGGATTACACGAAGCACCCGATGGCAGAAATGATGGTCAGTGTTTCGATTATGGATTATCAGCCGCAGGTGAGTCCCGCAGCATTTTCTCAGACTGGCTTTGGCGGGGAGGAGGTGAAGGAAGTGCCCCAGTTAAAAAAGAGGGAAGAGAAAAAGACAATGCAAAAAAAGAAAAGTCTGTACCGTTCGGCACAGCCGCCTGCGGATTTTTAGCAGCGATTAACCGGCATCTCGAAGGAGGTGCTTTTTTGATGCTGAAAGCATTCTGGTGATATGTCAAGAACTTTTTGAAAAAGATTTTGATATGTTTTTCAGAAAAAAGGGTAACTTTAACAGACCTTCGATATGTTTTACGCAAAACCGAATGTCAGTTCGATTCGATATTATATTTGGTGTCCAGCTTTTCGCCGGTGTACAGTTGGTTTTTGACCAGCAATCCAAAAACGAGTCGTACAAATTTACGAGATGTAAGCGCGAGTGCTCTTTTGTGCTGATGCATGGTTGCCCCAGCATATTTTCTGGCATAGAAATCAGCATATTCAGGGATGTGCTTCCTGACGCTGTTTGCCGCTTCGCCAAGATAGTAGCGGAGATAGGGATTTCCGGCTTTCGACATTTTGTTGTCCTCAGAAGTGAAATCTCCGGAATCACCCTTAGGCCAGTAAAGCCCGGCATATTTGGCAAGGGCATCGGACGAATGAAACGCTGTTATATCGCCTATTTCTGATAGAATCCCGGAAGCCCATACCGGACCTATTCCAGGTATGGATTGAAGGATGACCAGGGCGTTAGGGTTCATTCCGTTGATGCATTTCCCAATCGCCTGTTCAATCAGCCTGATTTCTTTCTGATAGGCATGGATACAGTTAAACGAGCTTGCCAGTGATATGTTCAGTGGTTCGTACATGCACTTGTCTAACCGATAGGAATCCCTGGCTGCCTTCCGCAGAAGCTCCGAAGTTTTGGATATGTCAGAGATGTGGTTCCTGCTCTTATCCGCAAGGAAGGTAAGCAGATCCTCTTCCGGCATATCGATAATCTCCTGTGGAGACAAAAATTCGGTCAGGACAGCTGAGGACGTGGCACCATAGAGGTTGCTAAAGGGCTTATCATCCCCTTCAAGGAGCTGAAGCTCACTGAACTTCAGATAAAGATTAGAGACCATATAAGTCTTCTCCCTGGTGATGCACCCAGAAAGGTGCATACGATGCCTTGTAAGGCGTTTCAGGGCTATAAACTGCCCGCCGCGCCATGGCTCCAGCTTTTTGGTACGGCCTACCCTGCCAAAGTCCGCAATGAGATAGGCATCTGTGGGATCGGTCTTTTCCATTCCGATATAGGACTTTCGGTAATTGGAAGTGGCCTTTGGGTTTACACAGAAGACGAAAGGCTTGTAGGGCATGAGGACCTCGCTGGTCGATAGGAAATTAGAAATATGTACGCTGTATACAGAAGTAGATTCCAGCACGATAAGAAGTGTATCCAGGTTTTTATGCTTCTGCATACACTCAGCAATCATATTTACAAGCTTATCGGCACCTGGCTGATTATTGCCAAACGACGATGAGATGTATTTGTTTTCCTCAAAGTCCATAGCATAGACAGCATTGGTCTTTGAGCTTACATCAATACCTACAAACAAGGTGGACATATAGTTGATCTTTAACATGATATCACCTCCAATCGGATCGGGATTTGTGAAGCCTGAGGCAAAAGGTTTATCCTGTGCAGCATACGGTGACCGAAACCTCGCGCAATGAGCATGCACCCAGTCAGCCTTTCTTGCTGGGGCTAACGGCTGGGGATGAAAATTCTGTGTCAGCGGAATGTGCCGTATGTGCCAGGCTGAATGCTTTCGAAGCAGTCACGGATAAAGCCGGCTGAAAGGAGGAACAGCAGTGCCTTCGGACATCAGACTCTAACTGATATCATACCACAGGATCTACCTATAATGATATGTAACTATTAACTGTATAGATGGGAATGGGGATGAGGGGAGTTCCTCTTAGATGTCCTTACCATTTATACCAAAAAAGAATAAGTCTGTAAGCTGTTTTCCTTGCTTACAAACTTATTATACGAGGAGGTAAGAGATGCTTGACTGGATTTTTGAAGGGATTGTCACATGGATCAGCAGCATTGTCTCTGAGATGATGGACGCTGTATCCGGTCTGTTCCTGGATGCACTGGGGACGGATATGACTGCTATGGAGGAGTATTTCCCCTTTGTGACAAAGGCGTTTACCGTGATGCAGTATACTGCGTGGGCAATTCTCTTCTTCATAACGGTATGGCAGTTATTCCGGGTGTTTGGCGGACCGGTTACGGAGGCGGAGAATCCATGGACATTGCTAGCCAGGAGCAGTCTGTCTGCCTTTTTGATTGGCTATGCAAAGCCAATTTTTCAGGTTACTTTAAATATTGCCACGGCACCCTATACGGCATTGATGGAACTGAAGATGAAAAGGGAGGACTTTACATTTGCAGGAGTGGAGAATGCCCTGAAAAATGGGCTGACAACGATTATCTCTATTGTCACGGTAGTTGGCTTATTGCTCTTGGTTATCCTGATGATTGCACTGGGATGGAATTATTTCAAGCTGTTACTGGAAACGGTGGAGAGGTATGTCGTGGTAGGGGTTCTCTGTTATACCTCACCGCTTGCTTTTTCAATGGGAGCATCCAAAGTAACGGTGCCGGTTTTTAAGTCATGGTGCCGGATGGTAGGTTCCCAGCTTTTACTGTTAGTGATGAATGTGTGGTTTTTACGGGGATTTTCGACTTCAGTTGGCCAGTATGTGGGAAATGGCGGGGAACTGTCAAATGGCAATGGAAGCATTTTTCTGTGGCTGTTCTGTGCCATTGCATTTTTGAAGACAGCACAGAAGTTTGACAGCTATCTGGCGGCGATGGGGCTTAATATCGCTCAGACTGGAAGCAGCATGGGCCTGGAACTGATGATGGCGGCAAGGGCGGTGAGCGGTTTGGGCGGAGGGAGCAGGAGTGCAGGCAGCGTCTTTGGCGGTGGAAGCAGTGCGGTGGCAACCGGTGCAGGCGCAGCGGCGGCAGGTTTTGCCAGCAAGTTTAAAGGCAATAGTTATGTAAGGGATGCGGTTGTAGATGGCGGCGTCCGTATGGGAGCTGGAGGCAGTCTTGGATTTGTAGGCAGGGCCTTCGGCGGGATTGCTGCCAGAAACGGTGCTACGCTGACAGGGGATTCCATTTCCTCCGTGGCCTCCAGGAATCCGAAGATGTCTGGGATGATTGGCGGGGAGATTGCGGATAAGAGCCTTGCAGGCTACATGCCGCAGTTAAAGGGGGTGCCGCTGAAGGATACGAAGATTTCCGGAGGGAAGATCAGTACCACGGCAATGATGCCGAATGGGAAAATGGCAGAACTGAATTTGTATGACAAAAACCAGTTTGAGAAACCAGAGGGACCGTCAGCTCTTGTGGAGGCTTCGGATGGAAGCATGTGGTACCAGACAGCAGCCGGGGATGGCGCAGGCGCTTTCTTTGGCACACCGGGATTTGCAGGAGATATATCCGAGGCAGCAAGGATTCATGAAATGTTTCCGGACTTGCCGGAGGATACCATGCTCCGCACGGTGGATGAGGGTATTTTGGAAGCAAGCACGGATACAGGCAATTCCTTGTGGTATAGCAGTGCCTTTTACGAGGAGCCGGATGCCCCGCATGGCAGCATGCAGGCTTCGGATGGCGTGGACTGGTATGCGATGCGGCAACACGCACAGACGCCGGCATTTGAGTCTGGGGAATTGGCGAATGACTACAACCAGTCCCAGTTCCAGGCATTCATGCCGGGATATGAACAGCAGGTATCTTCCGTGGATGGTTCCAGAAGGCTGGAAGGACAGCTGGAAGTCCAGCATAGCGACGGTTCGGGGACGAGATTTTATGATACGTCCCAGTATGCTGCGCCCCGTGGCGACTATCAGGTATATGAGGACAGCAGGGGCGGCCAGTGGTATGCCATTCATGGGGAGGCGTCGGTGGATAGAAAGCCGGTCTATGAGGATGGAAAACCGGTATACGATGGTGACAGCGTGAGAACGGTTTCCGTGGAATCTGTCCGTTACAGGAGCACGCCGGAACGGTATGACGAGCCGAGGAAGCGGGATCATTCTGCTGTGAAGAGTCCAAGGCGTAAGAACTGACATAGAAAGGAAGAAATGGATTGTTAGGTATATTCAGGGGGTGATAACAATGGCGGAGCCAGAGAAGCAGAAGATGGGAGACGGAAGTGATAATTACGGGCAGGCCGCCAGACAGGTTGCAAAAGCGGCAGGCCGTGCCGGACAGGAAGCAGCAAAACAGGCGACAGCCAATGCTGCTACTGCCACGGTAAAAGCAGGCGTGGAGGGCGGCAAGGCGGTGTCTGAGATTGCAGCAGGCACAGCGGCAGGCGGCCCGTGGGGAGCGGTTCTTTCTGCAGCGTGGTCGATGCGTCATTCGCTGTTTAAGGTACTCATCTGCATTTGTCTGGCACTGCTGATACTGATTACGATGGTGGTGTCCCTGCCGTCCATTGTGTCGAACAGCATTTTTGGGCTGGATGGGACGAAGCCGGCAGAAGGGGCAACGCTGAAGGGAACTTATGATGAACTGGCGGAGGCGGTATCTGATGTAGTGGATGATGCCTATGACCAGGCACTGGCAAAGGTGGAGCAGGCGATTTCAGAGGGAGGCTATGATTATGAGAAGTCGATGGAGGCGCTCATCAACCATGCACAGGGTTCGGCAGATTATGATGTGTGTTATATTTTAGCTGCTTATTCCGCTTCCATGCAGCAGCAGAACGTCAGCAAAGGGGACATGATTGCAAAGCTGGAGGGTGTTTCCGGGGAGATGTTCCCGGTGACGCAGGCGGAAAAGGAGATGACAAGGCAGGTGACGGTTACTTATGATACCTATAAAACAAAGAAAGTAAAGGTAGTGACTGGCAGAAAGAAAATCGGGACGGCAGGCGGGAAACCGGTTTACCAGTACAGTCTGGAGGAAAAGACGTATTATGTGAAAGACAAGCCGCTTACCAGTGATCAGGAGATTACGGTGGATGCCTATGAGATGATAACCGTCAAGGTGCCTGTGTATGGAGCGGGAGAAATTACCGGGACAAAGAAGGAGACTTACTACCGGAAGAAAGGGACGCAGACGCTGAAGCCTGGGACGGAAACCGTGAAATATGTGGAGTGTACCATCCAGCCCTTTGACAATTCGGTGATAGCCGCAGCGTTTAGGATTGATCTGGATGCCACCTATGACCAGTTTGGGATTACCTACCGGGAAGCCATCGAAAACATGGCGAAAGCACTGAAGATGGCTCTGTACGGTTCTTTGGGAAGCGGGGAGAATGTCAGCCTGACAGATAAAGAACTGGTTGATTTTGTGAACAGCCAGAACTGCAATGATACCAGAAAACATATTTTATCCACGGCACTTTCGTTGGTTGGGAAGGTGCCGTATTTTTGGGGCGGGAAAAGCGGTCCCGGCTGGAATGAGGAGTGGAATACGCCCAAGCTGGTAACAGCGGCAGGCTCCAGTTCCACGGGAACCATTCGCCCATACGGGCTGGACTGCAGTGGATTTACCACATGGGCTTACAGCACCGCCCTGGAAGTGGATATCGGGGCAGGCACCTCCGGACAGTATCCGAAGACTACGGCAGTGACAAAGGCGGAGCTGCTTCCGGGGGATTTGGGGTTTCTTGCCGGTTCCGGTGGGAAGGCATGGAGTCATGTGCTGATGTTTGCCGGTTATGATAAGAATGGCACGGGGATGTGGGTCCACTGCACCAGTGGCAAAGGCGTGGTGCTTAACACACCCAGTTATGCCAGTTCCCTGGTACTCCGCAGACCGGCAGGGGTGGATTACAATGCTGCCGTATCTTCCGATGCTTCCTATGGCGAACCACTCTATACCCTTGAGGTCGATGTGACGCATTACTGCAACTGTGCGAAGTGCTGTGGCAAATGGGCTGGTGGCAATACGGCGAGCGGGAAGAAACCGGCTTCTGGCATGGTGGCGATGTCCAGCCATTATCCCTTTGGAACGCAGATCATGATAAAGGGAACGATGTATACCGTGGAAGACCGGGGAGGCAAAGGGATTGAGAATGACATCCACCGGGTGGATATCTTTGTTCCTGACCATAAACAGGCTCTCCGCATGGGAAGATATAAGACGACAGCAAAGATATACAGGCTAGGGAGATAAGGGATAAAGTTTCACATAAGCTCGAAAACACCTCGCTAAGTGAAACTAAGTTATCCCTAAGAAGAACGCATAGCGAACAAGTTCGCATGAGCAGCGTTCTTCACAGCTTATGCAGGAGGTTACATATGGAAGAGAAAGAATACAGCAACATTTATACGATTCCGGCAAATTACACGGATTCCGGCAAGATCATGGGCGGTATGCTGGAGGTTCGGAATGCGGTGGAGACCGGGTTTCTGGTGGCGCTGGTGGGGTATCCGGAGGTGATGCTGATACCGATGCCCATTAAGATACGGATTGTGGTGATGACACTGACCTTGCTCCCGTTGGGGGTGCTGTCCATGATGGGCATTGACGGGGATTCCCTGTTCCAGTATGGCAGCCATATGATCCGGTATGCGGCGAACAGGAGAAAATTACATTTCAGGAGGGTTGGATATCAATATGACCAGAAGCAGCTTAAAAGGAAACAGCCAAAAAAGAAGAAAGCAGCAAAGAAAAGGAAGGAAACCGGGACAGAACGCACCGGCAGGAAAAAGACAGGAGCGCAGGCAGAAAGCAAAGCAGGAAAAGCTTGAGTTTGTGCAGGATTTCATCCCGGTTAAGAATATTGCCAATGGGATCATTGAAACTACGGATGGCAGGTATATTAAGATACTGGAGATTGAGCCAATCAACTTTATGCTGCGGTCCGGGGAGGAGCAGTTTAACATTATCTCCTCATTTGCCAGCTGGTTAAAGATTTCCCCGGTGCGGATGCAGTTCAAGAGCATTACGAGAAAGGCGGATTCGGACAAGCACATTTCCATGGTACAAAAGGATTTAGCGGCAGAGGAGAGCGAGGCGTGCCGGAAGCTGGCAAGGGGATATCTCCGGCTCATTAAGGATGTGGGAAGCCGGGAGGCGCTTACCAGGCGGTTTTTTCTGATTTTCCAGTATGAGGAGATGCGGCGGGGCGATGCAAACGACTATTCGCAGGTATACGGGATGCTGAATGCGGCGGAGCAGAACGCAAAGGCATACTTTCTTCAGTGTGGTAATTCCATCATAAAAAATAAGGATGAGGATGAGGCGGTGGCAGAGATGCTCTACATGTTCTTCAACCGCCATTCCTGTGTGGATGAGCCGTTCCAGAGCCGGGTGAACCGGGTAGTGCTTGACACAATGGCGGCAAAGAATAAGGTGATTGGGGTTGATCCGGTACCTAAGATTCGGATTTCGTATTTTCTGGCACCTAGGGGGATCGACCTGTCCCATCACAACTATATCATAATGGACGGGCTGTACTATTCCTTTTTGTTCATCAAGGGGAACGGGTATCCTGGCAGGGTGCGTGGCGGCTGGATGTCGTCGCTGATCAACGCCGGGGACGGGATTGACATCGATGTGTTCCTGACAAGGGAAAACCGAAGCCGGGCCATTGACAAGGTGGCACAGAGGATACGGCTGAACCGCACGAAACTAAAGGATATGCAGGATACCAGCACCGATTATGAGGAACTGACCAGTTCCATCCAGGCGGGATATTATATCAAGCATGGAATTGCCAGCAATAACGAGGATCTGTTTTATCTGTCCGTGTTTGTGAGCGTATCCGGAAAGACCTATGAGGAGCTGATGTGGCGGAAGCAGCAGATGACCGACATGCTCAAGTCTATGGACATGTATATCAGTGACTGCCGGTTCCAGCAGGAGGCGGCTCTGCGGACCATGATGCCTTTTGCAAAGATTGCCCCGTCGCTGGAAAAGAAAGCAAAGAGGAACGTGCTGACCAGCGGGGCGGCATCCACTTACATGTTTACCAGTTTCGAGATGTCGGATGATTCCGGGGTTCTGTTGGGTGTCAACCGGCATAACAATTCCCTCTGTATCGTGGACTTATTCAATACAAAGAAGAATAAGAATGCAAACCTGAACCTGTTGGGAACCAGCGGGGCGGGAAAGACCTTTACCCTGCAGCTTTTAGCATTCAGGATGAGAATGCGTGGCATCCAGTGCTTTATCATTGCGCCGATCAAGGGGCATGAGTTCCGCAGGGCATGTAACCAGATCGGGGGCCAGTTTATCAAGATCGCCCCCGGCTCCCCGCACTGCATTAACATTATGGAAATCCGGCATACCATCACACCGGAAATGGAGCTGATTGATGAGATGGACTACAGTGAGATGGATTCGATGCTGGCAAGAAAAATCCAGCAGCTGATGATTTTCTTTTCCCTTCTCATACCGGATATGAGCAATGAGGAGGAGCAGATGCTGGATGAGGCATTGATTAAGACCTACGGGGATTTGGGGATTACCCATGATAATGACAGCCTGTATCTGGATGCTATGTCCAGTCCCCCGGCCATGAAGAAAATGCCGGTTCTGGGGGATTTGCATAAAAACCTGAAGGAAAACCCGATGACACAGCGGATTGCTGTGATCGTGAGCCGGTTTGTGACCGGTTCGGCACAGTCCTTTAACCGGCAGACCAACGTGGATTTAAGCAACAAGTACATTGTGCTGGACTTGTCGGAGCTGAAGGGGAAACTCCTGCCGGTGGGTATGATGATTGCCCTGGACTATGTGTGGGACAAGGTAAAGTCCGACCGCACGAAAAAGAAAGCGATCATGATTGATGAAATCTGGCAGCTGGTGGGGGCATCCTCGAACCGGATGGCGGCAGAGTTCTGCCTGACTATCTTTAAGACCATCCGCGGATTTGGCGGGGCGGCGATCTCGGCGACGCAGGATTTGTCGGACTTTTTCAGTCTGGAGGATGGCAAGTACGGCAGGGCGATTGTGAATAACAGCAAGAATAAGATTATCCTCAATCTGGAGCCGGACGAGGCACGTTATGTGAAAGAGGTGCTGAAGCTGACGACAGCGGAACTTCGTTCCATTACCCAGTTTGAGAGAGGGGAGGCACTGGTGTACTCCAATAACAACAAGGTGCCAGTGGTCATTAAGGCTTCTAAAGAAGAGCAGGAGATGATTACGACAGACCGTGCCGAACTGGAGGCAATCCTGAAGGAACGCCAGAAAGGAAAGGGAATGGCAGGGAAGTAGGAATACGTATTTTTTGCAAAATACGCATTTAGGAGAAAATACGCACAAAAAAGAGGTGAAACAATGCTGCTGAAGGATGAACAGTATGTGATTAAATGGCTGTCCCAGTATGGGGCACTGCCAAAAACCCAGATTACGAAGATGCTGCAAAAGCCAGCTCAGACAGCGGAACGTATCATAAAGAACTTAAAGAAGCAGATGCGGGCGGCAGACGTGGGCGGCGGGTACTATGTGGGACTGGATTCCTTGTGCAGACCGGACCAGCGTACCATACTGGCAGTGTGGGTGCTGTTAAAGTTTATTGACTATGTGGACCCGATGGCCCATTACCCGGCAGTCTATCCGTCGCAGATCTTCTTCTTAAAAGAAAATGTGGGATATGAGATTGTGGTGCTGTATGAGGGGGAAGAAAGCCTGCTAAGGCTGCTGCAGCCGCAGGATGACTTAAAGTATATCATTGTCCTTCCCCGCATTTCCATGGCAGAAAAGTTAATGCTGCCAAAAGTGCCATGCCTGTTTGCAACGGTGGGATTCGAGGGGGCGGAGGAACCGGAAGTGACATTTTACTCAGGGGAGACAGTGTATGGAGCAGAACAATTCCTTTCAAAAGGTGTTAGGCAGGGTGGAAAGAATGGCGGGAAAACTGTGGGATCAGATTCGTCTGGTGAAGGATTTCTCTCAGGCGCACCAGCTGCACATGGCATATGAGCAGGCACTGCGGCTGGAGGAGATGGCAGAACGTCTGGTGCTTCTGACGAGGGTGCTTCCGGCTTGCACCGGTTCAGATATGGCAAAGAGGGACGTGGAAAGTAGCATGAAACGGTGCATTCCCGTTGATATGGGATTTACGGCAGAGGGGTGGTTTTGGTTGTGTATCCCTGCCCTGCTCCCGAAAAAGGGAGGCGGCTCGGCGGATTATATCCGTTCTTTTCTTTATCCTGCCATGAAGGAATATTTCCAAGAGAAAGAACCGGTGCGGTTTACGGACTGCGTGCTGGTATACCGCCATGTGTATGACAGGGAACGCCCGGAACGGAGGATGCGGGACCACGATAACATCGAGACGAACATGGTATCGGATATCGTGGCCATGTATGTGATGCCGGATGATGCCCCGTCGGTATGCAGCCATTATGAGTGCAGTGTCATGGGAGAGGATGACCATACGGAGGTTTATGTAGTACCAAGAACGGATTTTCCGCAGTGGTTATTACAGGAAAATGAGAGGTTCAGGGAGGAGGAAAATTCGTATGAAATGGCACTGGAAACGGGCAAAAAAGATATGTAAAAACGGGGCAGATTCAGCTGGGAAAAATGACATATGGGTGAAATGTGTGCAAAGGCTTCTGGTTCCTTGGATTTTCAGCCGGACAGCGGGGCGAAATTCCGACAAAGAGAGCAGTCACGTTGTCGGAATCATTCGTAACAGCGCTTCGGCTCGTACCTGCCGTTTGCTTCGGTTCGGTGGTGAGCCGCCATGATACATTTCTCTGCAACGAGCCACGTGCATCGGCTCGTTACGGTGCTGTCTTTAGTGGGGGAATATCCGGCACACTCCCTTTGCCTGCTTGGTAAGGAGCGGGTGATGAAGGAGCTGGTCCGTAAACTGACTGTAACTCAGACGTTCCGCAATGATGAAACAGGAGAAGAGCATGCCTGCCGTTTGCTTACCATAACAGGAAAAGGCAGGGAGAAATCCATCCGGTTTTATAAGGCTGGCCTTGCCATACTGGAATGGGTGCATCCGGATGCGTATGGGTATTACATGCGCTCTTTCTGGAACCACCGGTTTCCAGGGGATAAGGCACACAGGGAGCGGCATCACCGGGTTGCGGAAGCAGCGGTTCTGTGCATGAAGGCCGGTCTGGAGGTGCGGCCGTATGTGCTGCCCCAGTTACAGAACAGGGGATTATACCATGTGGTACCTGAGAAACCCGCATACTATCTGGCAAAGGATATTAAAAGAGTGGGCGAAGCGGAGATGAACAAGACCATGTTTACCCGCATGGCGGGGGCCGTGTTTTCCCCCGGAGGCTGTTATGCGGTATATAATACCAGGGCGAGCGCCATGAAATGGAGCGGCATGGGGGAGTTCAAAGCCTTGCACAGCCTGATGGAACTTGGCAGGATGAATGCCGGAGTCCAGGAGGTTGATTCCGCCATTTTATTTGGTGAGTCTGGGGATGTGGCGTTAAAGACGCTGCTTGCTTCCGAGGAGAGTAAACGGCTGGAGTTCCGGTTTGACGGGATTTACCAGCATATTTATTTTATCGCCATGAACGAACTGGGTATCCGCCAGATGAAGATGCTCATGCTCCCAGACTGGAAAAGAAATATGCGGGAAGCGTTGTTTGATGAGGAGAGCCTGGCATTCGATAGAGGAATTTTTGAGTATGACGCTTTTGTGGATGGCGTGTATGTGTTTTCTCATCTGGACAGTGACCTGGCAAGATTGATCCGGTTCAAAGAGGCGGTAACAGGAGGTGATAAAAGGTACGAGGTGGTCTGCTACCCGCACCAGCTGGGGTTTCTCAGGGAATATCTTGGCGACAGGATGGGCTACAAGACCATCGGAATGGAGCTGCTGGAGGCAGCGCTTGGGAAGGGGGGACGGTGATAGTTTAAACAAAGTTAAAAATGTATTGCTATTGTGCGCACAGATTGGTATAATAAAAGCAGAAACAGGAAATCATACAGATTACGAAAGGATGTGTGATACTATGGCAGCAAAAACGTCAAATTTGTACGCAAGAATAGAGCCAGAAGTCAAGGAAGAGGCAGAAAGCATTTTGGCAGCGCTTGGTATTCCGGCCTCAAACGCAATTAATATGTTTTATAAGCAGATTATCTTAAACCGTGGGATTCCATTTGAGGTAAAAATCCCACCTGCAAGGCCGGTCAATGTGGCAAAGCTTTCTGAGACGGAACTGGATGCGGAGCTGGGGAAAGGATATGCGGATATGACGGCGGGAAAGACGAAGCCTGCGACACAGGCATTTGCTGATATCCGCAGAGATTACGGGATATGATGTATGAAGTGGAAATAAGCGGTCAGGCGGAAACTGACCTGCGGGAAATCTATGAGTATATTGCCTTTGAGCTGCTGGCACCGGATCATGCTTCCGGGCAGTTAGACCGGCTGGAAGCGCATATCGAAATGCTTGGGGAATTTCCTGAAAAATTCCGCCGATATGAAAAAGAATCGTGGCATGGCAGGGGAATGAGAGTCATGCCGGTGGATCATTACCTGGTTTTTTATATTTCGGATGAGGCGGCAGCACTCGTGACAGTGATCCGGGTCATGTATGCGGGCAGGGATGCGGATGCACAGCTGCAGGAGCATACGGTGCTGTAAACAGAATAGAACAAATGACATAAAGGTGTATGGAATCTGTCAAAATCCCATATGCCTTTTTTGTTTGGGATCAAAATGCAGGGAGGAACTCATAAATGGATAAACGCAAAAAAGCCGGAATCATTCTCTCTGTCATTCTGGGAACGGGCGGGCTGTTGTATCTGGGAGGAATACTGGGGCAGTTGATTGCGGGATATCAGGCATGGCCTGGCGGGGAGGGCATATCCGTCATAAAACCGCCAGACTGGAATATGCTGGTTTGCATCCGACATGCCTTTACAAAAAATGGACTGAAGGGTATGGTGGCAGCCATTCTTTTTGGTGTGGCGGTGGTTCTCTATGTCCGGTTCCATGATAAGTTTGACAGCAAAGAGTATGATCCGAGGGGATTTAAGAAAAGTAAAACAGGAACTTACGGTACAGCCAAATGGATGAGTGAGAAGGAGTTAAAGGAAATCATGGAGGTGACGGCGCCAGCCAGAGCAGAGGGGGTGATTCTAGGCGAGTATGAGGGAAAGACAGTCTGTATGCCAAAGGATACCAGACTGAACCGGCACATTGCCATCTTTGGTGCATCCGGTACCATGAAATCAAGAGCCGTTATCCGAAACGCCTTGTTTCAGGCATTAAAGAGGGGAGAATCGGTGGTAATCACCGATCCCAAAGCCGAACTGTACAATGACACTTCGGAGATGTACCGGCAGGCGGGATATGAAGTCAAGGTCTTTAATCTGGTCAACCCGGAGCACGGGGATTCGTGGAACTGCATGTCAGACTTACATGGGAATACCCTGATGGCACAGATGCTCACGAACATCATCATCGGCAACACCAGTAACGGCAAGGGCGACCACTTCTGGGATAACGGGGAGGGCAATCTCTTAAAGGCGCTGATTCTGCTAGTGGATTTAGATCCCAGCCGCAGTCCGGATGCGAAGCACCTTCCGGCAGTCTACCAGATGCTGACCCGCAATACCGAGAGGCAGCTGACGGCTTTATTTGAAAAACTGCCGTTGGACCATCCGGCAAGGGCGCCCTATAACTTATTTGCCCAGTCCAGTGACACGGTGCGTTCTGGAATCATACAGGGATTAGGCACCAGACTGCAGGTACTTCAGAACAAGGAGGTGCAGGGGATTACGAGTCGGTCTGACATTGACCTTGCTGCACCGGGAAGCAAACGATGTGCCTATTATATTATACTGAGCGACCAGGACACCACGATGGCATTCCTGTCGTCGCTCTTTTTTTCGCTGCTGTTTATCAAACTGACCCGGCATGCGGATGCAAGACCGGGCGGACACTGCGATATCCCGGTAAATCTGATTTTAGATGAGTTTAACAATATCGGGCGGATTGGCGGGGCGGCAGACGGATCGGATTTTGCGAGGTCATTAAGCGTTATCCGTTCCAGGGACATCCGGGTGATGATGGCGGTGCAGAGTCTGGGGCAGCTGCAGAACCGTTATGGCAATAACCTTTGGGCTGAAATCATCGGCAACTGCGACATCCAGCTGATGCTTGGCTGCACGGATGATGTGACGGCAGAGTATTTTTCGGGGCGCAGCGGGGAGATGAGCATTGAGGTGAGTTCCACGATGACGACCAGACAGACCATCGCGCTGGCTCAGGTAATTCCCCAGTACCGCCAGACGCAGGGGCAGGGCAAAAGAAAGCTGCTGACCCCGGATGAGGTATTGCGGCTGCCAAATACAGAGCTGCTTTGCATTGTCCGGGGCTGCAACATCCTGAAATTAAACAAGCTGGATTACACAAAGCACCCGATGGCAGAAAAGATGGCCAGCGTTTCGATTATGGATTACCAGCCGCAGGTGAGTCCCGCGGCATGTTCCCAGACTGGCTTTGGCGGGGAGGAGGTGAGGGAAGTGCCCCAGTCAGAAAAGAGGGAAGTGAAAAAGACAATGCAAAGAGAGAAAAGTCTGTACCGTTCGGCACAGCCGCCTGCGGATTTTTAGTAGCGATTAACCGGCATCTCGAAGGAGGTGCTTTTTTTGATGGAAATAAGGAGGCAAAGCAAACAAGTTTGCTTAACAAGTTTCCCAGAGGGAACTTGAAAATAAAATTATGGAGGATGAGATATGCCAAGAAAGAAAGCAGAAAAACCAGAAGTAGTGGAAGAAAAGTCAGAAGAAACCATGGACAGGACTCCAGATGGGCGGGAAGAGGCTGTTTTATCAGACTCGGATATAAATCATACAGAGGGTACCGAGGGTGAAAACAGCGGTGAAGAGATTTCCCAGACTGACATGGAAAATTCAGATAATCAGGGGATGGCATCAGCCGGAACGAAGGGGCAGGAGGCAGATTCCGAAAAGGAGAGCCAGTCTGATACAGAAGAGGCTCAGGAGATGTCGGAAGCGGGCGTCGGTGAAGAAATACCCCAGACTGGTTCAGAAGACCTTGAAGACAAAGTGTATTCGCCTGAAGACGCGTTAGATCTGCATGAAAGTTCCGGAAATCAGAGTCAGTCTGACACAGAGTCGGCTCAGACCATGAATACTGCAGATGCCACAGCTAAATCAGTCAAAAATTATGAGATTCAGAACCAGTCTGACACAGAGGGGCAGAATCAAACGGCTCAGGGTCCCGGTGAAGGTAAAAGGCGTCGAAGAGCTAGGAAAAATACTGGATCTGTCAGACTGGCTTCAGCACAGGTGCTTGCTATCGACGGGCACTTGGTAGCCGAAACTGAAGCCGAAAAAGCGAGGAATGACCTGCTGGATTTAATGGAGTCCCAGAAGACGGGAAGAATCCTGACGGGGACGATTCAGGGAGTGGAACGGCAGGAAAGTAACCAGAGCCGTTCTCTGGCAGTCATCTACCACGGTGAGTTCAAAATCATCATTCCTGCAGAAGAGGCGGTGGAAGCACCAGACGATTTCCGGGGGAGGCTGCCGGAAGATGTATTGCACGACATGCTGAACAAACGGCTTGGTGCTGAGGTGGATTATATCGTCAAGGGCATTGATCCCCAGTCTGGGATTGCGGCGGCAAGCAGGCTCGATGCCATGCGTGCCAGAAGAAAAGAATACTATCTGGGCACAGACCGGGATGGCAATTATCGGATTTATTCGGATTTGTGTGCGGAAGCAAGAGTCGTATCGGTGATCCGGGCAGGTATTTTTGTGGATCTGTTCGGTCTGGAGGTGTATATCCCGCTCCGGGAACTGAGCTACCAAAGGTGGATGGATGCGGCGATGTATTTCCAGTCTGGACAGAGGATACTGGTCAAGGTACTGAGCGTGGACCGGAGTGACCGAAGCAACATCCGGGTAACGGCATCGGTGAAGCAGGCTGGAGAAAATCCTTATGAGAAAGCACTTCGCAGGTATTCCGTTGGCAACCGGTATGTGGGGGCGGTGAGCATGGTGGATACCAACGGTGTCTTTGTGGCACTGGATGGTGGCATTGACTGCCTTTGCAGTTACCCGAAAAGGGGCCGCCCGCCGAGGGGGTCCCGCGTAACTGTGCAGATACTGGGAATTAACAATGATTCCAATCGGATCTGGGGAGCGATTACCCATATCGCGGCGCCGAGATGAAAAGGAGGTAAGGACTTGAAAGCAGTAAAAAAGAAACTGGCAGCACTGGCTCTTGCAGGCATGTTAGCTGCCGCATTGGGAAATGGGATCTCCGTTTCGGCTGAAAACCAGGGGACAGAGGGGACGGAGATACAGGTGATGGAAGCAGAACAGTTAGAGGTGCAGTTGGGAAAGGAATGGGCCGGAAGGGAGTTTCAGTTAAAAACCGATGCCGGTCTGTATCCAGGGACAATAACGGTAGGAGGAGATGGCGTGCTGAGGACAGAGCTTGGTGGAAGTCGCCGCTACATACTGACCTGCATGCTGACTGAAAATACGAATGATGGCAGTGAGGTTCCAGCAACCCAAAGATCCGCATCGGAAGAACAGGCAGGAGCACTGTCTACTGACAGGGGAACAGATTCTGAAACTGGTGCAGAGCGGCAGGAAGAGCGGGCAGGAACGATTACTGGTATTCCCATCAAGCATCTTGTCTTTTTTTCTGTTGGGATGGCAGTGGCTGTCGGTGGACTGATCGCCATCCATATCATCCAGAAACGAAGAGAAGATCAGGAGGATGATGACGAAGAGGACTATGATGAGGATGAATAAGTTTCTGGCGGTGGTTTCGTCAGACTGGTATATTTTTGGGGGATAAAAAGCCATAAAGGAACTTTTTTAATGTAATCACAAAAAATATTCTTATAAGGCTTGACAACCGTGCAAGCCCCTGTTATACTGAAACTGTAACAAGGGTTGCGTTCAGGCTTTCGAGACCTGCAGACCTGCAGGAATCGTTACGGATTTTCGCACACAGAGTAAGTCCACAATAGCGCAGACTTGTTGAACATATGAGCCGGAAGGTTGCAGAAATAGAATACAGAGTCAATGACTGGATGAGACACCAAAATTCCAGCACCATTGGCTCTGTATGTTTTTTTTGCGGCTTATTTTATTGGGAAAAAATATTGGCTTAAAATAATCTTGCCAGAGTTTTTCTATGAGAGGAGGCAAAATGCCATGAATGCGAAAAAAAGAAAAAAGAAAGGGAATCAGAAAAAGCAGATGTGCTGCCCGTACTGCGGCAGTCCGGTGGTATTCCGCAGTGCGGATGGAATCTATCGCGATAACAAAAACCGAACCATGCTTTATGTATGTGCAAGGTATCCGGAATGTGATGCCTATGTTCGGGCGCATAAGGGGACAAAAAAGCCGATGGGGAGTCTGGCGGACCACAATCTCCGGTCACTGAGGAGGGAGGCACACCGTTACTTTAACCGTTTGTATGAATCCGGTCTGATGGACAAGCAGGATGCCTACCAGTGGCTGGCAGACATCATCAGCGCCCCGATGTCGGAAGCACACATTGGGCATCTGGGTGAATATTATTGTAGGCAGGTTATTGAGGAAAGCATAAAGCTGCTAAAATCCCGGAAAGAAAATCCGTTTCGGGTAATTCGGGGAAGCGGAAAAATGGAAATGGAGCAAAATGTGCCCTGAGAACCATAGCGTTTTCTATCGATGAGGACATGGACTGAAAAGGAGGAGAGGCGGAATGAATGCGGAAGAGAGAAAAAAGACGGAAGAGAATATGGGTCTGGTACATAAGGTCATTTCCGATAAAGTTCACGGGACTTTCCAACACGGCATGTATTCCAGGGAAGACTTGTTCCAGATTGGCTGTATCGGTCTGTGTAAGGCAGTGGTCAGTGACAGGGGCGGGTGCTTTTCCACCTATGCCTACCGGCTGATCTGGAATGAAATCTGCGATGCCCTGGTTTCCTCTACCCGAAAGGGAAAGAGGGAAACAGTAGTCGATGTCCTGCCGGAGACAGGGGATTTTTATGATAATGATGATAAAGAACTGCAGATTGTCCTGCAGAAAATACTAAAGGAGGCGCAGGGATTGGTGCCCGCATCTACGAAAAAAGGCATCCGTGCAATGTTGTTGATGGAGAAAGGATATACCAGCAGGGAGATTGGTGAATGGTTTGGCGTGAGGGCAAATCTCGTCTGTGCATGGGTATCGAAAGCAAGAAAGTATCTGAGGGAGCAGGAGGAACTGCGGCAGATGGCAGAGGAGTATGGATATGGAACAAAGAAAACAGGGTAGGAGACGACCATTTAAAAAGAAAGGATTTTGGTGGTGGATGTTTCCGGTGGGTGTCAGTATACTGACATGGATTTTATTCCATACAGTATTATTAGCCGGGTATGTGCCAACGGAATCTATGGAGCCGACGCTGAAGAAAGGCAGTTTTTTAATCGCTTCCAGAGTGTATCCGGGCTTGGAGCAGGGGGATGTCATTGTATTCCGGCGGGGTGGTGAGTTGTTGGTGAAGCGGATTGCTGCTGTGGGCGGAGATACTGTAGATTTGGAAAAACTCACATATACTCAGGGCTGGGTGATTCCAAAACGTAACTGGCAGGTGGTTGTAGTACCGAACAATTCGTATTTTGTACTGGGGGATAATGTTAATAATTCCTTTGACTCCCGATACTGGGAAGATATGTATTTGAGGGAAGCAGATGTGGTGGCAAAGGTGTGGGAATAAGATTTTTCTGGAATGTTTGTGGTCATAGTGTTATGATGTAGGTAGGTCTGGAACTGGTCTGAGATCGGAACTGGAGAATGAGAAGGGACTGATGAACATGAAAAACGGAAAAAGAACGATCATATTTACCATATTACTGCTGAGTGTGGCACTATATGCAGGAACGGGAACGGCTTTGGCAAAGACGAAGACCGTTAAAGTGGATATGGCAAATAAGGCATCCAAAACCATGCGCTTGGCAGCGCTGTCAAAGGCAAAAAAGGTCAGGGTCAAAAGCAGCAAATCCTCCGTGGCAAAAGTAAAATATAAGAAGACGAAAAAGAACCGCAGGATTGTCATTACGGGTAAAAAGCCGGGAACGGCAATGGTGACAGTCCGCTGTTATCTGAAAGGCGGGAAGAAAAAGGTATACAAGTATAAGGTGAAGGTCACGAAAAGCAGCAAGACCCGCCAGACTGGGAAAAAACCTGCTTTTGCCGGAACGCTGAAAGCTTCTTTAAATGATACGGGATATGTGAAACTCCAGTATAGCAAAATTGCGGGAGCAGAGCACTATGTGGTTCAGAGGAAAACGGAAACAGGGGAATGGAAAAAATTAAAGACAGCATGGAAGACGACTCTTACGGATCAGACGGTAAAGGCAGATACGGTATATGAATACCGGGTACAGGCAAGGGTATCCGGCACCTATACCCAGTACAGCAATGTTGTCCGGATAGCGGTTGGAAAAATTGGCAGTAACAGTAATGATGCCGGAAATCCATCACCACTGCCATCCCCAGAACCGGCCGTGCCATCCGTGCCGACACCGAAACCATCCCCGGAACCGACACCATATCAGGCAAAATATTCTTATGAGGTCAGCGTGTTAAATCAGTTTACCATTTATGAGGACGTGCCGATTGTGCTGTATGTGAAAACGGATAATCCAAATCCGAATGATTTTGATAATGTGTATGTGAGCATTGGGGCATATGGGGAAAAAGTTTTGGGAGGACCAGCGTATTCTTATGAAGATATTGAGTATCTGGATCAGGAAAAAACAAATACAAATTATTTTAAAAAAGTGAAAGGTGGTTGGATTTACACCTGCAGGGCAGAGGAACCGGGAATCCGAACAGTTTCAATCCAGGAACTGGAAAAAGGAGAAAATAACAATAATACATGGCGTACCGTCGATACGTTCCAGATTGAAGTGAAAGATGGTGCTGCAGGCAAAAAATCATTTTGTGAAAAAGTCATCCAGACAGTGAGCAGTGAGGACTACAATGAAGATGGACTGGGAAAATGGGGCAGTCTTTCTGAGCAGCAGAAAATGGAGCGTCTGGAAGGGTATATCCGTGATAACATGAACTATCCGAGAATTGATACGAACGGCAGTTATCTTGGATACAATACGATATGGATTATACAGGAAAATGTCGGGGCTGACTGGGAGACTGGTTTTACAGACTGTGGCGGTGCTGCTAAGCTGTTGCGTGATATGGCAAATATGATAGGGATTGAAGCATATACTTACACCACGACATTAAATGGAGCGCTTCACATCAAGGTGCAGGCTGTAATCGACGGACAGGAATACTATTATGATGCGACACCGTGGGAGGGCGGCTATAAAAACTGGGAGTATATCCAGTTAGATAAATACTAAAAAGTAACAAAATAGGTTGTTAACATGAAATAAGGAAGAGTCTGTTTGATTGCAGGCTCTTTTTTGATTGAGGAGAAAGGTTGGATCATTATGGCGAAGTTTGTAAGAGGTCCCCCCAGTATGGAGTGGAGACGTGGTCAGTAGATTTAAAAGAAAGGAACTTTGATATGAAAATAAATAAAAAAATTAGAAAAATTGTGACGTATATAATGGTATTTGCCCTATTGTGCGGTGTGACTGCGGTAAATTCCTCAGTATCCAGTGCAGCATCTGCCTCAGTGAGCCTGTCGTCCCTTGGCCGGAAGGGAACGGTTTCCATTGGTTCGAAGACAAAAAGCGGGACATGGTGGCAGATGAAGCTGAATGGGAAAAAGGCATTCTGCATTAATTTAGGGTATACCTGTCATTCCGGGAATACCTATTCAGCAGAAGAAACACATCATTTTGATCAGAATACCGGCGGTGAAAAAAATGGGTATTATGCCAAAATCGTCCGCTGGTATGTAGTGGACAGAAACCGATCCGGCAAGGCGTTTGTCATGGGTCAGGCGCTCATTTGGTCCATCGCTGAAGGACGTAATTCCGAAGCGCAGTTAAAAGATGTCATTAAACAGGTTAAAGGAAATATTAACATTTCTCCTACAAAATCAGTGAATGACCTGTATAAAGATATTTTTGAGCCATCCGGGGCATGGACAGCGGATGTTACCATTTGGCAGAAGACAGGGAACAGCAAAAGATATCAGAGGCTGCTGACAGTAGATGCGGATGACGTGCCAGAGGTAGCCAGTATCAATGACAGTGAGTATTATCGGCAGAGAATTACGGTGATGAAAAAGGATGAGGATGGTAAAGGACTGGGGGGAATACAGTTCACGTTGGATGCAGATAACCTGGATGATCTCTACTCTTTTGCCATGACAGATCGGGATGGCACGGAAACAGGTGATGCCGATGATGATAACGATACCTCCTTCAGTATGACAGGGTTCACGCGGGACAGCGGACGTATAGCCTTCCGAATGACATACCGTCTGCAGACGCAGGAATACTATTATTATCCGGATTCAGAACTGAAGGATATGTCTGCAGATGACAAGAAAGCTGCAAAGAAACATCTGACGGATGACCTTGATCTGGATGAGGGTGTAGACTTCGCCTCTGACCTGACCAAAGAATCCGCCAAGAAACTAATGAATCAGGAAATGAAAGAACTGAAAAATGACATTTCCAATACGTATACCTTGACGGAAGATAATACGGGGGATAATAAACACATCGTTTTGGACCCAGAGTTTGCCAAAGGAAAAAGGATTACTTTAAAAAAGGCAAACAGTTGGAGTCGGAATGAGGATGGGCAGTGGCCGGATTCTTTAGAGGAGGTGGCCTCCGATTATTCCAAAGCATATCAGGTGGGAGTTATCAACAAATACAAGAAAGCGACCATTGATGTTGTCAAGATTGATAAATACAGCGCAGATAAGAAACCGCATGGGGATGCCAGCCTGGAAGGGGCGCAGTTCCAGTTATATGCGGATGCTTCCTGCACGAATAAGGCAACCGTCTATGATGCTCAGGGCATAGCAAAAACGGCAGGGATTTATACCGTCCAGGATGGAAAGATGGTGACAGATTTCCTGCGGAGCGGCAATGCCTACTACCTGAAGGAAGTCAAGGCACCAGTGGGATATACGCTTTCCAATGATGTGCTCACAGTGAAAGTGGATGCCTCGAATAACGCGGCAGAGTATACCTATGACCTTGCGACGGAGGAGTACGGAAATCAACCGATATTGGGTAAGGTTGCAGTGCAGAAGTATGATTCTGAGGGGCAGACGGGATCACTGCATCCGGAGGCTAATGCGACATTTCAGGTATTCTTAAAACGCAAAGGAAGTTATGATGCCTGCGATGATTATGAAAGAGCCATTATCCATACAGACGAAAATGGATATGGAGTTTCGGGTGATTTGTATTATGGATTATATCAGATCCATCAGGTAGATTCCGGGGAAACAGATGCCGTTCTGATTGAAGACATTAAAGATGTAGAAGTGACTCAAAATGGAAAAACCTATCTGTATCCAATGAATAACAATTTGTTCAAAGCCTACTTGAGAATCCTCAAAAAAGATGGCAACACCGAAAAGCAGGTACTAAAACCCGGCACCACATACCAGATCTACAAAGTGACGGATGACGGGGAGAAGCTAGTCGAGCAGAGTTATAGTGATGGAAATAAAAACGTGACGGTAAACCAGTTTGTAACGGATGAGTCCGGCGAGATTATGACCGTAAAGGAACTGAAGTCAGGTACTTATCGTATTTATGAGACGGATTCTGCCAGCGGCCTTCACATCACAGAGAAATACATTGAGGTAACGATTAACAGCAAAGCCGACAATTATGAGAGCTTTACCGACGAAGACGGCTATACCCATGCCGTTGTTACCGTAACTTACACAAATCATGAAACGGCAGGCAGGTTGAAACTCTATAAGACCGGTGAGATGCTGACAGGCTATGAAGAGGGAGCGTTTGTCTATGAGGACCGTTTTCTGAGAGGCTGCGTGTTCGAGGTTACGGCAGCGGAGGATATTGCAACGCAGGACAATCAGGGAACGAACTGGTACGATAAGGGTGAACTTGTGACAACAATCACAACAGGCAGGGGCGCAGAATTTACCAGAGAATGTAAGGATATCACCGGATATACAGTGGATGAGGATGGTACGGTAACGGTTGACCTGCCGCTTGGGAAATACCATTTGACGGAGAAAGAGGCCGGATATGGCTATGTTCTGCCGGAGCAGGGATGGGATGTGGAATTTAACTGGAAAAACAAGGATGAGGAATACGTTCTCAATGCCACAGACGCCACGGACAAAGATGGCGTATTGAATGTAGTCAATGCCCGCGCAAAGGCAGCCATTTCCCTGTTTAAGACAGACGCTGCCACCAGACAGGCCGTCGAGGGTGCGGTATTTGGTATCTTTACCAGAAATGATATTTACAATGCCGATGGAGAAAAGATTGTGGCTGCCGGAACGCAGCTTGGAACGGTTACCACGGATGCCGATGGAAAAGCAGAATCGGATCTTGATCTTCCGTTGATGAGTGAGAATTACCCGAAAGTGGATACGGATTCTGCTGTAGATGCAGAACCTACTGAAACACCGGCAGTTGGGACAATGCCACCTCTGGAAAGTCTTCTGACACTGGCAAATACATCGAAAACTGCATTTGGAAAAGATACAGAAGATGTGGAGGATGAATCGGGAGAAGATTTGGAAACAGAAGAAGATGCAGAGGATGAATCCGAAGATGACGCAGCAGGAGAGACGGAAGATGAATCCGAAAGCGTTCCGGCTACGGATTCTGCCACCACGCTGAATTCCGGTGATTACTATCTGAAAGAATTGTCCGTATCCGGAAGCTATTACCTGAATGAAACGGAGTATCCGGTGCATCTGGAGTACAAGGATCAGGAAACAAAGGTGATTGCTGCGGATGTGGAAGCGGTCAATGCTCAGACAAGCACAGTCATCAGCAAAACCTCCATCGCAAACAGTGAGGAACTGCCGGGCTGTGAACTGCAGATTACGGATGCAGCGGGCAATGTCATTGTGAGCTGGACATCCGGTAATCAGGAATCCATCCGTGTGAATGAAAAACTGGAGGATATGGGTTATCGCAATGTCACAGCCATTCTGGATGAAAAGGGGGCAGTGCAGGTAAATGGCCTGCTTCACGATACGGACTATACGTTGACGGAAACCAGACCAGCGAATGGTTTTGCTACAGCAGAGAGCATTAACTTTCAGATTGTTCAGGGAGAGAACGGTCAGACACAGGCAGTCATCATAAATGGAGAAAACAGGACGCTCCGAACTGATAATGTGATCCATATGGTGGATGACACAACAAAAGTGGAAATCTCCAAGACTGAGATTGCAGGCTCAGAGGAGATACCGGGCTGTGAACTGCAGATTACGGAAAAAGATACGGATACCGTAATTGAGTCATGGACCTCCACGAAGGAAAAGCACATCATCGAGCAGAAACTGGCAGTGGGAAAGTCTTACATCCTGACAGAGAAGCGGCCGGCAGATGGGTATGCAACCGCCGACAGTATTGAGTTTGCCATAGAGGATTCGGGAGAGTTTCAGAGTGTGCAGATGAAAGATGACACTACAAAAATCCGTCTGATCAAACTGGCAAGCGATACCGGGCAGGGGCTTCGTGGTGCAAAATTCGAGGTATTTGACAGCAGTGATAAAAAGGTTATGAGCTTTACGTCCAAAGAGGAGGGCTATGACATCATCGGGAAACTGAAAGCAGGGGAAACCTATACATTCAAAGAGATTGAGGCGCCGAAAGGCTACCAGCTTGCACAACCGGTTCAGTTTACGGTAAAAGATACTGGAGAGGTACAAAAAGTATCAGTAACAGATAAGAAGATACCGACACCAAAAGTGCCACAGACAGGCGGAACCACACCGCTTGTAGCAGCAGTCATCCTGTTTTCCATGTTGGGGAGTGCTGGAATGTTCTTCTTTCGAAGGAAAAAGGCGCGTGCAAAATGAGACAGGAGAAAAAAGTAAATTGCAGGAAGAAACGGATCAAGAGGTTGTCATGCCTCTTTTTTTTGTTGGCATTTCTGGTAGCGGGGTATTTTGTATACCGTTCTTACCAGAATGACAAAGAGCAGGAAGTCCGATTCGACCAGCTGGAGGAAATAGAGGAGCGGGATTTACATCCCGTTTCTCGCATTTTGCCAGAGGAAGAAAAAAATCCAGACTGGATTGGCTGGCTGAAGATTAAGGACACCAGCATTTCTTATCCGGTCATGCAGCGGAAAGGTGACAGCGAGTATTACCTGCATCGGGATTTCGATGGGAACTATAGTTTTTATGGCACCCCGTTTCTGGATTCCAGATGCATGATTGACAGTGATAACTGCATTATTTATGGGCACAATATCAACGGAGGCAAGATGTTCGGAGCGCTCCATGCGTATTCCAGTGAAATCTTTTATAAGGAGCATCCGGAAGTCAGCTTCCGGGCGGGGGATGAGAAACGGAAGTACCAGATCATGTCGGTAATGCAGACAACGACATCATCTTCTGTCTATTCTTTCACCGATGTCGGGAACTGGGATGAGTATGGTGGATATGTAGGTAAGATACTTTCCGGGAGTCTGTACCAGACTGAGATGGGAAAGAAGATCAAGGCAGAACTTGAGAAGGAAGCACCAGAGGAGTTTTTTCGGAAGTATGAGTTTCTCACGCTGTCTACCTGTCGGAGCTGGATGGGACGGGATGCCAGGCTGTTGGTGATCTCTGTCAGAAAACCGGATGAAATTATAAAAGAATAAATTTTATTTCTGCAGGTTAGGGAAAGGCCTCTGATCTGCAGATTTTTTCTTTGGAAGATTATTTTTGGGATTTGCAGAAAAGCTGAAATGACATATTTCTCAGATTATTCGATATCCTGTTCATATGCAATAATGTCGCCCGGTGTGCAGTCTAAAACATAGCAGATTCTGGCAAGGATATCTGCATCAATTTTTTCGACATATCCGTTATACCATTTGTCAATTACTTCAAATCTTGTATTGATGGCTTTTGCCAGCGCATTTCTGGTTATGTTCTCAGAATCCATATATTTCTTTATATTAATTTTGACGGAACCATACTGGTTCATTGTAAAAATTTCCTTTTTCATGAAAAACACCTCTTAACTATGATACTAAACAAAAAGTTACGGTTTGACGATACCCTTATATGATGTTACTATGTACATAGTGACTTTCGTTGAGTTGATTTTTAGTCGCAAATGGTCTGTAGATATGCTAAAATAATAAGATGGTTGCAGAATGACAAAAGAATTAGGCGAGAGGATGCTATGGGTTTGGAATTAAATATTGCTATTTGTGATGACGAGAAGTATTATAGGAACTATGTTGAAAGTGTTGTCAGGGATTATCTGGTAAAAGAGGATGTGCTGTTTCGGATTGAATTATTCGTGAATGGGGATGTTTTTTGTGAAAGAGAAGAAAATATCCAGAAGTTTGACATCATATTTCTGGATATCGAAATGGACGGCATGAATGGGATGGATGCAGCCTATTATATTCGGGAGAAAAATCCGGAAATTGACATTGTTTTTATTACAGTCACGCCGGATTACGTTTTTGAGGGGTATAATGTCAGGGCGGTGCGTTATATTATGAAAAAGGAAATTGACAAATCATTGCCGGATTGTCTGGCTGACATTATAAAAACAAGAAAGTGTAGCGGACATAGGATGGAATTTCCCTTTGTTGGCGGGAAAAGGATCATACTGCTGGATGACCTGCTATATATAGAAAGCCAGTCCCATAAATTACAGTTTAGAAGAAAGGGCGAAATTTTGTATATGTATGGTCAGATTAACGAACTGGAATCCAAAATGTCGGAGTTTAATTTTGCCCGTTGTCATCAGAGCTTTTTGGTTAACCTTGGGCATATCGAGCAGATCAATAACTATTTAATTTGTCTGTCTGATGGGTCTGAGATTCCGGTTTCCCGTCCCAGATATCCTGAAGTAAAGCAACGGTATTTGCAGTATAAAGAGATATAAACATATGGAGGAGAATGGAATGTTGGAAGAATTTTTGAAGAGTATCAGCATTGTTTTCTATGAAGCCCTTTGCTGTAGGATTTTTCTGGACATTTTTTTGAAGCAGAGGTTTTTGGCCAAATGGAAAGGAGGCTTATTCGTATTTTTATTGGCCGGAATGATCTGGGGAATCGGATGCCTTACTAATTCACAGGATTTATATGTATATCGGATTCTGGGGATTGTATTTGGCATATTTTTATTATCGCAGATTTTCTTTTTAGGAAGATGGCAGAAGAAATTATTTATATGCGGGGCATTTTATACATTATTGTATTGCGTGGATTATTTTTCGTTTATCATTCTGAGTACCTTTATAGATAAAAACTATCTGGAAAACGATGTGATGCAGGTTATCCTGGTTTTGATCTGCAAAACGGTTCTTTTTGTTGTTGTCTTAGGGTCCGAACATTTCTGGAAGCGGGGAAGGGAAGTGCAGATAGAGGGACCGGCATGGATTTTGATGATATGTTTTCCAGTGCTGTCTATGGTTATCATGTTGGTCATGCTTTTTTCCTTTCTGGGCAGGAACAGTTCGGCAGACTATCTGGCAGTTTCTCTTGGCATTATGGTAATGAATGTTGTTATGTTTGAATGGCTGAAGTTTATTTCAGAGAAAGATAGGCGATGGAACCAGATCCGTCTGCTGCAGGAGAGAAATGAGGAAAAAATTCAGTTATACCATGAAATGAGCCTCAATTATGAAGAGCAAAAACGTATTTTGCACGATTACCATAATCAGATTGGCTGTATGCAGGGGCTGCTAAAAAGACAGCAGTATAAGGAGGCGGAGGCATATGCAGAGAAGCTGGCAGATTCGCTTCCCGACCAGATGCAGAATGTGGATGTCAACCATCCGATTCTCAATGTCGTATTGAACCAGAAATATCGTCTGGCAAAGCGAAAGGATATTTCATTTCTCTTTTATGCCAATGATTTATCCGATTTATGGCTGGAGGAGCAGGATGCGGTCAGTCTGTTGTCCAATCTTCTGGACAATGCAATAGAGGCATGTGGAAAATTAGAGAGCGGGCGTAAAATATGGGTAAAACTTGTCAGGGAGAAGCGGCAGTTTGTGCTTTCTATCCGGAATACAGTGTCTGAACCGGTTGACATTCAGGATGATGCAATCCCTACAAGTAAAGAAGATAAGGGAAGACATGGGATTGGTCTGAAGAATGTCCGGATGATACTGGATAAGTATCAGGGGATGGGAATGATGCGTTACGAAGAGGGATGTTTTTCGTACACTGCCGTGATACCTGAGATTAAAGTGTAGTGTATTGGCACACCATAAATAAAAAATATAGATTAGCGTATGTTTTGTGCAAGGTCATGCTTTATGCAGCCTTGCTTTTTGTTTGGAAACAATTCAATCAAGATCATTCGTGAAATGTAATCCGAGATTCCCGTCTGAAGGGGAAAGATGAATACAAACAGAATAAATCACAGCAGTGAAAGTGACGATACAAATGCAGGAGGAGCAGAGATGTTCTTCCTGTTT
>CAJTFB010000042.1 GCA_910575665.1 Eubacteriaceae bacterium
TATATTTTTGTTTTAAACCAGCGATACCCGGTGGTCTGTTTGTTATGCCTAATATCCTGCATAAAACTTTTTTCCTGAAATTATCAATTTACTATTGACTTTTTATTTGCAGGCTTTTTGTGATCAGATTTCTAATAATAGAATATAATATTTCTTTCATTATTTCAATCATAAAATGAAAATCTATCCAGTTAATTTACAACTCTTTCCTTCTTTTACTTGCGGTATTTCTGAGGTATATGTTAAAATAAACTTATATTAATTGAATGGAGGTAATTAATAATGGCTAGATTTTTTGACAAGATGTCGGACGCCCTCAATGATGCGGCAAACGATATTACAAACAAAGCGAAAGAATTTTCAGAGGTTTCTTCCCTAAATGGTCAGATCCGAAGCCAGGAGAAGACCATTGAAAGTACCTATCGAGAAATAGGAAAACTTTATTATGAATCTCATAAAGATTCAGAAGAAGATATCTACATAGAACAAATCCGTCAGATTACCAATGCGATACAAACCGCTGAAAAACTTCAGGCTGATGTAGCAAACATTAAAGGGAAATAAACCTACAATAAAAAATTATGAACATAATTAGAAAAAATACCAGCCTTTTGTCACAAAACAAAGGGCTGGTATTTTTATCATACTTATTTTAATCGTCGGGTATAAAAGTCCCGTTCTCGCTGCTTTAATTTATGCCGGTCCTTTTTAAATCTCCTACGACTCTCTGTTTTAACCTGATAAGCCCGAACTTTAAAGAAACAAATGATACTGAGTCCCAGGACACATGTTGCCAGTATGATTATTAAAATACATTTTTTCCATGGAAACGGCTCTTTTTTGGCAACCTCAATTGCTTCATCGAACCATTTACTCATATCAATGCTGTCTTTCAGTGTCAGTGAATCGTTATCCTCAAAATATATGTTTGACCCACCCACTTCCTGATTCTTATAAACATAAGAAAGCCGGCCGATCACTTTCTTTCCGTTCAACTCCTGAGGCTGATCAAAATACTCCACTTTTTTCTCCGCCTTATCTGCGGTTACACCTTTTGGCAAAATAATTCCTGCCTCTTCTTCAATATGAAGGGAACTTGTACTCTTGCTGTAAAAAGGACTAAATTTAGTAAAGAGATACTGCTCATTGATATCACTTGCCATATCCTGCTGAATACTGGTCTTTTCGTAATTGGCAAAACAATAGTTGAAAAGTCTGGTCGTATCGGTATAAGCATTTGGTTCCAGCCAAACAGAATTATCGCATTTCAGGATTACGCATACCAATTCCATATTTCCTTTTTTTGCAAAAGTAACCAGTGTGTTTCGGCATTTTGAAGTATATCCTGTCTTGCCACCCTCACAATATTCATATTCATATTGCGGATAATCACCCGGGTTGAGCATTTTATGGTGACAAGCCAATGGATACCCTGCCTTTCTTTTGTTGGTTTTAGACATAATAAATAATCTAGTACCAGTAATTTCTTTGAAATCCTTGTTCTGAATCGCTGCCCGCCCAATAAGTGCCATATCATATGCCGTAGTATAATGATTCTTTTTCCAGAGCCCGTTTGTATTGGCGAAGTGCGTGTTTTTACACCCCAGGGATTGTGCCTTTTCATTCATCTTGCCTACAAAAGCATCGATACTACCTGCTATGTGATCTGCCACACCATTGCAGGCTTCATTGGCAGAAGCCAGCATAACAGCATACAGACTTTCCTTCATATTGATCTTTTCCCCTACCTCTATACTGGCATTGGATGCTCCAGGTTCCCAGTTGGCAAAAGCCGATTTACCATACTCAACCTCTTCTGACAGCGAACAATTTTCCAGCGCCACCAAGGTCGTCATGATTTTCGTAATACTCGCCGGATACTCTCTTTTGTTCATATTCTTATCATACAAAACAGCACCCGACTGAACATCAATAACACATCCTGCCTCTGCAGAAATGCTAGGAGCTGATTTTCTTTCTGCTCCTGTATATTCTGTACTGATTCCAAAACTTGCCAGTAAACAGATTCCCGCCATGAGAACTCTCATACGCTTTTTCATTTTATTGAACCTCCGTTATTTTTACACCTCTTGATTTGGACAAATCTAAAAATGTTTCATCATCCAGCATGACCATAGGATGTGACAACTCATCTTTATTGATAAGGACAACTTTCCCTGTCAATCCATTGCTTAATATTACCCTGTGCTGGAGATATGTATTCGTCAAATGCTTCAATAATGGAAGCAAGTAGATAGGGTCAAACTGTTTTTTTCCTTCTTCTTCAAAAATTCGAATCACATCAAATGGACTCATGCCTTTTCGATAAACTCTTGTGGCTGTCGTCGCCTCATAGACATCTGCGATAGAAGTAATTGCAGCAAAGGGAGCTATTTCATTAATCTTGAAACCATACGGATATCCTTTTCCATCACTTCTTTCATGATGTAGAAGTACTCCCTGTTTGACACAATCCGGGACTTTTTTATTCTTCAAGCAATTAAATCCCAAAACTGGATGCTGTTTAATCTGCTCAAATTCATCATCGGTAAGTTTGTCAGGCTTTCTTAAAATGTCCTTATCCACAAAAAGTTTCCCTAGATCGTGGAGTAACCCACACAGTGTCAGATTCTTTTTTTCTTCCTCATCCATTTTCAGCCATTCGGCAAATATGTTATTAATTATTGCAACATTTAGAGTATGCCGAAAGGTCTCATCGGCAAAGGTTTTTATGTCGTGTAACATATTGAAGATATGATACTTACTTTGAGAGATATATACCAGCTTGTCCACTTCACTTACAAGCTCCGTATAATCGATATCCTCATCTGTATTCAAAAGCTGCTTTAACTTTTTTGACACAAATTCCAGTGTTGAATTATAATTTTTTCTAAATTCATTAAACTCTGCTTTTTCCTCCATAGATGCAAATTGATTCTGAAAATTTTGTTCGTGTATCTGCAGCAGCAATGGATCATCTGCATATACTGTTACACTCGTAATCTCAAAAAGAGTTATTCTCGTTATTCCAGTTCCATCAATAACCGAATCCTTCGGTATGATAAGCTGGTTATTCCTGTCACTAATATCATTCGCCGCGATCATACCTGGTATAATATTGTTGACGGGAACAAATACAACTTTCTTTTCTTCCATAAAACACCACCAATTTTTTTTAATTTAATCCCTTATTACAATAATACACGATTTTTACAGATTTTCCAATATATTATTGTCATTTTTAAAAATTTTTGATAAAATATTGTGTGCCGCCATAGGCGGAATGTCCGTAAAGAAAGGTAAAATGTAAAAAATGAGATTACGAAATGTAAAAGGGGCAGAAGAAGCCATCGCACATAGTATTTATGTAATTCAAGATCCTGAGGAGCATAAGGGAAGATGGAATACCTTCTTCGGAAACGATCATCCCATCCATATTGAGATCGGAATGGGAAAAGGGAAATTTGTTCATACACTAGCAGAACTTCATCCGGAAATTAATTATATCGGTATTGAAATGTACTCTAGTGTACTATACCGCGCCATTGAAAAGAGGCAAGAAAAAGAGCTTCCAAATCTTTATTTTATCCGAATGGATGCGAAAAAGCTTTTAGAAGTATTTGATGAAAATGAAATTGATCGGATCTATCTGAATTTTTCAGATCCATGGCCAAAGGAAAGACACGCCAAAAGAAGATTGACTTCTCCTCAGTTTCTCGCTTCTTATGATACTATTTTGAACCAGAACGGCATCGTCTGCTTTAAGACAGATAACCGGAATCTTTTTGATTACTCTGTAGAAACCATAGAAGAGTCAGAAATATGGAATCTCAAAGATGTAACTTATGATCTACACAATAGTGTCTTTGCAAAAAATAATGTGATGACAGAATACGAGGAAAAATTTTCTTCCAAAGGAATGCCCATTCATCGTCTGGTTGCTGCGCACAATAAAAGCTCCCGCATATAATAAAGTAAAGATATGAGGGAGCTTAGAATATGAAAAAAAACTGTCACTGTCATCGAATTATACGTAACTTTTTCTCTGGAAAACCAGGACTCTGCAAAACATTTGAGAGAATTGCAGAGTCCACCCATTATATCATGAACCTTCTAAATATTAAATGATGTTGGGTCAAAAGGTATCCACCAACTGATACTAATTATTTTTATATTCCTGCATCATTCTTTTTTTAATTTTCTTTTCCATAATTACATTGACGATATGCATAACTACTGCCACTGTCGGCACTCCAAGAAACATTCCAAGAACACCAAAGTACGCGCCGCCTACTGTAATACCAAAGATAACCCAGAGCGGTTTGATTCCTGTGAGATCACCAAGGATTTTTGGTCCCAGATACAAGCCGTCAAACTGCTGAAGAACCAGTATCATGATCACATAAATAATGGCGTACTTTGGCTCTATTACAAGATAAATGATAACCCCTGGAATGGCACCTATAAAGGGACCGAAATACGGAATCATGTTCGTAACTCCAACGATCACACTGAGAAGCAGTCCATAAGGAAGCTGAATCACAGACATGACAATCAGTGACAAGACGCCAATAATCAGAGAATCAATGGTTTTTCCATATAAAAATCCATTAAAAATATGGTTGCATTCCCGGAAGGTATCCCAAATAACCGGAGCCTGCTTTTTATTGGTAAATGCATATATAACTCTTCTGATCTGTTTGGAAATCTTCTCTTTATCTAAGATAATATAGCAGGATATAACGATTCCAAATATAACATCGATAAAACCTTTGATAAAGGAAGCAGAAAGATTATATAAATAAGGAAAGACAAACTTTGCTAAATCAGTTCCATATCCAAAAATATTTTCCGGAACTACCTTCAATAAAAGCTGTTTGATATCTTCCATCGGTAGAACAGGATATTTTTGTTGAATCTCCGCGGTATTGTTGATCACATAATTATATCCATACCCCAATGATCTTGTTAATTCCTTTAAGCTCTCAGAAATCTGTGGAACAATATAAACAATCGTTACGGCCAGTATTCCCAGCAGGATCAAATAGGATAAAGCAACACTGATATATTTACATCCCTTCTGCCGTTTATCCTTGAAAATGAAATGGTTCAAAAATTGATGAACATTCCCCACTAAAGGATTGATCAGGAAAGCAAGCACGATTCCCAAGATAAAAGGCATCAGAACTTTAATCAACCGGCTTAACTCTACCATGACACTCTCCCAGTGCATAATCACTGCGATAACAATACTACAGGCAGCCACTATTAATATCAATCTTCCCGAATTCGCCAGTAAACCCTTTAAGGTTTCTTTTATTTTTTTGTTTGTTTTTGAATTTTTAGCCATTTTAATTCCTTCCTGCACCAAAACCAACAAAAAATTGATATAATAATTTTATTATTTACATTTTTTTTGAGTTTTAGATTTTTTTTATATTTTTTTTATTGCTTTTTTTCATATTCTATTATATAATATTTCTTGTAGCTTAAAGATAAGCGCCTTTAGCTCAGTTGGTAGAGCACCTGACTCTTAATCAGGGTGTCTGGGGTTCGAGCCCCCAAAGGCGTACTCCCGAGTCCTTGTTTGGCAGATCTGCAACTGCTGGGTAAGGGCTTTTTTTATACCCTTTAAATCCACTCGGTTTTAATTCATTCGCTTACATAATCAAGTATTCTATTTTTATGGCAAAGGCTTATTACTGCGCCTTCGCCATCTCCAATGCCTGTCTCTCTTCTTCCGAAAGAGTTACAAATACTTCTCCACCCTTTACCTCTTTGATGTAAGTATAACAACCTTCACTGTTGGAGTGCATAGAATTCAAAATAAATCCGTTATTATTCTTAGTCAAGAGTACCAATACAAAACTAAGTGTTCCCCCAATCTCTTTAAATGCATCATACTTTACAATGCCAACCTTCTGATATGTGCGCAATAAATTCTCATTGATATTGTTGATCTGCCAGTCGATCTTTTTCAACTCTTCATTGACATAATCCATATTCTCAAATTTTTTCTGAAATGACTCTTCCAGGCTTTTGCCGTCCTTTCCTTCCATAAAATTCGTATACCTATTCTTGAGATTGCTCATCTTAACAAGAACGACAATAAGTAAAATCAATAAAACTACAAGGAGACCTGCTAGGCTCACTATAACGATGTCGGGTTCAATTCCATAATCACTTAAACGAAACATATTTATCTCTCCTATCGAATGTGTGTTCTAGTTATTTAATAAACCAATGATCTTTTCCAAATCCTCAGGAGTATAATACTCGATCTCGATTCTTCCAGATTTTTCGGTTTTTCTATTAATAGTGACCTTTGTTCCGGTAATCATCTTAAGTTTCTCTTCCAGATCCCGATAAACAAATTCATTTTTCAGTTCTTCTTTCTTTTTTCCCGCTTTCTTTTCTTTTCCAAGAGATTTGATTAGCTTTTCTGTCTCACGAACGCTTAACTTCTCATCAAATATTTTCATAGCCATGTTATACTGTTCATCATTATCCTTTATAGCAAGTAGTGCTCTGGCATGTCCACTGGAAATATTCTCTTCTACCAACATACTCTGTACACGCTCATCCAACTTTAAAAGTCTAATTGAGTTTGTAATTGCTGTACGACTTTTCGATACCCTCTCCGCTACTTCGTCTTGCTTCAAGTTATATTCCTGTATCAAACGCTGATAAGCCATGGCTTCTTCCACTGGATTCAGATCTTCTCTCTGAATATTTTCAATCAGGGCAATCTCCATGATTTCCTGGGGAGAATAATCCTTAACTACAACCGGTACTTTTTTTAGACCAGCTAGCTTTGCTGCACGCCATCTCCTCTCACCGGCAATGATCTCAAAATAATCATCTCTCTTTGCCACTACCAAAGGCTGAACGATTCCATGCTGCTTGATGGACTCAGATAACTCGATCAGAGAATCCTCATTAAAAGTCTTTCTCGGCTGATCTTTATTTGGCTCTACCTTATTTATGTCAATGGTTTCCTCTATCTTGACTTTTGTTTCTGCTGTACTATTTAATCCTACATTTTTATTTGGAATAATCGTATCAATACCTTTTCCAAGTCCCCTTTTTACCGCCATCTTTTTATTCATCTCCTTTTCCAATCATTTCTTCTGCAAGAGCTCGATAAGCCTTTGCGCCTGTTGACTTACTATCATAAATACTAATGGGAAGTCCATAACTTGGCGCTTCTGCTAACCGCACACTGCGGGGAATGATGGTATTATATATTTTATGATCCAGATTTTCTCTAACATTTTCAATAACTTGGAGTGAAAGATTCGTTCTTCCATCGTACATTGTAAATACTACACCATCTATTTGGAGTCTCGGATTCAAACGATCCTTTACCAGATTAATCGTATAAATTAATTGACTTAATCCCTCTAAAGCATAATACTCACATTGTATCGGAACTAACACTGCATCCGCTGTCGTCATAGAATTAATGGTAAGGCTGTTTAGGGAAGGGGGGCAGTCAATTAATATATAATCATATGAATCTTTGATCTTCTCAATTTCCTTCGATAAAATATAATTTCTGTCCTCCATATCCAAGGTCTCAATCTCAACACCCGCTAAATTAACATTGGCCGGAAGTACATCTAAATTCTCTAATACATTTTTCTTTACACATTCTTGAAAAGTATTTGTACCAATCATCAATTGATAAACTGTAATATCTAGCTCATCTTTGTCAACTCCTAAACCACTTGATCCATTCCCCTGTGGGTCCATATCTATCATAAGAACTTTTTTACCTTTTTCAGCCAAAGCAGCAGCAAGATTGATGGTAGTTGTAGTCTTACCGACACCACCCTTCTGATTCGCTATCGCAATAATTTTGTGACTCATCATACTCGATCCTCTTCCTGCATACCATAATTTATCTGTATGCAACTTTCTATCTACTTTTCTCCTACCTTTTTATTATATCATCAATCATAATGTTTTTCTAGAGAAAAGTATTAAAAATACTAATTATATTAGCAAGATGTTTCACGTGAAACATTTAATTTCTAATTGATTCTTATTATGTTATAGCACCATAACTTATAATGGTGCCTTTTTTGCTTTTCCAGGTTTTCGTGGATACTTATCTGGAGTAGCCTCTTTTTTCTCTATCTCTAATATATATCTTATAAAATTATTTTCATCAGACAATAAAATATTTTTATTTATGGAACAATTCAATATGGATAAAGCATTCTCTGCACTATAAATTTCCTCTTCAACTTTCACACTTTTGTACATATAAAGAACGCCTTCTTTCTTAATAAAAGGAGAACAATACTCCAATAACAAAGGTAAAGCAGCTACTGCCCTAGATACACAAATATCATATTTTTCACGATAATTCGCATCACCCCCAAGTTCTTCTGCACGAGCATGAATCAAGTTAATATTATCAATTTCTAAAATCTCAATAACTTCATTTAAAAATTGAATACGCTTATTTAATGAATCAACCAAGGTAAACTTTGCATCTGGTAACATTATAGCAAGAGGTACACCTGGAAATCCTGCTCCTGTTCCAACATCTATAATATTCTTTAGAGTAAATAAATCTTTTTTTAAAACCTTTAATAGAAGAACACTATCTAAAAAATGTTTTTTAATTACATCTTCATAATCAGTAATTGTAGTAAGATTTATTTTCTTATTCCATTCAATCAATAGACTATAATACTTATTAAATTTATTAACCTGTTTATCGTTAATATCTATGCTATAGTTAGAAAACAATTCTTTCAATTTATCAACCTACTTTCAGATGTTTCACGTGAAACATTCTATCTTTTAAAATTTTCCAGGTATACTAACAACACAGAAATATCGGCAGGTGAAACTCCTGAAATTCTTGCTGCTTGCCCCATAGACTCAGGTCTTATATCCTGCAATTTTTGCATTGCTTCTAATCTAAGACTATTTATCACAGAGTAGTCAATATTTTCAGGTATCCTTTTCTTTTCTAACTTTACAAACTGTTTGACCTGCTTTTCTTGTCTTACAATATAACCTTCGTATTTAATATTTATATTTACCTGCTCACAGACATCCTCTGGCAAATCAGGACGATCTATATCTATTTCAAAAATCGCATCATAGGATAATTCAGGACGCCGAATCAATTCCGCCAGAGTAATTCCGCTAACTAAAGGTGTACTTTTATGCTCCTCCAAAAGTCTCTGTACTTCTTTAGTTCCGCCTACCGAAGTATGCTTAACTCTCTTAATCTCATTTTCAATCAGCTGTTCCTTTTGTAATAAATTCTGGTATCTATCATCATCAATCAATCCAGCTTCATAACCTATAGGAGTAAGTCGCAAATCCGCATTATCTTGACGAAGAAGCAAGCGATATTCTGCTCTAGAAGTCATCATACGATAAGGTTCATTTGTACCCTTTGTTACCAGGTCATCAATCAAAACTCCTATATATGCCTGAGAACGATCTAATATAATTGGTTCTTTAGCCTGCAACTTTCTTGCTGCATTGATGCCTGCCATAAGTCCTTGGGCTGCTGCTTCTTCATATCCAGAACTACCATTTGCCTGACCAGCGCTATATACACCCTCTATTTTTTTAAGTTCCAAAGATGGTTTGCATTCCAAAGAATCGATGCAATCATATTCAATGGCATAGGCATTTCTCACAATCCTAGCATGTTCCAGACCAGGTACTGTATGATACATATCTGCCTGTACATCTTCAGGAAGAGAACTGGACATCCCTCCTATATATACTTCAGAAGTATACAACCCCTCTGGCTCAATAAAAACCTGATGCCGGTTTTTATCTGCAAATCTCACTACCTTGTCTTCAATAGAAGGACAATATCTGGGACCAGTTCCTTTTATAATACCAGAGTATAATGGAGAACGATCCAGATTATCCCGTATAATCTCATGAGTCTGTTCATTGGTATAAGTGAGCCAGCACTTCACCTGTTCCCGTTCCAGATCTTCCGATTTATTTGTAAAAGAAAAGGGAACAATCTTCTCGTCGCCATATTGAGGTTCCATTTTTGTATAATCTACAGTATTTCCGTCAATTCTAGCTGGAGTTCCTGTTTTAAATCGACGTAATTGTATTCCATGCTCTTTTAACGATTTCGATAAGTAATTGGCAGACATCAAACCATTAGGTCCCGTCTGAACAGAAACTTCTCCTGTGATGCATCTGGACTTAAGATAAGTACCAGTACAAAGTATACATACACTACATTCATAAACAGCTCCCGTATAGGTTTTAATTCCAGTAATCTTTCCTTCCTCTACAATCAGCTCCGTGACTTCCGCCTGCTTCACCGAAATATTATCATGTTCCTCAAGCTTCTCTCGCATCAACTGACTATAATTTTTCTTATCCGCCTGAGCTCTCAATGAATGAACTGCGGGTCCCTTAGATTGGTTTAACATCTTACTCTGAATAAAGGTAGCATCGATATTCTTTCCCATCTCCCCCCCCAGAGCATCGATCTCTCTTACAAGATGACCTTTTGAAGAACCACCAATATTCGGATTACAGGGCATCATGGCAATACTATCTACACTGACCGTAAATATCACAGTATCAAAACCAAGCCTGGCAAGAGCGAGAGCAGCCTCACAACCAGCATGACCTGCTCCTACCACCACAGCATCACATTGTTCCTTTAAACATTTATTTATCTTATTATCCATTGTAAATACTCCTCAATATTTATTTACCCATGCAAAACTTTCTAAAAATGGTATCCACTAGATCATCATCCACACTTTCACCAATAATTCGCCCCAACTGTTCATAAGCATTCATAAGATCTATGGTATAAAAATCCTCACCCAAATTTAATTCCATACTTTTCTTTACATTCATCAAACTGACATAACTCTCTTCCACAGCCTGCTTCTGTCTCTCGTTGCTAATATAAATCTCATCATTAAAAGAAAGTTGCTCTAGATAAAATCGTTCTTTTACATAATTTTCCAGTTCTAGCAATCCATCCCCAGTCTTCGCTGAAAAGGAAATCACTTTCTTATCTGTATATTCAGATATACTCTCTGGATCAACCTTCACAGAAAGGTCATTTTTATTCAATAAAATAACTCCCGGAACATCTGAAATCTTTCTCATCAGATCAACATCTTCCTCTGTCAAATCTTCATTACCATTAATCAACAAAATGCAAAAATCAGCAGCCCCAATACTTTCCAATGCTTTTTCTATTCCGATCTTTTCCACCGCATCCTCAGTCTCATGAATTCCAGCTGTATCAATCAAATGGAGAAGTAGATCTCCTAATCTCACATCCTCTTCCAAGGTATCTCTTGTAGTTCCAGGTACATCCGTAACAATAGCTCGGTCCACCCCAAGTATTCTATTTAAAAAAGAAGACTTACCAACATTTGGTCTTCCAATAATAACCGTCTGAATCCCTTCTTTGATCATACGTCCATTTTTATAATTGTCTTTGATCTGCTTTAGTTCACAAATACAATGATTCAGATTTTCTGAAAATTCATCTTCAAACTCATCCATAGAAATATGTTCTGGATCATCCAATGCCGCCTCGATAAAAGCTACGTCATCCAAAATCTGATTTCTTAAGGAAACAATCCTTTCTTTCACACTTCCCTTTAACTGGCTCATGGAACTTTCCATGGCATAACGACTCTTCGATTCAATCAGATCCATCACCGCCTCAGCTTGAGATAGATCAATCCTACCATTCAAAAAAGCACGTTTTGTAAATTCTCCTGGTTCCGCTATACGGACACCCTGCTTCAAAATAAGATCTAAAATCTCCTGACAAATCAATGCACCACCATGACATTGAATCTCTACAACATCCTGTCTCGTATAGCTATTAGGTGCTCGCATCAAAAGAACAATTACTTCATCCAGACGCTGAGATGTTTCATCCACAACAAAGCCATAATGAATCGTATGACTCTGACACTCTGCCAATGTTTTATTTTTCAATTGCAAGATACGATCTGCAGCATTTACTGCATCATCCCCACTGATACGCAAAATACTAACACCTCCACTCAAAGAAGCTGTAGCAATCGCTGCAATGGTATCGTCATAAAACATAAGATCCCTCCAAAAAGCTACGGCACCAATCTAAACCCGCCTCATGGCAGATTCGGATTGGCGCCGCCTGGCTGCCATAGTTAATATTTATTCGTTTTCCTTATTAGATTCAAATTTATCTTTATTGTCACGCCTATAATTCTTATTATAAGGCTTGCGTCTGTAATTACCACCACTTCCATTATAATTGTTTCTTCTTCGATAATTATTATTTCTGCGAGGAGGCATATCTGCATACTCTTTAGAAATATTTACGACAACTTTACGGAAAGGTTCTTCACCTTCACTATATGTTTCTACATATTTGTCATTCTGAAGTACAGCATGAATAATTCTTCTCTCATAAGGATTCATAGGTTCAAGATATGCCGGTTTACGGGTTTTCTTTACCTTATTTGCAATATTTTTAGCAAGATTTTCTATGGTCTGGCGTCTTCTCTCACGATAGTTTTCAGTATCCATCTTAATCTTAACATAATCTTCTCTATTATTATTTGCCACCAGAGAAGTAAGAAATTGAATAGAATCCAGTGTTTGTCCTCGCTTACCAATAAGAAGACCCATCTCATTTCCTTTTAATTCAATCTCAATAACTCCTTCTTCTTGCTTATAATCAAGAACTACTTCTACCTCAATCTCCATCTTTTCAAATAAATTGGATAAAAAGTTTTTAACTTTATCTTCTACACTTTCCTTCTTACAAACCCGAATTCTAGCCGGCTTGCTAAATAAACCAAGCAGACCGCTACTTTCTTTTTCGATCACTTCATATTCAATCTGGTCACTTGTTGTCTCCAGCTTTATCAACGCTTCCGTCAATGCCTCATCAACAGTCTTTGCACTAATCTCAAGCCAATTCGACATAACAATCTCCTCCAATCAGTCAAAATGCTGTATTACTTATTATCTTTCTTATTTCCTGACAGCATATGGGCATACCCAGAAATACTTCCCGGTTCAATATTTTTGTTCACATCCACACTATTAATATTCTTGTCAGATTTATCTGAAGTTTCAGTATTTTGATAATTTGTTACTGTTTTAATGGAGCTAGTCTTCTGTTTTGAATACATCTCCATTTGCTTTGTCATTTCTTCTCTCTTCTTATTTTTCTTAGCTGCCTTTTCTTTATTCTGCTCAATCAAATCATCCAACGATATCTTGTCCACATGGCGATTGATAAAATATGCCTGAACAATACGGAAAATAGAACTAGTGATCCAGTAAAGTCCAATACCGATATTCATTGAAAGACAAAATATACCAGACATAAATGGCATAAAGTAATTCATCATCTTCATACTCGCTGCCATGGAATCTTGCTGTTTGTTCTTATTGGTATCCTTTACCTGCAGCATTTTTGTATTAATAAACTGAAATACCACAGCAAGAATTGGAATTAAATAAGCCAGTTTGGTAACTTGAGCGTACTGCGTCGGAGTCTGAGATACATCCAATCCAAGGAATCCCGTCGTCCCCTTCAAAGAAGGAACATACTCCGTAATTCTATGAATCACTCCGTACAGGGCAAACATGATTGGCATACTGATCAAAAGAGGCAGACAACCTCCAAAAGGACTAACACCATATTTATTATATACAGCCTGTGTTTCAGTCTGCATCTTCGTCATTGATTCATTATCTTTTTTCCCCTTATATTTTGCCTGAATCGCCTGAATTTCAGGATTTATCTTACTCATAAGCCGGGAAGACTTCTGTTGCTTCGCATTCAACGGAATCATTAGTGTATATACAATAATCGTAAACAACACAATACACAAGCCAATGTTGTGCAATCCAAACACCTGAAATACACACCAGTCAATACCAGATATAATCCAGCCCAACAGTTGATAAAGAATTTCCAATCTTATTTACCTCCATATTTTACGCCAGCTGTCACAATCATGTCCAAAACCATTACGGTACTGGATCATAACCACCCTTGTGAAATGGATGACATCTCAAAATTCTTTTTACAGCCAAAAAACCACCCTTGACTGCACCATACTTTGTAATCGCCTGAACAGCATAATCAGAACAACAAGGTGTATAGATACAGGTAGGTGTTCGTTTCAGCGGAGAAATAATTTTTTGATATATCCTTAATAAAAATAAAAAAAGTCTTTTCATTTTAATATTCCATGTAATTTACACAAGTGGCACACAGCACTATCAATCTCATCAAAACTCTTATCCTTTGCCGTGTTTCTGGCAACAATTACAATATTATAACTTCTTTCGAGACGTGCATCATTTCTACGGACAGATTCGCGCAACAACCTGGTGACTCTGTGACGCACGACACTATTACCAACTTTCTTACTAACAGAAAAGCCATAACGATTGGGACCACTCTCCCTCTCAACCAGTACCATCACCAGGTATTTATTTGCTTTTGATTTACCAGTTTTGTAAACCTTTTGAAATTCAGAATTTTTTCCAAGTCTTTCAAACACTGATTCTTTCCTTATAAAGAGAAGAAAAAGCCACACATTTTATGTGACTTTGCACAGACTGCATTACGCAGACAATTTTTTTCTTCCTTTTGCTCTTCTTCTGGAGAGCACCTTTCTTCCATTCGATGTTCTCATTCTTTTACGAAAACCATGAACTCTGGCTCTGGATTTCTTTTTTGGCTGAAATGTCATTTTCATATCTATACACCTCCTTCACGATTTATATCATAGTTATACAATTCTACAAATTCTGTACTAAATCCGTATCAAGCCTAATTATAGTATTGAATTGCCAATTAGTCAAGCAAATATTCCAATAAAATTACAAATTTGTAAATGCCCATTGAAAAAACTATGATTTTGAGGTAGAATATATTTGTATGTTTATACCCTTATTTCAATTTTAAAATAGTTAGGCAGGTTTTTTTATGGAAAACAAGATAAAAGCCCAATGGAGTGAAATTATCGCCTATTTGATGGAAGAAAGTGACATTAGTAAACCAGCGATTCGGACCTTCATTGAGCCCCTGGAATTTTTCTCCTACGAAGATGGAGTCATCACCTTTCAAATTAACAAAGAAACCCAGGGAGACTGCATCAGTCTTCTCAAATCCAGATACAATGTACATATTAAAGTTGCGATTGAAGTAGTGATTGGAGAAGAAATTGAAATAAGCTATATCTACAAAAGTGAATCAGTTTCTTCCTATATAAAGGAGGAAACTCTCACAGATAAATATCCTTATTTGAAGTCAGGACATTCCTTTGATACTTTTGTCACGAGCCGAAGTAATTCAATGGCTCATGCTGCTGCTGTCGCCGTGGCAGAAGCTCCGACTTCACAAGTATATAATCCTCTTTTTCTGTATAGTGGACCTGGCCTTGGCAAGACGCATCTAATGCACTCCATAGCCAGACATATTATAGAACATCACTCTGAACTCAATGTACTCTACACTACCAGTGAAGATTTTACAAATCAGGTGATTGAAGCCATCCGTACAAATAAGAAAAAAGGAGATACCGCAGCTACGGCAAATCTTCGTAAAAAATACCGAAATATCGACGTATTTCTGATCGATGATATTCAGTTTATCATTGGGAAAGAATCGACACAGATTGAGTTTTTTAATACCTTTGAAGCACTATTTCAATCAAATAAACAGATTGTCATATCCAGTGATAAACCCCCGAGGGACATGGATCAGCTGGATGAACGTTATAGATCCCGGTTCAATTCCGGGCTTCCTATTGATATTCAGCCGCCAGATTATGAAACCAGTATGGCGATACTTAAAAATTATCAAGAAAATGAATCAGTGAAATTGGATGATAAGATCTTGAGTTACATTGCCACCAATATTCGATCCAACATCAGAGATCTAGAAGGTGCCTACAAACGAGTGATCTTTTCCTCAAAACTACATCGAAAAGAGATCACTCTTGATCTAGCAGAGGATGCGTTAAAAGATATTATTCGTCCAGATGATGCCAGAGAAATCACCGTTGACTTTATCAATAAAATTGTGACAGATCATTTTAATTTGGCAGAAGATGCTATTGTATCAAAAAGAAAGCAAAAAAGTATCGCTTTTCCGAGACAAATATGTATGTATCTTTGTAAAGAATTCACAGACTTATCCACAACTGATATCGGTGAAAAGTTAGGAAATAGAGATCATTCTACGATTATCCACGGTTGTGATAAAATATCAGAAATGTTAAAGGTTGATAAAAGCCTCCAAAATACAATCGACATTTTAAGAAAAAAGATCAATCCTTGATTGTTCGTTGATAACTTTAAAGGAAATTGTTAATTTCACTTGATATCATGTGAATACAATAAAATTGTTAATTGTTTACATTTAAATTTTACACAGTATTCACTTTTTATTCAAGGACAAAATCAGAGCTTATCCTTACATGAAAAGCTAAGATTAAAGCAGCTTATATACCTTTTACACAAATACACAGCTCTTAATACTATATATTACTAAAATATAATTATTATTTAATATGACTTTAACTTGAAAGGGGTTATACACAATATGAAATTCACATGCAATAAGTCTGACATTAACGAAGCAATCAATATCGTATTGAAAGCTGTACCAGGAAAAACTACGATGCCGATTCTGGAATGCGTTGTAATCGAAGCAGCTGATAACGAATTAAAACTTACAACGAATGATATGTCTTTAGGAATTGAAACAAGGTTTTCTGCAAATGTAGAAGAAGAGGGTATCATTCTTGTCAATGCCAAAATGATCTCTGAGATCATAAGGAAATTACCAGATGAGGATGTATATTTTGAGGCAGACAGCAATGAGAATATTCTTCTTTTCTGTGGAAAGGCTAAATTCAACCTTTCAGGGAAAAATCACGAAGAATTTCCGATGCTTCCCAAAATTGAAAAAGAAAAGAAAATTGTGATTTCCCAGTTTACCTTGAAAGAAATGATTCGTCAGACCATTTTTTCTATTTCAAATAATGAAAATAATAAAATACTTACCGGAGAGCTTTTTGAAATCAATGGAGATGAATTTAAAATTGCTTCCCTGGATCTTCACCGTGTATCTATCCGAAAGATTCAACTAAAAGAAAGCTATGATGATATCAAAGCAGTTATTCCTGGTAAAACTCTCAGTGAGGTAAGTAAGATTTTGACAGGAGGAATGGAAGATGAGGTAGAGATCTTCTTTACTAAAAATCACGTTCTTTTTGAACTCGGGCAAACCATCATCATATCCAGGCTTATCGAAGGAAACTTTTATAACATCAATCAGATGCTGACCAATGATTATGAAACAAAGGTTACAGTAAATAAAAGAGAGCTTTTAGATTGTATCGACCGCGCCACCCTTCTTTTGAGAGAAGCAGAAAATAAACCGGTTATTATGAATGTAAAAAGCGATGAAATCAAGATGGAAATGAATACGAAGATTGGCTCCATGGATGAAAATATAGGGATACAAAAAGAGGGAAAGGATCTGAGAATTGCCTTTGATCCCAAATTTCTTATCGATGTGCTTCGGGTGATTGATGAAGAAGAGGTAAATCTGTATCTGTTTAATGCAAAAGCGCCTTGTTTTATCCGGGATGATAATTCATATATCTATCTGATCCTTCCGGTAAACCTTATTGATAATTGATAGGATGGAAGGAGAGAGTGATGGAAGAAATATTTATTAAAGATGAATTTATTAAGCTGGGACAGGCATTGAAGCTTGCCGGATTAGCTAGTTCTGGAGTAGAAGCAAAGTTTATGATCGAAGATGGCATTGTTACTGTCAATGGAGAGAAAGAACTGCGCCGGGGAAAAAAAATTCGTCCTGGTGATATAATTGGTCTAGAAGGACAACAGGTGAAGGTAAGCAATTTATGATCGTAAATTCTTTGGAATTAATGAATTTTCGTAATTATGAGCGAGAAGTCTTTGCATTTGATCCAGAAACAAATGTTCTCTTTGGGGACAATGCCCAGGGAAAGACAAATGTACTTGAGGGAATTTATCTCTGTTCTACGACCCGTTCCCACAAGGGGAGCAAAGACCGAGAGATGATTCGCCTTGGTTGTGGAGAAGCTCATCTGAGAATGATTGTGGAAAAGGATGGAATTCACCATAAAATAGACGTTCATTTAAAAAAAAGCAAGTCTAAAGGTATCGCCGTGGATGGCGTTCCTGTAAAGAAGAGCGGGGAATTGTTGGGAGTTTCTAGTATTGTATTTTTTTCTCCAGAGGATCTTGCCATCATTCAAAATGGTCCGGAGGCGCGAAGGCGTTTTATTGATATGGAATTGTGTCAGCTGGACAAGATGTATTTGCTCTATCTGACTAAATACAAAAGTGTTTTGAAACAAAGGAATGAACTTTTAAAACAAATTAGTATAAATTCTGATTTATTGGACACACTTGATATATGGAACAGCAAATTAGTAGAATATGGTACATACGTTATCCAGGCACGAAAAGAATTTGTAGAAAAGCTGAACTGTTATATCAAAGAGATCCATCATAGACTTACGGGTGGAAAGGAAAATATTGAGCTAATCTATGAGCCCAATGTTGTTTCTGAAGATTTTAGTCAGAAACTCATATTGTCGGAACAGAAAGATTTGTTTAAAAAGACTACACATGCAGGTCCTCATCGGGATGATCTCTCTTTTGTATCAGGAGAAAAGGATCTGAGAAAATTTGGTTCAAGAGGCCAGCAGCGAACGGGAGCACTATCTCTCAAATTGACAGAGATAAAAATTGTAGAAGAAAAGACAGGAGATAAACCAATTTTGTTATTGGATGATGTTTTATCCGAATTAGACCGAAAGAGACAAAATTATCTTTTAGAGCATATAAAAGGAATTCAGACCATCATAACCTGTACTGGTCTGGAAGAGTTCGTAAAAAATGGTATTAATATTCAAAAAACCTTTGAAATAGAGGAAGGACGGAGAAAAAATGGAGAATCAGGAAAAGATTGAATATGGTGCTGACCAGATACAGATTCTGGAAGGTTTGGAAGCCGTAAGAAAAAGACCAGGAATGTATATCGGAAGTACGTCGGAAAAGGGCCTTCATCATCTTGTATATGAAATCGTGGACAATGCCATTGACGAAGCTCTTGCCGGTTTTTGTGATGTCATTGATGTACATATCAACAAAGACAATTCAATCACTGTACTGGATAACGGACGTGGTATTCCTGTTGGCATCAATCATAAAGCGGGAAGGCCGGCGGTAGAGGTTGTTTTTACCGTTCTTCATGCAGGTGGTAAATTTGGCGGCGGCGGATACAAGGTATCTGGCGGTCTTCATGGTGTGGGCGCTTCTGTGGTAAATGCCCTTTCTGATTGGTTAGAAGTAGAGATTTATCAGGATGGTGTAATATATAAACAGCGCTATGAACGTGGAAAAGTAATGTATGATCTGGAGAAAGTTGGAACTACTGATTTGCGTGGATCTAAAGTTACATTTTTGCCGGATAAAACAGTTTTTACAGAAACGACAGTATTTGACTATGATACATTGAAACATCGTCTTCGTGAGATGGCATTTCTCACCAAAGGAATAAAAATTGTTCTTCATGACGACCGTCAGGAGGAACCAATAATAGAAGCTTTTTATTACGAGGGTGGAATAAAGGAATATATCGAATATCTGAACCGCCATAAAGATCCCCTCTATGAGGATATTATCTACTGTGAAGGGCAGAAGGGTGATGTGTATGTGGAGGTTGCTTTCCAACACAATGATTCCTATTCCGATAACTGTTATAGTTTTGTAAACAATATTACGACACCGGAAGGTGGTACTCATCTTGCCGGATTTAAGAATGCTTTGACAAAGACTTTCAACGATTATGCTAGAGGACAAAAACTTTTAAAGGAAAATGATCTAAATTTAAGTGGTGATGATATACGTGAGGGCTTAACAGCGATTATTAGTATCAAAATTCCAGAACCTCAGTTTGAAGGTCAGACAAAACAGAAGCTTGGAAACAGCGAGGCAAGAGGCGCTGTAGACAATATTGTCACAGAACAACTGACAATTTTCTTAGAATTGAACCCTTCTGTGGCAAAAATGATTTGTGACAAGGCGATTCTTGCTCAGAGAGCGAGAGAAGCAGCGAGAAAAGCAAGAGATCTGACAAGGAGAAAGACCGCTTTGGATTCTACTACCTTGCCTGGCAAGCTTGCTGATTGTAGTGACAAAAATCCTGAAAATTGTGAGATCTATATCGTAGAGGGAGATTCCGCCGGAGGAAGTGCTAAAACAGCGAGAGACCGAGCTACTCAGGCAATTTTACCACTGCGTGGAAAAATTTTGAATGTGGAAAAAGCAAGATTGGACAAAATTCTGGTAAACAATGAAATTCGGGCGATGATCACTGCTTTTGGCACCGGAATATCCGATGATTTTGATATTAACAAGCTGCGATATCATAAGATTATCATCATGACGGATGCCGATGTAGACGGAGCACATATCGCTACCCTGCTGCTAACATTTTTCTATCGTTTTATGCCGGATCTGATCAAGGAAGGTTATGTATACCTTGCCCAGCCGCCACTTTATAAGATCGATAGAAGTAAAAAATCCTATTATGTATATTCGGATGAAGAGTTAAATGCAAAGCTGGAAGAGTTGGGACGTGATGGGAATAACAGCATCCAGCGTTATAAAGGTCTGGGGGAGATGGATGCGGAACAATTATGGGATACTACCATGGATCCTGCGAAACGAATTCTACTGAAGGTAACGATGAATGAAGATGAATCTTCCGAGATTGATCTTACCTTTACTACCCTGATGGGGGATAAAGTGGAGCCAAGACGTGAATTTATCGAGGCAAATGCGAAATTTGCTACAATGGATATTTAGAAAGGAATGTAGAAGAGCATGGATGAAAATATTTTTGACAAAGACATTGATTCTTTGGATGAGATCAAACCTATTGATCTCAGAAAGACAATGGAAAATTCCTATATAGACTATGCTATGTCGGTCATCGCATCCAGGGCACTTCCTGATGTGAGAGATGGTTTGAAGCCAGTACAGCGTCGTATTCTTTATGCGATGATCGAATTGAACAATGGACCGGATAAACCTCATCGTAAATGTGCTCGTATCGTTGGTGATACAATGGGTAAATATCATCCACACGGTGATTCTTCCATTTATGGGGCACTTGTCAATATGGCACAGGAGTGGTCTACAAGATATCCACTGGTGGATGGTCATGGTAATTTTGGTTCTGTGGATGGAGATGGGGCAGCTGCCATGCGTTATACGGAGGCCCGCTTAAGTAAGATATCTATGGAAATGTTGTCAGATATCAACAAAAATACTGTTGATTTTGATCCCAACTTCGATGAGACGGAAAAAGAGCCTGTTGTACTTCCTTCAAGATATCCGAATCTTTTGGTGAATGGTACTTCTGGCATCGCTGTTGGTATGGCAACCAACATTCCTCCCCACAATCTTCGAGAAGTGATTGGCGGGGTTTTGAAGATCATTGATAACATTGTGGAAGAAGACAGGGAAACCACGATCGATGAAGTGATCGATATAATAAAAGGACCGGATTTTCCTACTGGAGCTACCATACTTGGTCGATCTGGTATTGAAGAAGCATACCGCACAGGACGGGGAAAGATTCGTGTGAGAGCGGTGACCAATATCGAGCCTATGGCAAATGGAAAGAATCGGATCATTGTGACAGAACTTCCTTACATGGTCAATAAAGCAAGGCTCATCGAAAAGATTGCTGAACTTCATAAGGATAAAAAAGTGGATGGTATTACTGAGCTGAGAGATGAGTCCAACCGGGAAGGTATGCGCATCTGTATTGAATTGCGCAAAGATGTCAATCCCAATGTGGTACTCAATCAGCTTTATAAGCATACCCAGTTGCAGGATACCTTTGGTGTAAATATGCTTGCCCTTGTGGATAAGCAGCCTATGGTAATGAATCTTCTCCAGATGCTGACCTATTATCTAAAGCATCAGGAAGAGGTTGTTACAAGACGTACTCAATACGATCTGAACAAGGCGGAAGAGCGGGCACATATATTAAAAGGTCTGCTGATTGCACTGGATAACATTGATGAAGTGATCAAGATTATTCGTGGTTCTCAGAGTACCCCTATCGCAAAGGAAAGATTAATCGAAAGATTTGGATTAGATGATGTTCAGGCTCAGGCGATCGTCGATATGCGGCTTCGTGCGCTGACTGGTTTAGAGCGGGAAAAGCTAGAAAAGGAATTTGAAGAATTGATGAAGAAGATCGGTGAATACAAGGCAATTCTGGCAGACCGAAAACTTCTTCTCGGTGTGATAAAAGAAGAAATTACATTAATTTCCAATAAATACGGTGATGATAGAAGAACTGGCATTGGATTTGATGTATTTGATATATCTATGGAGGATCTGATCCCAGTAGAGAATACGGTGATCACATTGACTCATATGGGTTATATTAAGCGTATGACCATTGATAATTTCAAGAGCCAGCATCGTGGAGGCAAAGGCATAAAAGGCATGCAGACCATAGAAGAAGATTATATTGAAGATCTGTTTATGGCGACGACTCACCATTATCTGATGTTCTTTACAAATAAGGGACGCGTATATCGAATTAAGGCGTACCAGATTCCAGAATCTGGGCGGACGAGTCGGGGAACTGCCATTGTCAATCTGCTTCAGCTTCTGCCAGAAGAAAAAATTACAGCAGTTATTTCCTTGAGAGAATATAAAGAAGACACATATTTGTTTATGGCGACAAAAAATGGACTGGTGAAAAAAACGTCCATCACCGAGTACATGAATATCCGTAAAACGGGGCTGCAGGCGATCAATCTTAGAGAAGATGATGATTTGATCGAAGTTAAAGTTACGGATGATGAAAAGGATATTCTTCTTGTAACCAGACAGGGTATGTGTATTATGTTTAAAGAAACAGACGTCCGGCCGACAGGAAGAACATCCATGGGAGTCCGCGGAATGAATCTCTCCTTTGATGATGAAGTAATCGGAATGCAGCTCAACACGCAGGGAGAGGAACTTCTTCTTGTCTCAGAATTTGGTATGGGAAAACGGACAAGCATCGAGGAGTTTGGAATTCAACACCGTGGTGGCAAAGGTGTGAAATGCTATAAAATAACGGAAAAGACAGGAAATGTCGTGGGAGCGAAGGCGGTACACGAAGATCAGGAAGTGATGCTTATCACCAATGAAGGAATCATTATCCGAATCGAGGTTAGTGGAATCTCCGTATTAGGACGTATTACTTCAGGTGTTAAGTTGATGAATCTTGATCATACGAAAGATATCGTTGTGGCTAGTATAGCCAAGGTACGCAAGGAAGAATCATCTGAGGAAAATGAAACAGAGGAGGCATCAGAAGAAACCGATGAGAGTCATTAATACCAGTGAAATTATAAATCAAATCCGGGACATGTGTATGCAGGTCAATGTGCAGCTTTCTGATGATGTAAAAACTGCGATTTTATCAGGGAAGGAAAAAGAAGAATCGCCTTTGGGATGTCAGATACTTGGGCAGTTGGAAGAGAATATGAATATCGCAGCCGAGATGAATATTCCAATCTGTCAGGATACTGGGATGACTGTCGTATTTCTCAAAGTTGGTCAGGATGTACATTTTGAGGGAAATTTTATCGAAGATGCAGTAAACGAAGGAATCCGTCAGGGGTACAAAGATGGATATCTTAGAAAATCTGTGGTAAAAGATCCGGTAGACAGAGTGAATACTGGAGATAATACACCTGGCGTGATCCATTATGAGATCGTTCCAGGAGATCAGGTAGAGATCACAGTAGCTCCTAAAGGATTTGGCAGTGAGAACATGAGTCGCCTTTATATGCTAAAACCGGCAGATGGTATCGAGGGAATCAAAGAGGCAATATTGGAGACAGTAAAGATTGCGGGGCCCAACGCCTGTCCACCAATCGTAGTAGGCGTCGGCATTGGTGGTACCTTTGAAAAGAGCGCGATTCTTGCTAAGAAAGCTCTCACAAGGGATCTAAATCGTTCATCGGATATTCCATATGTCAGAGAGTTAGAAGAAGAGATGCTAGAAAAGATCAATCAGCTTGGCATAGGACCGGGAGGACTGGGAGGAAGAATAACCGCACTTGGTGTCAATGTGGAGACTTATCCAACTCATATCGCCGGTATGCCGGTAGCCATCAATATATGTTGTCATGTAAACCGACATATCAGGCGAGTGATATAATTAAATATGTATGATATTTCTGACCACTGCCCAGATTATAAGGCTGATCAGATAAATAATTGTCAAAGCCCTAGTAATAGGGCTTTTTCTGATGCTTTTATTACAAAAAATATTTAATACTAAAATCAATAAAAGAATCGGAGCAGTTAAAAAAAGAAAAGGATTTGCATGAAAAGCAGCGGAAAGATCAAGGTTCATCAGGTGTAGAAAAATGTGGGTAACACCACAACTTGGGCATTTCAAGCCAGTGATCATGTTAAAAAAGCACGGTATACAAAAAGATGTATACCGTACAATGATTGCATAAAAAACACCGATCAAAAGCAATGTGCTCAAGGTCTTGAGTTTTTTACTGAGCAAATTTATTCACCTCGTTCTGAATCAAAGCAAGGGCAATGATACCACCAAAGATGTAGAGAATCAAATAAAGAACTCCACCATTGGAAGCTGTCTGGCCATTGAGTTGATGAGCTTTGTCAATTTTCTCTCCACGTTTATATGCCCAATATAAACCGTAAATTCCGCATGTTACAATCGTTAGAACCAATGCGATTACTCCAGAAGTATCTTCTGGTTCTCCTGCGATTGCGTTTGTATCATCTGTCAGAGTTACGATCCAGTAGTATAAATAAATACCACATGTAACAATAGAAAGAATAATACAAAGTGCAAGATTTTTCTCTTTTACCATTTTGAGACTCCTCCTTAAATTAAATATTTCTGTAATTTATGTATATGCAAATTACATTCAAAAAAGGTTTTGTTTTTTGATACAAAATTATTTATTTCATTTTAGCATAATATAAACTATTTGTCAAAATATAGAGAAAGAGTATTATAAAAATTTAGTTGTTGACAAAATGGATAAAAAATATTTTAATGGAATAGGAGGGAAGCTCATGGTAACAAATTGTGAATCTTGTTCTTTTTATCTGGTTGACGAGGATAGATACGGTGAATGCCAGGTAAATCTTGATGAAGACGAAATGTATCGTTTTATGAATACTTCTTATAAAAGCTGTCCCTATTATCAAAGTGATGATGAATATAAGATTGTCAGAAAACAAAATTAGAGGAATTTATGAATTATTATATGGCGCCATTGGAAGGAATCACAGGTTATCTGTTCCGGAATGCTTATGAAACGTGTTTTGGAGGAATCAATAAATATTTTACACCATTTATATCCCCCAATCAGAAGAGAATTTGCCGCACACGGGAGCGCAACGATGTGCTTCCAGAGCATAACCAGGGAATGATTGTAGTCCCTCAGATTCTTACCAATCAATCTGAACTATTTATAAAAACGGTAGATTATTTGGAAGATTTGGGATACCATGAGTTTAATCTGAATCTAGGCTGCCCAGTGGGAACAGTCGTATCCAAAAAGAAGGGCTCTGGATTTCTAACAGAGAAAGAGAAATTGAAAAATTTTTTAAATAAAATATATGATTCCAGTGACTGCAAAATTTCGATAAAGACTCGAATCGGCATGAAAGATGCCGATGAGTTTGACGAACTGTTGGACATTTTTAATGAGTTTCCTGTTCATGAGTTGATCATCCATCCGAGAACCAGAGAGGATTATTATAAAAATATACCAAATCTTGTTGCTTTTGAAAAAGGATATAATCGCTGTAAAACAAACGTATGCTACAATGGGGATATTTTTTTAAAAGAAGATTATCAGCATCTTATTTCCAGATTTCCAGAGCTGGGTTCCATGATGTTTGGGAGAGGAATATTGCGTTATCCGGGATTAATCAGGTTTATCAAAGATGGAACTGTAATGAAAAAGCACGAACTGCTGGAATTTCATAATAAGATTTACGAAAGCTACAAACATCACTTATATGGAGATAAAACAGTTTTATTCAAGATGAAAGAACTTTGGAGTTACATGATTCACTCCTTTCAATTCGATAGTGGAATTGAAAAAAGAATAAAAAAGGCACAAAAGCTTTTAGAATATGATGACATAATCCGGGAATTATTTTCTGAATATGAGTTAATACTATAGAAGGGCTATGTATAAGCATGGAGATGGAGGACGTATGGATAAGTATATCAAAACACCTTTGACAGATGAAAAGGTCAAGGATCTAAAGGCAGGAGATTATGTATATATCTCTGGCACAATATATACTGCAAGGGATGCTGCCCATAAAAGGATGACAGATGGGCTTTTGAAGGGAGAAGAAATTCCTTTTGAAATCAAAGATCAAGTGATCTATTATTTAGGTCCGACGCCAAACAGAGAAGGACAGGTGATTGGTTCTGCCGGTCCTACTACAAGCAGCCGTATGGATAAATATGCTCCTACCCTCTTAGATCTTGGGTTAAAGGGGATGATTGGAAAGGGAAAAAGAAGTACTGGCGTCATTGACTCTATGAAAAAAAATACAGCAGTTTATTTTGCCGCTGTGGGCGGCGCCGGAGCACTACTATCAAAATGCATTAAAAAGAGTGAAGTCATTGCCTATGATGATCTAGGAACAGAGGCGATTCGTAGGCTGGAAGTGGAAAATCTTCCCGTTATTACAGTAATTGATTGCATGGGAAATAATCTATACGAAACTGCAGTGAAAGAATATGAAAATATTTAGTTGACAAATAGCTAACAATCTGTTAGAATTATCCATGCACTGAAATTTAATAGAGAAACTTATTTTCAGAAATTTGGAGAAGTACTCAAGTGGCTGAAGAGGCGCCCCTGCTAAGGGTGTAGGTCGTTCGCGCGGCGCGAGGGTTCAAATCCCTCCTTCTCCGTTACTAAAATACTATAAAAACGCGGAAAGTACCAGAAGGGTGCTTTCCGTGTTTTTTTATAAATGAAGTATTTGAGAAAAAATAAAAACGTGGATAAATAGCTTATATTTTAAGTTTGAAGATAAAAAGAAAAGGGGAAAAAAATGGATTACGATTTATTTTATGAAAAGTATTTTCCTTTCTGGAATGAGCTCAATGAGGAAGATAAGCATTATTTATGCAAGAACTCATCTATGGAGCATTTTGAAAAGGAGCAGTCTGTTCACAACAATATGGGTTGTTCGGGGCTTTATATTGTTAAAAGTGGCAGGCTTCGTCTATATATGCTTTCCGAAGAAGGAAAAGAAATCACGCTTTACAGACTTTCACCCGGAGATATCTGCATGCTTTCGGCTTCCTGCGTTTTGCAGAGTATTACCTTTGACGTTTATGTGGATGCCGAAGTGCCGAGTGATTGTTATATGATAAGTGGTTTGGCGTTTAATACTGTCAGTGAAAGAGTTCCTTTAGTTAAAATCTACGCTCTTGAAACTGCTGTTTCCCGTTTTTCCGATGTTATGTGGATTATGCAACAGATCGTTTTTATGAGCATGGATAAACGTTTGGCCATCTTTCTGCTTGACGAAATTTCTGTTAATGGTACTGACACTGTTATAATGACTCACGAGCACATTGCGAGGCATCTGGGCACCGCCCGTGAGGTAATTACAAGAATGCTGAAACATCTCGCATCTGAAGGGATGATTGAAGTGACAAGAAAAGGCGTCCATATTATTGATAAAAAGAAATTGCGGAGTATTGCATACTAACAACACTCCGCAAGGTTTAGTTTGGGTTTGCTATTTGAGCTCTGAAAGAATATCTTCTTTGGATCTATAGCCCACCATCCTTGTGTGTTCTTTTCCATCCTTAAATACAATCAGAGTAGGAATGCTGGCTACATTGTACTGTACTGCAAGAGTATTGCTTTCATCAACATTCACTTTGCCCACAGTAATGTCTGTGCACTCATCAGCGATTTCATCAACAATAGGTGATACCATTTTACAAGGTCCGCACCAATCAGCGTAAAAATCAACAAGAGCAGTACCACTACAGTTTAATATTACACTTTCAAAATTTTCATTATTCAGCTTTTTTAACATCTATTTTTCCTCCTTTATTATATCAATGCCTTTTTGTAGTGTCTCACTATCGATCGCACCAGTTGACTGAGCAATAGCGTAACCGTCTGCATCGATAAAATAGGTAGTCGGCAGCGAATAAACACTATAAGTAATTGAGGCATTTGATTTCTCATCATAATATACAGGGAAGGTAAAACCTTCTTTTTCAATAAAATCTGATGCAGTTTTAACTGTTTCCCGTGATCCGTCAGTCATATTGACCATTAAAAAATTGATCTCTTCGCCGAGTGACTGATATTTTTCTTCAAAATCAGGCATTTCCATTTTACAAGGGCCACACCAGCTTGCCCAAAAGTTAACTATAGTAGGTTTTCCGATAAAATCCGATAGACTCACTTCCTTGCCGCTTTTGTCATATACCGTAAAGTCAGGGGCAAGGCTTTTTTCTTGTTGTGAGGTTTCATTTTCGTTTTGCGAATCCTCGTGTGTTGTTATTTTGTCGGAAGAAACATTCGGACTTAAATGATTGTACAGCGCATAGGAACCGCCAATTAGTAAAATAAAAACAAAAATTATTATCAAAAAAGTTATTTTATTTTTCATAGAGCCTCCTAACTCAGTAATCCGAGCAGCCAACCTAAAGTCCCAGTTGCCATCAGCACACCAATAAGGACAAGAAAGATTCCGCTGATCAAATTAATGATTTGATAATGTTTCTTTATAAGATCAAAAGTAGATTTCAAATATTCTATCAGCACAGCGCTTAAAGTAAAGGGAATTCCCAAGCCTATGGAATAAGCTAAAAGCATCAATATACCTTCAAGGACGTGTCCCTGCTGAGAAGCAAGCATAAGAGCAGAGCCTAAAAAAGCTCCTACACAAGGGGTCCAACCTATTGAAAAAATCATTCCAAAAAGCATCGAAGAGAAAAAACTCATGTTATCAGTGCGAACCGTCTTTGTCATTCCTCTGAACAGATTCAGTTTGAATACGCCAAGAAAATTTAGTCCAAAAAATATTACTACAAGACCAGAAATAATATTGACAGCAATCTGATATTGTTTTAAGAAACTACCAAGTGTTCCTGCTAATGCACCGAGTGCCATAAAAACGAGGGTAAACCCCAGGACAAAACCGAATGCACCAAAGAAGGTCTTTTTTCGGCTTCTCTCACCTCCACCTGCAAAATAAGAAACATAGATTGGAATCATAGGTAAAAGACAAGGTGAGATAAATGTGATAATTCCTTCTAAAAAAGAGATTATATATTGCAACGAATACACCTCCTATTTTTTAATCTTTATTATGTGCTTTTATTTTACATATCATTTGCGTCATGGTTCCCATGGGACAATACACGCACCAAGAACGCGGTTTGAAGAGTATCATTGTAACAAGACCAAGCAAAGTAGATGTCAGCATAACGCTGTAAAATCCAAAAGCAAACTGTGCCACACCTGGTGAAATAGGCGTTCCGTGATGTGCCCATTGCCACGGTACTTTAAAGGTCCAAAGCAGAGTAACAATCTGTTTTAAGTTTTCTGTGCCTGCAAATACGAGATATGTATTCCATATCATTATGCCGAACATAGTTAGAAAAAATATCAAAAAGCCATATCTAAAATATGGAGATTTTATCCATCTTGGCACATCCTTTTTACGTGACAGCCCGAATTTTCCTCCAAGAAGGGAAAAGAGTTGACCTCTTCCACAGTACTTGTTGCAGTATGCTTTATTACCCTTAATCAATGAAATCCCAAGCGGTGTAAAAAAACAGATCAGTCCGAGCCAAGCGAACAGGATATTAAAAAATCCTAAGATAAGATATATTGTAGAGAAAATCCACAGATAATCATACCATCTCTTTTTATTCATCGGACTCCACCTCACTTATTATTATAATACTTGCTGGACATTTCTTTGCACACATTCCGCATCCGATACACTTGATACTGTCAATGATAGCATAAACACCTCTTGGAATGCTGACTGCTCCCACCTTACAGGCTGTGAGACAAGAACCACAGGCTACACATAGTTTTTGATCAACAAAAGCTTTCTTTTTCATAGAGATACCTCCGATCATTAATATCATGTATTTATATCATAATAATACAGGAAAAGAAATTTTATTTCAGTAACTTTTGTCACTCAGGGAAAAAATCTTGATATTAACAGGTAATGTCCTGTCCGAAAACCCGTTGAAAAAGGGCGAAATTTAAGTATAATCAGATTATTTTGAAAAAAAGTAAAAAAACTTTTAAAAAAGTGTTGACAAATGCAAAAACATTTGATAATATAATATTCGCTGACGCGGTAAAGAACAAAAACAGCGCAGCAGAAACCCACAGAAAAAGTGGGAACGAACCTTGATAACTGAACAGTGAAACAACCCTGAAAATTCAAACAATTTTCAGAACTATAAAAGAAGTTATAAAGCTTCAATAGTTCCTGGATATTCTTTTGAATATTCATAAAGAACGTTCCGACCCTGGAGACAGGGGAGGGGACACCAGTAAAGGACTCGTACAAAAAAAGTAGGAGTGCTTACAGAACGGATTAGCCAAGCAACGTCTTGACAAGTCAAACATTTCAATTTGAGAGTTTGATCCTGGCTCAGGATGAACGCTGGCGGCGTGCTTAA
>CAJTFB010000043.1 GCA_910575665.1 Eubacteriaceae bacterium
GAATACACAGTGCGATTGGTTACATAACACCACAGCAGAAGGAGGATGAGGAACTTAAAAAAACAGCATAATCTTTCGACTTTTTTTGTCCAAAGTATTGACATAGATCCAAATCGCTTTTTTTAGGATAAGGTTCTCCTCTTCCAGCTGTGCGTTGCGTTTCTGGAGTTCTTTTACCTGTTTTGCAGTAAGGACTTCGCCGTCATCAATTTCAACGGTGGAGTATTGTTTGACCCATTTGCCGAGGGCGGATTGGGAGACGCCGTACTCTTTACAGAGTTGGGATTGGGTTTTCCCATTCTGGTGAAGGGAGACGAGGGATTTTTTGAAATCTTCGTCATATTTGTTGTAGTTGTTTGTAGCCATGAAAAGCCTCCTTTTTTGTGTGTAGTTTATTGTAGCATATGGTGCATATCTGTGTCTACTTTTATAGTATAGCTCCACAGCGACGGTTTTTGCGAAAGAAAACGGAGGTGGTGATCCACTGAAAGTAGTCAACAACTTGTCTACTTTCATCTTTGGCTTAATCCGTGCCATCGGCATGATTTTACTTGGGTTTGGAATTGTGCAGGTGGGATTGTCTTTGAAGTCACATGATCCGAGTCAGAGGGCAAACGGGTTCTTAACACTTGCCGGAGGAATCATCATTACCTTTGCAAAAGAGATTCTGGCTTTGATTACAGGATGACGGAAAAAGAAATGAAGAAACGTAATTTATCCAGAGAGGAGAAAACAAGCATATTCTCCTCTCTGGATTTTTTTATGAAATGAGGTGAACAGAGTGAATGAAATGGTGAACAAATATAGTATTATTTATGCCGATCCACCGTGGCGGTATAGTCGCAAATATGGCAGTGGGGTAGCAGAAAACCATTATTCAACAATGAGTATGCAAGAAATTTCTGAACTGCCCATAAGCAAAATCGCCCATACAAACAGTATTCTGTTTCTGTGGGCAACCTTTCCCCAACTGGATGTTGCATTAGAGGTGATACAGGCGTGGGGGTTTCGTTACAAAACAGTTGGTTTTGTATGGGTAAAGCAGACAAAAGTGTCACATCAATGGTTTTTTGGTTTGGGAAACTGGACTAGAAGTAATGCAGAAATCTGTTTGTTAGCAACGAGGGGAAAACCGAAAAGGAAGTCTGCCAGTATACATCAGTTAATCATCAGTCCTGTGCAGTCTCACAGTCAAAAACCCCAAGAAGTAAGAGAGAAGATTGTAGAGCTTTTGGGGGATTTGCCACGGATTGAACTTTTCGCGAGGGAAAAGACAGATGGCTGGGATGTATGGGGAAATGAGGTGGAATGTGATATTGACATGGAAAAAATAAGTCAGGGGGGTGTGGGTGATGGAATCGGACAACTGGATAGTACAGAATTTGCAGAACGCACTTGACACATGGAATGAAAAACTGGCTGAGATATGGCAGATACTCACGCAGTCACCGGATACATTCAAAGGCGGGGGAATCTGGAAAGTCATTGTAGACATTCATGGAGCATTGCAGGCAATCGCGTATGCTTTGTTGGTGCTGTTCTTTGTCATTGGCATGGTAAAGACGTGTGGCAGTTTTACGGAAGTAAAGAAACCGGAACACGCATTAAAGCTCTTTGTGAGGTTTGCCATTGCGAAAGGGGTAATCACTTACGGACTGGAGTTGATGACAGCGTTATTTCAGATTGTGCAGGGAGTAATCCGTACTATTATGAAAACAGCAGGGTTTGGAAAGGCAAAAAAAACGGTGCTCCCCAATGAAATTATGAAAGCCATAGAGGGCTGTGGATTTTTTGAGAGCATTCCCTTATGGGCAGTTACGTTGATTGGAGGACTGTTTATTACGGTGCTTAGTTTTATCATGATTATGAGTGTGTATGGGCGATTTTTTCGTCTGTATCTTTACACGGCGATTGCCCCCCTTCCATTATCGGCGTTTGCCGGGGAGTCGAGCCAGAACGTGGGAAAGAGTTTTCTGAAATCCTATGCGGCGGTGTGTCTGGAGGGCGCTATCATTGTGCTGGCGTGTATTATCTTTTCCTTGTTTGCAACGTCTCCGCCAGCAGTAAGTGCGGACGCAGCGGCAGTCACAATGGTATGGAGTTATATCGGGGAACTGATTTTTAACATGCTGGTGTTGGTAGGTGCGGTCAAAATGGCAGATCGTGTTGTGCGTGAAATGATGGGACTATAAAAAACAGGAGGTATCTATGGAAGATAACAAAAATAATAGTCTGCTCGGAGAAAACAGGAAATTGTATCAGGAAGAATTACAGAAACCGCTGAAGGAAATCAAAGAGGATATTTTTTTCCGTACAGATAATTTTGAGTTTGAAGAATGGTATGAAGATATTCTGCTTTTTACCAGAATTGGTACTTGCCAGCCCAAACCGGAACACATGGAAACGGTACAAAAGGCATTAAAAATACTGGGATTTTGTACCCATGTGGTAAATCGAAATGGCAGGGATTATCTTGCACCCGGAGAGAGACAGATAAAAAAACAGCGTAACAAGGAAGATGAAAGATTAAGATAGTCAGGAGGTGTTTTCTTTGGAAGTAAAAATCAATAGGGAAATCCGTGATTACACGGAATCCATGTTTTTCGGACTGTCGTTCAGGCAGTTCGTTTTTTCGCTTATAGCCTGCGTTGTGGCTGTCGGGTTATATTTTTTACTCCGTCCGTATGTTGGAATGGAAACAGTTAGCTGGATGTGTGTACTTGGTGCTGCCCCATTTGCGGCGCTAGGATTTTTTCGTTATCACGGAATGACAGCGGAGCAGTTTTTGTGGGCGTGGATAAAATCAGAAATCTTGATACCGAAGCGACTGATTTTCCGTCCCGAAAACATTTATTACGAAACCATGAAACCAAATATAGAAAAAAGAGAAAAGGAGGGACTGAAGCGGCATGATAAAAACATTAAGTAATATTTTGAAACAGGATAAGGAAAGGTTTGTCATACCCAAAAGCGTACAGCAGGCAATTCCCATTAAAGCGGTATGGGAAAATGGCATTTTCAAAGTCGGACGGAATAAATTCTCCCGCAGTTACCGTTTTACAGACGTGAATTATGCGGTAGCGGGCAAAGAGGATAAGGAGTCGATGTTTTTGGATTACAGCGAGCTTCTCAATGTTTTTGACAGTGGGGCAACGACGAAAATTACCATCAATAACCGCAGGCTGAACCGTCAGGACTTTGAAAAATCCATCTTAATTCCCATGCGTGAAGACGGACTGGATTTGTATCGGAAAGAGTATAATACCATGCTGCTTGAAAAAGTAACCGGAGCAGAGAGCATGATACAGGAGAAATATGTGACGGTATCCGCTTATAGGAAAACCATTGAAGAAGCAAAAACGTATTTTTCTCGTACAGGGACGGATTTAACGGGGCATTTTGCACGGTTAGGTTCAAAGTGTGTGGAGATGGATGCTACTGACAGGCTGCGGGCGCTGCATGACTTTTACCGTACGGGAGAGGAAACGGGATTTTACTTTGATCTGGCAGAAACCATGCGGAAAGGACACAGTTTCAAAGACTTTATCTGCCCGGACAGCCTTGAATTTGAAAAAGACCATTTCCGTATGGGAAACCGTTACGGACGTGTATTGTTTATGCGGGAGTATGCCTCTTATATCAAGGACAGCATGATTGCGGAGCTGACAGATTTGAACCGGAACCTGATATTAAGTATTGACATCATACCCATACCGACAGACGAGGCGGTGAGGGAAGTGGAAAACCGTCTGCTAGGGGTGGAAACGAATATCACGAACTGGCAGCGGAGGCAGAACGCCAACAACAACTTTTCCGCTGTCGTTCCGTATGATATGGAGCAGCAACGCAAAGAGAGCAAAGAATTTCTGGATGACCTTACTACCCGTGACCAGAGGATGATATTTGCGGTGGTTACGCTTGTGCATACAGCTGATACGAAAGAACAGCTTGACGCTGATACCGATACGCTGCTGACTGTGGCAAGAAAGCATTTGTGCCAGTTTACCACGTTAAAATACCAGCAGATGGACGGACTGAACACCGCCTTGCCGATTGGACACCGGAAAATCCACGCATTGCGGACACTGACGACAGAAAGCCTTGCTGTGCTAATGCCATTCCGGGTACAGGAAATCATGGACGGGGGAGGTATTTACTGTGGGGAAAATGCCATATCCCACAATCTTATCATGTGCAATAAAGAAAAATTGTTAAACCCGAATTCATTTCTTTTGGGAGTGCCGGGGAGCGGGAAAAGTTTCAATGCAAAGATGTTAATTGTGTTCCTTGCCCTTGCCACCGGGGATGATATTCTAATCTGTGATCCAGAGCGAGAGGTGCGACAAGAAGTCGCATAATAAATTGCTGGTCGTCAGCTACCCTATCCATTTGGGGTAATCCTACCACAATCTGCGTGAATGGTAACGTTCAGGTGGGAAGCTTGTGGGACAATATGGGAAACCTGACAGCCTAAGTCGGGCGTACTGTTAGGATAAGAGTGCTATGACGAATGTAAAGTGAACCATTGTAAGAGTCGTTACAGGGAATAAGTGAAATAAGGCTGATACACTTACACCAAAAGGTGCGGAGGTGGTTGCGGTGACTTTCTCAACACCGTAACAAATGGACGTGATTCCTCCCGGCTCAAAGATGGCGTCTAAGGCATTCACAATTATTTATTATGCGGAACTTGGTAAGCCCTATGTGTTCCTTATATATATTTTTTTAAGGTATTGAAGCCGCAAGGCAGAGAAATGGCACAGAGGGTAGAGGAACGGGATAAAAAGCGAACGGCTCTGCTGTAATGGCGGGGCATAGGGGTTCAAGATTTGCCCTGACCCGAAAGGGTGCAGACTTATCCTATGGTATTTCATGGCAAAGAATGGAGGTAAACCTATGAACGGTAATAATTCAACGACGGAAACGCCAGTTTCTGAGAGATTATCGGACAGCAAGCGGCTTTCTACGCAGTGGAAAACTATCGACTGGAAGAAAGCGGAGCAGGAAGTTAATAGGCTGCAAGTCAGGATTGTCAAGGCAACTCAGGAAAAGAAATGGAACACAGTGAAGCGGCTTCAGTATTTATTGACACACTCGTTCTATGCAAAAGCACTCGCCGTAAGGCGTGTAACCACAAACAAAGGAAAGAAAACCGCAGGGGTGGACGGGGAAATCTGGTCAACGCCTGCAATGAAGATGAGGGCTGTCATGTCATTGACAGACAAAGGCTATAAAGCAAAACCGTTAAGACGTGTCTATATCGAGAAGAAAGCTAAGAAAAAGAAACGTCCGTTAGGAATTCCAACTATGTATGACAGAGCAATGCAGGCGTTGTACGCCCTTGCATTAGAGCCAGTGGCAGAAACAACCGCCGACACGAAATCGTTTGGTTTCAGAAAGGGGCGTTGCTGTCAGGACGCGTGCGAATATATTTTCACGGCATTGTCACGCAAGGTATCGCCCGAATGGGTTTTAGAGGGCGACATCAAAGGCTGTTTTGATAACATCAGCCATGAATGGTTAGTGGAAAATATCCCTATGGACAAATCTATTCTGAAACAGTTCCTGAAAGCGGGATTTATCTTCAAAGGGGAGCTGTTCCCGACAGAGGACGGCACTCCGCAGGGCGGTGTCATTTCACCGATTCTTGCAAACATGGCACTGGACGGTATGCAGAAAGTATTGTCAGACAGATTCCACACCAACAGGCTTGGGAAGGTGGACTTACGGTTCAAGAACGCCCACAAGGTCAATCTGGTGCGCTACGCTGATGATTTTGTAGTAACAGCGGCAACGGAGGAAATCGCCTTGGAAGCAAAGGAATTGATAAAAGACTTCCTGAAAACAAGGGGCTTGGAATTATCTGACGAGAAAACGGTAGTCACCCACATCAACGACGGATTCGATATGTTAGGCTGGACATTCCGAAAGTTTAAAGGAAAGCTGATTGTGAAGCCGTCAAAGAAATCCATACAGGCAATCGTGAGGAATTTATCTGACACGATACTGAAACGTGGGAAAGCATGGAATCAGGACGTGCTGATTATGAAACTGAACCAACAAATCCGAGGATGGACGAATTACCACCAGTCTGTGTGTGCGGCAGAAGCGTTTGCACATTTGGACTATATTCTCTATGAGTTATTGTGGAGATGGGCGAAAAGGCGGCATCCGAAGAAAGGGCAATGGTGGATTTCCACGAGGTATTGGCACCGCAGGGAAAACCGAAACTGGGTGTTCGCTACGGACACAAAGGAGCTGATACGGGTAGACCATACACCGATTGTCCGACACACAAAAGTAAGGGAAGCAGCCAATCCGTTCCTTGATACGGAATATTTCAGACAGCGTAAGTTTAATCAGGGAATGAAGAAACTTTCAGGAAGATTCAAACTAATCTGGAAGAATCAAAACGGCTGTTGCTATCACTGTGGAATGCCACTGGACATTTCGGACGAGAGGGAAATTTTCTTTAAAGTACCAAAGTCCTGCGGTGGCAAGGAGGAAGTGGCTAACATGGCGTATGTTCATGCTGACTGCCAACGAATCTATCTTGAGAGCCGCTCGAAAGAGTGATGAAATGCTTGAGCCGTATGAGTGGAAACGCTCATGTACGGTTCTTAGGCGAGAAAGGGCGGGTAACCGCCCCGACTTAGCCGACTACGCTTCCCTTATAGAAGCAATGGGAGGTGAAGTGATACGGATTGCGGCAGGAAGTCCCGACCACATCAATGCCATGGATATGGTAGAGGGGTACGGGGACGGAGGCAACCCGATTATTGAGAAGTCCGAGTTCGTTCTGTCTCTGTTTGAACAGCTTGACCGGAATGGGATTGGTCCGGCGCAGCGTTCCCTCATTGACCGCTGTACAGAGGCTATTTATGAAGATTATCAGAATGGTGGGAAAGTGCCTACTTTATGTGTGTTGCGGGAGAAACTTATGGAGCAGAAAGAGCGGGAGGCAAAAAAACTGGCATTGGCACTGGAGTTATTTACAGACGGCAGCCTTGACGCATTTTCACATGAAACCAATGTGGACGTAAATAACCGCATGGTGGTTTACGACATCTTGGATTTGGGAAAACAGTTGAAAACAATGGGATTGCTGGTAATCACGGACGCTATGTTAAACCGTGTGACAGAAAACTGGAAAAAAGGGAAACGCACCCATATTTTTCTGGACGAGTTTCATGTAGTGTTCGAGAACGAACACTCTGGCTCGTTCTTTAATTCCGCATGGCGGCGTTTCCGTAAACGAAATGCGTTCCCGACTGCGATTACGCAGAATGTGGAGTATCTGCTGGATTCCGTACTTGCCAGTACGATGTTATCCAACAGTGAGTATATCGTGATATTAAATCAGGCAGCGTCAGACCGACAGAAACTGGCGGATTTATTGAATATTTCTAATGAGCAGATGAGCTATATTACCAATGCAGACGCTGGGTGCGGACTGATTAAGTACGGAAGTTCCCTTGTGCCATTTATTAGTAAGTTTCCAAAGAATACAAGGTTGTATAAGCTGATGACGACAAAGCCAGGGGAGGATTGTGTGAATAGAATGCAATATGAGAAAGGGGGAAAAGGCAAAGATTGAATGTCATCATACTTCAGATTATTCGATAGACGAAGAATTGCTGAAGAAACTACAGGATGGTCTTTGAGAAAGCGAAAAGATGGATTTAAGTAAAAAGGAAACCAGGGGCGGTAAAATGAAAACTGTACAATAATAAGTAGCGGCAGTCTGGTCAGAATAAAACTTCTGGCGGACTGCCTTTTCAATGGAAATGGACTATTGGCAGAAATTAAACTTTTATCAAAGAACTATCCCAAGTATTGTAAGAAAAAGAAATTCCAGATAAGAAAGGGGAAATGTTAAAATGAGTGCAGCAGTTAATTTGAAAGAACAACCGGATATTAAAGAGTTCATTTATGTACTGGAAAGTAACGGATTGATAAGAGAGCAGCAGGAGGTGGAAAGTCTTGTAGATTTACTGGAGAATATCGGAAATCAGTTTACCCAGATGATAGGGGAGTTACAAGCGGTCCGGGGAGAGTTAGTGAATATGCAGAATAAAAGTATCCGGGCAACGGTTTCCCGTGCTGTGGAAAATGCAGAGGGTAAGACACAGGAAATACTGGGAAAGATTTTTGCGATTGGAAAAAATCTTGTCTGTTCTGTTAAAAAAGCAGTAGTTGTTTTTAAGGAAAAGGGCGTGGATGTATTACGGAAAGCGGTGTCGGCTATGAAAATCCCGCAAGTTCTATCTGCTATAAAAAATCTGTTACACAACGGTAAAGAGAGAATGAACGGAAAGGCAGAGAAAACACAGATACTAGCACAGGAAATTTATAAGGTGAAAGAGCACAGGAAAAATATTGGTAGAATACTTACTGGCAGACGGGCAAAAGAACCGACGGAACAGGCGGTAGACAGAGGAATTCTTGCCAAAATTCAGAGAATATTTTTAAATTGCGAGAGAATGTATGCTGGTATGGAGCAAAAGGCAGAAAAAGCTTTGAATTGCGTGGAAGAGTTTTGCAGGGAAAAAAAGTCTTCTGTAAAAGCGGACTTGAGAATGTTGAATAATCAAAAGACTGAACAGAAAAGCAATCCGACGACAATACAGGAGCAGACAAGATAGAAATAGGGCAGATAATGCAGTCTGCTTATTTTTTACCAAACTCAGGGGAGGTCAGTGTATGGGAAAAATCAAAACACGCAGGGAGAGAAAAGATATAAAGGTTTTGGATAAACCGATGACTGTTTTACGGATCAAGAAGTCCCATGTACGAACAAAAGAAGATATGGACCAGACGCAAGAACACGCCGTTCCGGTGGAATATGCCGAGAACAAAGTTGTGGGTGGGATGGATATTTTTGTTCACAAAGGGGTACACCATACTAGTTTGCAGGGTGGAAGACTGGCGGGGACGGCAAGAGAAGGGAAAAGATCTTCTAAAGAAATTAAACAGAAAAAAGAAGAAATGCACAGGCAACGGGCTGACATACCTTCAGGGGAACGTCGGTCCGTTTCTACGTCCAGCGGAGAAATGGACAGTCGGTCGGGAGAACAGATGAAAAGAAAGATACAGAGCCAGACAACAAACCAAAGAAGAAATAGCAATAAGACTACCCAGCAAAAGGGACAGAAATCTATTAAAAATGCGGGTAAATCGGTTAAAACAGGGAAAAGAACAACAATAAAGTCTACTGAAAAGGCGGTAAAACAGACGCCGCAGACAGCAAAAGTGGCAAAGCAAACAGCCAGAAAAACAGCGCAGGCGGTAAAGCAATCCATGAAAGCAGCTAAAAAGACAGGGAAAGCTACCGCTAAAGCAGCAAAGGCAATCATAGAGGCAACAAAAGCGTTAATCACAGCTTTGATTTCTTTTGGCTGGATTGCGGTTCTGATTTTGATAATTGTTCTCTTGTTTGGAGGATTTCTATGTATGACAGGGGGCGACAATTCCAGTACTGTCACTCCGGTAAGTGCAGAGGTACAGGCGTATGAGCCTGTTATCCGCAAATATGCAAAGCAGTATAAAATTGGAGAGTATGTGGAGTTGATCAAAGCGGTTATGATGCAGGAATCTGGCGGGCAAGGGAATGACCCGATGCAGAGTTCTGAGGGAATTTTCAATACAAGGTATCCGAGAAAACCAAACGGTATTACCGATCCGGAATATTCTACCCGGTGCGGAGTGCAGGAAATCAAAAGCTGTCTTGTCAGTGCGAAGGTAAAAAGTCCTGTCGATCTAGAGCATATTAAACTGGCATTGCAAGGGTTTAACTATGGAAATGGTTATATCACATGGGCGATGAACCACTATAGTGGTTATTCGCTGGCAAATGCAGAAGAATTTTCGGACAAGATGGCAAAAGAAAAGGGATGGGAAAGCTATGGAGATAAGCAGTATGTACCCCATGTTCTGCGATATTATACGATAGGTCGGATTCCGAATGGTATGGGCAATCAGGCGATTGTACAGGTGGCACTTGCACAGGAGGGAAACCATGGTGATATTTACTGGAGTTGGTATGGATTTCACAGCCGGGTGTCATGGTGTGCCTGTTTTGTGTCGTGGTGTGCGGAGCAGTGTGGTTATCTGGAGAGTGGCGTCATGCCGAAGTTTTCTCTCTGTTCGGAAGGTGTGAAGTGGTTTCAGAGCAAGGGGAAGTTTAGGGATGGCAGTTATGTTCCGGCGGCGGGGGACATTATTTTTTTTGACTGGGGGGAGGACGGCACTATTGACCATGTAGGGATTGTAGAAAGTATTACTAAGGGGAATGTAAATACAGTTGAGGGAAATAGTGGAGATAAAGTGAAGCGGCATAGTTATCCGATAGGGGATGGAAGAGTTTATGGGTATGGTGTGTATTGAAAGCGTTTCTAATATACAATAGAGAAAAAGATAAACCGGGCATTCAATCACTGCCCGGTTTGTTTTGGAAATTTTGCTACTATAGACATTACTACAGAACAAAATATACCAGATAGAATTGGAGCATACCAATTATTATGACTTAAAAGAAAAACAATGACTATAATATTTATTAAAAAAGTATTGATTAGCAACAGAAACCGTTCTCGGTGTAATTTTTTTTGTGTCATTGGATGATTTTTGTGAACTACCGCTTTCGTAAAAAGGATATAAATATCACATATGAAAAGAACCAAAATTGAGTAGTTCCTTATAAAAATCCAAATCCAGTTGAGAAAGATACTGCTAATGCCGACAAATGTACTAATGGTCAAACATAACCAGTGATAAGGTGCATGATACCCACCAAGATGAATACGGATGGACAAAAAAGAAAAAAGCCATATAAAAATTTGCCATTCCTGATGCAGTGGTAGTGCAATGCAAAATAATAAAAGATTGCCTATCATTTCATTTATAAAACATTCTGTTCCATAGATGTATACTTCACGGCTTTTTTGAATCGAACCGTATTTTGATAACAAATTGACTATTTTTATGGAAATATTATGTATCATAGATTTTTTCTCCTGTGTCAAGCAGCTCTGAAAAGGCCTCACGGACATGATTTAAATAACTTTCAGACACTGGATAAACCGAATTGTCAGAAAGTGTGATGTCTTTACAAGTCAATTTAATGGCTTTATTTATATTGATAATTATTGTTCGATGACAACGAACAAATTCTTTGGGTAATTGGTTTTGTAGATTCTTTAATGTGATTTTTTGACGATAACAAGCCTCATTATTTAAATCAGTCATGATATCTACATAATGTCGAAAAGAAGTGAATGAAAGTATCTTGTTATATGGTATTTTAATTATTTCAGTTTTTGTACTATATATGTGACAAGAACCTTTTATATTTCTTAAAATAGGTTTCATACATTGTTTCAGTTTTTCCTGACTGATAGGTTTTAACACATAATCTAAAGCCTGAACATGATACCCGTCAAAGACATATTCGGAAAAAGCAGTTAGAAAAATGATATTGCCACAAAATCCGTTTTTTCGTAATTGTTTTGCAATGTTCATTCCATTTGCGAATCCTAATTCAATGTCAATAAAAAAAATTTCATCTTCATCATATTTTTGTTTAGAAAATTCTTGTTCATTGAAATAGTGGCGTATGGATGTGGGAATATTATTTTGTTTACTCCACTTTTCCAGTAATTGCTTTAATTGCGCAGCATGTATTGCTTCATCTTCCAAAATTGTTATATTTAGATTCATTATTATATGCCTCCATCTACAAGTGGGATATATACATCAACATTAAAAAATTCCGTTTCAGCAGTAACATTACAAAAGCCGGAATTAGCTTCAGCAATCTGTCTGATATTTGCTAAACCATTGCCATGGTGCTCAGTATCTGCCTTTGTGCTTTCCAACTGTCCGCTGGTATTATATTGGTAGTTTCCAGAAGAGTTATTTTCTACATGGATATGGAGCATACTCCGCTGAGGTTTAAGAGTTACTTTTATTTGAGGAGAAATATCCTGAGTTCGTCTAATATTTACACAAGCTTCTATGGAATTATCAAGGAGGTTTCCTAAAATACCAGAAATTTCAATGTCGCTGATAGGAAAATTTTTAGGCAGAATTACAGAATATACAAAGGATATATGCTCTGATTGTGCAATAGTGTACTTGCTGGTTAAAATTGCATCAATAACGGGGTGTCCTGTATTTATTATGTGGAACGTCTTAGGGAGACATTCCTGTTGCTGGGTTACATATTGGTGGAGTTTATCATAGGATTGTGATTCTATGAGTTCATGAATGACAGCAAGGTGGTTTGAGTAGTCATGTTTCCATTTTTGCAAATTTTTTGCAGACTGAAGGAAGGACTTGTTGCGTTCTTCGTTTTTTTCGTGCATATGTATTTGTTCTGCCAATTTTATGTTTTCTTGATATGTTTTCTTGATAAATTGGATTAGAAATAACATGGCGAGGAAAACGATAAGAATAAAGATACTGATACTGTTCAGTTGTATCCGATATTTTAATGGTAGTAACTCGTTATCAACTTCAACAATTATGTTGAGGAAAAAAGTTGATACAAATACGGCGACGACAGTAGTTATTACTAAAAAAATGTTAAGTTTTTTTGGCAGAGATAAAGTATCGTTTAAGGTGTGCAAAAAAATAGTCATGAAAATAAACATTATAAACAGGTAAGACAAAGTTGATATAATGCGGTTACTTCCTAAAAAATCAAGAGAAGTAAGATTATTAGTGGCGATAATGAGAACAATAGTATATGGAATCTGTTCTGCAAATATACTCATGAAACTTGGGAGACAACAGGTAAAAATTTTTTCAGACATTGAATTTTTAAAATATATAGATATAAATATCATCTGAAAAAGAAAAGTAGCCAACTGTGTAACTGTAGTGTTGATTTGATACAAATTACAACAAGAAACTAAAATACTTGAAAAAAGCATAAAACTAATAAATGTTCCTATGTAATGTTTAGAATTTCGTAATCTAAGACGGTGGAACAGTAAATAAGCAACTATCGTGTTTTCTATGAGGTTTACAAATATTTCCCAAAGGTAAATAGTATTCATAAAAACTCCCTAAAAAGCTATGTCAATATTGTGTTATTTTAGTCTATCATAACAAATATAAGATGTCAAACTGCATAATTTGAAAAGAATTCGTGAACTGATAGGGGGGATTCGTGTACAGTATATTGACGGAATTAATAAATATGTACTAAAATTATTGTAACTTCAAACATTATTGTTATTGTGTTTAGAGTTAAAAGTGAGGTGTTTGAATAATTCCGGGTTTAGAAAGGAGGACTGCAAAATGAGAAAGATGAAAATTTTGTTAGCCAAATGTTCTAATGTGGCTTTATCTTTATTGGCAGTTATGGCAATGATATTTGCCAATAGTCTGTGCCGTGGGAGATTGTATGAACCTAAGTTGCCAGAAGAATTAAAATAGGATAATGTTACAAAAGAAGAAAATGAAAGTATAACAGGAAACACAAAAAATCAAGTTATGGTTTTGGTTAAAGCTTTTTACAATTTTAAACAATATGATACTTATAATGAGACTTAGTAGTTACTACATTATTTGAATTAATTTCTGATTTTATAGAGAGGAGTATTAAGATGAGAAAAAGATTAGTAGTTTTAGTTATGTTGCTAGCAATGTTGTCCAATATGTTTTTAAGTAATAATATTTTTGTGTATGCTTTTGAACTCAGAGAGGGCGACAGTATTGAAGATGATGAAAATTATGCAAATATAGAGTTTGGCGATACTGAGCTTGATGACGATGATGATAATAATGGAGTTGATTATGGTGATTTAGATTACGATGATGCGTTGGATGTTTTGGAAGAAAATAACATCAATGCAAAATTTAAGGTTATAACTTCTTGGAAGGATCATTGTAATGTAGAGGTAACTCTTGAAAACAGTTTAGATGAAAAGATAGAGGATTGGAAAGTACGCTTTGATATGGAAGCTGAGGTAGAGAATATCTGGAATGCTAAAGTGGCTGATAAAGAAAATTCTACTTATACAATACAAAATTTGAATTGGAATCAGGATATTGAAGTTGGTCAGTCGGTTACATTTGGAATGACTTTGAAATGTGCTGCTGATATAAAATTTCCTGATAAAGTATTTCTTACGCAAGAATGTGCGGAGGTATTAGATGAATATGAAGTTACTTGTAAGGAGTACAGTCGTTGGAATGAAAATAAAGTTAATGGAGAAATAACAATTAAAAATTTGTCAGATAGAGTAATTTCTGATTGGAAATTGGAACTGGAGACAAATATAAAAATTGAACAAATTTGGAATGCAGCTGTAGAGGAAAATGAAGATAATTATTTGTACTTGAATAATGCAAATTATAATGCTACAATACCAGCAAATGGTTCTGTATCATTTGGATTTATTGCAGAAGTGGATGGGGAAATGAAAATAAACGAATATTATCTATATGATATGATGGAAGTGACAGATGTGGAAACTGAAATTAAGAATGAGATTAAAGATGGATATGAAAGAGAAGAAGAAGAGTTTGACACAGAAATGCAGTATCAGGCATATAAAGTAGTAACAACTAAGTTGTTAGCAAAATCAAAAGTCGGAAGCAATATAAATGATGACAAGAGTGGGTATGCGTTGCCAGCATATCGACCTAAAAAGGTAAAAATTGGTGATAAAGGAATTGAATATACAATTAATGGGATACAAGTAGAAGAATTCAAAAATCCTAGTGATAATAATCCGAAGACATCAAAAGCGAGAGCTGTTCAGTCATTTGCGAAATTAGGTGATAAGTATTATATAGCACAGAGAAAAGGAGATGATGTACTTATTTCTACATGTAGCATTGACGAAAAAGATAAAAAGGTATTGAATTTTGATGTGAATAGCACCATGAGACTTAAAGGATTTGCACATGGACAGTCGTTTGAGTTTGTCGAATGTAATGGTAAAACATATATGTTGTTAGGAGCTAATGTTAGAAAAGAGTTCTCACAATCATTAGCACTAGTTGAATATAAAGCAAAAGCAACAATATCTGCTCAAGATAAAGATGTAAAGAGGATTACAAAGTTGGCATATGCTAATCAAAAACACAAATATTTTGCTAAGGTGGGGAGGATCGATGCTGCATTATCAGCAGATAACAATACATTGTGTGTTTGGTTTGCCAATGATTTGAATGGAGATGACAAAGAAAATATAAAAATTTCGAAAGTACAAATTGCATGTTTTCAAATGAATAAGATTATTAAATATTTTGAGAATAATAAAACTGTGAGATCACTTTCATTTCAATCTATGAAGAAAGCATGGTGTAACTATAGTTGTGAGCAAAATAAAAAGAATAAGATTATCCGACCATATAACTCAAATCAAGGAATTGAAGTATCTAATACTTATAAAGGTAAAAATTCAAAAAACAAAATGGTAAATAAAAATAAAGTATACTTTTCATCAGGTGATGAGAGCAAGAACAAACCTTTGATAATTTGTATGATGACTTTATATAAAAAAAGCAAGTCTGATTTGTCAAAAAACGGAAGTTTCCGAACGCAGATGCGTGTGATACCTGAGAAAGTCAGTTTTGAGAAAAGAGAAATGGAAGGATTACATTTATATGGTGAGGATATTTTCTTTTTAGTAGCACCAAATAATGGTGAGGGAAATACCACAGATAAATCGAAACAGTATATATGTTCAATTCCTAAAACGTATATGAGTGAAAAAAATTATACGAAAAGGAGTAATAAATGAAGTTACATAATAAAATAGTTAGTATTGTTCTGGCACTTTCTATCCTCGTTATTTCTGCAGCACTGATATGTAGTGCTGCAGAAATAAAAGGAAGATGTGGATCAGATTGTACCTACACATTGTCGGACGATGGCTTGCTTTATATTAGCGGAACAGGAACAATAACAAAAATATTCAATGAAGATGAACAGATTAACAAAAAAATCAGAAAGATTATCATAGAAGACGGGATTCAAAAAATAGGTGAAAAAAGTTTTGCGAATTTGATGTATCAAAAGATGGACATATCATTACCCGATTCATTGATAGAGATAGGAAAGGACGCATTTAACTTTTCATGGACGTCCGATATCCAATTTCCTAAGAATTTGAAAAAAATAGGTGATAATGCATTTGAGGACAATTACTTACAACATGTTGTATTGCCGGATTCACTAGAGGAACTAGGAATATTCGCATTTGCGGGTGGTAAATATATAAAAGAAGTACACTTTCCGTCTAATATGACCACAATACCAGCAGTTTCCTTTTCGGGATGTTTGGAACTTAAAACTATTGAATGGCCGCAAAAATTAAAGAAAATAGAAGAGCGTGCTTTTGAAAACTGCAATTTTGAAAAATTCAAAATTCCTGATACAGTAGAAAGTGTAGGGAGGTCTGCCTTTTATAATTGCAGTCGGTTAAAAATGATTACGGTAGGGAAGTCAGTTCGGGAAATATCAAAAAATTTTGTCGTGAGTTGCTTTTCCTTAAAAAAGATAGTGAATCTTTCCAGAACTGCGATTCCACTTGACACACTAAAGGGTAAAAGAAACTGGTATGTAGGAAAGAAAAAAGTTACGAAATTGAAATCAGGAAAAACTGCGAAAGCAATTTTTCGAAAATATAAGATAAAGTATGCACTCGACGGAGGAAAGGTTACGGGAAAAAAACCAAAAACATATAGATATCGTCAAAAGACAAAGTTGCCAAAGAAAGTGAAAAAAAAGGGCTATACTTTTATTGGGTGGTATATTTATACCCTAAATGACTGGGAGTGTTTTCCTGAATGTATACCAGAAAAACTATTTGGTACGCTTAAAGCAAAAGCGATATTCAAAAAATATAAAGTATCTTCTTCAAATGGACGAATTAAGGTGACAGTGAAGGATAAGAGCTTCGGGAAAAAAGGTTATAAAAAGAGCAGTGATGCCTATTATTTCAGGTATTCTGAGAATAAAGACATGTCAAATGCTACAGTTGTGGTGTTCACAGCCCCCTATGGAAACGGCTTGTCAAAGAGGTTGGAAAAGGGAAAAACCTATTATGTTCAGATTACAAGGTATTTTGAACCTTATATGGAGGACAGTGAGGATTACGAAGAACCATTTTGCGGTTGGCATTGTAAAAGAAAGATTAAAATAAAATAATAAAGAATGAAAAGAAAGAACCAATATTTTTACAAAAAGGTTATAGTCTTGTGAGAGATTATAACCTTTTTTGGTTGTGTACCTAGCGGCGCACGTTTCTTAAGGGTTAAAGTTCCAAATCCACCCGGTAGTGGGAAGGATATAGCCGAAGGCAAGGGTGTCGAGGGTAACCTCGAATCTGAAGGAAGTTGGATGTGAGGAACAAAATAACTCATGGGCAAATCTCTGGTCTGACGAACAGGAATCTCATACCAGGTCATGTATGAGGGTAAGGCTGCAACACAAGTATAGCTCCCGAACAAGAATACGATTCATATAGGTCTAAATATTTTCTTACCGTTTATGTATCTTGGTAGTACATATTATATCTATATTCCAGTAGGCTAATATGAGGAATATGATGAGCAGAATAAAAAGCATGAACGCTTAAAATGTAGCATTGATAGGATAAAATATATTTTAAAAGTTCCTAAAATTTTACAGACAGTCTGACTTTGAAATCAGATTGTCTTTTTTTTCAATACTCAATACTATCTCAATAAAATTCGACACAATTCCAAATAAATCCCATTTTTAATATTGTATACTAATTATTATAAGAAAATTTGAGAAACTCTTACATACATAATATTTATAAATGAAAAGAAATGACGATTAAGAAAATAATAGGTAATTACCAGTCGAAAAAGCGAAAAAATCAACATAAAAGTGCCGTAGCCAGAAAATGGGCTGCGGCACTTTTGCTTTCGACAGATTTCTTTTATTTTCAAACTATTTCCACAAAAAGAATCTATGAGATTACGGGAGGATATATTCATTGGAACAAGAATAAGTCTTTTTTTTGTTGCAACAGGGCAGAGTTTGTTTTGTATAAAAAGGCACGATCCCCACCCTCCAATTTGAAATTTTAACAAAAAATTTCAGATTGGAGGAATTTATTATGAATGGAAACCACCCGAAAAGGAGACGGGACAAATACAATCCTTACCATATATATGAACTGGAGGGGCATTATTATATTTCCTTTCAGGACGGGCAAGGTGTTTTGCAAGAATTTGAAATAACGCAAACGCTGTATGAGGCATTTGATGAATTTGAATTAAGTGACATATCGTATCTGCATAAATGGGACAAGTACATAGAGCACTCAGAAATATGGGAAACCACATTAAATGAAAGGGCATTTTTGCAACCGGAAAGTGTGGAGGAAATCGTGCTGAAGAATTTTTTGACAGAGGAATTACATAAAGCTGTTCAGACGTTATCCCCAGTTCAAAGACGCAGGGTTATTTTATATTTTTATGAGGGGATGACTTACGAGCAGATCGCAGAAAAGGAGGGATGTACCAAAATGCCAGTAAAGCGTTCGATTGACGCTGCTATTGGCAAATTGAAAAAAGAATTAAAAAAATTAGAATAGTACGGCTACTTTTTTAAGATTTTGTGGGAAACAGGTGAGAGGGAGTTTATTCCCCCTCATCTGTTTTCTTTTTTGTTTGGGAACAGAACGTACTTTGACAATTTCATAGACTATTCATCAGGCACATTCCTGTTGTTATCGTGATGAGCGTAAGCCACATTAGCAGGCACGCCATGATCCAGAACAGACAAACGCAGCGAAATCCCACTTATACCAGAAATTGATTTGCGGTCTGCTTGTTTGTTCCGGGGAGCGAGAACTACCGAGTTATAACTGCCAGACTGCTTCTGGCAGGGCGATAACAGGCAACAGGCATAATGATACTCCTGTCCCGTCATAAAGTCGAGCGTAAAGAAAAGTTTCGTTTTAATGAAGAATGCGCCAGCATTCTTCCAATGAGAACACAGTTCTCTTTTGTTTGCGAAACAATCTATGACGTCGCAACAAATGAGGGCAGCTTGGGGCGATCCCCGGAGGGGTGCAATTCCCGTGGAGCTGGCCAGCAACCAGCCGTCTGATGACTTCCTAGTACAGATTGTACCAGCGATTGAATAGACGCTGCCGCCGGGGTGTCGGGGACAAATAGGCGGGAGTTAATCAAAGTGTAAAAGCTGAACACACAAACAAAACGTCAAAAGTAGATGGAGAATATTGTGTGTTCGGCTGCTACATATCTGAATGGCATTTTTTGTGAAGTAAATTTTTATAAGTAGCTAGAAGCTTTGTTTTATAGATTAAGGAGCAATTTTATATGTGTATGAAAGAAATTAAGCGTGGGGATATTTTCCATGCAAATCTGAATCCTGTAGTGGGAAGTGAGCAGGGAGGTTACCGACCAGTGTTGATTATCCAAAATAATAGAGGAAACCAATATAGTCCAACTGTTATTGTTGCTTCAATCACAAGTAAACCAAAAAATAATATACCTACTCATGTGACATTACGAGAAATTTATGGACTGGAAAAGGATTCAGTTGTGTTGTTGGAGCAGTTGAGAACTTTAGATAAGAAAAGACTGGGTAATTATGTGGAAACATTGGACAGGTATTATATGTACAAAGTCGATAAGGCATTATGTGTCAGTCTTGGAATCCATACACAGTAAAACAATATATGAACTGTCAAATGTGCAGTCAGGACGGTTTGCACATTTCACTTATTCTTATGACTGGGATATAGTGAGGACAGACTTTTTGAAAGGGGGATATTTCCATGGAAAGTACATTATTTGTTACAGCGGATAAGGTGGCGTCAGATTTAGGCGTGTCGAAACCGTATGCCTATAAACTGGTGCGTCAGATGAATGATGAATTAAATGAGAAAGGTTTTCTCACAGTGGCGGGACGTGTGAGCCGCCAATATTATGAGGAACGCTTTTATGGACTGAGGAAAGAAGGTTAAAATTATGGCAGCATATAAGGATAAGGAACGTAATACATGGTATGTGGCATTTTACTATCGTGACTGGCAGGGTAACAATAAGAAAAAGAAAAAACGAGGTTTTAAGACAAAGCGTGAGGCATTGGATTGGGAGCAGAGTTTCCGGCAGAAACAGGCGGCATCGTTGGATATGTTGTTCAAAGATTTTGTGGAAGTTTACACGGAAGATATGAAACCAAGATTGAAATACAATACTTGGCTGACGAAAGAACACATTATAAAAACAAAGCTAATTCCATACTTTGGAAGTAAAAAAATGAATGAGATCAAGGCAGCCGATATTGTCCGATGGCAGAATGAAATGATGGCATTTCGGGATAGGGAGGGGGCAGGGTATTCAAAGGTATATTTGAAAACACTCCAGTCACAATTAAGTGCGATTTTCAATCACGGCATAAGGCTTTATGAACTGAAAGAAAATCCAGTCAGAAAGGCGGGGAGCATGGGGGGCGAAAAGCAGAAAGAAATGCTGGTATGGACAAAAGAAGAATATAAAAAATTTGCAGAGGCGGTTATGGATAAACCACAGTCTTTTTATGCCTTTGAGGTGTTGTACTGGACGGGGTTGCGTGTTGGCGAACTTCTTGCATTGACACCGGGAGATATAGACATAGAAAAACATACGATCTCAATCAACAAGTCATATCAGAGATTGCGGGGAGAGGATTATATCACTGATCCCAAAACAGAAAAAAGTAACCGTACGGTTTCTATTCCGGATTTTCTTTGCGAGGAATTGGAGGAGTATATGGCGATGCTTTATGGATTTAAGAAAGATGACCGATTATTCCAAATCACAAAGAGTTATCTGCACCATGAAATGATTAGAGGGACGCAGATTTCTGGAGTAAAACGTATTAGAATTCACGATATTCGCCATTCGCACGTATCCCTTTTGATTGGCATGGGATTTTCAGCAGTGGATATTGCAGGGAGAATGGGGCATGAGAGTATTGACATTACGTTACATTATGCTCATATGTTTCCGTCAGCACAAAAGGATATGGCAAACAAATTAAACGAAGAAAGGGTTTGGTGATGATATGTACAAAAGACCGAGAAAGGCGGCACAGCCGAAGAAAAAGAAAGATGAAAGCAGACGTAAAAGAAATGTCATTGTAAATTTCAGGATGTCACCGGAGGAACGAGCAGAGCTGGAACAACGCATTATAGTAAGCGGCAAGTCAAAGCAGGATTACATGATCCAAAGTTGTCTGGAACATAAAATTGAAATTGTTGCAAATCGGAAAATGCTTTTGAATATCCAAGACAGGATGGATACGATTGAGGCAGAGCTGAAACGTGTAACATCCGCTGAGGCGTTGGATATGGAAAAGCTAGCAGGGCTGAAAGCGATTGTAGAGTTGTTTCAGGCAGTGAAAGAATAGGGGAATGGCCGTATTGTGTGTGGTAAGCATGGTACGGTCATTTTTTTGATCCCATAATTTTTTATACCTATTTTCTTGATTATTTATTTGAAGTACTTTATAATTACTATTGTATAGTTGCCTTAGCATTATTTGTTGATTTTGTTAAAGTGTGAGTTCGATCTTTGAACTACAAGAAAGGAAATTTTAAATGGAGAAAGAAACATCAACATTATTAGGACCCTTAATGGCTGATTCATTAGAGGAAAATGATTCCATAGTAAGGGAATATATTATTAGTAATGGAGGTTCAGATATAATTGATGATAAATATATTTCATCAATTTTGGGGGATGAAAGAGTAGTAATATCAGGAGTTAGGGGAACTGGTAAAACTATGATCTTAAAAGTGGCAAATGAAGTAATAAAAAAAGACTTAGATTATAAGTTGCATTACATCAATGAATGGGATTTGGATGAAAGGGATAAAAAAATTTTACCAGTGTTTATATCTTTTTCTGGATTTAAAGATGAGGTTTCGTTGCAGGATGAAAGTACATTAGTCGATGGTGAGGTAAGAAGTATAAGAGAAATCTTTCGGAGCTATTTTTTTATCACTATATTGCAAGAGATATTGGGTACAATTAAAAACTTAAAATTAGATGAAGAAGTGGAATTTAACTTTTTTGGACTTAGGACAAAATTCGGTATTAAAAAAGAAATTGATAAGGCAATCAGAGATTTTAAAAGAAAAGGTTTTCAGGAAATTGTAACTTGTAGAAAAAATGGTATAGATTCTGGTATAAAAATTAAAGCATTTGAAGGAGCATTAAATCTAGGAAGTACTACAGAGGTAAAAGAAATATTACTTAATGATATGCAGAAGGTTTCTTTATTTAAAGAAACAACAGATTCCATATGCAAGACATATGGTTTTGATAAAGTTATGTTTCTTTTTGATGAAGTTCATTATTTAAGATATTTACAATCAGAGTTTTTTGACACTCTATTCGGCTTTAGGGGATATAATAGAATAGGATATGCAATTAGTATATATCCAGCATTTATGGATTATGGTGATAGATTTGATATACCAGATGATGCTAAAGAGGTGCCAGTTTCAAACACTTTATATAAGCCAACAAAAGATGATTTTGAGAGACACCTATTAAATTTATTAGAAAATAGAATTAAAACGTACTCAAAGTTTAAAAGTATATTTGATATAATAACAGAAAGTGTTTTAAAACAGTTAATAGTAATGCTTAATGGAAATCCAAGAATGTTATTACAGTGTGTTGATTATTTATATAGGAATAATGGTCAAGGAAAAGTGTCGGATTTTAATCAAAGTGAGATATTAGACATTGCAAACAAATGGTATGTTGAATACTATAAGAAGCAGGCAAAACGCTATAAAACTAGTCCGGAACGAGCTAAGCAGTTTTTAAATGTTATTACAGATAGACTAAAATCATATAATGTTCGGAATGAGAAAGCAACTGTTTTTTTTGCATTAAGTGATGAAATTTGCGACGAATATACAGAAACTATTGATTTATTAGTCTATTCTCGTATTATTGAGAAAATTAAACTTTCATCATTTGGGGGACAGGAAGGAATAAAAGGTGTATTATATTCATTAACGCCTATTGTTGGATGTTATTATAGCATTTTTACAAATAAGCAAATATCAGCATTGCCAGAATGCGTTAAATATTGCATAGACAAGGATAATAAAATACAATTTTCATCCAGTGTAAGATTTAATCGAGAGGTAGGTACTATAAATAAAAACGACTGTCCTAGAGCAGAAGAAGGAAATTGTGTGGATTATAAATGCAAAGGTACATACAGTGAAAATTGGACAATATGTCCATTTACTGGAATGTCTTTAAAAGTTATTAAAAAGACAAGTAGAGAAATAGATATAAATGTTTTAGATTTATCTGATAGGTTGATGAAAAGGCTTAGGGAAGCAAATATAAATACTTTGCATGATATTATTTCCAACGGGAAATCCGGATTGCAAAAAATACAATATATTAAACAAGTCAGAGCAAATATGATTTATGATTTGACAAAAGAGTATATTGATGACAACTTATAAAAAGTCCATATCTAGGCAAAAGGAATGATGTGACGTTTAAATTAAAAAGGAGTGTGGTACTATTATGGTACTAAAATACATTGACACACCTGATAATCATAAAAATTCTTATAATATGAACACGAATATAAAGGAAAAAGCGGCTGAAACACCACAATCGTACCTTTCCTTTGAGGAGTTCGAATAGCGGACATTTGGACTGAAAAGTGCGTAAAATCAGTGCTTTTCAGTTCTTCTTTTTCTCTCGTGAGATTGTTTTGAGATTGATTTTGAAACACTTTCCGCATATTCCATGAAAAGAGAATCTGATTGAAATTCCTGTCGAACTGTGGTAGTATTTCAATATGGAACCCATGACAGGGGTGGTAGCCTCCCGAGCCAATGACCGGTTTGCCGGAATACATAGGAAGGGAGGTGGCGCCAATGACTGCTGCAGATATCATTTTGATATTTATAGGGATAATCAGTTTGCTGATTGCCTTTGGTAGCTTTGTTATAGCGTTGCTTGCCTTTCTCGACAGAGACAAGGATCACAAGCGAAAAAAATAATGCCCGCCCTGTCGCAACCAGGACGGGCGCCTCTCACTGAGAGGTAATCCCCGATTGGGAAGCTCCACCTTTGGAGTGGGTTCCTGTGGGACACCTGTTACCAGCAGGTGTCCTTCTTTATATTCAATATACCACAATCTGTGCAGAGTTTCAAGTGCTTTCTTCTGGCGGCGGTGTCCGGCGGAACTGGTTCAGCCTGTCGGCCAGCTTCTGGTCCTTGTCCGGGTACAGATGGGAATAGGTGTCAAGTGTTGTCTTTACTGATTCATGCCCCAGGCGGTCAGCTATCTCCAATGGGGTAAAGCCGAGTTCTATCAGCATACTTGCGTGGCTGTGCCGCAGGTCGTGTACTCGGATCGGCGTCAGTCCTGCCTTTTCGGATGCCCGCTTTATCTCCTTTTCCAGAGCGGATTTTGTGAAATAGAAGATTCGGTCTCCCTTTCCAATTCCATAAAGCTTCGATATATATTCGTGAATATCATCATATAGAAAATCCGGAATGGAGATACACCGCTTTGCTTTGGGCGTCTTTGGTTCCAGAAACAGTTCCTCCCCCTTTACTTTTGCATAATTCTTGTTGATATCCACCCGCTTAGAGGGAAGAATGTCTGCAGGAGTGAGTGCCAGCAGTTCCCCGGACCGCATCCCGGTATAAAACAGCATATCAAAAGCCAGTTTTACGGATGATTTTCGAATGGCGCCGGAAAACTGCTCATACTGCTCCTGCGTCCAGATGTGCATTTCGTCTGCTTTGCTTTTTCCCATGCTGCCGGCGGCCTTGCAGGGATTGAATGCAAGGTGGTAATGAGACACAGCATAATTCATCAGTGCCGAAAGCTGGTTGTTGACCGTTTTTAGATATGTCTGGGAGAATGGTTTTCTATTCTCGTCCCGGTATGAAATCAATTCATTCTGCCATTTCCGGATTTTAATGGTATCAATATCGCACACTTTCAGCCTGCCAAAGTAGGGGAGCAGCTTGCCTTCGATGATAAACCGCTTATTCTCCATTGTGGTAGGTTTCAGTCTATGTTCCATGTCTTCCAGGTAATTTTCTACGAGTGAGGAAAAAAGTATGTCGCTGGTATTCTTCTCCTGATCCAGAAATGACCGTTCATACTCTTTTGCTTCTCGCTGTGTTTTGAATCCTCTTTTACAGGTATGCCTGTTCTGCCCGGTCCAGTCCGTATAATTAAAGGCAGCATACCACATGGTTTTACCACTTTTTAAGGTGTATTTGTAAACTGGCATGGTGGTTTCCTCCTCAATGACAATTTGAAAAGTATCCTATCTTGAAAAAGCTTGGGAACTATCTTATAATACAAACAAAGGCAGTTTTGATTAAGAAAGGAGTAGGGGTATGGAAACTAAAACAAAGGAACAGGCCGGAATAGATTTACTGGCTGCTATAGATACATACATAATGGCAACAATAGCAGAGAGGGAGAAGGAAATAAAATCCCTTAAAAGGGAGAGGATGGAAAAATATGTAGAGGAACACAAAAATGATTCCATCCATATCCCAGGTGATGCCAGAGGGCCTTATGCACAATGTTTACGAGAAAATTTGAACCTTTAAATCTCTTCTTCTGCCTCTTCGTTTTCGATATCACGTTCCGCCAACATATTTGCAAAGCAATCAAAGGTATGAGAGATCACTGCCTGTAGAATTTGATCAGAAATATGAATGATTTTTTCATATATATCTGGATCTATAATATTTTCTAATTCTGAATAGGCGGCGTTCAATCTTTTTTCGTATAATGAAATAAGGCTCTGATCCTGTTTTAGTAACAATTGTTTATATCCATCACTTTTTATTTTTAGTAAATCTTCTCGTAAATCGGGATCCATTTATTAAAGCTCCTTTATTTCGATATTTAAGGGTGTATTTGTATGCTGGCATATTTATTCCTCCTGACCAGTGGCTTTTTTTTCGGTTGTAACAGATGTACCATCTACGGAAATCCCAATCATATTGTGCAAAAGATTCAAAAAGGAAAAAGAGATTCCGACGATGGCATTTCCACCAGCAGAGATGGATTGTTTAACCATATCTTCCAAGGCAAGCTGTTTGACTGCTTTAATTTTCTCAGAATATCCATATGTATCCATCCCCAAAGGAGTAGTTATGCATGCTTCCAAGTAGGAAGCTAATCCAGATCCAATAACGTACTCTCCAGAAACTAAACCATGATATTTTGATATAACATATCCATCAAAAGCATAACCAGTAGTAAGCATATGATTTTTAAGTTTTTCGTCATATTGATTCTGTAATTCTATTTTTTGCTGATTGATTTTTTCTTGCTGTTCGCTTTTCTGTTTGTTCAGTTCTTCCATAATTGCTTTTTCAGAATCGGAAATTGATTGTCCGCAAGAAAAGCACATACCGCTACTATACATATCCGAGGTTAATTCATTGCCACAATTTGAACATTTCATAGTATATTCGATCCTTTCAAGTATAACCATCAAGTGAAAAGTTTCTAATAATTTCTTATTTCAGGGATTTGTCCGGGACTTGTCTCTTCCATTATTGAATCAGCAGAGTTTGTGCCATTTGCATTGCTTCTGGTGTGGTAAAACCATACAGTATGCAGATAATATCCATCTTGTTTTGTTAAATAAGTAAAAATATCTTTCATGGATTCATCAGTAGCATAGCTGTTACTTATGTATACTCTATAACCAATACATTTTTGTCCGTTGCGGACATAATTTGATGTACTAACTATGTCCCAAACGCCATCATTTTTGTGTTCCTCTATTTTCTGTGTTGTATTATCTTTATTAGTAAGTATTACAATTAAAAAAATCCCTGCTAGTAAAAGAAAGATTGCACAACCAACTTCTCCTTTATTTGTTCCTTTTTTAACCGAATTTTCGCTCATTTTATCGACCTTTTCTGCCTCGGTACCATTCGAGGCTTATTATTTTGCTGAATTTGTTGTTCCTGTTTTCTTTAAAGGTTCATTTGCTGCAACAAATGAAGTTTCTTGTTGAAGGAGCAATTCTTTTGTTTTGCCTATGATGATGTCTTTTCGATCGGTATCTAGTTTTACAAATGAATTTAAAAGTTTCTTTTCTTCTTTATTTAGTTTGGGAATTTGTCCTAATAGATAGTCTATTGAAGTGTCTAAAAATTGGGACAATTCAATTAAATCATTTGCGGTTGGCTCTCCTTTACATTCAAGGAAAGAAGCTGCCCTTTCGGCTTCGATGGGAACTAGATTTATGAAATCATCTTCGCTCAACCCCATATCCGCAATTGCTGATTTTATTCTATTGGCGAAGGTGCTTCGTAGCAGACTTTCTTCGTCAAAAAAGAAGAAAAAGAAGTTTTTTTCCATAAACTTATGCGAAATACTATTATTTGGGTTTAAAAGATAATCAATTGAAACATCAAAATATCTACTGATTTTTACAAGCGTTTCCATATTTGGTTCTACACTGCCAGTTTCATATTTAGATATGTTTGATTTTGATGTATCCAATATCTTTGCCATCTGTAATTGCGTCAAATTTTTTTGAGTACGTAGTTCTTTAAGTTTTATTCCAAAATCCATGGTACACCTCCAATTTTATTATACAGTTTCAGAAAATGAAATTCAATAATGTTTCAAAAAATGAAAAAACTATTGACAAATTCAAAAAATGAACCTAATATGTAGATATAAGGTTCAAAAATTGAAACGAAAGGAGAAAAGGGAATGTCTGCAATAAAAAAGTTTAGAGAATCATTGGGGCAGACACAAGAAGAATTCGCAGCTATTATTCATGTGTCGAAGGTCAATTACAGCAAAAAAGAAAATGGAAAAGTAAAATTTTCTCTTGATGAAGCGTTTTTGATTTCCAATCATTTCAACCAACCTATTGAAGCTATATTTGGAAATAGTGAAATTTCCAAAAGCGAAACTTCATAGTTTCATTATAAGAAAACGAGGTGAAAACTAAAATGTCAAATTTGACAGCAAACACCAGATCCAACGTATTTTACAAAGCACGTTGCGAGGCAGCAAAGCATAATGAGCAACTGAGTAGTCGGGAAGGGGCAGCGGACATAATGTCAATCGACAGAGGCCGGCTTTACAGAATTGAGAGTGGAATAGCCAATCCGTATCCAGAGGAAATACATCTTATGGCAGATTTGTATAACGCCCCGGAACTGAGAAATTATTTTTGCAAGAACACATGTCCGCTGGGTGAGGATATTCCTAAAGTAGAGATAGCAGATCTTGATAGGATCACGGTCAGGACGTTGTCGGCAATCCGCAAGCTGGGAGAGACAAAGGATCTCCTGCTTGACATTACGGAGGATGGGGTGATTGACGAATCTGAGAAAGCGGACATGGAAAAGGTTCTCTGCAACTTGGAGGAATTGGAGCAGATTGCACAGAACATGAAGCTATGGATAAAGAAAAATATGTAGGAATGGAGGCGATAGCTTGTATTTAGCACGGAATTTAAAGTATCTGCGGATGCGGAACAGAGAAATGCAAAAGGATATTGCTGACCTGCTCTCTGTTTCCAAGCAAACGGTTAGTGCGTATGAAAATGGCGAATGCGAACCGGGTATAGAGAAACTGATATTGCTTGCTGAGCATTTTGGCATGACACTGGATGATTTGATTTTGAGGGATCTGGAATCCCTTGCACCACTGTTGATACGTAATTTCAGATTTTTGCAGAAAAAATATGAAATGAGCGATAGAGAAATGGCAATTTTAATGGGAATAAAGAGAAGCAATTTGAAACAGTGCCTTTCGCTTGGAATCGAGAATTTTATCAGTTGTCCGGAATGCCGAACTCGAATAACTGAATATTTTGGACTGCAGGCAGGAGATATGTGCTTAAAGGACTTATCAAAGGAGATGTGATGTATATGCAGGGAAAAAGAATTACGCCCGAACAGGGAAAGGTATACCAGAACAAAGGCGGTGGAGAGTTCCTTTGTATCCAGAGTTTTGACGGAGATGCAATAATGCAGAACACTGCCAGCAGATGGACCTTTAAGGCGCATGGAGTAACCCAATATGAAGACGGAACTGTTGAATGGGATTACTCTACCAGAGGGCATTTTGAACGTTGGTTAAAACGATGCCGCTTGTGCGAGACACATTTTGATTTCAGCACATTGATTATCAATAAGTGTGGGAGCGAATGGGCGCTTGGTCTCAGAGGCGGAACGATAAGAAATATTAGTGACGAGGACAGGGTTTATTTCTGTCCGGAATGTGGCAGGAAACTGACAGATGAAGATTTTAGAGGAAATAAATGGAGGAAGGAATCAATGAAATCAAAATGGAAAGTGAGTAGCCAGTACATTAACGGCGAAAAGGCGTACATAGCACTGCGAATACTTGATATTTCACAGCCACAGCATGGTGGGAATGTGGAAACCAAAGGAGAATATAGCACTGACAGAGACAGTGTGCAGGCTTTGGTAGATAAGTTGAACAGGGAGGTGTAGGGCATGAGTTGGACTATAGTCAAGAGAATGGACACATTTTTGTGTAATTTATTTTTGAGAGCAGCAGCTTAGTGCTGCTCCCAGTATAACATTTCTTTCTCGTTTGGGGTCAGGAGACCGAGGGAACTGTGTGGTCTTCTGGTGTTATAATAGCCTTCTATGTATTCAAAGACAGA
>CAJTFB010000044.1 GCA_910575665.1 Eubacteriaceae bacterium
AACTACGGGGATATATCATCAAAGATGATGTTGTTGCTGTTACCTGATTAGGTATTGTGTCTATATTTAGTTTTTAAAACCAGCTATATAGGTGGTTTATTTGCTATACTTTTCTTTCTTGGATCTCCTCTACTTATTTGTTTCAAACTTATCCTTCCAGAAAGGAGTTTGGGATAACGATGGATTATCAAAACAATAACGGAAACTACGATAACAGGAATAGGCAGAAATCAAAAAAGAAAAAAAGGGGGTATTTCAGGGTGGTATGTTTTGTACTCTGTTTATTCATAGCCGTTGCAGCATTTGGAATTGTAAATCTGATAAGGGATGGCAAAGACTCCACTATCCCTGACAAAAAGATTACTCAAAAGAATAAGGAGTGAAGCAATGAAGAAAAAGATTAATATTACTGTTTTTGGATGTGAGCCGGACGAAGCGGCGGTTTTCCATAAACTTTCCCGTAAATTTGGCGTTACGGTCTCACTCATAGGAGAAGCCGTTTCGGAAAACAATGCAAAATTAGCTGAAGGATGCCAGTGTGTCAGCATAAGCCATAAAGCGGAGCTATCGAAATCTCTCCTTCTTGCGCTGAAAAACGCCGGCGTAAAATATATCTGCACCCGGAGTATCGGTTTCAACCATATTGATATACAGGCAGCCGGGCAAATGGGAATGACCATCGGCACAGTTGCGTACTCAACAGGGAGCGTCGCCGACTATACCGTCATGCTGATGCTTATGCTGATGCGTGGAACAAAATCCGTAATACACAGAGCAGAAAGACAAAATTATTGCCTGAATAATCTTCGTGGGAAGGAACTGCGGGATATGACGGTTGGCGTATTAGGGACTGGACGGATCGGACAGGCAGTCATAGAACGCTTGAAGGGATTCGGCTGTAGGGTACTGGCATATGACCGCAATCATAAAGTAGAAACAGACTATGTTCCATTTTGTGAACTGCTGCAAAGCAGCGACATCATTACGCTTCATGTCCCGCTGGCAGAAGATACTTTCCATATGATTGGTCGTAAGCAATTAGAATTGATGAGGAAAGAGGCCCTTCTCGTCAATACGGCACGGGGCGCTTTGGTGGACACCGGGGCATTGGTAGACGCGCTGGCAGATGGGAAAATTGGAGGCGCTGCCTTAGATGTACTGGAAGGCGAAGAAGGGATTTTTTATTATGACTGCACACAAAAGGCGTTAGAACATCCCATTTTATCAGCCCTCCAAAGGATGCCAAATGTAATCGTTACACCGCATACCGCCTACCATACGGAACGGGTGTTGGTTGACACAGTGAGCAATACAATCAGTAATTGTCTGAATTTTGAAAGGAGTCTTGGAAATGTATAAGATAAATGTTGCGGTCCTGTTTGGGGGCTGCTCAGAGGAACATACTGTATCAATAAAATCTGCAATGGAGCTTGCCGCAAACATTGATACGGAAAAATATCAGCTTTTTTATATCGGGATCACAAAAACTGGCGTTTGGAAGCTGTGCGAAAAGCCTTGCTTGGATTGGGAACGATACGCGGAATATACGGTTGTCTTTTCGCCGGGGAGAAATACGCATGGTCTGCTGATACAAAAAAAGGATGGATATGAACCCCAGTCTGTGGATGTAGTGTTTCCGATGATTCATGGGAAATTTGGGGAAGATGGATCAATACAGGGGTTACTGGAACTATCGGGTATTCCCTATGTTGGCTGTGATATTCAAAGTTCTGTAATTTGCATGGACAAATCGCTTGCTTATACTGTCGTAAAAAATGCAGGTATTGAAGTCCCTGATTTCCAGATCATTCAGAACAGCGACAACCTGGAAACAGAGAAGTTTATTTTTCCCCTTTTTGTGAAACCTGCACGCTCTGGTTCTTCCTTTGGAGTAAACAAGGTAGAGAAAGCGGAAGATTTATGCACAGCGATAAAGGAAGCGAAGAAATACGACAGAAAAGTATTGGTTGAGCAGGCGGTTTCCGGGAGTGAGGTCGGCTGCGCTGTATTGGGAACTGGTACTGATCTAATTGTCGGCGAAGTCGATCAGATCAGCCTAAAACATGGCTTCTTTAAGATTCATCAGGAAGCGCAGCCTGAAAAGGGGTCTGAAAATGCAACGATTAAAGTTCCGGCTGACCTTCCGGAGGAGGTAAGGGAACGGATTCAGGAAACAGCTAAGAAGATTTATCAGACTCTTGGGTGCAAAGGTCTGGCCCGCATTGACCTGTTTTTGCGGGAGGACGGGCATATTGTCCTCAATGAAGTGAATACCATGCCTGGTTTTACTTCATATAGTCGCTATCCCCGCATGATGACTGCGGCAGGCTTTACCCTTTCGGAACTCATTGATCGTTTGATTGAACTGGCTCTCAGGAGGTAAACACGATGGAAAAAAACTTTATTTTTTTAGATGAAATGCTGCCCGGTGTCCGTTGGGACGCCAAATATGCCACATGGGATAATTTCACAGGCAAACCGGTGGAGGGATATAAGGTGAACCGTATTGTGGGAACAAAAGAGCTGGGAGTTGCTTTACGCAAAGCTCAAAAACTTGCCAGAAAACAGGGATATGGGTTGCTTCTATGGGACGGTTATCGCCCCCAGTGTGCGGTAGATTGTTTTCTGCATTGGGCGTCACTCCCGGAGAACAATCTGACGAAAAAGCGATATTACCCGAATATAAAGAGGAATGAGATGGTTGTAAAGGGATATGTGGCCTCACAGTCCAGCCATAGCCGCGGAGGTGCGGTTGATCTCACGATATTTCGTTTAGATACCGGTATGCTTGTGCCTATGGGCGGAGACTTTGATTTTATGGATGAACGGTCTCATCACACGGCAAATGGATTGACAGAGGAAGAATCAAGAAACCGGGAATGTTTGCGTCATATCATGGAGAGCAGCGGATTTGAAGCCTACTGTAACGAATGGTGGCATTATGTTCTGGCAGATGAACCATACCCAGATACATATTTCAATTTTTGTATCGCATAATGGGATTTAATTATATTTATCTAACTGAAAGTGAGGGAGATTTCTTGGCTAACAGTATCATTCTGCTTTATATCAGCTTGTATGTCCCCTTCCCCAGTTTTTTGACTAATCCGTTGGTTTCACTTTGATTCAGAATTCTTTGAAGCTGTCTTGCACTACAGTGAAGATGAAAAGCAGCCTGCTCTATTCCTTTTAAGGTCTCATCTTCGCATTTATACTTCATATAGGAAAAAACCCGTTCAGTAAGGGAAGCAGGGGCGGCATCAATGGTAGTCAGTGGGATATTACTATGGCGGAAACACCGCTTGCCGCTATGTTTCTACAGGAGGGTGCTTTGATTGAACAAACGGGATACTTTTTGAGGATCCTCTGCCTGTCAGCTCCTATGTTTGGTGTTATCAATATGATGACGAGTTATTTTCAGGCGTTAGGAAAGGCAATAAAATCTCTAATCATTACAGTTCTTAGAAATGCAGTACTGTTTATTCCGGGAGTGATCATTTTGAATTATTTTTGGAAACTGAATGGTGTGATTGCGGCTCAGCCCGTTGTTGAAACAATTTTAACGATAATCTGCATATCTATGTATATTAAAGATATAAAATCTGACAACAATGAATAAGACTACAAAACTAATATATGAAAAACTCAGCTGGAAAAATATTGGACTTTTTCCTTAATATGTAGTATAATAACAAAATAATACTACGAAAGAGGAAAGAGAGAATATACTATGTCATTAATTAATTGTCCTGAATGTGGGGAACAAATATCGGAAAAGGCAACAGAATGCGTTCATTGTGGTGCAAGCCTAATAGAAGAACCTATTATAGAAAAGAATTGTTTGGAATGCGGTGCCGTGTTATCTGATACGGATACAAGTTGCCCTAATTGCGGATGTCCGATTGAAAGCATTGAAAGTGAAGAAGAGCCACAAAAGGTTGAACTTACCAATGTGAGATTATCAATTAATAAGAAAAAAAGGAATATAATTCTTGTAGTTATTGCAGTATTGGTAGTTGGTTGTGTGGCAGGCTTTGTTATAAAACAAAAGCGTGCAGAGAGAATTTCTGCTACATATCATGAGAAATTAAGCAATGCGGTTTATACAATGTTTGAAGGGGCAGCAAAAGCTGAATCTGTTGGGAATTTGATTCATAGCGTTTGGAGTAATGCGATTTATGAAAAGGAAGACCCGGAGACGGATAAATATACAAAAGAAGAAGGAACGTATTCTTTTGAGACCCATTTTGTGGATGACTTTAATACTGCACTCGGTAATCTTTTCGCCGATGGTAAATTTGCAAGTGACAGACTGGAGATCAAAAGTAATCAGGAAGAAGTGCAGGCATTAATGAAAGAATTGAAGAATCCACCAGAGGAGTACGAGGATGCATATAGTGCCTTAAAAGAATTTTACGATGCGTATACAAAATTAGTGAGTTGTGCATTGGATCCAACTGGAAATTTATCGTCCTATACTACCACTTTTAATGAGGCGGACACAAACACGATGAATACCTATAAGGCAATGTCACTTTATATTGAGGATTAAGCATTGGATAATTTTAGAGATAATTGAATTTATTTTGATGGCAAGAAAAAAGGCTTTGGAGAAATCCAAAGTCTTTTTTATCTTATAGGAAAGTTCTTATTTGCAGAGCAAGAGAATGGCCGAAGGCAATTCTTTAGAGGGCTGCGGTTTTCAGTCAGCCCTTTTTTAGCGAAATAAGATGTTTATGGCTGGAAGAAGATATGATCGCAGAACTGGAATCTTTCTGACTGGCTGCCCTTCAATCAGGTCACCGATCAAATATGTGTCCGGCTGGATACCTGGGAACATAATGTAAAAGAGATGATAGAAGATCAGACACAGACTTTTGCAGGGCAGTATGAAAAAATCCTTGCCTCCTTGGAATACCCAAATTCTTTTGCCAGGGTTGTGGATCAAATTCGGTTACCCCAGCCCATAGATTCATTATTTAGTTATCGTGATCCGAAGATCGGCTTTGAAACAAATCATCCACAGATATAAAAAGCATTGGGAAACCGTTCTTTGTCAGGGGAATAAAAATGTATATAGGGCAGTGGAGAGGCTGCTGGTCTACGCTACAGCTACTGGAGGATGGAGAATTAATGATCCCCTTCCAGGGTACTTGCAGAAGGATATTGCCTCTGTAAAAGAATTCTGCGCTAAGCGGGACAAGCTGGATCAGCTATTTCGAAGTGTTAATGAAAAGTTTGAATGGGATGGTATCCTCTCACCGTTGGAACCTGATCGGGGAGCTGTTTGTTCTGGAATATCTGCAAAATGCCTTTGAAGCTGAAAAGATGATAGAGGCTTTTCATACAAGTAAAAAATATTTGTTATTTCTTTATCAGAGCATTGAGGATTATGCAGATGTGGATAAATACGCGGATTTGTTTTCAGATGGATTACAAGCGTTGTTAAAGGAAAGTTTGATAAGGAGGATACCGGAGCTTTATGCGGGGTTATTAGTAAATTTATCAGCTGTGCAAATGTATCCGGCAGGTCTGGTACATCTTGGTTTTGCTTATTACTCGCAACATGATTATGAACAAGCAGAAAAGAGATTTGCCCAGGCGCATCAGCTGCATTGTACGAATGGAAGTACAAATCTATGTTATATGATCCGGCGCCGTGAGACAAAAACTCACTCATTGGGTGAGTTTAAGGAGATAATGCTGTCAGTATGGGAAGACAAGGATGCTTTTGCAGTCACAAATATGGCGTTGTATCTTGCGGAATATGAAGATGATTGGCAGGGTGCGGATGATCTGATATCTAGTCTTGCAGAGACGGAGGATTTCAGCGGGGGTATAGACTGGTGGTCGCATCTGGATGAGTTGGAAGGCCTTTTGGTAATGACCTGGCTGGAACGAAACAAAATATGTGATCCCTGTTATATACTGGAAGGTGAAAATATACTGAAATCACTATGTAAAAAATATCCAGGTATTCCAGATTGGATGATAGAGATCAGGAGAGAAGAATAGTCGGAATAGATTTGGCACTTTGACAACTTTTCCTTGACGGAAATTGGAATATAGGTTAGTATGGAGTGCATAGGGGGTAACAGAATATGAAAAAAACAATTTTATTTGTAATTTTACAGCAGTATGCCGATTGGGAAGCAGCATATATTTCATCTGCTATTGCTATGTTAGGACAGGAGCAGTATGATATTAAGACGGTATCGTTATCAAAGGATTGCGTACAATCCATAGGCGGTTTCCGGGTATTGCCGGATTATGATTTGGAGTCTGTTCCAAAGGACTATGAAGCCCTTGTTCTAATTGGCGGCATGACATGGAGAAACGAAAATGCACAGCAGGTGGCGGCACTGGTAAAGGATTGCTATCAAAAGGGCAGGGTATTAGGCGGTATTTGTGATGCTTCTGGTTTTTTGGCGACAACTGGTGTTTTGAATGAAGTAGGTCATACTGGCAATGATCTGAATGACATGAAGCAATGGGCAGGGGCTGCTTACACGGGAGAGGCCAGATATATTTCAAAGCAGGCAGTGAGTGGCAAAAATGTTATTACAGCCAATGGCACAGCGCCTTTGGAGTTTGCCAAAGAGATTTTGCTTGCTATAAAGGTTGCAAGTGAAGATAAAATAACAGAATGGTATAATTTTCATAAATTGGGTGTTTATACAGCGCCTATGCCGAAAATGTAACATAGCAATTATCCCAGCATCCTTCTTATGATATCATTGCCATTTTCTTTCAGCCAGATCTTACTATTCTTATAGTCCGGCATGATTTTTGCCACCTCTGACCAGAATCTGGGGGAGTGGTTCATTTCCTTCCGGTGGCATAATTCGTGAATTACCACATAATCTTGAACATCTTCCGGCGTCAGCATCAATAGGCAGTTAAAATTCAGGTTTCCCTTCGCGCTGCAGCTTCCCCACCTGGTTTTCTGGTTACGGATGGTGACCCGCCCATAATCCACACCGATCTTTTCGGCGTAAAAACGCACTTTATCTGGAATTATTTGCATTGCCTGATCTGCCAGAGCACGGATGTCTTGTGGACTAAGCTGTTGTACGGGTGTTTCCTGCGCTTTCTTTTGCTGTCTCTCTTTCATCCGGGTTCTGTGTTTGGCGATCCAGTTGGCTTTCTTGTTTAGAAAATCTGCGATCTCCGCATCCGTCATATAAAATGGAGCGCGTACCCGGATGTGCCCGTCTGTGCATATTTTAAGTTCTATCGTTCTGCGGTTACTCTTAATAATTTCTGTATTCATTGCATTTTAGTAGTTATTCAGTCCATTGAATTGAAGTGACTCTGCCGTTTTCAAAATAAATATATCTATAAATAGAATATACCCACTGCTCTCGTTTTCCCCATGGATATTCCGTGATATTCTTTCTCACTGGTTTGCCCCAGGAGGAAGCCTCTACTTCACTAGCCGTCATGCCGATTTGTGGGGTGGGCTTTTCTATGCTTTTTTGAGAACTTTTTCCTTCTTGTTTCTTTTTTTCTAAACTTTCTTCATATTGCTTCTCAGATTCTTTATAATCTGCTAAACCTTGTTTACTAAATAAGTTTACGTCTTCACCTTCTCGTGCATCATAAACTTCATAGGATAACTCTCCGTAGAATAGGCTGTCACCACTGTTACTGGCCGAAAGAATATAATCCACCTTACCGTTATGTACAACAGCAATCTTGCTTGTTGTACATCGTTTTTTGCTTATTTTTCCAGTGTAATTTGCAACTTTGTCCTTCCAGTTTTTTGAAGTGTAATGTAATTTAACCTTGACTGTATTACCTGATACTATAATTCGATCTTTGCCTTCGTCATCTGTCCATTTTTTCTGTTTTTTTAATTCAGATAGTCTAACATTTTTAATCAGGCTGAATAAGTCAGGAAATTTGTTTACATGGGCACTTAGTGATATTAATATATCATAAGCTTCATTAAAATGTTGTTTTTTAATTAACTCTTTTGCTGTATCATACTTTAGTTTCCGTATTTCAGCAGGATCCCTGCTGATCTCTTTAGAAGCGGCCTCATCTGTTGGCTCCGCTTTTGTGCCCCGTTCGTCATTGGTTTCAATACTTACTGCGCTTTTTGTAACTGGCGTCGTATGTTCGGACTCTTTCTCCATACATCCGACTAGTAGAATCGTACATAAAGTGTATATCAAAATAAATTTTCTCATAATTTCCTCCGGTTTTTCATTTGTAAAGGATATTTACTGCTGTTTTTTTCCGTTATTAAACTATATCATAATCTTATATACAATACAACAATAATTGTGGATCTGGCCATACCTCGCTTTAAGCGTTTTGTAATAATAAACTCTTGACAAACATACCGTTGGTATGATAATATGAATACATACTAACGGTATGTAAAAGTGAGGTGGAAAAACAGTGGCAAGAAATAAGCATCCAGAAGAGACGGTTCAATTGATATTGGACGCTGCCTATCGTCTGTTCATGGAGAAAGGCTATGAACGTACGTCCATTCAGGATATCATCGATCAATTGGGAGGGCTTAGCAAAGGTGCTATTTATCATCATTTTAAGTCTAAAGAAGATATTTTAATTGCTGTTTCAGACAGAATGACGGCAGAGTCCGACCAAATGCTTGCCGCCATTCGCGATCGTTCTGACTTATGTGGAAAAGAAAAGCTGAAAACCATTTTTAAAGAATCGATCAACCGTCCTGTGCAGAATGATATATTTACCGTGGTTCCGAATTTTCACAATAATCCAAGGTTGCTTTTTAGCCTGTTGCATGAAACGATAGAAGAGGTGGCGCCAGACTATCTTCTGCCAATTATCAAGGAGGGGATTTCAGATGGTTCTATTGAGACCGATTATCCGGAGCAGCTGGCCGAGATGATCTTACTAGTGGCAAACGTCTGGATGAACCCAATGATATTTGACGATTCGGAGGAAGAATCTTATCGCAAGATGATGATATTCCGTCAGATGCTGCAGGGCTTTGGATTGGATATTGTAGACCGCGAAATGTCAGAACGGCTGCAGGAGCTGACATCGATCTACCAAAAAAACAAATGAAACAACGAGGGAGGCATACATGGATCAAAAACTATTTTCAAAAGATTTTACACTTGTTCTTATTGGCCAGATTATTTCTTTGTTTGGCAACGCCACATTAAGATTTGCACTACCACTGTATTTGCTGAATCTCACCGGTTCTTCGGCACTTTACGGAACGGTTACGGCGTGTGCTTTTATTCCGGCGATCCTTTTGTCGCCCATCGGCGGCATCGTTGCGGACAGGGTGAATAAGAGAAATATTATGGTGGTATTGGACTTCTTTACGGCGGCGGTTATATTAGTATGTTCTCTGCTTATGAATGGAGTCAATGTCATTGTCCTGCTGACGGTTACACTGATGCTTCTATATGGCATTGCCAGTGCGTATCAGCCTTCAGTGCAGGCAAGTATACCGGCATTGGTAGATCAGGATCATTTTATGGTGGCAAATTCTTTGATCAATACCATAACTTCTTTTGCCTCTTTGCTCGGTCCCGTCCTGGGTGGTGTTTTGTACAGCGTATATGGATTGAAGCCGGTATTATGGGTATGCGTGGTATGTTTTGTCAGTTCAGCAGTGATGGAACTTTTTATTAAGATACCGTTCCAAAAGCAGGTTTTGGATGGAAGCATATGGAAAACAGTCAGAAATGATTTTGGAGAAAGTGTGCGGTTTATTCGGAGAGATAAGCCTGTAATCGGAAAGACTCTTGTGGTGATCTGCGGAATCAATCTGTTTTTGTCCGCGATGATGATTGTGGCATTGCCCTATCTCGTAACAGAGGTATTGGATTTAGAGGTGGTGCTGGCAAACAGACTGTATGGTTTTGCCCAGGGAGCGCTGGGAGCAGGAGGACTGGCAGGGGGAATCTGTGCAGGTGTTTTTGCGAAGAAACTATCGATTCAAAAATCCGGTAATCTTATCACGGTATGTGCCATATGTGTGTTTCCCATCGGCGCTGCATTGATCCTGTTTACCTCTGGCATCATAAACTATGTTGTAATTACTTTGTGCTGTTTTAGTATTATGGTATGTTCGACAATTTTGACGGTGCAGATGATGTCTTTTATCCAGACGGAAACTCCGCAAAATTTAATTGGTAAAGTGATTGCAGTTATCCTTACCGTTTCCATGTGTGCACAGCCTCTGGGCAATGCATTTTATGGTGTTCTGTTTCAGATCTGCAGAGGATTTGAATATGTGGTTGTTCTATTTTCCGGTGTGGTGTCCCTTATGATCGCTGTAGGGGCCAGGAAGATTTTCAGCAGTATAAAGCAGGGATAAAAAGTACAATTGATCATATTTGAATCATCTTAGTATCCGTCACCTATTTTCGAGTGTATCGGTCATTGTTAATGAAATTTTTTCTTGTTATAATAGTATTAATCAGTTTAGGCAGAAGGAGGTAATGTGAATGAAAAGGTACTTTAAAAGAATATTGGCGGTTTCCCTTGCCGTCTGTATCGGCACATTGTGCTGCATGCCAAACAGCATAAATGTGAAAGCGGAAAATCCCATTGTGCAGACAATGTATACGGCGGATCCTTCGCCTATCGTAGTCGGGGATACACTGTATGTATACACCACAAGGGATGAACGGCGGGAAACTGCGTCTACAGAATGGAGCCTTATGAATGAATGGCGCTGTTTTTCAACGAAAGATATGGTGAACTGGACCGATCATGGCCAGATCGCACATGCGGAAACTTTTAATGGAACAAACAATTGGCGTGCCTGGGCACAGCATGTTGTGACAAAACCTGTATTTGAGGATGGTGAGTGGAAGAATAAATATTATCTTTTCGCTCCATTTAATGGTACGAAGATCGATGTGGCTGTGGCGGATAACCCATGGGGTCCCTTTGAGGATGCGACACCTGGCAAGTATCTTATTGATGGTGGCTGGGAAGGGGGAAATATTGATCCCACCGTGCTGGTAGAGGATCATGGAAACCCGGAAGATGTAGAAAATTATGATTACTATTTGTATTGGGGCAACCCCTATCTGCGTTACTGCAAACTTACAGATGACCTGCTGGATGTAGATCCAGATACGGACGGGGATGGTGTGATATCGGAGGAAGAGAATACCATTGACACCCGGTTTAGCAAGAGTGAAAATACGATTCTTGGGAAAGTGCGTCCAGGGCTTCACAGTTTCCAGACCTATGGAGACGAGGGTTATGCTTCCTTTGGGGAACCTACCCAGGGGAAAGATAAGACGGGAAAGTTCCCAGCAGAACCCAGTGGCAGTGAGCAGAAACGTTGTGCTTTTGAAGAGGGGCCCTGGGTGATCAAGCACGATGACGGCAAGGAAGGCACAGATGATTATTTCATGTTTTTTGTGGGAGGACGTATTCCAGGCGAAACAGTGGAATACTCCACGGCTCCTACTCCTATTGGACCATGGACCTACCGGGGGCTGGTGATGGACCGTGAGTTTGGCTACTCTTGTATTCATCCAGGCGTGATAGAATTTAAAGGTCGTAACTATTTATTTTATCTGAATGAAATGCTGGTGGGCGGAACTGGATCGGACCGTTCTGTCTGCGTCAAAGAATTCTCTTATGATGAGAACAACCTGATCGTTAAGGAGACGGGAGATAATGTGGCGGCTCTTCTCGAACAGGGGATCAAAGACACCACAAAGGGCACGCCATTTTTCAGTGTAGATCCTGTTGGAACTCTGAATCCTTATGAACTGAACCAGGCGGAGACGATCTGCTGGGCATCCAATCTGGACGGCGTGACCGGAGGGTTTAATGGTACGGGGAAGGGCGTTAAGACGAAAGCAAAGGCAACCTGTACGGATATTGATCCGGTTACCGGAAAAGAAGCGTTTTGGAAGTCCGCAGCCCTTTTTGGCGTCGCCGTATGCGATATCGATAACAATGACTATATTAAGGTGGCGAACGTAGATTTTGGTGATACCAGGGCAGAGACTTTTACGGTATCCGCAGCCTGCGGCGAGGGGCTTCCGGCAACGGATCTCACCGAGGATAATAAAGGAAACGTAATATTCAATCCGAATTGTGACACAGTCTCCGGAAGTATTGAGCTGTGGCTGGACTACGGCACCGATGATGAGCGGCAGATTGGCACAGTAGAGATCACCGACACCGGAAGCACAAATACATATGAGGATTTTACCATAGAACTGAGTGAAGAGGTCACTGGGGTACATGATCTGTACTTTATATTCCGCGGTGAGGAAAATGCAAAGCTGTTTAACCTGGATACCTGGCAGTTTACGAAGAAGGAAGTTCCACAGCCTGAGAATCCAGAGCCAACGCCGCCGGCTCAGAGTCCGACACCATCGGTGACACCGGCGCCGCCCGTTCCTGTTCCGACACCGGCAACACCTGGTGAGAGTGCAAAACCTTCCGTGGTCAAACCTGGAAAAGCAAAGATAGCCAGTGTCAAGAAGAAGGGGAAAAATAAGTGCCTTGTCAAACTGAATAAGGTGAAAAATGCATCTGGTTACCAGATCGTTTATGCAACGGATAAGTCATTCAAGAAAAATGTGAAGAAGATCACCACAAAGAAACTATCCTGTACGATCAAGAAGCTTCGTAAGGGAAAGAAATATTATTTCCGCGCAAGAGCTTTTGTGAAATCTTCAGGGAAAACCATTTATGGGTCTTACAGCAGTAAGAAGACAAAGAAAATAGGTTAGCTTCATTAAGCGAACCTGACAGCACCAAATAAATAATTAATATTTTGGGCGCAGCTCAATCTCATGGAGGAAAAGCGTGAGAGAGGGCTGCGCCACCTTTTTCATTGGCGGTATCCGCTGAGAAAATCAGCAATTTTTTTTGAAGCCTGCTCTAAAACCTCTACCCGGGGAAGATAGACAACACGAAAATGATCTGGCTGTTTCCAGTTAAAGCCTCCGCCGTGAATGATCAAAATGTGTTTTTCACGTAACAGATCCAGAGCAAATTTTTCATCATCCATGATATTGAACTTTTTGACGTCCAGTTTAGGGAAGATATAAAATGCTGCTTTGGGTTTTACCGCGGTAATGCCTGGGATATCCGTCAGAGATTTGTAAATGTATTCTCTTTGCTCGTAAATCCGCCCGCCGGGTATGATGTAATCTTTTACGCTCTGATATCCTCCCAGGGCGGTCTGAACGATGGACTGGGCTGGAACATTGGAACAGAGCCTCATGTTTGAAAGCATGTTGATTCCCTCGATATAGTCTTTTGCCATTGTTTTATTGCCGCTGAGGATCATCCAGCCAATGCGGAAGCCGGCGATCATGTGGGACTTTGACAATCCGCTAAAAGTGACGCAGAACAAGTCTGGAGCTAGGGAGGCTATGGAGACATGCTCTTCGTCGTCCATGACCAGACGGTCATAGATCTCATCCGAGAAAATGATCAGCTGGTGTTTCCTTGCGATCTCCACGATCTGTTGTAGGATCTCTCTGGGGTACAGAGCACCCGTTGGGTTATTGGGATTGATGATAACAATAGCTTTAGTCCGGCTGTTGATCTTCTTTTTTATGTCTTCCAGATCTGGATACCAGTCCGATTGTTCGTCGCATAGATAATGTACGACCTTTCCGCCGGCAAGGGTGGCACATGCCGTCCAAAGTGGATAGTCCGGGGAGGGGATCAGGATCTCATCGCCATTATCGAGCAGGGCGGACATGCACAGGTTGATCAATTCACTGACACCATTTCCAGTGTACACATCCTCAATGGACACATGGGGGATCTGCCGGAGCTGTGCGTACTGCATGATGGCCTTTCTGGCTGAAAAAGAACCTTTTGCCGTGGAATATCCCTCGCATTCTGTCAGCTGCTGGCGCATATCGTAGATGATCTCGTCGGGAGTACGGAAACCAAAGGGGGCGGGATTTCCAATGTTCAATTTTAAAACGTTTGTTCCTGTGTTTTCCATCCGGGTGGCTTCCTCAACCACCGGACCTCTGACATCATATAATACATGGTCTAATTTAGATGATTTTTTAAATTCTCGCATATCTGTTTCTCCTTCCGTCTCCTGTTCGGGAGTGATTCCATTAAGCCAGTCCGGGTCTACCTGTAGCGCCCCGGCCAGAAAATGAACCATATCGGCTCTGGGAACCGTTTTCCCACTTACGTACTGGCTGATGTGGCTTTTACCTAGTTTTACGCCTTGTTCCTGGGCATATCGGATCAGATCCACTTGTTTGATTCCACGTTCATTCATTGCCTTTTTTAATCTTTCTGCAAAAGATTCTCTTGCCATATTCTGCTCGTCCCCTCTCTGAAGTTCAATTTATCGCATTGGTTCAAAGGAGATTATAGCATACCCTGGCAGAAAGTTCAACTGTGGTTCAAATTATTAGTTTTGTTTCTATGAAATAAAAACCCTTTACATCCCGGCAGACGTAAAGGGTTTTTATTTTTGTTTTTCCTAATATCATCGAGCTAGGAAAAGATTTAGCAGCAGGGGTCGTCATCTCCACAGGAAATCTGTTCCTCCCCTACACAGGCGATCACATTGAATTCTACAGGAATCTTAATGAGAATTTTCTGAGTGACAGTGATCTCGCAGGAGTTCCCGGTGTAATTTTCTTTGCAGTACACCGAAGGTTCACCACAGCACTCGGATTCAATGCAGCCGATGGTTGCGTTTGGCTTCAGTTCAATGGGAACGCTGATATCAGCGTACTGATAGCCGATCTTTTTGCATACCTCTTTGCATGGCGGGTCGAAGGATTCACAAAGGATTTCTGGTGAGCTTTCATGATTCTCAGGCATAATAAAAATCCCCCTTTTATATTTGGGTTTCTGGTGTTTTAATATAACATATGCACGGTGGGATAAAAGGTTCCTGGTAGGAAATATAGATTGAAGAGATAAAAAACGTGCAGTCCGTTGTGGACTGCACGCAGCTCGATGGCGCGAATTTGAACTGTTCTATATGGGATCAGTCATAGATCTTATAATAATCAAAATCTACATATCCGCCTGCTTCTTTTGTTGCGTAGTTGAACAAGAAAGTTCTGGTTCCCATAAATGTGGTACTTGTAGAAAAGCCCAATTTCTGTTCTGTACCCAGTTTGGTCCAGTTGGTGCCATCCAGGCTGTAGAAGAAGTTTGCCTTGTCCTGGTTCGCGTTAGTGGAGAAACTATACTCAATCTTCAGGTACACTTCGGCATCGTCGGAAAGCTTTTCTGGTGCCTGGCCGTTTATTTTAGTCTCTGTGCCAGTGCCTGTCGGGAATGGTGAAGATGCCTGGGTGATGTATTTGTCACCGTTCTCATCGCACATTACGCCGATCATGGCTGGCTTATCTGATACAGAAGCCAGACCTGCGAAATCCCCTGGTTTCATTTGTCCTATGGAGATCTTTGTCTCAGATTTGCAGGAAGGACCGTAGGTACGCTGGGTCAGTGAGTTGTGGGCAAACATAATATTGTCTACCACTCTATCTGTCGTCAGACGAAGATATCCAGGATTGTCAGTTACGGACCAGAAATCGTTCTGTGGGTTGTGGTTCCACTGCCATACCAGCTTCAGTTTATCTCCTTCTGCGTAAGTAAAGTCGTCATCATCTACGAAATAATTTTTGAGGCCGCTGTCATTCAGATTGATCTGAACAGAATCTTCTGCTTTGCTCGGTGTGAAGTTTCCATCCGCATCGTAGGTGCCCATCATTGGCCAGTCCTCATAGCTGTTGCCGTCGCTGTCGGTATAATTCCAGTTTACAGATACAATCGATGGAATACGTCCTACGCCGCCGTGATCCTGGAAGAGGAAGCCATACCAGTCTCCGTACTGGGTATCAACGATTCCACCCTGGGCGAGACCAGCGCCATTGCCGCCGCAGCCGCCCTGATAGATGATCTGCTCTTCCCAGTCGCCAGCTTCCAGAGTCTTAGAACGGTAGCATACTTCGGTGCGCATCCACCCGCTCTGTGGAGAAGCAATGATGAACAGATAATAGTATTCTCCAACTTTGTAGGCATGTGCTCCTTCCCACAGACCCCATTTCTTATCGTCTTTGGTAAAGAGTTTTACGGAACTTCCCACTGGTTTGACAGCATTGCTGGACTCATCCAGTTCAAGCTGCTGCAGTGTGCTTCCGGAGAAGACATACATCTTACCTTCATCAAAAAACAGCGCTGGATCATGGTATTTGTTTTTCGTGGAATATTTTGTCCAGGTTCCCTTTTCGATATCTGTGGTCGTATATATGTAAAATCCGTGGTCGTTGCTGTTGAATGCAACATAGTATTTGCCCTCTGCTTCGTTGTATTTGAGAGAAGCTGCCCAGGAACCATGTTTATACATGTTTTTGCCATTGTTCAGATTTGCAATATCATCATTTTCAAAGGTATCGTACACATAATTTACGATCTGCCAGTGCGCCAGATCAGTAGATTTCATAATCGGTACTCCCGGACACATATTCATCGTTGTGCTCACCATATAATAGGCATCTCCCTGGCGGATGATATCGAGGTCCGGAATATCGGAATACAGTGTAGGATAATTTACAGTCGCCAGGTTGTTCGGATCCAGGGTAGGCATCGGAGTTGGTCCCTCTGGTGTGGGCACCGGTGTTTCAGGTGTCTGACCGCCTGGTGTCTGTGATGGCGCTGGCGGGTTGGTCATATTTGGTGTAGGTGCCGGCGGCACTGTGGATGCGGTCGGAGCTGGAGCCGGGGTCGGGGTCGTTTTGGATGTGACTGTTACGGAAACAGTGCCCAGTTTCTTTTTGGCTGCTTTGCCCTTTTTGTAGTAAACGATAACTTTTGTACGTCCTTTTTTCTGTCCGGTTACTTTTCCTTTGGAAGAAACCTTTGCAATTTTTTTGTTTTTGGATTGGAAGGAAATCTTGAATTTCCCCTTTTTTGTAATTTTGATGGTTTTGCTCTTTTTAACCGAAACAGAAATCTTTTTTGTTTTCAGTTTTGGCTTTGCCGCTGCGTCTGCTGTTCCGCCTGGTGTGAGAGCGGACAGTAAGACAGCTGCGGAAAGGCAGACTGCTATGATTTTTCGTCTCATAAAAAATACCTCCTGTGAATAAAATTTACAACTAAATTCATTATACTCGTTATTTCGCAAAAAATCAAGATGTTTTACAAATCAGGGTTTGGAAAGGGGGAAAGAAGAGGGGCTATTCTTTTCGGATTTTATTGGATTTGAGAAAAGAAGGATTTGTGAAAGGTGTTTTGTGAGATAAATCAATTTTGTTCATTATATATCAAAAGTTGGGATTCTTGAGTTTCCGTAAGTTGTCACCAACAAGCAACTCAACTGGAAAAAGAAATGAAATTTATCTCACTTGACGATTTGAAAAATAGAGAGTATGATTAAAAGTTAAGAAGGAGAGATGCATATGAATAGCAGACTTTTAGCTTTTACGGTTATTTCTTCTCTGCAGAAAGAAATAATCGGAGCAAACATTATGTACCTTGACGGTGGAAATGCATATACCCGGACACAGGCAAGAGCACATGATATTATTCATGATTATCTTACCCTTGTAAAATGTGATTCCGTTGATGCTTTAATCGCCGCCAAGAAATTTGTGAATTCAGAGTACTCTGAATTAATCGTCATAGATTCAATCTATGAATCAGGACTTTCTAAAAACATGAGCAGCAATGAAATATCCGATTTCTTAAAAAGTATTCTGAAGGATGCTAAGAAGTCAAAGGTTGCAGTATTAATCATTTAATTTGTCCTGAACTCAAGCTGGATTTGGATTGTATCATTTATGATTTTATGGTAAAATAAGTCTTGACGGACTTATTGGCAAAAAAAGCGTGTATAGAAAATATGGTACAAGAAAAATAATTTGTGATGTTGGGTACAGAATATCTTTTGTTCCCGATATTGATACTTCAAGTATATTTTTAGATGGAAGGCAGGTGTTAGATGATGGGAATTCTTACAGGTGGTGTAGCAATCGTCATCATTGCGGTGATCGTAGTCGTGGCAGCTGTCACAGCAGTTGTGGCCGGTGTGAAGGATACGTTAAAAGATGAGGGGATGGATGTGTAGCTTGACGGCGCGAATCTGAACCCTGCCTCCGCTTGTGATTTTCTAATTTACTACGTCAACGTCAATCAACGTACCTCCAGTACGTTTCATTCCGTTTCCTTGTAAATTGAAAAATCACAAGTGGAGGTCGAAGATTTCGGATTGTGCTAGCACAGGACGAAACAGGGTTCAGATTCGCGCTGTCGAGCTACATGAACCTTCATGGAAAGAAAATGATCGCCTCGATAGTGCTGGTGTTGATTAGCAGTGTGTCAATTCTGGTGAAGGGGCTTCTTATCTCTGTGCCCCTTGCCCTGGCGGGAGTGATGATCGGCGTGACTGTGAGCAGAATAAAAGAGATAAGGAGTGGAGAAGAAGATGATCTTAGTCAATACTGAAACAATCAGTGGAAAAGAGCTGGAGATGCTTGGTTTGGTAAAAGGAAGCACGATTCAGTCAAGAAATGTAGGGCGGGATATTACCCAGAGTTTTAAAACCCTTGTGGGAGGAGAGCTCAAAGCATATACCGATATGATGAATGAGGCAAGAGCTCTTGCCACGAAGAGAATGGTTGCAGAAGCGGAGAGCCTGGGAGCGGATGGGATCGTGAATGTCAGGTATGCCTCAGCGGCAGTTATGCAGGGAGCAGCAGAAGTTATGGCATATGGAACTGCTGTGAAGTTTAAGTAGGCGGTAGCATGAGGTTAGTTTGATGGCGCAGGACAAAACAGGGTCCAGATTCACGCCATTGAGCTATGTAAAAATAGTATTTCTGTAATGGCTGTCCGGAATATGAATGGCGAAGCCGAGCGTCACGCTTTGCGAGACCGCTCGGCTTCGTGGGTTGCCTGAATAAAAGGTGCGGCTGAGAAGCGTGCATCTTTTAGGAATCAGCTTCGCGAATTGAGAACTTTCCTATCAGATAAGAAAAGGCAGAGCTTTTGCTCTGCCTTTTCTTTATCGGGGTAACAGGATTTGAACCTGCGGCCTCATCGTCCCGAACGATGCGCTCTAGCCAAACTGAGCCATACCCCGAAAAAACTTCCGACAACTATAATATCACGTCAGGCTGAGAAAATCAAGTCTTTTTTAGATTCTTTTCACAGATTCTTTTTTTCGAGTCCTTGACGCCTTTCTATGCAAGTGGTATACTAATGAAAGATTTTAATATAGAAAGCTGCCACCGGGTAGCAGAAATGCAGGAAGCATTCGTAGATGTATCGTTAGGTCATAGAAGATATGTCATGGATGCTTTTTCTTTGGCTTTGGCCGGATAAGGAGGATAAGATGATCGAGTCAGTGAAAAATTTGAACAAGTTTGAAAAGGTTCTCTGGGTGGCTTCCGTGATCCTGGTAGCGGGGTCTTTTATTCTGTCAGGGAATGGCGCGTGGCTGACATTGGCAGCCTCTCTCGTCGGTGTTACAGCATTGATCTTTGTGGCGAAAGGGGACGTGCTGGGGCAGATTCTTACCGTCGGGTTCAGCATTTTATACGCACTCATTTCTTTTCAGTTCCGGTATTGGGGAGAGATGATTACATATCTTGGAATGACAGCGCCCATCGCGCTGATGTCGGTGGTCACCTGGCTGAAAAATCCCTATGACGATAAGGAGGTTAAGGTAGAACACCTGAAACCGGGGACCTGGTTGGTTTTAAGTGTCGCCACGATTCTTGTGACGATCCTGTTTTATTTTGTATTAGATTGGTTTGAGACGCCCAATCTATTGTTTAGTACCATTTCCATCGCCACCAGTTTTTTGGCCTCCAGCCTGATGATGCTGAGAAGTCCCTGGTATGCAGTGGCTTATGGCACAAATGATGTAGTTCTTATTATTTTGTGGGTGATGGCAACACTGTCTGAATTGAGATATCTGCCAATGATCCTCTGCTTTGTTATATTTTTGGTCAATGACGCCTATGGTTTCTATAGCTGGAAAAGGAGAAAAAAGAAGCAGAGCGGTCTTGTTTAATTGCTCCGTTTGTTGTAAGATAGAGAGAAAGATTTGACTTTTGAAAGGAAAAGGTATAAGTTAGAAGATGATGACAAAGAGAGAATGGTGCAGGATTTTTACAGTGACGGCATTGGTTTTCACGACAACGCTGGTGTGGACGGCGAAGCCCTGTATTGCAGGGGGTGGAAAATATACCTATAAGAAGGGATTTACCTCCCAGAAGATTGACCAGGAGATAAAAAAACGGATTCAGGGCAGATCCTACAAGAAGGGCGCTAAAATTTCTCTGAGCAGTTTGCGCTATTTGCAGATCCGCTATATTGATTTTGATGGAAATGTGCAGGAAGGCGAGATGATCGTAAATAAAAAGATCGCCCGCCGGACATTGAAGGCGTTCTACCAGCTTTATAAACTCAGGTATCCCATAGAAAAGATGAAGCTGGTGGATGAATACGAAGCAGAGGATGAGGCGTCGATGGCAGATAACAATACATCGGCATTTAATTACCGGAAGGTGGCGAATTCCAATAAGCTGTCCAAGCACAGCCTGGGCCTTGCCATAGACATCAACCCCAGAATCAATCCCTATATTACGTCTTATGGGATTGCGCCGGCAAACAGCAGGGCATATAGAGTCCGGGAGATTTCCAAGTGTAAAGGAAAATACAAGGATTATATGATTCACCGGGGCGATAAGGTATATAAGATCTTTAAAAAATATGGATTTTCCTGGGGTGGGGACTGGAAGCATTCTAAGGATTATCAGCATTTTGAGGCGGTGTGAACCGGATAAAGGAATAAAAAAAGGAGAAAGAAAAAATGACAAAGATTGATATTGTATCTGGCTTTTTGGGAGCTGGAAAAACGACTTTAATCAAGAAACTGATCAAGGAGGCATTTGAGGGAGAGAAACTGGTGTTGATCGAAAATGAATTTGGCGAGATCGGCATAGACGGCGGTTTTTTGAAAGATTCAGGTATTAATATTACAGAGATGAATTCCGGATGTATCTGTTGTTCCCTTGTGGGAGATTTTGGAACTGCCCTGGGTGAAGTACTGGAGAAATATTCTCCCGACCGCATCATCATCGAGCCCTCCGGTGTAGGCAAGCTGTCGGACGTGATCAAGGCAGTTCTCGGTGTGAAGGAAAAACTGCCGGAGGAGACGGTGAAGCTCAACAGTTCTGTGACGGTGGCAGATGCCTCCAAATGTAAAATGTATATGAAAAATTTTGGTGAGTTTTATAATAACCAGATCGAACATGCCAGCACCATTGTGCTCAGCCGTACCGGGGCGATGAAAGAAGACAAACTCCAGACATGTCTGGAGTTGATCCGGGAGCATAATGCAGAGGCGCCAATCATTACAACGCCATGGGAGGAGATCGACGGAAAACAGATCCTGGCTGCCATGGAAAAGGAAAACAGTCTTGAAAAGGAACTTATGCAGGAGGCAGAGGTTTGTCCGGAGTGCGGCCATGTTCACCACCATGATCACGAAGAGCAAGAGCATCACCATCATCATCACGACGGAGAGGAGTGCAGCTGTGGTTGCGGGCACGACCATGATCACGACCACCATCACCATCATGCCGATGATGTATTTACCAGTATAGGTATGGAGACTGCCCACAAATATTCAGAGACGGAGCTAAAAGATATTTTGGAGAAGGTCGCGGATGAAGAAGTGAAGCTGGGGACGATCCTCCGAGCAAAGGGAATTGTGCCATCAGAGGAAGGTGAATGGTTTCACTTTGATCTGGTGCCCGGAGAATATGAGATCCGCCGCGGAAGCGCAGATTATACAGGAAGAATCTGTGTGATCGGTGCCGGGCTGGAGGAAGCCGGCCTGAGAGAACTATTTATCGGAAAGTAATGGGGATCAAAGATCAGAAAGGCGGAAAGGTTCATGTTTGGAAATAAAGAAATACCGGTCTATCTGTTTACCGGTTTTTTGGAAAGTGGAAAGACTACCTGTATTCAGGAAGTGATTGAGGAGGGAAATTTCTCCGACGGATCCAAAACTTTGCTGATCCTCTGTGAAGAGGGAGAGCATGAGATGGAGGATGAACTGCTTATGCAGAACCGCATTTCCTGTGTGGTCATCGAGGAAGAGGATGAGTTTACGGAGGAAACCTGCAAGAAACTTCAGGAAAAATACAAACCAAACCGGGTAGTCATCGAATACAATGGAATGTGGGATATGGAGAGGCTTTTTGGAGAGGTTCTGCCGGAAAACTGGATTGTGGTGCAGACCTTCACGACGGTGAATGCTCTTACCTATGAAGTGTACAGTAGCAATATGAAACCTCTATTGATGGCGCATTTTCAGATGTCAGATCTGGTGATCTTTAACCGCTGTACGGATTCTATGAATAAACCCACAGCCAGGAGAAGTGTAAAGGCGATCAACCGAAGGGCGCAGGTGCTGTTTGAGGCAGAGGACGGAACGGTGGAGAGCAATATTGCAGAGGAACTTCCCTATGATATCAACCAGAATTTTATTGCGCTGGAGGATGATGATTTTGGCCTCTGGTATTTGGATATCAGCGAGCATCCGGAAAAATATGTGGGCAAGACCATCCAGTTCAAAGGACAGGTCTATCGGAACCGTTCCTTCCCCAAGGATGCTTTTGTGCCTTCCAGACAGGCGATGACCTGCTGCGAGGACGACATTGCAAAAATTGGTTTTATGTGCCATTTTCCCGAGGCTTCTGAACTTGCCGCCAATTCCTGGGTGACAGTGACGGTAAAGGTAAAGACCCAGAGGAGCCGTAAGCATGATATGGATTTTCCAGTGCTGTACGCAGACAAGGTGGAGCCAGCAGAAGCGCCGGAAGAAGAATTGGTTTACTTTGGTTAGATTGTCAAACTGGTGTGACAGGAAATTGGAAACAATTCCCATTGAAAACAGAATATATGTTCGATATAATAAAGACACAACAGCCTATACTAAATAAAGAGGTGATTGCTGTGTCTTTTTTTGAAACGGAAAAAGAATGGGTGAATGAGGAACTGAATAATGAACGACAGACGGTGATTCCGGCGATCGCCAGTTTTTCTACCGGAGGTGTTGTGCTGCCAGTCTATGTGCGGCTGGGAGATCTTAAATTAAAGATCGAGAAGGTAAAATGGCACAAACCGGTAAGTGTGTTTGGCGAGCGGTATTATTGTCTCGTGTCCTCCAGCGGTGTAGAGTTTGAGATCGTGCTGACGTATCACACAAAGGAACAGATCTGGACCATTGATAATAAACAGATTGATATACGGAAACTTACTTTTACATGAAGGTTTTGGGTTTTTACGATATATAATATAGAAAAACAATAGATTTTTCCTCTGTTTTGTATTACAATATAAAAAAAGAAAGGCAGGGGATACATATGAAATGCAGAAGAATTGAGATGGAAGCAGATGTGGTGAAATACGAACCGGACAAAGGGCTTGAAGATGGTTTTGAGCTGTGGGCAGATGTGGTCACGAAAGTGTGGATTGTTACAGATACCCTAGTTAAGGTAAAGAATGAAGACGGTTTTTTCGTATGTCCATATATTACACACCGGAGGGGACGCACCTTTATCCATGAGAACGATTACATTATTATAGATGCGGATGGAACGAAACATGTATGTGGGGAAGATAAAGTGTTTGAGCGGTATGAGAGGATAGAATAAAAAGGTATAGTATGTTGTGTGTAAAAAGCTTGCACAAAAATCGTTAAAAATATAGAGAAAGGCAGAAACCCTTGAAATTAAAGGTTTTCTGAACAGGTAAGAAATGTTATGCAGCTCGGAATCGTAATTTGCGAGCCGGTTTCATAAAAGTCCATGTTTCTTCATAGAAAGGGATAAATCCCCATAGATACAGGGGATGCAAGACTTTTGATTTCCATATAAGTTTTTATATCTTCATGTAGTTTGATGCGGAATTGGTACGTAATTGGTACGTAGATGGTACATGGAAAATGAAATAAGATTGAATCATAAGAGTCTTAATGCCAAAAAAAGAGTAAATATGATTTTGCCAGGCGGTCTGTGGAATAGACCGCCTGTGGTTTTCTTATAAGGACTGTCTGTTATTATGAAAAAAGAAAATGACAGAAAAAACGGTCTGCGGTATAATGGAGATATGGATTCATTGTTCAAAGCAGATCAGGCATGGAAGGTGGTATGTGTGTTATGGCACATCAGGATACGAAAAACGATATAGAAGCAGCAGGCAGGAAATTGCAGATACGCAATAGTACTGTTGATTTTCTTGTGTTTACTAAGGATGCAGGCGAAGATGGGATTGAGGTGCGGGTGCAGAATCATGATGTTTGGCTGACACAGAAGGCAATCGCACAGCTTTTTGATGTAGACCGGAGCGTGGTCACGAAGCATCTGAAAAATATCTTTGAAAGTAGGGAATTATTAGAGAAATCAGTTTGTGCAAAATTTGCACAAACTGCAGATGATGGAAAAACATACCAGTACAAATTTTATTCGCTGTCTGCCATTATTGCAGTGGGATATCGGACGAACTCTGCTAGGGCGACGCAGTTCCGTCAGTGGGCGACGAAGGTACTGGATACTTTTGCAAAGCAGGGGTATGTGCTGGATAAAGAGCGTCTGGTCAATGGACAGATTTTTGATGAAGATTATTTTGAGCATTTAATTTCCGAGATTCAGGAGATTCGTGCCAGTGAAAGGCGTTTTTACCAGAAGATTACGGATATCTATGCGACAGCGGTTGATTATTCCCTGGACAGCCAGATTACCAGAGATTTTTTGCTACGGTTCAAAACAAAATGCATAAAACCCATATCGAGCGGGTAAAACGGTATACACTGTATGCATTGAAATGCGGGATGGCTCCGGTCGTTCCGCATTTTTATGCCCTTGTGCTGAATGACGACATCCCGGAGGAACGGGAACTGGGCAGACAGGCAGGGATGAACCTGCTGTGGCTGTGTGATGAAATATGGGTGTTCGGGGAAGTCATCAGCGAGGGGATGGAGGCGGAAATCCGCTTCAGTAAAAATCTGAATCTTCCTGTCCGGTATATAACGGACAGGGCAGTAACCGGTAAATATGAAAGCACCAGAAGGGAGATTGGCGTGTATAGAGATTCTAAGACGGCAAAAGAAACGGACTAAGAATTTCCACGGTAAGCCGATACACGCAGAAGGGACAAGGGAATCGTGTTCCTCTGTAAATCCCCTGGAAATGGAGGTAGTAATGAAAAAGAAAACAATGAAGATTCTGTTGTGTCTGGCACTGGTTGCCGCTGCCGTGTTCATCACAGCTAAGCCTGCGATGGCAGCCGGAGATGTGTCATCCGCCATTGAAAAAACATGGAAATCGGCACAGACACAGGTTAAAAATGTGGTAAATAACGTCGTGTTTCCGGTCATTGACATGATTTTAGCAATCCTTTTCTTTGTCAAGCTGGGAACGGCATATTTTGATTACCGCAAGCACGGGCAGTTTGAGTTTACGGCCCCGGCTATTTTGTTTGCTTGTCTGATTTTCACGCTGACAGCACCGCTGTATATCTGGTCGGTGTTGTAGAAACCAGCAGTGGATTAACGGATCATGTAAAAATGCAGGGGAAGAATCCTTCCCCTGTCAGGAGGTGATTACTATTTTTGACTGGTTAGGAGATATCATCGGTGGGATTGGGGATGCCATCGGCGGCGTGTTTGACACGCTGGGCGAGCAGATATCTAACGTGATATGGGATACCATGCTCCAGTGGTTTTATACGGCAATCTTTGATGCCGCTGCCGATTTTTTCACGATGATGGGAAATATGGGGGCAGATATCTATGACTTGGAGTGGGTACAGGCAACCATTCAGCTATTTACATTGTTTGGCTGGTCATTGTTCTGTGCCGGGACAGTTGTCGCCATATTTGATGTGGCGATTGAATACCAGAGCGGCAGGGCAAATATTAAGACCACGGCAATCAATGTAGTCAAAGGATTCTTTGCCTGTTCGCTGATTGGAATCGTGCCAGTGGAGCTTTATAAATTCTGTATCAGCCTGCAGAATGTCTTTGCCGGTGACCTTACCCGTATCTTTGCCGGACAGCAGAGTCTCGGACTTGCCGGGACAAGCACATCGGTACTGAAAGGAAGTTTTGCACTGGCAGGGGGCATCAGCTTAAATTTATTTAATCTGCTGGCGATGATTGCCTTTGCCTACTGTGTGATCAAGATATTTTTTGCCAATATCAAGAGAGGCGGCATCCTGCTCATACAGATGTCGGTGGGGGCATTGTATATGTTCAGTGTACCGAGGGGATATACGGACGGATTCAACCAGTGGATGAAACAGATTGCGGCACTGTGCCTTACTGCATTTATGCAGACTACGCTGTTGTTCCTCGGCTTGATGACGTTTACCGATAACATGCTCCTCGGTCTCGGTATTATGCTGGCAGCCAATGAAGTGCCAAGAATTGCCCAGCAGTTTGGTCTGGATTCCTCTGTACGGGTAAATATGATGAGCGTGGTACATGCCACAACGACAGCGGTCAATCTGACACGCTCTGTGGCAAGGTCGGTAAAATAGCAGAGACAGAAAGAATCCGGTTGGTACAACGGTTTTTCTGCCGATGCATCAGAAAGGAGACGGGGATGACAGAAAACGGAGAACTGACAAGAGAAGATATCATGATTGAGAGTGACATGGAGGTTGCCGATGACAACGAAAACCAGATCGTGGCCTATGTGGAAACGTGGTTTGACGTGGACCGGAAATTCGGGCTGCACACCCGTGATGAAGCGGAGACATGGGTGAACCTGTATGCCAGATATGATGTGGTGGAAGATTCTGTCGCAATGGAGTATGTAATCAGCAGGCAGCATGAAGAAGAAACCCATGACTATATCCCAACGGAATCAGAAGCGGAGATGATAAAAAAGGCAATCTGCGAAAAGATGGAGGAATATTATGACTGCACCCCGGAGGAATTCTGCCGGAGGGAAAGCGGTATGACAATGCATTGAGATAATAAACATTTTTCCCCGTTTGCACTGGATAGCAGCATAGACTTGTGGTATGTTGTGTTGCTGGAAAGGAGGGGTGATAATGGGTATCTTAAAGCAGTTATATAATGGGGAATTATATCCGGCTGAAAATAACGTGCCGGATACGGAAGAATACCGCAAAGCAATACGGGAGGCAGACGGTATCGAGAAAAAGTTTACAGCGGATTTGACCGGGGAACAGCATGAATTATTTGAACAATATATGAGTGCTACCGCAAAAGTTGATAAACTGATACAGGAAGAAGTATTCCGTCAGGGTTTTGTGATGGGAGTAACCCTGCGAAAAGAAGTCGATTTGTAAAAAGGAGGGGATTTGCTTATGGATATTCTTGCACAGCTATTCCGGGGGAAAATCAATCCTACGGACTGGACGCCGGAATCAGAGGAATACCGAAGACGTCTGAAAAAATCCGGAGATATCGGACATGCATTGTCAGCAGATTTGACCGAGGAACAAAACAAACTGCTTGACCAGTATATGGATGCCCGTCTGGATATGGAGATTCTCGTCCACGAGGATTTGTTCCGCCGGGCATTTCTGCTGGGCATGCAGATGCAGAAAGCGGTAACCGTAATCTCAGAACAGGAAGAAGCATAGTACAACAAAGATTAAACAAGTGAATGTGTCAAAGACATAATTTTCGTTGTACTGGAGATTCAGGAATAAGTGGCAGGCAGCCGCTTGTTCTTGTTGGGAAAGAAATCAGGAGGTATCCTATGACAAGTTATTTATACCCGCAGAATCTGAAAGCCACGGCAAACCTATGGCTTTGGGGGCTGCGGGATTTTGCAGTATTTAGTATAGCCGCATTGTTGTCGGTGCTGGCACTGGCACAGCTCAGGATTATCATGCCTGTGGCAGTGACGCTATGTTATGGATTTTTATCCATCCGGCTGGATGATACCACCGTGCTTGACTTTATCCGGTATGCGGTGCGGTATTTCATATCCACGCAACAGAAATATGAATGGAGGTAATGCGAATGGCTAAGAAAAAGGAAAAACGCCAAAAGAGGAAAAGAGGACGTTCCGTGCAGGAATTTATGGGGATTACTACATTTACCAGATATGGACTCGCCACGAATAAAGGCGAGCTTTTATTTTTTCTGGTGTCGCCCACCAATATATCTGTACTGTCCAGTGTGAACATTGAAATCAAAATCCGGCATCTCATGATGGTGCTGTCAGCAATCCCTAATATAGAAATTACCTGCACGGATTCCTGCGAGTGCTTTGACGACAACAAAAACTATCTGCGTGAGAGGCTCAGAGAGGAACAGAATCCGAGCATTCGAAAGATTCTGAAGAAAGACATCGATATGCTCGACAACGTACAGGCAGAAATGGCAACGGCAAGACAGTTTCTGTTTCTTGGCAGGTGCAAGGGAATGAAACCGGAGCAGGTGTTCCAGAGTGCCAACCGGATTGAGAAAGTAATTTCCGAGCAGGGATTTGAGGTGCAGCGTATGAAAAAGAATGATATCAAGCGGTTTCTTGCCATTTATTTTGAGGCAAGCATGAACGGAGACCAGATGCCGGACGCAGACGGCGAGCAGTTCTTTGAGATGGAGGAAGATGGGGATGAAAAAAAAGAAGTGGTATAGGGTTTTGGCGGCAGTGTTGGCTGCCATTGTTTTATTCAGCAGTTTTATGGTAATCCGGGAACTGCTGACCAAGCAGAAAGAAAAAAAGGAATTCGATGAACTGGCGGAACTGGTTGTCACGGAGGAAGATTCCGATGAAATCCACCTGCCTGTGAAACGGCCGGAAGAAAAAAAGAAACGGAATCTGTCCAGACTGTTTGCCAAGAATGGGGACTGCATCGGGTGGCTCTGCATTCCGGATACGGCTGTCAACTATCCAGTCATGCATACACCGGATGAACCGCAGAAGTACCTAAAGAAGAATTTCTATGGCAGTTACAGTTTTTCTGGTGTCCCGTTTCTGGATGCCAGATGTACGCTGGAAAGTGATAATCTTATCCTCTACGGCCACAATATGCGGAACGGAACGATGTTTGCCGGACTGCGTGGTTACTGGGAACAGGCATTCTGTAAGAGCCATCCGGTTATCGAATTTGAGACGGCAGAGGAATGCGGGTATTATTCGGTGTTTGCGGTAATGACAGGTAATACCGATAATAGCTGGTACCGGTTCATCGACACAGAGACACCGGAGGAATATGCAAAATATATAGAAAAAGCGAAAGCAGCTTCGCTTTATGAGACGGGAATCATACCGGAGTATGGGGAACAGATACTGACGCTGTCCACCTGCACCGGATTGGCAAGAGATAGTAGACTGCTGGTATTGGCAGTAAAAAGCGGCGGCTGAGAATCGCGCCGCTCAAAGAATGGCTTTGCCATTCTTTGCTCCGCACAAGACGGAATTTCCTATTAAATAAAAAAGGGTCGGCTGAAAAACGCAGCCCTCTAAAGTTTGCCTGTGGCAAACTTTGCTCCGCAAATAGAGAAACTTCAAATTTTTAATTCTATTCTTGTGTAACCTATTGAAAAATAGGTTACACTAAGGTAAAATGAGGTTACAAAGCATTCTGGTGATATGTCAAGAACTTTTTGAAAAAGATTTTGATATGTTTTTCAGAAAAAAGGGTAACTTTAACAGACCTTCGATATGTTTTACGCAAAACCGAAT
>CAJTFB010000045.1 GCA_910575665.1 Eubacteriaceae bacterium
GAACTGTTAACCAAAAGGCTTCTTCAAGATATCTCCTGAATACAAATGTGAGTTTTGTCAGAGAAAAAAGTTTGTTATTTTTGATTTACCTCTTGACAAAAGTCACTTCATAACGGAGGTAATACCGCCACATTTAGAAGTGAATTCTGCCCCCTCACCGGTAGTGATGGTAGCTGCCAGCTCTCCTTTCTTAAACCAGCAATCGCCCTGCCCATCCTGCGTTTCGATATTTTCTTTTGCATAGACTTCAAAAACTGCTCCTTTGATACTGGTTTCTTTCCATATAAATTTTCCATTTACCATAGAAAGGAAACTGTTATTTGAAGTAACCGTAGGCGATACCGGGAAAAGCGTGTCCATAGTCAGCTCCACACTGCCAGTTTCTGTAGTTGCGGTTCTGGTAAACCCGCTTAACTGCTCTCCGGTCTTTTTCAGGGAAAGTCTGCCATGAGTTTCATCGTTTACGTATTCCACTTCAACAACCGTATATGTCGTTTCGATACCATCGCTTTCCACGACATAATTCTGTGCCTTGCTGTTGATCTCGACCTCAATATACTCTTTCGTGATATGAAGCCCGGTCGCACTGTCTGTCTCGTAGATACGGTACTTGCCGGATGTTAATGCCTTATAGGTCATTATAATGCCGGATTCGTCCGTCGTCCACGTATCACAGGTTTCCACCTTGTTACCGTTACTGGTACTCTGAACAACAAGTTCCTCTTCTCCCGAATCCTTGACTTTGTATATCTGGTACGATGTTCCAGGTTTCAAAACTGGTTTTTCCGTGTTGCCATCCTTTTTTACGATGCGGAGGTAGGCTCGAAACAACTCATTGATGATAACGTCAACATTTGTCTGCTCCGGCTTTTCAATTGTCGTTTCATAATGCCCCATCAATTCCGTATCTTCGCCACCGTTGCTGACCTGCTCTACTACATATGTTCCAAAATACAGCTTATGGGAAATGGCGTTTCCATCTTCTCCCACAGTAATAAAATCCCTCTCGTAGTCATCGCAGGCATCATAACTGCCTTTGGATTTGAGATAAATCTTAAACTGCGCCCCTGGCTCCCATTTTGCTTTTCCGGTCTCACCACCATTACCGATGATCTTATAGACCCCGATATAACCAAGAATTGGCGATTCTGTCGTCTCTATGGTTTCTTTGGTTGGCGTAACCTTCTCTGTGCGGTCGGTTGCGTCTGCAAGAAGCGGTATTGCATTTTCATTTAGAAGGTAGCCTATTGATGGCTTGATCTCTTTCAGATAGTATGTCACACCGCTCCGCAGATAGGGCGTGGTAAACTCCCCGTTGGCATCCGTTACCAGAACCGGGCATTCCGCTGAATACGTTCCGTTTTCATCCGTGTATACCCTTGCCGGGACAGTGCATGACGCATCGGAATACAGTCGGTATGCTGCTCCCTGCAAAACAGCATCACCGTGGGCTTTCTTATCTGTAGCATAATCATCGTTCTTTTTGATCTTGTAGGAGACACGCTTGTAATCATTTTTTACATTCTCAATAATGTTTTTGCTGTAATCACATGCGTTTCCGTTTCCCGCATCCTGCCAGTGCTTATCTTCCCAATAATCATTGGCATCATCCCGAAACCATGAATGTGCAGAATCAATCGTGATTGTTTTTCCACTGCCATAATCCGTATCTACCACGAGATTTCCGTTATTGGTGTTGGTCTCCTGGATGACAAAGGTATTGGAAATCTTAGCAAACTGTTGATTCAGGTCATCCGCTGCCAGCTCCTGTGCCTCTGCTTGTGTAAGCCCGGAACCGTATGACACATCGTCTTCGTCCATCTCTGCTTTTACCTTTTTCTTTGCATCGTTATCCAGCGTGGCAAGAGTGGCGTCATCGACATACCCGTACTCTTTGGTCTGCAAACGGAATGCAAAAATATAGTATAACCTTCCGCTGGCATCCGTGGTATTGGTTGTCGTGAAAAAGTCTGTGTTGGCAGAACCAAAGTCTGCTTCCTCGGTTGCCTCTCCGGCACCGTTGCAAAGGATGTAATAACACTCATCCACGTTGTCTACCGTCAGGGAAAACTCAACATTGGCAAGCGGGTTTCCGTCCTCGTCCTTCTTGTACAGTGTGATACGCTGGCGGTAACGTTTGGATGTGCTGTAAGTTTTCCATTTTAGTGGAAGTGGTTCACCACCTAAATTCATTAACACTTGACGCTTTCCGCTCTGACTTCCGGTATACTCATATCTTGTATAGTCTACCTTTACCTCAGCTTTATCCGAATCCAGGTACTGAAAGATAGTCGTATACAGTTCCTCTGCTGACTTACTGTTAAACCACCCAGTATTTGCCTGCACTGTCTGGATTGCCTTTACCAGATCAGACTTCGATGCCCCCTCTTCCTCGATTGTCCAGCAGAGAGCCTGTGTCATAGCATAGGCTTTATTGCTCCGGTTCTGTACCTGATCGTACCAGTAACCGATGCAAGCATACCACGGTCCTTTCTCACCAGAACCATGGCTTTTATATTCCCCGCTGCTTTTTTCCTTATAAGTATCGCCGGAGTGGCATGTCAAACCAAGGTTCAGACAAAAGGCTGGTTTTCCATTGACTGTCATTTTCCACCAGTTGTCATTACTTCCTTTTCCCTTGCTCCCTGCCTTAAATGCTCCCAGCTTTCCTAACTGGTTCAGGGATGCAGCGTATGTCGATGCTGCCTTTACCTGCCGTTTCTGGGACTGTGGACAGATACCAAGAATCATTGCAAACATGACCGCATATGCAACAAACCGCTTTATGTAACTTTTCCTGCTTTTCATTTTTCGTTTCCTTTCATTAAAAAAGACGTGAAAGTATCTTCCCTTTCCGTCCGGTTTTTGTTTCCTTATGTTTTGTCCGGCTATGCAGACACTCCCGTGGGGGAGAGCGTACAACCTCCATCTCTGATTCCTCCTTATTTTATGGCATAAAAAAACCTCCCGGTGTTTGTCTCGAATGAGACTTCCGAAAGGTTTCCTTTTTTATTGAATTGTAATGATTCTCTAATCGGTCATGGTAATGTAATTCGTCCCCTCTGTTACTGTAAACGTAACTGTCTTTGCTTTCTTATATCCATCTGGAGGGATTACCTCGTATATCTTATATGTTTCTCCTGGAACTAACTTTGTCGTAGAGACTTCCATCTTCGATGCTGAAATGCCAACAGAGCATACAATACTTCCATCTGACACTTTTGCGATGGTAAACTGGCAACCCGATAACAGCGTACCAGTCGCACTATCTTTTCTGGTTATTACTATTTTACTCTCTTCATAAGTCCTCCAATTATCAATCTCATCTTTGGAAAACTCAGAAAATACCGCAATCGTTCCCCGGCTTGAACTGTAGATAGCTCCGGTCTTCCATCCGCTATCTAACAAGTTATTATAATGCCCAGGACTATTCTTCCATAAAGGCATAGAATCAACAGCATTTATATCAGTTGATAGATTCTCACCCCAAGTAGACGTTCTAAAAAAAATCATGTATTTTTCTCCAGAAAAAGTCTTAGCGTCTCTTTGCCTATTCTTATGGCTGTCAAAACCACTTGTTTCCATTCGATATTCTGCAAATTTATATAGTTCATCCGACCACTTCAAAGGACTGACACCTTTTTTCTCCCTATACTGGTTCTGTATTTTAAAAGCCTCTCTATCTTCTTTCCTGGTATCTTTAACTGTCAACATCAATTTATAAATGCCACATACTTTTTTTCTCTTTGTATAGGCTTTAACTGTTACCGTTGTTTTCCCCGGTTTTTTTACTTGATATTTAAAATTACCAAGCCGATCTATCTTTCCATTTGTAATAATCCCCTTTTTACTATATGTTACTTTGATTTTCTTCACTTTATCAGATAAGTATATAGCTTTGTCCGAATCATTTTTACTCGTTGTAAGCTTTATTTTTTTCTTTTTCACTTTAGCTGATACGTTATCATCTCCCATGACACAGACAAACGCCAAAAGCAACATCATAACCACAAAAAACTTCTTTACCATCTGTCTCATAATAAATCCCCCTCTCATTTTCGCATTCCTCAACAATTATATTTTACTACATCAATTCCTGCATTGCAACGACATCTTAGGTGCAATTAGGTCCGCTTTATTTTCTGCCAACATTTTCTAAACTTTTATACTTAAGGTTTATCCCTTGCCGGACAACATCCGACCTGGAAATCCCCTCTTTTTCACAGATAGCCTTCACTTTATCATCTGTTTCTTTATCTACTCTTATTTGATACAAAATATCCTTCGGGTTAGAAGTAAGTTTTGTTCCTTTCTTTATTCCCACTATTAACACCCCCACTAAATCAAGTCTCTTGCTTTGATTTTGTTTGTAATTACATTGTATCAATTTTCATTTTCTTTGTCAATACAAACTTGATTTTTACGGAAGTTGGAAAACAAACGACAACTACGGAAATTAATGCGATTATTTACCCATTGCCGGATTTTCCATCACCTTTCGCCTGATACAGTACAACCAGAAGATAGAACAGCTGATATCTTATCCTCATTGTCTATCTCTGACAATTAATCCGCTTTTTTTGCTCCTACTCAATATTAAACATTTTTTTCAGACTTTCAAATGCAGAATCCGTATAAAACGTAGTACCGTTTTCACTCGACAGTTCATAGGCACCGTGGTTATAAAGAAGGTCATACTTCCGACCCTTTTTCCATCTAATCCCTGGATTATCTGTCAACTCAAGATTATATTTTGCAGTAGCCTTATACTTTTTTAAATCCTCATTTTCTTGCATATACAGCATCCTTTTATCTCCTTTTATCTCCATTTTCTTCATTCCTATCCCTAATCCTCTTACAAAAAATCTTCAAACCCACTTAAATCAATAAAATTCTCATCCGTCGCTTCTGACACTTCCTCTGGTGCTTCCTCACCGCTAGTCGGTTCATCTTGTATCATTGTATCCGGAAGAGGCTCTACGCTGCTCGTCCCTGCTCCTACCGGAACGGAACCAGATGAAAACAATTCGTATATCGTTGTTTTAATCGTCTCCTGAATGTCCTGTGCGGTCTGCCAGTCCAGACGCTGACCTTTTGCCTGATATAGAACTGCCTGCCGGAAATACGCATTGATATTTTTCTTTTTCTTGAGAATGTTCCAGACCTCCCTATCCTCTTTATTCTCCAGATTCAAGGATATCTCCAGTCTTTTCCTCTTTATTTCCTTTTCGTCTGATTTCATGAGTACCTATCTCCTTTCCCCTTCTCTGCGTGATATTTTACCTGGTTTCCGATGTCCAGATGTGACTGTCCTCTCGCCTGATACAAAACAGTCAGGAGATAGGACTGCTGGTGCCTTATCCTTGTTGTCTGGCTCTGGTACTGCTCGATCGCATAAATCAGATCCAGGGAATCCAGTTGCAGCAGCCTTGAATTCACCACATCTTTTGGCTTTTCTTCCCCCATTACCCGGACTGTCTTCCGGGTTGTGTTCAGTGTGTCGTAAAGAAGATTGATAACACAGTCAATATCCAGCTGTAACTCCGGTTTCATCACGCATAGGGAGTTATAATCATACCAGTCCTTGATCCATTCCAGCGGATAAGATTCATTTTTCCCGCTTTCAGCGATACCGTTGCTCTCTCCCTTGTTCTTTACCTGGTCTATCCCATCCATCCTGCCCGCAGGGCTGGTTTCCCCTTGTATTTCGTTTTCTTTTTGGATAGATGGATATGATATATTATAATTATTAGTCATCTTTGTAGTATTCTTTGAATTACGTTGTGACGTTTTCGTCACTACCCTATTGTCATTTTCGTTATCAGGTGGTAACGAACCCTTATTTTCCGTTGTTTTCTCTTTCTTTTCGGATTTCTGCGGAAAATCCGCTGTGTCTGCTGACTTCTCTGGATAAGTCAGCTTATACAATACCGATGGCACTAACTCTATGTACATGACATTATTCATCTTCACCCCGCCCTTGGTAGTAACCGTGCGGAAATGACGTTTGATTACGCCGATTTCCTCCAATCGTTTCAAAACATCCCGGATAACACGCTTACTTTCCCCAAACTCTTCACATAACTGCTCGTAAGACTTGTACAGCAGATCATCATGAAACTTCTTTTTCAAACGGACTTCTCCCGTCATTTCATCCGTTTCCTCAATGGCACGATACCAGTAAACAAAATCGGACAAGATATCCCTTGCCAGGGCATAAGGTTTTCCGTTTTCCTTGGTTATGGTTTTCCTCCATATCCGAGGCGTGATATCCCCGCTGAAATTGATTTTGGAAACTTCGTCCACTATGATATTCCCGGTAGTTAAATAGTCCATGCTCTTCTTCTCCGTTTCATTTCCGTAAGTATTACGTTATTTTTTTCATATTCCGTAGTTCTTACGGAATATCTGAACGACATTTTACGGATTTATTCCGTATTTTTTCCGTCTATAAGAAATATTTTCCGTATACATTCCGTATCTTTACTTCTTCATACTGTTATATGCTAAAAGCTCATACCCTTTGGCATTACAGAAAATATCTTCTTTTATTATGATATTTTTATTTTCACACTTATAAAAATTGTTTACTACCGTAGCACCACCGCCACATAAAACGAGTGTATTAGGAATTTTGCTTTCTAACAGTTTCATAACATCTTTGACATAGAATTTGATCAAATCTTTCACATACTGCAACTGGTTCTTAGAAATGCTCGTATTCTGATTCTGGAAAATGCACTGTATGTCCTCTTCCTCAATCTTCTCCTGATACTTTGACAGATAGTATTTTTCAATCACATCAATCCAGTCAAGCGTTCCTTTTTTGTCAAGCGAAAAACACATATCATAAAACGGTTTTCCTCTCCGGTAAGTGATTACATCAATTGTCCGGGAACCAATATCAGCGATTGATACGGTCTTATCCCGGTACTGGTTCATGATCATTGCCAGTACTGGGAGTCCCTGCGGATAAACCTTTACATCCTTCAGTTCCACATGATACTTTTCTCCTTCGTAAGAAAAGTTCAAACTCTTCTTTTTAATTAGATAGGTACGAAACGATTCCTTTTGTGCTGAAAAAAACGAATAGGGCAAACCTACTGCAAGGATTACATTTTTTGCATTTTTCATCCGGTTGGCTTTTAGCTCCATAGCAATTCCTACCAGTGTTAAATAGTAGTAATCCTCATTTACTGTTTTATCTGCCATATGCTCCGAACGGTTTTGTCCAGCAACAAAGACACGGCTTCCGATCTCGAATATGTCTTCATCAAATGGCGGACGTACCGGAATCGCTTCTACTCCGCTTTTGATAATGTTCTCACTTGCTGTCTTGATATAACCATAGCCATGATCGATTCCTATAATGATATTTTCTCCTGATTTTTTCATATAGTTGTACCCTTTTCCTTTCCTTCGAGCATAACAGTCAGAGATAACTGTCCCTCAATATTTGTAGTCTCTTTCTGAATCTTTGTAGGTGACTTGGGAGGCGTGAATACTGCCCGGTCACATTGTTTTGCTAATTGAAGATTTGTCATTTTTGAGTTGTAGCGGTACTGGATATCTGCTATTGCTTTCCTCCGTATGCTTAGCAGCTTCCGGTGTGACAACTGCAATTCGTATTCAATACACTCCCAGGTCTCTTTTTTCTTGTATAGTCGGTTTAGTACTTCTCTTGTTACTGCATCCAAAGTATCATAAACAAGCGACAGCCGATGGCATGTTTCAATTTGATGAAGTATCGTCTGGTATTTCCAATAGTACTCCTTCCGGTGTTCTTCTATCATTTTTTTTGTAACATCCAGAACATCGGACAAGTCCCTTTTTCTTCCGGTAGAACCTCCTGCATTATCGTCATAGGAGATTCCCACCTGCGATGTGGTAACGATTTCTGCCACAATCCCACTATGCTGCACATCCAGTTCTGCAATCTGTCTGCGTACTTCCAGAGATTGACTTTGAAGTTGTTCCATATAGTTTGGGTTTGACAAATAATCCAGAACTTCATTTGTGCTTATGGTTATTTCTCCCATATACTGACCTCTTCTCTTTTAATTAAACGGAAGTCCATCATCAACGCCATCTGGAATATTGATAAAATCATCATCCATACCCCTATTAACATTTTTGTCACCAGGGGTTGAGCTATCTTTTGTTGATCCAAATTCAACTTCTTCTGCTATGATCTGAATACTGTAAACCTTTTCACCGTTTTTGTTCGTGTAATTATTGTTCTGAATACGCCCAGTAAGCAACATCCGTGTTCCCTGCTTAAAATATTTCTCAATAAATTCAGCCTGCTTCCGGAAAGCAGTACAGTTAAAAAAGTCACAGTCATCCTCGCCTTTTCTGGCATACTTACGGTTTACTGCCAGTGAAAAGTTTGCTACTGCCATTGAATTTTCTCCCTGCGTATAACGAATCTCCGGATCACGTGTTAAGTTTCCCATTAAAATTGCTTTATTCATTTCTCATTATCTCCTTTTATTTCACCACTTTTTACTGTTTTTGGTTTCTGCATAATTTCTAGCGATTCAACATCGCATGTCACCACCTGACGCTCATCCACATACCGGATTAGTGGTTTGAATGTGTTTTCATTCATATCCAGAACGAGATAACCATATTTTTCATAAGCGATAATTGTAGATAACCGTTGATAAAAATTCAAATGTTCTAGCAGACATTTCATCGCATGAACTTCTTGCGGCTTATAATTCCCCTTATCAGAAACCAACCGATAGCTCTCTGTCGTTTCCACAACATGATTATCTTTATCATCCAGAACGAACCACTCCTTGACATAGTAAGAATTATCTACATGCTGGTAACGAATCAAATTTTCTTCCGCTTTTAATGATTTTACTGCATCATTTAGAATGGAATACGGTCTGACATAATGCGGATCACCTTTTTTAATAACATACTTTTTGTTTCCGGTAGCACACAGTTCCCCTTCGATTACGCAATTTTGCCGGATTGCGTAAAAGTTCTTAAGAGGAATCAGTGCCTCTGCATAACATAATTTGTACATTTTATCAATCCTTTCTTATGTGATACGAAGTTGTGCATTTAAAGCGGAATACGACTTTCGATCTGCTCCACTATAGGCTATCTCCATAGAAATGGAATTTTTGTGTTTGCCAATGATAAGAGCAATGCCGGAAGTCGGTACATTATCCTGAATCATCTGCTCGATCAGCACACGGTCTTTAAACGTAGTGTGATGATATGGAGCCTTTGTCCTCTCTGCCATTTTTAACACCACCTTTCTAATTTTATGTTGAATCCCACCGGGACATTTGAAGTCCCTTTTATCACAGTCAATACCGTAGTGGGAAGAAGGGATTTATGTTAACAACCCTCCAGCGTTGGAAGATTGAAACATAACAATAAAAATCTTTACTCCTCAGACATACCAGGTTGCAAATTAATTTCTTTTGTAATAGTATTTTGAGGTACAAATAGACGAACTTCTAATATCAGTCCCAATCCATTTGTATCGACCTCTGCATACGCAGAACTTCCTTCATCCAATGTGTCATATATTTTTGTTTTGTGTACAGACATCTTGTAATACTCTTTACTGCCATCTTTATTCTCCTTATAAGCAACAAAGTATTTATCCTGGCTAATACTTCCAGTGCCTAATACAAAATTTCCTTCTACGTCTTCTGACAAAGTAATACTGATTAGATTAAAACGCTCTGTTGTTCGTTCTGCAGTAATCTAATTTTGATATACCTACAATGCAACTTACGATGAAAACAGAGATCAATAAAGCACCAGCTATAAATTTAATTTCATCTATCATAATTAAAACTCCTCGTTTTTTACACATTTCTAATATCATGTGTTCCTATGTTTATTCCAGCGTCTCATGAACTAAATAAGATACTTCTTCACTCTACTACAATATTTATGCCAGTAGAATGGGGGATGATTTCTTTAACTTTATAGTCTTTATATTTTTGTAAGAAGCCCTGTACAATGATTTTCCCTTTATCAGTTCTGTTTACATCGAAAATTTGTATAGGAGCCTCATTCATCCCACGATTTTCCTTCACATGCCCTTTAGGGTACACAAATATAGAAAAGGATGTTGCTTTCAAAATATTTAAACATTTTATAAGTTTCATATATAATCCCCCCCTTCGTATAAAATAAAAAAGAAGTTATGAAAAGCATTTTAACTCTTCATAACTTCTTTTTATTGATTATTTTGAAGCTGCAAAGTGTTATTTGTTTTTCACAACTTCATTATAAAACTTTCCCACTTATGCATTTTTATTGTTGTTTTCCACACATCATAAAACTGAAATTTAAGTCCATTTCCGGTTCGTATGATTTTTAAATCTCTTCCAAATCGAGTATAATACCATCCAGAGTAAGAAGCATATTTAAGTTTATAACTATCAGAATCTCTCAATTCTCCTGCCCGTGGATCTACGATTCCATTTTCTAAGGAAGCAGACATTGTCAACCTGTTTTTGATGTGATAAAATAACTTCTGACAAAGTTATTAACAAGTTGCTTGTGCAACTTAATTTATATGGAAAGCAGGTGATCTCTTTGACTGATAAAGTTTTATACCGTCTTGGCATCTTCTTTTTTATAGCAGGTATCGTTGTATCTATTTTGCAAAATTTTGAAGTCATAAATTTTTCACAGTTACTATACCCTTGCATGTTCCACCAGATCACAGGCCTCTTCTGTCCTGGCTGCGGGGGGACTCGCGCCTTTACATCACTGCTACAGGGGCATTTTATCTCCTGCTTTATCTATCATCCTTTTGTGTTTTACTGTTTCGTGATGTATGTCCTGTTTATGACAAGCCATACATTAGAAAAGGTATATGTTTTTAGAAAAAAAGTGGCGACTGAGAACCGCGCCGCTTCAAGAATCGCTTTGCGATTCTTGCTCCGCACAAGACGAACTTTCCTAACAGATAAAAAGAAAGCCCCCCGCAAAATTTTTATTACAAGAGGTCTTTCTTTCCGTATCACTTATGTTTACTTTGGTATTGTCATTATACTGCTTCAATGGATGGTCAAAAACTTATTCCTGCTAATGAGCTGACAGCACCCATCAAAAATAACTGATATCCATCCGGAAAAACTGCTGCATCCACTCCCGGACCTGATTCTGGTCATTGGGATCAATCTGGTCCAGCTGCTGCCAAATCTGAGGATCCATTACATTATTCCAATCAATCGTCAGAGCCAGGCTGAACAGAATATAGACCCCTAGCAGGATTCCGATCCCATTCAGGATAATTCCGACGATTCCCAGCGTTTTGCCAGAACCCGTACCCTTTACGATACAAATGATGGAAAAAATCATACCTACGATCGCCGGTACCATTCCAAATCCCATACAGGTACAGCAGAGTATGGAAAATCCACCCAGTATAACCGCCGCAATACCCATTCCTTTTTTTGCATTCTCTTCCATTTATTATCTACTCCTTTTCCACATGATTAGGGACAAAAGATCTTTTGTCCCCAGATAGAAAGTGACGCCATTACTGTATCATTTCCAGCGGGAACGGTTCCTGGAATCACACCGCCCCCCTCCGAATACAGCATAATACTGATCACAACCAGAGTAATACTCAGTGTCAGTCCCACCGCTCCCACTACGATACCGGCTACTGCCAGATCTTTCTGCCTCTGATTTTCTTCCCGCAAAGCTATGATCCCAAGCACGATTCCCACCACAGCGCATAGTATCGCCAGCTGCCACAGACAGCAATTCAACACAGATACACAGGATACTACCAGGGACGCAATCGCCTTTGTGTTCGGTCTATTGTTTGTTTCCATGATTCGTCTCCTTTTCAACCGAAGATTTTCAACCTTTTTTTCCCTCAGAAGGCTGTTCCTCTACTTCAATCTTTCGGATCTCTTTGGTTTGGATCTCCTCTACGATATCCTGGATGAAATCAGAAAGCGCTACCTGACCTTCATCCCCCTTATAACGGCTCCGCAAAGATACCAGGTTTTCTTCCTGCTCCTTCTGACCAACGATCAGCATATACGGAATCTTTTTGAGTCTCGCCTCACGGATCTTAAACCCAATCTTTTCCGAGCGGTTATCCACTGTGGCATCCACACCATTTTTATCCAATTCCGCCTTTACCCGCTCCGCATACTCCGAATATTTTTCTGATATGGGAAGGACACGAACCTGCTCCGGGCATAACCATGTCGGGAACAAACCAGCATATTTCTCGATCAGCCATGCCAGTGTTCTCTCATAGCACCCAAGGGACGTCCTGTGGATGATATAGGGACGTACTTTTTCCCCATTTTCATCGATATAATACATATCAAACTGCTCTGCCAGAAGGGCATCCCACTGAACCGTGATCATGGTATCCTCTTTGCCATAAACATTTTTCGCATTGATATCTACCTTTGGACCATAAAAGGCGGCCTCACCCACGTCCTCCGTAAAGGGAATGTTCAGTTCCATGAGAATATTGCGGATGTGCTGCTCCGTCTCTTCCCAGACTTCTGCCTCTCCGATATATTTTTCCTTGTTTTCCGGATCCCATTTGGACAGATGATAGGTGACATCTTCTTCCAGACCAAGAGTCTGAAGGCAATACTGTGCCAATGCAATACAACCTTTGAATTCCTCCACCATCTGGTCAGGGCGTACCACTAGATGTCCCTCTGAGATCGTAAACTGCCTTACACGGGTAAGACCGTGCATCTCTCCCGACTCTTCATTCCGGAACAGCGTAGAGGTCTCGCCATAACGGCAGGGCAAGTCACGATAGGATTTCTGGCTGGCCTTGAACACATAATACTGGAAGGGACAGGTCATAGGCCGCAGCGCAAATACTTCTTTGTCTTTTTCCTCATCTCCCAGCACAAACATTCCATCGGTATAGTGGTCCCAGTGACCAGAGATTTTATACAGGTCACTCTTTGCCATAAGCGGCGTCTTCGTCCGGATATAGCCCCACTCTTTATCCTCCAGATCCTCGATCCAGCGCTGAAGCTTCATGATCATTTTCGCTCCGTTTGGCATGATCAGAGGAAGTCCCTGTCCAATCACATCCACTGTGGTGAAGAGCTCCATCTCCCGGCCCAGTTTATTGTGATCCCGTTTTTTAATGTCCGCCAGATGTTCCATATGGGCATCCAGGTCTGCCTTTTTGGTAAATGCCGTACCATATACACGGGTCAGCATCTTATTTTTTTCATTACCTCTCCAGTAAGCGCCTGAGGAAGAGATCAGCTTCATAGCCTTTAAAGGTTTTGTACTCATCAGATGGGGACCGGCGCACAGGTCGATATATTCGCCCTGCTGGTAGAAGGAGATCTGTGCGTCTTCTGGAAGATCTTCGATCAGTTCAACTTTATATGGCTCTTCCCGCTTTTTCATTAGTTCGATCGCTTCCTGTCTTGGAAGGGTAAAACGCTCAAGCTCCGCCCCCTCCTTCACGATCTTTTTCATCTCTTTTTCTATTTTATCAAGGGCTTCCCTGTCCAATGACTCCATATCAAAATCATAGTAAAACCCGTCGGCGATCGAAGGACCGATGGCACATTTTGCCTCCGGGTACAGGCGCTTGATCGCCTGCGCCAGCACATGGGAAGCGGTGTGGCGATAGGCTGCCTTTCCTTCCTCGCTGTCAAAGGTGAGTATATTCAACTCATGCTCTCCGTCCACCACCGTACGAAGATCCACGGCCTCACCATCCAGTTCTGCTACACATGCCACTCTGGCAAGCCCTTCACTGATGTCTTTCGCAATATCAATAATCGCCATTGGCTCCGCATATTCTTTGCTGGAACCATCTTTCAGTAATACTTTCATGTTTATTCCATTCCTTTCCAAATTTAAGTCGTCACTATTACTGCCCATCGAGACACGCTCCTCGTCTCTTCGAGGCTCGGTCGTGACAGTCGTCACATATCCCCCTGGAGACAACCAATTTTTCATGCAAGCATGAAATCGGTTGTCTCCAGGGGGATGCGTGTCTCGTTGTTTACACGCAAATAAGCCCCGCCTCGGCAAACAGTTTGTTTACAGGGACGGGGCATAATCATCTGTTATTTCCCGCGGTTCCACCCTAATTGGCATCTCTTCAACCGAAGGATACCCGGCTTCATTTGACGATAACGGGGTCACCGGACCGGATGAGGGCCACTCAGAGGTAGTTTTCAAATGTTTCCCATCGGGGTGCTTCCAGCCCGATACCTTTGGTCACTCTCAAACCGCCCGTATTCTGGCACCCTTCTCTGTCATGTTATCGCATTTTACTCGTCTCTTCAACGTGTTATGGATATTATAAACATTTGGATACTGATTGTCAACTGTAAATTACTTACCAGCGTATGTCTCAGGCATGGGCATTTCCTGCCTCACAGTCCAACAGCTCCTCCACAAATTCCCGGTAATCCTGCATCGTGGTACAATTTGGAGCATAGTCGATCAGCAGTTTCTTATTCATCTGTGCTTCCTTTGTCTTCACGCACTCGCGCACAGCTGTAGGAAAGAGTCTGGTTCCGATCTGGTCCGCGACTTGCTGAATTTCTTCTTTTACATTTTTTTCTAGCTTGGATCGTCCTGCATATTTTACCAGTAAAAGACCTGCGATCTTCAATCTGGGATTTTGACGTTTCTGTACCGCTTTGATAGTCTCATTTAATTTGGATAATCCCTGCATCGCATAGGCATCTGCTGTCACTGGGATGATTACCCGGTCTGCGGCGATCAGACAGTTATACAATACCACATCCAGTGAAGGCGCTGTGTCAATTACAATATAGTCGTACCCTTCTAATAATTCCAGCGAATCCTGCAAACGGTATAATCCCTCTACGTTTCCATCCAGCATTTTTCCAGCTTTAGCCAGCAATGGGTCTGAGGCCACAATATCTCCATTGGGCATATGCTGAATCGCCTCCTCGATCGGCAAGGCATCCGAGTCTACCATCACATCATATAATGTGGCCTGGTCTTCAATCAGTGCCTGGTACGTGTTTGTACTGTTCCCCTGGGGATCGGCATCGATCAGTAGTGTTTTTCCCTTCGTTCCCAAAATCCCAGCCAGCGTCGTCGCTGTCGTCGTCTTCCCTATCCCGCCCTTTTGGTTTGCGATCACATATGTTACTGCCATAGTTCTCCTCCATCTTTTGCATTTAAGCATAGATTAAAAGACAATCTGCCCTTCTATCTTTTTATTTATCACATAAAATACTGCCTGTTCCTCTGGTTTTACATATATGTCAATATCCTCGATCTCTGTCTCCTGCACACCCCGGTTCAGAATATCCTGATAGATCAGATCAAGCAGATGTTTTTCCGAGCGCTCCCTCCCCTGGTACTGGATGATCAGATTTTTCTTTGCACTGGCAAAGCTGCCAATCTGCTTGTTTGCCCTCTCTACACTGCATCTCCTTGCCATAAAGTCACCTCCGGAATTAACGGTTTTCCATTTCCATTTTATATTACTATGCTTCATTGTATCATTCTTTTTATGGAAGGGCAAGTATACTTTACTAGCATTGCAATAATATAGTTCTGATGATAATAAGTAACATCCATAAAATGATCTTAGGGGTCATCTCAATAATCACAGCTCATTCTCCGGCGGCATACAGACATGCCCCCGGCAGACATAATACGTTGTCCGGTCATTTTTCAGCGGGTATTCCTTTGTGTCCCCTTGAACCACCCGCACAAGCGCATCCAGCGGCACCCGCAAGGGAAGAGACTGAATTTCCTTCCGATCCCTGACTGCCACTGTAATCTTCTCCGGACCATGAAAGTAATCAGACAATGCCATAAGAAACATAGCATAGCCCGCCGGATACCCCTCTGCCACACCGCTCATAAAGGCAAGCTGGTTCTCCGCCCATTCTTCATATCGTTTCTCTCCCGTGAGAAAGGCAAGCTGCACAAGATTATACGCCATGGCAGAGTTACCGCTGGACAACGCCCCGTCATATGTTTCCTTTGGGCGGAAGATCAGTTCTTCATTTTCCCTGCCATATAGGAAAAAGCCCTGCTTTTCCGAATCGTGAAAATCCCGGACTGCCTTTTCGCAAAACTGTTCAGCCATCTCCCGGTACTCCTCTTTATATGTCGCACCATACAGAGCAAGGAGGGCATAGATCCCATAAGCATAGTCATCCAGAAATCCTTTTCCGCTCCATTTCCCATTCCGGGTACTGACATACAGTGCCGATCCGTCATACAATTCTTCCATGACAAAATGCCATGCCTTCTCTGCTGCCTGCAGCCACTTTCCCTTCCCCGTCACACGATACAACTGACAAAGTGCCGCCACCATAAGGGCATTCCACGAGGTCAGAATTTTATCGTCCCGGTGCAGTGGAACTCTTTGTTTCCGGTATTCATAAATCGTCTGCCGCTGCTCCTCCAGCTCAGCAATATCCAGCGATCCACGTAATAGGTTGGGAATGCTCTTTCCCTCAAAATTCCCCTCCTTCGTAATATCATACCGGCTGTTCCATTTTTCCCCTGCCTCCTCACCCAGAAGCGCAATAACTTCCTCCGGCTCAAACAAATAAAAAAGGCCTTCGCACCCCTCACTGTCTGCATCCTGTGCACAGTAAAAACCACCCTCCGGTGCCGTCATTTCCCGCAGAATATAAGTAGCAGTCCGTTCTGCCACCTCGCAGTACATCGAATTTCCCGTCATCTGATACGCCTTGCAATAGGCATGGATCAACAGCGCATTATCATAGAGCATTTTCTCAAAATGAGGTACAAGATAAAACCGGTCCGTAGAATAGCGGCAGAACCCGCCGCCCACATGGTCAAACAAACCACCCCGTGCCATCTGTTGCAGCGTCTTCTCCACCATCTGCAGGACTTCCTGATCGCTGTTTCTCTCATAGTATTTCATAAGAAATAAAAAATTGTGGGCAGCCGGAAACTTAGGCGGCTCACTGAAACCTCCATACAGACAATCATAGTTTTTCTTATATATTCCAATGGCTTTCGAAATCAGCTTCTCATCCAGCGTACCACCTGTTTCATTTCTTCCATTCAAATACGACAGCACCTCATCAATCGGTTTTAGGAGAGTACTGCGGTCTGTCATCCATTTTTCATGGATGATCTGAAGCAGTTCTGTCAGACCGATCTGACCATATCGGGCCGCCTTTGGAAAAAATGTACCAGCAAAGAAAGGGTTACGGTCCGGCGTGAGAAAAAGAGTCATGGGCCAGCCGCCATTCCCAGTAAATGCCTGACAGACCGACATATAAACACTGTCCAGATCCGGCCTCTCCTCCCTGTCTACCTTGATGGAAATGAAATGCTCATTCAAAAGCGAGGCCACCTCTGGATCTTCAAAGCTCTCATGTGCCATAACATGGCACCAGTGGCAGGTACTGTACCCAATGCTTAGAAACACAGGCTTGTCCTCTCTTTCTGCTGTTTCAAAAGCTTCCTCACACCACGGATACCAGTCCACCGGATTGTTTGCATGCTGCAGCAGATAGGGACTTGTCTGATCACTTAACCGGTTTCTCGTCAGAATTTTTTTATTGCCCATGACAAACTCCTTTCCCTCGGTTTTTTCAGATTATTTTGAACAAAAACGGGAAAATTATGTATGCGACATCCAAAAGATTTACAGGATGGACTCGTGGAAGTGAATGAAGATGATTGTCTTGCCAATGTGCCATATGTCGAGGGTTGCGGTTCAAGTCTCATCCATAACACTTTATCAATAAGTATAATTCCTTCCAATCATTGGTCAATATACATTCTTTCGTCAAAAGATATTTCGCCCCCAACGGATGTTGCAGATTGCTTCGTTGTTGCACAACAGGTAAGATTATGTTATAAAGAGTACATATACCACGATCGATCCAAAAGGAGGAACCCCTATGATAAAAAAATATACCTTCGGTACACCATTTCCCACAGAAAGCATTGTTGTTCCCATAAAACCTTCCCAGGGGCTTCCGGAGCATGGAGAAATCAACCTGGATGATGGATTTACCTTTACCTTTCACATGGATTCAGAGGACATTGTCTATGGCCTTGGCGAGGCAAACCGTGGAATCAATAAAAGAGGATTCGTCTATACCAGCAGCTGCAGCGACAATCCGAACCATCTGGAGGATACCGTGTCCCTCTATGGCGCCCATAACTTTATCATTGTTTCCGGCGTCCTGACTTTTGGAATCTATATCGACTATCCCGCTTCATTAACTTTTGATATCGGTTTCACCCGGACAGATGAATTGGTGATCCATTGTCAGGAAGCAGATCTGGACTTCTATATTATTGAGGGGGATGACGCGTACCACATCACGAGACAGTTCCGGAAAATGATTGGCAGAAGCTATATCCCTCCCAAATTTGCCTTTGGTTTTGGCCAGAGCCGGTGGGGGTATCGAACTACAGAGGACTTTCTAAAAGTAGCCCGCTGTTACCGCGACAACCATATTCCCATTGATATGATCTACATGGATATTGATTATATGGAGGACTATAAAGATTTTACCGTGAACAAAGAGTTCACAGACTTTCCGGCTTTTGTAGACAATATGAAAAAGAACGGCATCCAGCTGATTCCGATTATCGATGCCGGAGTAAAGATAGAGAAGGGTTATGAGATATACGAAGAAGGGGTAAAAAACAATTATTTCTGCAAGAAAGAAAATGGCAGTGATTTCATCGCTGCGGTGTGGCCAGGGTATACCCATTTTCCCGATGTGCTGAATCCAGCAACAAGAAAATGGTTCGGTTCCAAGTACCGCCTGCTGACAGAGCAGGGCATCGAGGGATTCTGGAACGATATGAATGAGCCGGCGATCTTCTACACACCAGAGGGCATCCATAACATTAAAAATAAGATGAAGGCTTTTATAGAGCAGGAAGAAAACAAAGACGATGTATGGAACATGCAGAATCAGGTGATGAGTCTGGCAAATTCCCCTGCTGATTATGCCTCCTTTTACCACAATATAAATGGAACCATGGTCTGCCACGAAAAACTTCATAATCTATATGGTTTTAACATGACAAGGGCTGCCGGCGAGGCTCTGCAGGGCATTTCCCCTGAAAAACGCTGCCTGCTCTTCTCACGCTCTTCCTATATCGGCATGCACCGCTATGGCGGCATATGGACCGGCGACAATAAATCCTGGTGGTCTCATATTCTTCTGAACCTAAAAATGCTTCCCTCCCTGAACATGTGCGGCTTTCTTTATATCGGTGCGGATCTGGGAGGCTTCGGTGCGGATACTTCAAGGGATTTACTGCTGCGCTGGCTGGCTCTCGGCGTATTTACCCCTCTTATGCGCAACCACGCCGCGCTGGGAACAAGGGAACAGGAATGCTACCAGTTTGAGCATATCGAGGACTTCCGTCATATCATCGGCGTCCGCTACCGACTGCTGCCTTATCTCTACAGCGAGTACATGAAGGCTGCCCTGAGAGATGATATGTTCTTTAAGCCCTTGGCATTTGATTTTCCTGGTGATTCTATGGCGGCTAATGTGGAAGATCAGCTTATGCTCGGCGGTGAGCTGATGATCGCCCCTGTGTACACCCAGAATGCAAAGGGACGCTATGTATACCTCCCAGAAGAGATGATGTTCATTCAGTTTCTTCCAGACGGCGAAATTTCAGAGGAAATACTCCCCCAGGGACATCACTATATCTCCGTGCCGCTGAATGTCGTTCCCCTCTTCATCCGCCAGGGCAAATGTATCCCCCTTGCCGATATGGCGGAATGTGTCTCCCAGATCCATACGGATCATATGAAAATGATCGGGTATGAAGACAGTTCTTACCTTCTGTACGAGGACGACGGGTACACGAGAGATTATGATCTAGAGGGGAACTGCAGGAGGATGGGGTAGGTATACCTTAAAAAATCGGTGGAGCCAGCATATTGTCTGGCTCCACTAAGCATAAAAAATATAATTATTTTCCCATTCTGCTCATAATAATTTCAAGTACTTTATCTGCATCTTCTTCAAGGATCAATCCGTACCGTTCCCCATGAGCCCTTATGGATATTGAATCACCATACATAGGATTACGAACGATCTGAATATGTTCAATTTCTGAATATTCGATATCATATCCTTTTTTCAATGTAAAAAGAAATAACCCTGCACAACTCAATCCTTTGATATGATTCTCATAAATTTTTACATAGGATTTATTGGATGACAGCATATTACAAAAGGCAATAATCCCGAATGCGATTGCTATAATTCCAATTATCATAAGCGCTTTTCTTCCACTTTCAGATAATAAATAACCGCCGCCTCTCTGTCCCATCCATGACTGGTAACCTCCCACTGCACCTCCATAAAAATTCATTGTTTTCCGCTTTAGGTTTGATAAAACAATTAACACAATGCCACATATCACAGCAAAAATGCAGCATATGGTATTAATCCGTTTAGACTTTCTTGCGATTCCTCTTGATTCATATAGTAGTTTTTCCATGATTATTTCTCCTTATATTTTTCTTTAAAATTTTCATATGAAATAGGCTCCTCTTTTAATTTTGAAGCATATGTAGCTACTTGTACATCAGACACCTTGTCCTCAACGTATAGAAACAAACAATCATCATACCCATAGCCATCATCACCCGATTTCCACATGAGTCATATCTAAATCTTTTACATAATTTAAGCACTTACTTTAGTGATTTAACTTTTAGATATTGACGCCTCTATTTTCTTTATCGCTTTCTTCACATCTTTCTTGGTAACAGCTCCAGCGATTCCATGTAATGGTGTTTCACCACCTACCAGCCCCTTTATCCAGCCAGATAATTTAATCTTTTCATCTTCATAATCTACCTTAATTCCACGTATTCCGGATAGTTTGACATCTCCCTTCATCCAAATCATTTCTCCATCCTGCTCTACTTCACAGTATCCATCATTTGTCAGAATCTGTGCTGCCTTTTTTTCAGCCTCCTTCCGGCTGCAGCCATAGTCCAAATATATAATTGTTCTTGCCATATTCTTCTCCTCCTTCTTCTCGTTCATTAGTTCTCACTATTTGAAAGTTTAATACTAATTAAGTTTACATATCCTATTAATGACAAAATAATCATATATATATATGTACTTCCAAATCCTTGTAATGAACGTAGCATAAAATATTGCAAATCGGTTTCAATATTTCCTTTTAAACCAACAGACACAATGTGTGATAATAATGGAAATATAATAAGTACTACTCCTATCAAATTTGTTCGCAAATCTGCTCTATTAATCCATAAACTTACAGCATTATGAATACATAAAACTATCATTAAGGCACATATGATAACAAAAACTATTGCATGCTCACTCCGAAATCCATGCCAACCATCTAAATTTGCACTTACAGATTTATATGAAATAAATATAGTTATAAAATATAAAATTGCAGTTACCACATATGCGATATTACCTATAATGTTCTTCTTCAAGATTATTTCTCCTTAATATATTGTTAAACTAATTTTTTCACTTACCCATTTTTTCAACCAACAAATCTGTTAACGTACTCCAGGCCTCTCCTGCCATAAGCATTCACATACTCAGACCAGGTAAATGTTTTTACCCGCACAGTATATTTCCCATCCGAATTTGCATCAGCAATGGTAAAACCGTTGGATGTTATTCCAATAATAATCATGGAATGCTGATTTGTTCCGTTAAACTTATTTGTCCGGATATGCGCTCCCACACCCGCCGCATTTACAATTGATTGAATTCTGGAGGCATTTAAACTTCCACTGCTTACCACACCACAAACAGCTTTAAACCTCACGCCTGCATTGAATTCATGACAGCCATAAAGTTTCTGCTGGATATAGCGGGCATATCCACAACACTGCCATCCACACATATCAACGGATTTTCCATTTACATTTGCATACCGGCTTTGGGTGTATTTACTTCCCACTTTATATTCAATCATGGATACGCCATTTACTTTCAAAATACTATTTGAAACACTCCATGTCCCTGCTTTCACCGTAACAATTTTTTGTCTTTCCTATCCCATCCAGCGTGAAAGTAGATGGATTTACGATGATCGTACTCGTTTCCCTCAATCTCCATTTTTGGGCATTAGATCCATTTTTCGTAAATACCAGAACATTGGTGCCGTTTTGGGCTTTTGCTCCATCTACATCAAGATAAAAGCCCAGTTTGTTTTTTATTACAAAGTAATCACCATCTCCTGCCGTACAAAACCTCCATTTCTGTGCGTCCGTTCCGTTGAATGTATGAAGCTGTACATTTACTCCGCTCTTGGCAACACCTCCCTGCACATCAAGACATTTGCCTGACAATGGATTTGATATTATATACCATCCATCTGCGGCCGCCTGAATTTTAAATTTCTGCGCAATACTGTCATTGCCCTGATATATCTGGATATTCGTCCCATCTGCTGTTCCTGCACCGGATATATCCAATACAAAATTGTTACCTACTTTTGAGTATAAAGAATATAGACTGTTTGCTATATTGACATATTGGGACTCTGTTTTTACCAATTTCCACTTCTGGGCATCGGTACCATTCTTTTCATATACCTGCACATTCGTATCATTCTTCGCCGCCCCCCCAGATACATCAAGATAGTTCCCACATTTATTCATAATGGAATAATATCCGTTGCCAGCAGAATAAAAACGCCATTTTTGTGCATCCGTCCCATTATAGTGGTAAAGGTTTACATTGGTTCCGCTTTTCCCTGAGCCCCCCTGTACGTCAAGACACATTTTAGGATAAGCATTGGAAATCACATACCAGCCGTTCCCCACACTTTCCACTTGAAATTTTTGAGCAACACTTCCGTTATTTTTATAAATCTGGACATCGGTGCCATTGGTAGTTCCATTTCCCTTCACATCAAGGGTAAAACCACTAGAAATCTTTGTATTTATACTATAAAGACCGTTTTTTACGTTGACACACCCATCGTTAACCGTCACCTTTACGCTGGCAGTTTTTCCATTAGATGTCTTTGCCGTGATCGTCGCTGTTCCACTTCCAACTGCCTCTACTGTTCCATTTGACACCGTGACAATCTTGTTATCCGAGGTAGTCCACGTAACACTTTTCTGCGTCGTATCAGCAGGAACAAAAGAAGCAGCTATCTTCTGAGCAGCCCCAATACTGGTTAATGTAAACGAAGAAGTATTCAGATTTATCTTCTGAGGATAAACGATTTTCCCTAATTTCCATTTTTGTGAATTTGTATCATTTTTTGAATATACCTGGACATTCGTATCATTTGATGTCTTTCCACCTTCTACATCCAGATAATATCCCAATTTATTCTGAACATTATAATATCCCTGATCTGTACTAATAAATCGCCATAGCTGTGCAGCAGTCCCATTGTAATCATAGATCTGGACATTTACTCCTGACTTTTTTGCAGCACCAGTCACATCAAGTGCTTTTCCGGAAGACTGACTACAAATCTTATACCAGCCAGAATTTATATGAGTAATGATAAATCTCTGCGCAGCACTTTCATTATTGTTATAAATCTGAATATTCGTACCATTCTTTGAGGCGCCCCCTGAAACATCCAACATCATTCCGCTTTTTACTTTACTGCCTATTTTATAAATTCCATCTGGCAAAGTAACATATGACGGCTTTGTTTCTTTTTTAGGGGCAACCGGGGTCGCTATTGGCTTTGTTGTAAAAACCGGCTTTACAACAGTTATGCTTGGATCTTTCTTTTCGTTCTGGCTAACTGGTGTTACTATAGGATTTAATACATTTTGTGTCGGTTTTTCAATTTGAGCTGATGTTGGTTTAGGCGTTTTGATATACACATAAGGTGTGCCTTTCGGCGTAATCTTTACTGGAGGTGCTATATGCTTTTGAGAAACATTCGCTGCAATTGTATCATACTCGTTTTTTTCCTCCGGAACTTCATTTTCATCCTCCTCTAAATCTGAGTCATCCGTCACAACAGGAAAATCCTTTTCAACTACTTTTACCATATACAACAATTTCTTTGTCTGAATCTTTCCATATTTTCTATATTTTACAGTCACTATTACTTGTGCATTGCCTTCTTCTTTTGCCTTTACTCTTCCCTTTGCAGAAACACTTACAATCTTTTGTTCGAGGATCTGTAAGTTACCTTCTTGACTTTCACTCCTCGATATTTTTTTATTCGTATCGCCGATGTTCCATAAACAACCTGGTTACCGCTTTTCTGTATACTTAACGTGACCGATTTCTCTGCTAATTTCACTTTTATTGGCGCAGCATGTCCCTTCGTCTCAGACACAATTCCCATAAACATAGCAACAACCAATAAAACTGCATATGCTCTTTTCATAAACATTCCTCCTTTTCTGTTTTTTTGATTGACAACTAAACCACTTTTAAATTACAAAGCATTACTTTCTAGCATAGATTTCTTTACACAAAATCAAGGTGTCCCCCGAAAGATAATAATATTTACTGCTTTCAAGGGCCTCTTCTTTATTTTCTGTACGTTCATAAGTTTTAGATCCATCCCACTCCATGGTAAAAATAAGCATCCCATCATCTTGTTGCTTGTATGACACAGGCCTTGCACTTGTATTTGTTCGTATCGGAGTGTTCAAACACGTTCCATCATCATAAAATGACATGGTGAAATCATTACTGCCACTGTCAGCTATGATCCATGCCCCTTCAATCGAATCCTTTGATGAGCATCCTGTCAAACTAACTCCATAGAAAACCATCATACATATACAACATATCTTCTGTATTCTTTCTTTCATTCTCTTTTTCATCCTTTCATATTTGAATTATTTTTTTAACTAAATTCAGCGCTGCATAAATTGAATATACACCTCCTTTATTTTAAAATCCCCAGTGATAATCTTAAAAGAATTCTTGGGACATAATTTTTATTATGTTGTAATTGCGGGCATGATTTAATATCAGCTTTAACCTATGTTTACCAAAAAGTTATATTTTTAGGAAAATAATCATTGTTTTGAGAAAATTAATTTAAGAAATAAGAAAATAAGAACAATATGTATAAACGTTTCAGATAAAAAAGTCTTGCTATAATTTAATTTTTACAGTATAATATATGTAATCTTAAAGATAAGTTTTTTAATCAACATAATAAAAATTATGTTGTTTTTCATCTCACGATCAAGTCCATTAACTCCAATTGTTTTCGATGTTCCACAAATGAACTTTTAATATAAATTCTTGTTGTTTCAATACTGCTATGACCAAGTACATCTGCCAGTTTCGCAATGTCCTTATTGATCTCATAAAAACTTTTTGCAAACAAATGTCTCAGATTATGTGGATATACTTTATCTTCCTTTACTCCTGCCTGTTTACAAAGCTTTTTCATTTCCCTCCAAATACTTGTGCGGTGAACAGCCTTTCCACTCATCGTACAAAACACACTCCCTCTTTTTACACCATTTTTGCGGATAAAATGCAGTAATTTTACCTGCAATGATCTCGGTATCAATATCTGCCGGATTTTTCCCTTACAGCAAATCTCCACCATTCCCTTTTTTACATCGGGTACTGTTATAGAAGATAGTTCACTGACGCGAATTCCTGTGGCGCATATTGTCTGTAGGATCATGGCCGTTTTATATTTTCCAAGACTATTTGCTGTCCTCACCAGCCTTTTATACTCTTCCTTACTGATATCTTTATTTTCAGGAAGAAATACCTCCTGCTGGATCTTATAAGTTTTAACCCGCAAATCATGCCAGCCCAGATAATCAAACAATCGGTTTGCAGCTACCAGAAAAGAATTGATACTGCTGGTCTTATATTGTTTTGTTTTCCTAAGATATTCCTTATACTCGACCATCCGAGATTTTGTTATCTCCTGCTCCCCCATAAAAATCATTAATTTCTTCAAATCACACATATATTTATTTATCGTAGCCTGACTCTTCTCCTCTTCATATAAAAAATCCCTATAATCAAGTAATACTTTTCCTTTAATCTTTCTTTTCATAAAAATGTGCCTCCTCTATATAATATTAGACACTATAAATATTCCCTGTTCAATACAAAATAACACACTTTAATTTTATTCTTTCTAGGGTGTGTCTGAAAACTGCTTCTGCAGGCTGAGCGTCACAATTTGTAGGAAATTTATGCCGAATGAGGGAGGCGCAGCGGACTATGTTGACCGAATGAGGTATAATCTCCTACAAATTGGGGCGTGCAGAACGTAAGAATGAGTTTTCAGACACACCCTAGCATTTAACATAAAAATGAAATATTTCTGCCAGAGACGCTTATATAAATGGGAGAAGAACCGTGATAGATAAAGTTAAGAAACTTCAATCTATCTATAATAAACTTATTATTAATTTCAAGGATTTTGGCAATGAATACTTAAAAGATACCATAACAAAAGAAATACCTGAATTTCTACTACGGTACAATTTCAAGTATGCTCCACAGGAAACCATGATTTCACTGGATTATCCTATTTTAAAAGATTTAGGTATCATGACTGGTGTGAATGCTGTCTTAGAATATGTAGAATGCATCTACTTAGAGCAGCAATTTTTAAGTAAATTTGACAGCAGATATGTTATAGAAACTCATACCAGATTACATGATGAATATGATATGATGTTTATGAATATTTATCATATCATACTACCGAACATAACAGATAAGTATAATAAGGTTATAGGGAAGCGCGCACCCTCAAAGCCTGCAAATAAAAAGTCAATAGTAAATTGATAATTTCAGGAAAAAAGTTTTATGCAGGATATTAGGCATAACAAACAGACCACCGGGTATCGCTGGTTTAAAACAAAAATATACAGAT
>CAJTFB010000046.1 GCA_910575665.1 Eubacteriaceae bacterium
TTCGACAGTCCCAAAAACATAAAACCGACAAAAACCTCTTACATATCTAATTCTTATCAGGAAAGTCTAAAATCCATAGACACAAGATTTTTTACAGCCTCACTGTTCCCTTACCTTTTGTTTAATTTATAAAGTAGTTTCGTCATCAGATAGTAATGCTTCCGTAGTGGCGAGAATTACTTTAAGCTGCTTCTGATTGCAACGAGTAAGTAAACGTTGGATTTGCTGGTATGTATTATCCGTTATGTTTTGGTTTGGATAGATTACCGTATCTGCCGACAGATTAAAATAATGAATCACTTTCTCAAAAATCTCATAACTGGGATTGTTTCGGAACCGTTCAAGGTCTTTTAAGTATGATAAAGAAATATTCAGTATCTCTGCTAATTCTGCTTGGGTAAGTTTTTTGTTCATTCGTGCATTTTTTAATACAATGCCGAACTGTTTTGGTTCATAAGTCATGGCATAACCTCCTATAAAAGTATGTTACTACCATATCTTTAGAAAGTAAAAATGGTGAGGTAATACTTTATGAATATGGTGTGAACATATTTTTGCAAAGTATATTGAAAAAGATGTTTTGCTTAAACAGTGGCTACTTTAATGATTTAAGAGTAATGTTGCAAAAATAATACATAAATTAAGAGATTAGTTGAGTTTGATTTGGTTTTTGATTTGTTATGCTATATTTAAGAATAAGAATGATACTGAGAAATTTTGGGGATTTTAAAAGTATGATGTAGCCATATTGTGTTCTCCAATATAAGGATTATAATTGTGTGGAAACGGTATATTGTCATAATTAAAAATAAATTATTAAAAAGGAGAATGTTTAATGGTAGAAAAGTTATTGAGTGAAGAAGAGAAAAAGAAGATTTCTACTTTTACACAAGAAAAATTGTGGACGGATAGAGATTATTCAGGGGATTCTATTATTCGGGGATTTTCGCCTTTGCCTGTGGGAATACAGGGGTCAAAATGTCCCAAATGTGGTAGTCGAAATCTAAGAGGTGTGTTAATTACGGTTTCTGCTGATGAGTCGGATCCTAATATTCTTTGTATAGATTGTGGATATTGGAGAGATTGATGAATATATGCTTGAAAGGAGAATATTGTTATGTCTACTGTAAATAAAGTTATTTTTGCTATTTTTGATGGTCTCGGGGATAGACCAATTAAGGAATTAGGGTATAAAACTCCACTTGAGGCCGCAACTACTCCAAATTTTGATAGACTTGCATCAAAATCTATTTGTGGTTTATCAAATGCGTTGGGGCGTGGGATTAGACCTGGTAGTGATGTTTCGCATCTTGCAATTTTTGGCTATCCAATGGATAAATATTATACAGGGAGAGGTCCTATTGAAGTGGCAGGGCTTGGTATTAAGTTGCGTGAAGGGGATGTTGCTTTTAGGGGAAATTTTGGAACGGTAGATGATGATTGGAATATTATTGATCGTAGAGCGGGACGTATAAGGGTTGTTGATGAGTTTGCTGCGGCTATTGATGGAATGAATATAGATGGTGTAGAAATTATTGTGAAACCTGGGACAGCACATCGTGCAGGAGTTGTTTTTAGAGGAAAAGGATTGTCTGCAAATATAACTGATGCAGATCCGCATGAAGAAGGAAGACCTGTAATGGAAGTCAAGCCTAAGGATGATTCTAAAGAAGCTGAATTTACTGCAACAGTAATAAATAAATTTATGAGAAAATCATATGAAATTCTTAATTCTTTGGAATTGAACAAAAATCGAAAGAAAAAAGGGGCGTTTCCGGCAAATTTTCTTCTGTTGAGAGGTGCTGGTATGTATCCGACAATGCCATCATTTGAAGAAAAGTATGGTTTGAAAGCATGCTGTATTGCGGGTGGTGGGTTATATAAAGGAATAGGAGCTTTCTTGGGAATGGATTTAATTCATGTTGATGGAGCCACAGCATTACCTGATAGCAATGTACGGCATAAATTTGTTGCAGCTAAAGAAGCACTTGGAGAGTATGATTTTGTTTTTACGCATATTAAAGCAACAGATTCTCTAGCAGAAGATGGGAATTTTGAGGGAAAAAAAGAGTTTATAGAAAAATGTGATATGGCTGCTAAAGAATTTTTTGAACTTCCGGATAATGTTCTTCTAGTTATTACAGCAGACCATTCTACAGCTTGTGAATTTAAAGCGCATTCGGCAGATCCCGTGCCAATAATGTTCTTTTCGCCACATGTTCGGGTGGACAATGTAAAAGAATTTAATGAAAGAGAATTTGTTTATGGTGGGTTAGGTAGGATGGTTGGAAGTGACATAATGCCTGAAGTATTGAATATAATGGGAAGATTACATCTTATAGGTGCTTAAAACAGAATATTCAAAATTTCTCCTTTTAAATTCATGGTAAAGCGTTGTATTGAGGTATAATATAACGCTTTATATCCTTTTAGAAAATCAGTATAGAGAAAGGAAAAAAAATGTTCTGCGATAATTACAAAAGTGAATCAGTAATTCCAATACCAATGGAAGGAAATTGGATTTGTTTAAGTGAAATTTTCGAGGTCAATGGTGTCTCACATGGGATTGGATGGTGCCCGCCTCATCAAGGGGCATGTAAATTGACTTTAAATGTAAAAAAGGGAATAATTACTGAAGCTTTAATTGAAACGGTTGGATGTAGTGGAATAACACAGTCTGCAGTTATTGCATCAGAAATATTGATTGGTAAAAACCTCTTTGAAGCATTAAACGTACACTTAGTATGTGATGCAATAAATATTGCTATGAAGAATGCTTTTTTACAGTTTGTTTATGGAAGAACTCAAACTGCTTTTTCGCATGATGGTCTTCCTGTTGGATCCTTAAAGGATGATTTAGCATTTGATCAATTAAGTCATATTGGAACTATAGTTGCTAATAAAAATGAAATTCCTCGAATTTTACAAACATCAGAAGGCTATATATTAAGACTTTCATTAGATAACAAAGATCAAATTATAGGATATCAATATTTAACATTGGGATCCTTGTTAGCTGATATAAGATTAGGGAAGAATATTATTATAGATAATTATATAGAAGAATATGGTCGTTACGATGAAGGTGTAAAATTTTTGGATCCGAGAGGTGGTGTCAATAATGTTTGAGCGTTATGAAGAAAGAATTTCTCAAATAAAAAGGTGTATTTCTTTACATAATATTTCTGATTTAAAACATGCACAGAATATATGTTTAAGCCATAATATTGATTGCCATAAGGAAGTGCGTTCGATTCAAAACATTGCTTATGAAGATGCGTGTTGGGCATATACTGTGGGTGCAGCTATTGCCATTCAAGAAGAAGCTAAAACAATTGATGAAATATGTAGTTATATTGGAGAGGGTTTGCAATGCTTTGCCATAAATGGCTCAGTTGCAGATACGAGAAAAATCGGAATAGGACATGGAAAATTTGCATCAAAGTTACTAGATAATGATACTAAGCATTTTGCCTTTGTAGCTGGGCATGAATCTTTTGCTGCAGCGGAGGGAGCCCTAGCAGTCATAAAGTATGCAAATATTTTCAGGCAATTTCCAATACAGGTTAATCTTATTGGTCTTGGTAAACCTGCAGCTAAAATTATATCTAGATACAAAGGATTTACATATGTGGATACTATGTACGACTTTAAAACAAAAAAACTTACCATAATCAATGAAGAGAAATATGGAAAAGGTGATATATGTTGTTATGGCGCACATAGTGTGGATGAGGGTGTATGTATTTTGGAAAAGGCGAAAATTGATACAATAATTACAGGAAATTCTACAAGTCATTTGAAGTTTACTGATCCAACTGTAACTACATATAAAAAAATAGCCATTGAAAAAGGGAAAAAAGTGTTTTGCGTAGCATCAGGTGGTGGAACTGGTAGGACGATGCATCCTGATAACGTCGGAGCAGGGGGGGCTTCATATGGAATGACAGATACTACTGGACGTATGCACTCAAATCTTCAATTTGCGGGATCATCGTCGGTTCCTTCACATGTTGAAATGGTTGGATTTTTGGGTATGGGCAATAATCCTCTAGTGGGTGCATCGGTTTTAGTAGCTTGTCTTGTTGCAAAAGCATTAGGAATGATAAAAAGTGGAGATATAGTATGAAAAAGAACAAACGATTAATCAGAAAAATACTTACTTTTATTGGATCATTTGTGACAGCAGCATCAGTATTGGCGCAGTTTTTTCCGTCTTTTTTTTCTATATCAGAAAATGTTTCTGGTGTAAATAGATGTGTTTTGGTTTTTGTTGTTATTCTCTTGATAAGTCTCTTTTTTATGAATTGGAAGCAAAATCAAGATGAAATAGATGAAAAGTTTTATTCGGAACATAACGCAACACATCGTTATGCACATTTAATCCGAGACACAGTTTATGAATCAAAAAAATTATGCAATAACACTAAAAACAATTCTTTGGCTAAACATTTGATAAAAACTTTTTCTGAAGGAGTAGTTAAATGTATATATGATTCGTTATGTGAATATATGGGAATTGATAAATCTAAAAATGAATTAGATGTATGTATAAAGATATTGGATTTTCAATATTGGGATAATTCAAATATTGTTGATAAGTCTCAAGTAACATATAGAACAATATCACGTGCCATTGTGCCACGTGGGGCATTGCAAGCAGATGATGCAGTTTCGCATAAAATAGAACAGAGTACAGCTTTTTATCAAGTGTTTTGCATGGGGAAACATGATTGGATAGGAATTAATCTTGATAAAAAAGATAATGTCCAAATTGTTTCCGAAGATATTATAGAAAAAGGGGAATATTATTTGGATACATGTAATAATTGGAGGGAACATTATATTAGTAAAATTGTTATACCAATTAGAGTTAAGTTATCGGAGATTGATGATATGTATATAAATTCTGATAGACGCAACTTATTTGGCTTTGTATGTGTGGAATGTAAAAAACGTAATCTATTTAAATTCTATAATAAATTTGACAAAGATTTAATTAGCATTTGTGATTACTTAAAAACCTATGCTGATTCGATGTATGTTGTTTTTGATAATATTTATCAGGTAATGGATTAAAACTTTAAGAAATGAGGAAAAATTTTTATGCAAATATTTTTGATTAGGCACGCACAAACGGAGGCCAATAAATATAATATTGTGCAGGGACAGTCAGATACAAAAATTACAGAAATTGGATATAATCAAGCAAGAATCACATCAAATTATTTGGCGAAATATATTTTTTCAGATATTTATAGTAGTCCGTTAGGAAGAACAATGGAGACTTCGAAGTTAATAGCAGAAGCAGCAAACTATAATTTGAAAAAAATAATTATTTGTCATGATTTAATGGAAATTAATTTAGAACCTTGGTATGGAAAAAAGGTAGATGAATTATGTAATGATGAATCAATATCGGGATACAATATATATAAAAATAGGCCAGAACAGTTTATGCCTTTATCTGGAGAAAATTTTGAAGATGTACAGAAACGAATGGTTAGAGTATATAATTTGATTTTATCTGCTAATTCTGATGATAGTAAAATCGCTATAATTAGTCATAGTGTTGCTATTAGAACATTATTACTTTATATTAATAATGAATCAATAAAAAAGGTATGGGATTATGATATTAATCCATCGTCTATTACTGAAATTGAATATTTTAATGGGAAATCAAATATAAAATATATTGGATTTTGTCCTTATCTTGTTAAATAAGTTTTTTGGTTTTGTTAATTCAGTAGAAAAAAATTATTGTAATTGTATAAGCAACGCCTAATTTATGGCACAAAAATGGCGCCTCCATGCCGATGACATGAAAACGTAAATCTGATACAATCATATTGTCTACAAGTGGGTTTTTCTTTTGAGAAACTCACTTTTTTCAATGAAAACAAAGGAGGCTTATGAAAATGAAATATTGTCCTTATTGCGGCGCAGCCCTTGTGGATGGTGCTGTTTCTTTTTGTATGGAGTGCGGGAAGGAACTACCGATAAAAGATGCAGGACGTGGCATTTCCCAGAGCGATGATAATGAGGGAGTGCATCAGGAAACCGCAGGGTTCAGCATGGAATCCGAGAATGAAAAAGCAGATGGGAAGCGCAGTCAGAAATTATCGCAAAAACAGAATGTTACCAGGGCAAAGGAACAGTCAGCTAAAAAGAAACGACAAACATTAAGTCTACCCGAAGGGGAAAGGCAGGCATTAGAACTATCAAAAGAGCCAGGGCAGATATCGGAAACCGATCCAGAGGATGACTATGACGGTTATTATGATGATATTCTGCCAGCGGATGAGGGAAGATTCAGTGAAGGCTTGGATAAAAATCTGATTAAGAAAGTGATAGGGATCATTGGCGCGGTCTTATTGATTGTCGCTTTGTGTGTTCTGATGATGTATATGTTGTAAATCAATGGCAGTTGTCGTGTAATAAAAATAAAATGAGCAGGAGGTAGGGAACATGTTATATATATCGAAAGGCATTGTATGTCTGGAGTCTGTAGCAGGGAATCTCTTTCTGGAAAGAGGAAATCAAAAATTCCAACTTCAGGGAAGGGAAGCCTCTTTATGGCTGAGGGGCAGGTTTGGGTTTAATGTTACGGAATCAGAGGCAGAGGAGCAGGCGGTGCTGTGTCTGGGTGACAAGGGGCTGGCAGAGATGGAAGAGGAAACAAGCCCAGTATACAAATACCGTCTATTAACCCGGTGTGTCTGCTGTCCGGTGAAGCAGAATTATCGTATGAGTAGCAGGCTGAGTGGTCTGGAACGGCAGCTTGATACATGGATGCGGAAAGCGGGGATTCGCTTGTCTGTGGCAGAACTGGTATTTCTGGTAGAGCATCAGGTATCAGATCAGGACTTGCTGTATGAGAAAAATCGTCAGAAACTGGTTGAGACGATCTACACCGATGAAACGATTCGGGACAACGTGTTGGAACATCAAATGGAGCAGGCAGAACATCGTGATGAGGTGGTGGAAGCCTTGGTACTGCTTCTAAAGAAAAAGAAAATGCTGATTGTGTGAGGGGGATCAAGGTGAAAGAAAAATGGACAAAAATGCCGAAGGCATTACAGAGACAGGTCCTATTTCGCTTTGCAGGCGGGGGACTGTTTTTGCTATTATTACTACTTATTATGGAAAGCTATAGGGATTTGTATCTGCTCCTGCCATGTATTTTATGCATGTTTTGGCTGTTAGGCAGTGCCTTGTGGCTATTCTTACAGGCGGCAGAGGGGAACTACATGCGCCTGCAGGGACAGTGTGTCCGCATAGATAGGGCAGGATTCCGAAAGCGGGTACGTGCTGTCCATCTGGCGCTGGAACAGGGGACAGTGAAAGTTCCGGTCAGATACCGAATAAGCAGGCTGTCAGAGGGGGACACGGTTGCTGTCTATGTGGCAGAAAACACGCCCGTATATGAGCGTGACGGTATCTACATAATCGGAAATTATTATGCGATGGAGGTTCGGAGATAATTAAGGAAAAGGATAAAGAAAAATATTACCGGCTCTTGCAGGAAATCAGGTGGGAAAAGAAAAATAGTAAAAGAATTGTTTGACGATGCAGGCGGTATGTGGTATAGTTTCTATATCAGTATCAAGTTATTTAAGGAAATACAGAGTATTCAGGTTACAAAGTGTCAATCAGCATAGGAGTGCTTTTTGGCACTTTTTTGCGTTGTGGAAAAATTCCGCAGACTAACTATGGTTTCCGCCTGCAGGACAGGTTGAAATAAATACATGTTAAGGCAGGACACATCTGCCAGAAAGGAGAATGCTTATGTTTAAGACATTTGCAACGAACGTCGTGATATCCAAAGGATACGAGGGAGCAGAGGCACTGAGGTTTTCCGAGAATGGGGAGTCTGTCAGATTCCGCATCGGTCAGAAGGTATATGACAGCCGTGTCGAAGGAAATTACCGCTGGCTGAACATTGCAGTGAAAGCCTTTGGCGGTGTCTGTGAGAGAATCAAAAAGATGAAACTGAAAGAAGGTTCCTTTGTGAATCTGACAGCGAGACTGGACGAGGAAAAATGGATCGATCAGGAAACAAAGGAAGAAAAAAGCCAGCATGTTCTTATCGTGGAGGATATCGAGTATGCCTTTGTCGGGAAATCCAGTGAGAATCAGGGTTCCAGACAGAACCACTCCCAGGGACAGAGCCAGCCGACGGGTCAGTCCCGGCAGGCAGAACCGGAAGCACCTGTGGAACCAGTTTCAGCAAATCCGGGGCAGGCACCCGCACAGCAGGCATCTGAGCTGCAGTCAGCAAATCCAATGGACTTGAATGGATTTATGGGATTTGAAGCCTATCAAGGCAACAACCTGTTTACGGTGTGACATGATGTTAAAAAATAATCCAGCGTGAGATCGCACATAAGTTACGCTTTCGTAATTTTATGTGCATTTTTGCGTTTTAGGGAGGCTGACGACATGAAAAATGAAGATTTTTTATCTCTCACAGATCAGGAGAGGACTGCAAAATTCAAAGCGGTACTTAACACGAGGTCTCAAGGTGGTTTGACAGGGGATGAGATTCAGGAGATTCTCCATGTCCTGCCGACAGATAGGCAGTATGAAATTCTGATCTATCACAAGACGGATGAGTTTAGCATGAAGATTGCCCAAATGAAAGGAGCCAAAAAGCGGCTCATTCTGGGGGATGATTTTCAGGGATTCAGAAACAAGGCAGGGAAACTGGTGTGCGATGTGCCGTCCCAGGCAGTTGCCGTAGCGGTCTGGAAAAATGCTTCTTTGGAAGAACGTAGCCAGTTGCATATTCTAATTCCGCCGGAACGCTGCAGAAAGGAGCAGGAGTGCCTATGAACCAGAGGGAAATGAAAGGCAGGATAGCCGCTGACATCTTGATTTTGTTAGGGATGCTGGCATTGCTTTCCGCCATCTGCAGGCTTTGGCCCATCCTGTTGCTGATGATACTGGGAATCTTTGTGGCAGCACTTAAGGTGTTGTGCAACAGGCCAGAAAAAATCGAGGTGCTGACACCAGTACCTTTACTGCCAGAACCAAAACCCAGTATGACCATTAGGGATTTGGAACAGATGGCATATTCTATCATGCAGACACAGATTACTGAACTGGTGGCGCAGGATTATCCCGAAGCCAGATGGGTCTGGGAGACGCCGGATGCCATGCAGGAAATCATGGCCGGTGGGGAGGCATTTATCCTTCTTAACCGGGCAGGAGGCTACCGCAGGGCGGAAGTGCTGCACCGGAACCTTCAGGCGGTGGGGATTGATTACTATCCGGGGCAAAAAGAGGAGCCGATAACGCCGGAACCAGAAGAGGATCAAGTTTTTGACGAAGAGCCAGTGGAAAACAACTATGAGTTGCTTGCATTCGAGTGGAGTGAGGCACACATACTGGAACTGAATGAACGCTGCAATGAGGCGATCGGACAGGGAAAGAATGAAATCCTGATACCTTTGGAGGAGTTGCCCTCTCCGGAGAGCTGGCCGGATATCTGCCGGGAACTGGAACGGGCTGGTCTTGACAAGGTAAAAATTGTAACCGATGGCATTGCAATAATTTTATAAGAAGAAAGGGAATAAATGAACTTTGTTCAACTGGCAAGTTTGTGTCTATGCGCTGCTTGCACAAACTTGCTTTATGCGCAGAGAGCAGCGCAGAAAGAGGTAATCTATGAGTACAAACATAAACAACATTTTTAATTACAGTCGAAATCTTCCAGAACCTTTTGATACCTTGACAAACAAAAAAGTTAGTGTTTCATCCAGGTATGGAAGTGGGACAGAGGCCACACTCAACTGTACTATGATTAAGGCAGTCCATGCGGTCTGCCAGTGTATGAGTGGGACAGGCGAGGGGGCAGTCGGTTTGATTGACCATCGTTCGGTGGCGGAGTACAAATCCTCTGTGGATGAAACGGCTTACCATTTGGTGGTTTATGACAATTCAAGAGGAATGGCACTTGCCAGTGTCTACAATAAAGACACAGAGATGATGGAAACTTACACCATGAATCCAAGAGGTAGAGATGGTGCTGCTGTAGTTATGGCAATGATGCCGTTTCTGATGGAGGATGAGGAATTTGCAGAACAGTATGAGCGTTACTATGAGCAGTACCAAAAGGGCTATATGGATTTCGATGCGGCAAAGGAGAGCATGGCGGTTTTGTGTGACAATGCGTACCGCAGAATCAAAGATGAGACATGCAGCGCCCATCTGAAACTGGATGTGGAGGCTTCCGGCAACCTGATGCGGGTATCCAGTACACAGCTTGATTCAGGGGCATTTACCCCCGTCAGTGTGACCGCCGGGGAGTTTACTATTTTTGCGAAAACCGGACCGGCAACGATTAAAAAAGCTGGTATTCTGGTAGAGAAAGCAGATTTTGAGGGCAAATATGTCATGCAGGGACGCACACTGAATGCGGTGGAGGAGAGCCTGGTCCCGAAAATACCGGACTGGTACATCATTCCGCAGGAGGTGGTGGAAATCTGCCGGCATGCAAAAGAAACGACAGGAAAATCCATGCAGATGCGGAACTTCCTCCTGCGGGGACCGGCAGGAACCGGTAAGACGATGGGAGCAAAAGCGATTGCAGCAGGGTTACATCTTCCCTATATGAAATACACCTGTTCAGCAGGTACGGAGATTTATGACTTTGTGGGTATGATCTTCCCGGATTCGGATTCCGGTTCGACTGGGGATGCTACATTGGATAAAGAACTTGCAACGTTAAGAAGCATGGGTGGCATGACCTATGAAAATGTAGCCAGGCTGATGGAACTGCCGGACCTGGATGACATGGATTTTGACCCGGCTGGCGTGTATCAGCAGCTGACCGGGAAAGAAAATGACGATGCCAGCACGCAGGACTGCATGGCAGTGGTGCTTGACATGGTAACAAAAAAGGTACAGGCACTTTCCAGACGGACGGAAGGTTCTAAAAGCAGCGGGCAGACCTACTCTTATGTGGAGACGGATTTTATCAAAGCCCTGAAAAATGGATACTTGATTGAGGTGCAAGAACCTACGACAATCGTGCAGCCGGGCGTTCTGGTGGGATTAAACTCCCTGTTAGAGCAGTCAGGAGGGATTACCCTTCCTACCGGTGAAATCATCGAGAGGCATCCGGATGCGGTGGTGGTCGTTACCACCAATGTCAGTTATGAGGGATGCCGGGGCATGAACCAGTCGGTTATTGACAGAATGAGCCTGGTAAAAGACGTGGAGCTGCCGGAACCGGAAGTGATGGTACAGCGTGCCATGAGTGTGACGGGGGCCACGGATGAGTTCCAGGTGTCCCAGATGGTGCAGGTGGTAAATGACCTGGCAGACTACTGCCGGAAAAATAGTATCACGGACGGCTCGTATGGCATGAGGAGCCTGATTGACTGGGTGATCAGTACCGAGATTACGGGAAATCCTTATGAATCGGCACTGTACACCATTATCAGCAAGGCAACGTCGGATGAGGTTGACAGAGAAGCGCTTATTACAACGGTGCTGGAACCAATCTTTCCGCCGAAGAGAATGCGTGCGGCAGTCTGAAAAAATAATTCCTGGACAGCAAAATACGTATTCCAAGAATTATCATCATGAACGCACTGCAAGAATATCTCGGCAGTGCGTTTTCAGAAAGAAGGGAGGTACCCTATGACAAGGGTGAATCACAAAATAGTAAGGCGTTTAATGAACGAAAGCCGGAGTAAGATCACGGATAGGCAGTTTTTTACATCCAGGATATTGGCCGGGCATTTTGAGGATCTGGCAGTGGCACAGACAAAACGGTACCATTATAATCGGAGGGTCCATGTCAACATCTATTGGAAACCGAAAGTACAGGATTGGGCAGATACCAATAACCAGGTGATACGGATTAATGCTGGAAATCCCGTTGTTACAAAAGTGAGAGGACGGGAAAACCGCTACCAGATTGTCTGCGGACTGTTTTCCCATGAACTGGGACATGTGCTGTATACGGATTTTCTGTGCAGCCAGTCCTACTTCAACGCCCTGGTGGATGAACGGTGGTATCCGGTGGCACCCGATTTGAAAGCGGCAAAGGATAAGCTGAATGAGAGGGCAGTCTGGGAGTATGTGCGTGCCGATGAGCTGAACAAAAAGTTGTTTCTGAAGGTGGCACATGATATATGGAATGTTCTGGAGGACGGCTACATTGAACACCGTTTCTTAAACCAGTTTCCTGGAACATTAGGCTATGGATTGGAAATCCTGCGGGAGCGGCAGTGGAAATTGATGCCAGACGTGACGCAGATGAAAGAACAGGAAGAGGAAGGCGGACATATCTTCTACAGTATCCTTCAGGTGATGCTGTCCTATGCCCTGTTCGGGGAAATCAAGTATGGGGACGAGGTGCTGACAGATGAGCGCATACAGTCGGTGTTCGGACTCATTACAGAGATTGACCAGGCAGTCATGGTAAAGTCAGCCAAATCCCGCTGTGACGTGGTAAATACCATTCTGGTAAGATTGTGGGATTATATTGAAGACTATCTGGAGGAAATGAAAAAACGGTGTGATGAAATGACGGCAGCCGGACTGAGCATATCGGCGGAGGAACTGCTGGAGGCAGGGCTGGGAAGCCTGGCTGGGACTTCCGCCAGCGTCACGGGTTGCGTGAGCAGACCTGTGGCAGACGGGGAGGATTCGGAAGAAATATCTGGCGGACAGACTGCCGGAAACCGGGCAAAAACCCATGCCGACGCGGAAGAATCAGAAGAAAGTTCCGGGTCTGGGGAAACCGGCGGAGCGGACGAAGAGGAATCTGAGTCTGACGAAGCAGAGGGAACCGAGGAAAATGAGTCCGGGGATGAGAAGGGAAGCACTGGCATGGCTTCCAGTGAAGACGAGTCCGACGAGGAACCGCTGATACCAATGCAAAAAGCAGGAAATACCGGGAAACAGAAAGCGACAGAGCAGGAACAGGGCAGGATACCCCTCACGCCGACATCCAGCGTATCAAATCCGGTGGGTGGCACAGTCAGCCGCAACGAGGATTATGAGAGGGAATGCGATGAGCGTGCAGCAGCCGATATTGAGCGGATACTGGATCAGATGGCAGAGCGTTCTGCCTGTGAGCAGTTAGAGAATGAACGATTGCAGGAACTGAATGAAGCGGCACAGAATATCTCTTATGGCAATATCCATGAGGGAGTCGGGATTCAGGTCAATCGGATCAGCAGCGTGGATGAGGAACTGGTGGAGCAATATGACCAGGTTGCGAATCCTTTGTTAGCCATATCCAAACAGATGCAGAAAAGCCTGGTGAAGCAGTTAAAGGAGAGCAGGCGTGGCGGCAAGATGACAGGACTTCCGATGGGAAGGCGTTTAGACACCCATGCACTGTGCCGGAATGACGGGAAGGTGTTTTATAAAAATTCCCTGCCCAATGAGATTCCGGAAATGGCAGTGGGACTGTTATTAGACGAGTCCGGCTCCATGAGTTCCTGTGACCGCTGTACCTATGCCAGAGCCACGGCAATTATCCTGTATGATTTCTGCCGGGGACTGGATATTCCGGTGATGGTTTATGGACACAGCACAGAGTACGATTCCCATCATGGCAATATAGTGGATCTGTATTCCTATGCGGAGTTTGAAAGTATTGACCAGGAGGACCAGTACCGGATGATGGACATCAATGCCAGGGGCGGCAACCGTGACGGGGCAGCCCTGCGGTATGTGGCTGAACAGCTGTCAAAGCGTCCGGAAGAGATTAAAATCTTAATGATCGTATCCGATGGACAGCCAGCAGACAGGGGTTATGACGGGACTGCGGCAGAGGAGGACCTCCGGGGAGTCAGACAGGAATACCAGCGGAAAAACATTATCTTCGTGGCGGCAGCCATTGGCGATGACAAGCAGAACATTGAGAGGATCTATGGGGATTCCTTTATGGATATCACGGATCTGAACCAGTTGCCGGCTAAACTGACTGGAGTGGTCAGGAGGCATATCCAGATATAACAGATGAGAGGATATTAAAAAGTAATTATTCACCAAACAAATAAGACAGGGACAGCAGCATGTTCAGAAGATTTTGTGTGGCACAGAAAGCAGATTGCGGTTTCTGTTACCTAGATTTTCTGAATTTGCCGGCTATCCCTTTTTCAGAAAGGATGATCATTATGCATTATGCAACTTTAGTGACAGTAGAAATAGAGTCATGTATGGAAAATGAAACAAGAACAATGGAAGCACAAGAACTGATGGGGAAACTTACAGACTTCAGAAGAAGAAACCCAGAATATGATGTTATACTGGGTATATGCACGGATGAGTTACGGATGCGTAGCACAGTTTTTTCCAGCAGGATGGCGGATGAAGTGGAGACCATTATGGTTCCTTTTTATTGTGACACGGAACATTTAGATTATTTGAAGTTTGACGACAGGATAAAGGAATATCGCAAAGCGTATGAGACTGAGATCGTGGATCTGATTCGATTTCCCAATGGAAAGATTATTACAAGTCCTCAGTACGCTATATATTGTAAGTATGAGATTGCGCGAGGCAGGCTGTATGAGAAGAACTGGGGACCATTGCATCACAGGAAGCGTACGAAGATGTGCAAGAGGATTCAGGTAATGGAGCATGTTCCGTATTCAGAGTATTATAAATCCTTTGATAAGTTTGTTGAGAGGGAATATGGAACGCCATACTGCGAGGAAGAGAAGACTTACGGATATTATTACAATCCAAATGCTTTTTATGATTGGTACGCTATTGGCGGGCGCTGGCCAGACATGTTTCTGGTAAAAGATGACTGTAAGGAGTACGGAATTGCATACAGAAGCTGGTCGCGTGCTGAGATGGAGGCTCCGGATGGGTATTTTTGGACTTGTGCGGCCCGGAAAAAGGATATTGAATGGCAGGTTATGTATGACTGGCAACTGGAGCAGGCGATAATGCGTTATGCAAGACTTTCTACTGCATTTTTTACTGGAATTCTAGGAGAAATGAGCAGCAGAATTACAGAAGAAGGTATCTGGATACTTGGGAAAATGGTGTTCCAGAAAGGAGAAACAGAGGAAGAGTTTTTGGAACGCTATGCTTTTTATAAAAGAAAGAAATACCCGATTAATATTTATGCATTTCTAGCGGATGGAATCTGGAATAGAGCAGAAAGGGTTATTCCGGAAGATAAAAATGGCAGAATCGAAAGGAATGCAGAGTGGGAAAATGAGCTGGAGCGATTTATTGACGGTCTGGACGATGAAACAGTATTAGTCAGTGTAGATTGTCACATGTAAAGGAGAGGATCTATAGGGATTTTTATGAATATCACGGATCTAAACCGGCTACAGGCAAAACTGACCAGGATGGTCAGGAGGCATATCCAGATATAACAGATGAGAGGATATAAAAAGAAAATTAAGACAGGGACAGCAGTATGTTCAGAAGATAGATTGAAAAATGATTCTAAGACAGCAAAAAACGCAGTCTAACAATCATTAATTATCAATGTGGAAAACGCAAAATCAGCGTTTTTCACATTAAGGCAACCGGGAACAGACTGCTGTTTTCTGTCGCTTTCATTTTCTGAATATAGGGTCTGTCCTTATTCAAAAAGGAGGACAAGCGTATGCATTATGCGACATTAGTGACTGTGGAAATCGAAGCATGTGATGAAGATATGGCCAGGGTAACAGGGGCCAGAAGTATCATTCAGGAAATCGAAGAGCAAAAGAAGGAAAATCCGGGACACCATACCATATTAGACATATACCGGTCTGAGGTAAAGGTGCGGAGCACTGCTTTTTCCAGCAAGATGGCGGATGAAGTGGATGCTGCTATGGAACCATTTTATTCGGATACGGACAATCCGAAATATCTAGAATTTGAAGATAAGACGGAGAATTACCGGAAAAGGTATGAGACGGAGAAGGTAAATCTGGTCCGTTTTCCAAATGGAACGGTCCTTACAGTGCGTCAGTCCGCTGTCTGGCATAAATATGAGATTGTGGACGGCAGGCTGTATGAGAAGAACTGGGGGCCGCTGCACCATCGGAAACGCACGAAGATGTGCAAGAGGATGCAGGTCATGGAAAATGTTCCGTATTGTAAGTTTTACCGGACCTTTGAGGAATTTGTAGAGAAAGAATATGGGACACCTTATTATGAAGAACAGGAGGCGTTTGGATATTATTTTAACCCGGATGCTTTTTATGACTGGTACACCATTGGCAGACGGTGGCCAGACATGTTTCTGGTAAAAGATGACTGTAAGGAATATGGCATTGCAGACCGAAGCTGGACATGTGAGGATGAACAGACAAAGGCTCCGGATGGATACCGCTGGACCTGCGCCGCCAGAAAAAAGGACATTGCCTGGCAGGCGATGTATGACTGGGAACTGGAGCAGGAAAAGCAGCGTTATGCCAGGCTGGTCCAGGCATTTGAAACCCGAACTCTGCCGAAAAAAACGTATGGAACGATTACAGAAGACGGTATCCAGGTATTTGGGGAATATGTGTATCATAAGGGAGAAACAGAGGAAGAGTTTCTGGCACAACTCAAAACAAGGAAATACCCAATCTATATTTATGCGTTTCTGAAGGATGGTATCTGGACTACGAAAGAGTGCTATATCTCGGATGGCGAAAACAGCAGGTTCGAGGATAATGGGGATTGGGAAAATGAACTGGAGCAGTTTATTGACGGTCTGGACGATGAGACGGTACTTGTCAGTGTGGACTGCCATATGTGACATTTATCAATCAGTGCAGGCTTGATTTGCGAAAATGGAGACGGAAGTCTCAGTAAAATGGGAAAAATGCCATCCAATACGGGCGGTATTTTTCCTAAAATTCGACTAGGAACTTCTGCAGAAGAAATTTTTACACATTAGCGGGATATCAAGTTCATTACGCTTTTGCAGGATAAATAGTGCTTGAAGTATCAGAAAACCTTTTGTATAATGAAAAGAGAGAAGGGAATCATACCTGATTCCTGACTCTGGTTATGAGGTGACAAAATGAAAAATAATAATGAAGCAGGAAGCAGAATAAAGGATGAAGAGGTTGCAAAGCATACCATCAAGGATAGCGTGTTCACGAATCTTTTTCAGGATAAAAAATATCTGCTTCAGTTGTATAAGACCCTCCATCCGGAGGATACCCAGGTAACGGAGGATGCACTTTCGGATATCACGATCCACAATATCATGACAAACGATGTCTATAATGACGTTGGCTTCATGGTAGGGGAAAAACTACTCATACTTACGGAAGCCCAGGCAACCTGGACGGAAAACATCGCTGTCCGCATCCTGATATACCTGATGGTGACATACCAGGATTATATCAAGAAAACGAAACAGAACGTATACAGGAGCAAGAAAATCAGGCTTCCCAGACCGGAACTGTATGTCATTTATACCGGAGACAGAAAAGAGCGCACGGAATATATCAGTCTGGCAGACGAATTCTTTGACGGACAGAAAACATTTCTAGATGCAAAGATCAAAGTTCTCTACGGAAGCGGTCAGGGCGACATTATCAGCCAATATGTGGCATTCACCAAAGTCTATGACGAGCAGCGGAAGCTGCATGGCAGAACCAGAAAGGCAGTGACAGAAACCATCCGCATCTGCAAGGATAAAAATGTACTGAAGGAATATCTGGAGGAGCGGGAAAAGGAGGTTGAAAATATTATGTTGGCAATGTATGATGAAAAAGAAATCCTGCTGGAGTATATCGAGAGTGAGAGATATGATACGGAGAAGGAAATGGCAGTACAACTTTTAAAGGAAGGCTTACCAGTAGAGCAGATTGCTCGTTGCAGTTCAGCGTTATCTATTGATGAGTTAAGGATGTTGCAGAAAGAATTGTTGCAGAATGTCTGATATAACAGCGAATATGGAATGATGTCAGAGGAACATTGGAAATGGTATTACATGATGATGCAGGACATAATTTATGTCAGGATATAATATGAAATTTTAGGGACTCTCGGCTCAATGATTTGAGTCTTGAGTCCTTTGCAGATGGATAATTTGCTAGAGGAGGAAGTAAATAAAATTTATGAATGAGTTGCAAAGATTTTTTGAGTATATGAAAAATTTGGGGTATTTAGTAAATGCAAGAAATCAATTTTACGCTTTTATGGAAGCAATAGATTCTGATGAAAAATTGATTAAAGAATGTCAGAATATTTATTGTCTATTGAATGAAATAGTTTTGGATAAAGAGAAAGATCAATTCTTTATGGAATTAGAAAAAGGGAAGGAATTGTTTCGGGCAAGAATCATAGATATTGAGGATGACAATAATCCTGATTCTGGAGTGGGCAAAACAAAAAACGGGTTATTCATTGGTTATAATGAAGCAAATTCCAGAGAGCCGATTATTGGAATAAGTGGTAACGGTAGAAATAATGTGGCAGGTGCTTCCTATTTATACGTGGCATCAAATCCGGAAACAGCTTGTATGGAAGTGAAATCGGGTTATGGAGATTTATTGTCATTAGCTACATTTAAAACAAATAAGAACATGAGTATTATAGATTTTTCTACAGATAAATCTTTTCAATATGAAGATACGGTATTACATGATATGAGTTTAGGGAGTTTTTTTACATTGCTGATGGCACAATATACAGTGCCTGTTAAAAACGAGAAAGTATACCGTGCCACCCAGATTTTATCAGATTATTTAAGAAAAACAGGTGTAGATGGAATTGCTTATAAAAGCTATTTGGTGCCAGGAGGTGTTAATTATACTATATTCAATAGTCATCCGAATACAATTAAATTTGAAAACAGCAGAGTTTTGATGCATAAGCAGGCAAATCATTCGTTTTGGGACTTTAATAATAAAAAAACTGTGTTTTCAAATCCAGATAACAATTTGATGGATTATGACCAAAAGATAGCAGAGGAACATGTTAAACATTTAAATCAGACATTTAGATATGTAGATGTATAAAAGGAGTTATGTTATGCTATATAAATTAGATGAAAAGCAGATTCTGCTTGATTATATTGAATTAGAGAGATATGAGGCAAGAAAGGAAGGAGAAACAAAGGTTGCTATCAGAGTGTTAAAAGATGGACGCCTTTCTATTAAGGAAGCTGCAGAATGTTTTTCTACTTTGACGATAAAAGATTTGAAGAAAATCCAGGAAGAAATACTGCAGTTATCAGAACAGGAAGCACAGACAGATTAGACAGACAGATTAAATTTTTTCTTTCATTGACGGACAAACCGCTTTCTGTTATAATTCATATATCAGTATCCAGTTTGTATTCGTACAGACACAGTTTAACAGGTAAATTCACAGTGTCATTTGCATGAAATATTGCAGATGGCACTTTTTTTGTTTCTACAATTCAATATTGGACAATAAGCCAGCGGTTTGATTTCGCTGGCTTTTGTTATATAACCAGACGGATGGCCGTCAGAAAGAAAGGAGAGATACGTAATGCAGAGTGTATGCAAAGACAGTTACTCTACAACCTTTGGTTCCTATGAGCAGATGCTTGATTATCACAGGAACCAGTCAGCAAACAGCAAATGGCAGCGGTGCAAGGTCAACGACCTTGAGGTGTCGCCTCTGGACAAAGGCTCCTCCCTTGTGGGGAAACTGGGATTGTTTGCGCCGGGAACCAGCCAGGAGGCTGTGGATGACACGGTGAACAATCTTGGGCTTGCCATGATGGTAGATCATCATTATTATCCTATCCGCACAACAGCCTATAAAAGCCTGCTTGACCGGGCAAAAATCGGTGGAACGGCGCTTCCCAAACTGAGCCGGACGGCTCTGGCGGATGTGCTCAATGCCTGCCTTCGCTTATACCATGCGGAGGCTCTTTTACTTCTCAGGGATGAAAAAGTGGCAGCGGTGCATTCCGGGGATGAGGCGGATTATTCCGTGCTTCCCGTAGATGAACTGCTTGTGGCACTGAAGAAAAAGCTGGATGAAAGATTTTCCGGCAGCGAGTTTGAGGGCGGTTACTGTGACCATTCCCTCGTGAGTGCGTCATGGAGCATGCCGGGGCAGAAGAAAGAACTGTTGGAGGACTACACCAAAACGCTGGAGGAAAAGGGCCAGAAGCAGATGGCAGGAAAACTGATGCCGGGCATCCGTTTCGTTACTTCGGATACCGGGGTTGCTTCCGCTAAAGTCTCAGCTCTTTTAGTGGGCGGGCAGTCCCCGATCCATATCGGGAGCTGCATTTTCGTTGACCACAGGCATAAAAAGAGCGTGGCAGATTTTGCAGACAAATTGGATCAGTTATTTGCACAGTTTGGGGATTCCGTGGCGAAGCTGCAGAAACTGCTGGAGATTCCGCTGGATTATCCAGTCAATGCCATGACCCGTGTGTGTAAAAAACTGAGTATGCCAAAGAAAGCGGCAGTGGAAGCGATCGCTATGTATGAGATGGCAAGCGGGGGAGCACCGGCAACCGCCCATGACGTATTCATGGCAATGCAGGAAATCCCTTATATCCTCAAGACACAGAACACGCCACAGAGCAAGCTGCTCACCGTGGAAGAAAACATGGCAAGGGCATTGTCGTTCCGATGGAGTGAGTATGACCTTGCGAAAGGAGTGGATTACTGATGGGAAAGCCAAACATTTTAATTGATACGGCAGGCATGGACAATGAGCGCTGGCTGGAGTGCCGGATGCACGGTCCGCTGGGGGATATACCCTATACGGTGGGCGGCAGTGACGTGGCAGCAATCTTCGGGGTTTCTCCCTGGACAACGCCGCTGGAACTCTGGCTCATCAAAAAGGGCAGGATCAAGCCGCCGGAAAAAAGCAATGCAAACCAGCTGCAGATGGGACATTTGCTGGAGCCGATAGCAGCCTACTGGTATGAACAGAAATCCGGCAATGCTGTAACTGAGGATACCAACCTGTACCAGCACGCAGACCACCCGTATGCTCTGGCAAACTTTGACCGCAGGTTTACCCGTGCGTCAGACGGAGAGCCGGGGATTCTGGAATGCAAAAGCTGTACCTACCATAAGGCAGCAGACTGGGCTGACGATGCCATCCCGCTTTACTATGAGCTGCAGCTTCGTTTTTATTTAGCAGTGGCAGATGTGGATATCGGTGCTTTTTCAGCCGTATGGGGCAACAATCCTGACAATGACCTGGCAATGCCGGAGATTGTGCGGGACAGGGCAAAAGAGGATATCATTTTTGAGAGACTGGAGGAATGGATCTGGAGCCTGGAACATGATAAGCCTCCGACCATGCAGGATGTGAAACCGAAACTGGCGCTGGAGTCGCTGGCACGTATTTACGGAAGCAGTCAGAAAAGTCTTCCCACCGTGGAATTTTCCGGCAAATATGAGAAACCATTGCGGAAGATTGCCATGCTGCAGGGAGAATTGGCAACAAGTAAATCGGAGATCAAAAAATTAGAAAAGGAGATTGAAGCACACAGTGTGCGGATAGCGGAAGCAATGAAGGAGCATGAGCATGGGATTCTGACAACGACCAGCGACAAACTCCTGATTGACTTCGTAACCAGAAAAACAAGCAGGCCGGATTCCAAGGCACTGAAGGAGAAGTACCCGTCGGTTTATGATGAGGTCCTGAAGACTTCGGAGAGCAGAAAAGTCAAGGTAAGGATTGAGCCGACGTAAAGCATGTGAGGCGATAGAGAAAACCATTACAATGGTATTAAGAAAGGATGAACTACTATGGAACAAAACAAAATGCTAGAAGTAGAGCAGTTTCTGGAGCGGCAGTTTATGAACCAGGAACAGCAGGTGAGAGCATACATCTGTTCGCCCCTCAGTGCAGGGAGTGATAAGGAATTTTTGGAAAACATGCACCGGGCAAGGGCTTATATGCACTATGCCGCAAAAGAGATGGGGATGGCAGCAAGGGCGCCCCATGCGTATCTTCCCATGATGTTATGCGACCGCATGCCAAATGAGAGGGCGCTGGCGCTCCAGTTCGGGCTGCGCCTGCTGGAAGAAAGCGACATACTTCTTGTGTGCGGTGACAGAATCAGTCTGGGAATGCAGGGGGAGATACTCCATGCCATCTCCATTAAATCGAGCATTTATACATTTTCCCATCTGATGTACCTGAAGGTATGTGAATATGTGAGAAAAGAGAATGGTAATCCAGAGCTGGTGGTAGTTGATGAGAGCCATCCGTTTATGACAGGAAAAGAAGAGATCCCATCGGTGGAAAACAAAATTTCTATAAGCGAATACACGGGCTTACTGGATGCAAGAGACAGGCTGTGCCGTTTCTGCCAAAGTGAAGAGTGTGAGAAATGTCAGGTAACAAGTCTGGCAGATGATGCACATTTTGAAGCGGAAAAGGCAGGCATCCTGTCAGATTCATAACAGACATATGGAAAGGAGCAGGATATGGTATGCGAATTTCAAAAACTAATCTATCCGCCCAGTGTCAGGATGGTAGAGGTGGGCAGTTATATGGTTGCCCTCTACCGTCCCTGTGAAAAGGTTGTGGATACATCAGGAAAGGTAGTCCAAAAAATTAAGGCAGTGGGATACTGCCTTCCTGTGGCGGCGAATCTCCGGTATGACATGAAAGGGCACTGGAGCAGCAACCCCAGCCACGGCATCCAGTTTGAGGTGGAAAGGTATGATGAGGTGATCGTACCCTCAAAAGAGGGCATTGTCGCCTATCTGTCCTCCGGCCAGATTAAGGGAATCGGTCCGGTCATGGCGGAAAGGATATTTGATGCCTTTGGCATGGATACCCTCTCTATACTGGATCAAGAGCCGGAACGGCTGCTGGAAATCAGGGGGATCAGCAGTGCGAAACTGGAAAAGATAACCCAGTCCTATTTGGAAAACCGTGGGGCCAGGGATGTGGTGGCATTTCTGACGCCGCATGGCATCACGGCGGGCAGGGCTGTCCAGTTTTATCGGGAGTACGGGAATAGGGCGATGGAAATCGTACAGAACCATCCGTACCGACTCTGCGAGATTGACGGCATTGGCTTCCGGACAGCAGACAGGATCGCGTTAAACATGGGCGTTTCAAAACTTTCCCCGGATCGTGTGGATGAAGGGATTCTCTACACGTTAAAGGAAAATGAGGGAAAGGGACACCTCTGTATCAAAAAGGATACATTTATCAAAGAGTGCATCCGGACACTGGACACCCCTGAGTTGACGGGGCAGATGATCGGTGTTCGCGCTTCCCGCATGATATACAGCGGGAAATTGATGATATATCAGGAGTGCGTATATCGCAAAAAAACATCAGATGCCGAGGACAGGCTGGCAAAATGCGTGAAGGACATGCTGAGACAGAAACAGTCCTTTGCCATATCCGGTCTGAAGGCAGAAATTGCAGCAGAAGAACAGAAACTTGGATTGACCTTCGCAGAGGAGCAGAAAAGAGCTGTTGATATGGCGCTTTCCCACAGCCTGTGCATTATTACGGGCGGTCCGGGAACGGGCAAGACCATGATACAGCGGGCCATACTGGATATTTATCAGAAACTGTTTCCAGAGCATGAGATTGTTTGCTGCGCCCCGACGGGCAGGGCGGCAAGGCGGATGGAGCAGTCAACAGGATTTCCGTCCTCCACGGTACATAAGGCGCTGAACCTGTTTGCAGGAGAAGACGGCTGTTATGGAGATGGGGGAGAACTGGAAGCAGACCTGGTTCTGGTGGACGAGATGTCCATGCTGGATATGTATGTGGCAGACACGCTGTTCCAGGCGGTGAAAAAAGGCTGCCGTCTGGTACTGGTCGGAGATGCGGATCAGCTTCCCTCCGTGGGGCCGGGGGCGGTCCTTGGTGAGTTGATCGCAAGTGGCTGTATCCCGGTCGTCAGACTGGATCATGTGTTCCGGCAGGAGGAAGGCAGTCGGATTGCAGAAAATGCAAAACGGATCCGGCACGGAGTAGTTTCTCTGGAGTATGGGGAGGATTTTCAGATTATAGAGTCAGCGGACATAAAGGAGTCAGCGGATCTGATCCGGAAACTCTATCTTCAGGAGATTGCGGAACATGGCGTGGATAACGTGGCATTGCTGTCCCCATACCGGCAGAAGACGGAAACAGGTGTCAACGCCCTGAATGAACAGATTCAGGAAGCTGTCAATCCCAGCGGTGCAGCAAAGACAGAGGCTGTCAGCGGGAAGCGGAAATTCCGGAGCAGCGATAAAGTCATGCAGGTAAAGAACCGGGATGATGTCAGCAATGGAGACATTGGCTATATCCAGAGGATCACGAAGCAGGGAAGCGACACAGAGATCCAGATTGATTTTGGCGACGGCAGGCTCAAAGATTTTGATGTCAGCGAGTTGGAACTGCTGGATCTGGGTTACGCCACCACGATACATAAGTCGCAGGGTTCGGAATACCAGACTGTCATTATCAATATACAGAAAGCCCACTACATCATGCTGAACCGGCCGCTGATTTATACAGCGGTGACCAGGGGGAAGAAAAAAGTGATACTGGTGGGTGAAAAAAAGGCACTATATATGGCGGTCAAACGTACAGAAACAGAAAAACGGGGTACCAATCTGGCAGCCCGTATACGGGAATACATGAGTTAAGCAGATAGCAGGGGCAGAGTGGATGAATTTCACCTTGCAGAAAGGAGTTTTGCTATGGGAACAGTTTTAGAGCAATATCAGCAGAAAAGAGAGGATTACCGTTCACAGATCGAAGCACACGGTTTCATACTGGAGGAACTGATGAATCTTCAGGAGGTGAACTATCGGATCTGTGTGCTGGAAACGTTCCAGTCCATGATGCGGGTAATTCCCGTCACTACAGATTTGCAGGTAATAGCAAATCATTTCCAGGTTGTTTCCTGCTATATGGAACTTCTCCTGAAAGAGCGGAAATTTGGACCGAAACTGGATGAGACACAGAGACAGAAACGGGATACGGCGCTGGCTTCGCTGGAAAACGTGGTTCGGGACGGAAAGAAACGCTTTATGAGCTTTACCGCACCAAACCCGGACAGTTACAAAAAGTGCATCGGGAAATACTGCAATGCCGTACTTCCCATGTGGATGCAGTACCGTGAAACCTATATCAGATTACAAGGAGGACAGGGCTTATGATGAGTCAGGATAATACAGAAAAGGCAGCCATGAGGGCTGTGGTTGCAACGATCAATGCGGTAGAGGGATTTGATCCTGAACCGTTTGCAGTGGAATATGCGGATTTGGAGAGTGGGGAGACCAGAAAGCGTCTTCCGGTCATGATCCAGATGGCATGGTTCCGGCTGAAATATCCGGAAGGGAAGATTACGATAAAAGTGACAAACGGCAAGGACTGTTTTGTGGCTACGGCAAGGGTATATCCAAGTTACAAAGATGGCGGTGACTGTTATCTGGCAGAAGCAACCGCATCCCGCGGGTATCTGGCAGAGAAACCTTCAGTATCGCCCCGTGAGTGGGCGCAGACAGCCGCCGTGGGGATTGCCCTGCGAAATGCCGGGTTTGGCTTGCAGTTCGGTATGGCAGGGGAAGACTTTCCGGCAGTGGCTCCGGATGAGCTGGGGATGCCGGAAGATGGCACCGGTGTACCAGTGGAACATGCAGAAAGCGGTGCAGAAGGGCCAATACCACAGCCAGCGCCAATGCAGCCACAGCCGGCAGTACCACAGACATCACAAAATGTAACGGAAATGTCGGCTACTCAGATACAACAATCTTCGGTTCCGGGTTCAGGGACACAGCAGAACGCCGTTTCGCACGAACCGGTACAGCAGGAGCTGACCTATGAGGAACGGATTCAGAAAGCAATGAGTATGCCATGCCCGATTAAGAAATATGCGGGCAAGACGTTAGGAGACCTGGTGGTAACTGACCCGAAGGCATTAAACTGGATTGTAAATAAGTTCCATGATGACAAGGGGACGAATGAAGCGGCCAGATTGATATGTGAGTATGCGCTAGGTCAGGCAAGTTAATATTTTAAGAAAACAAATGAAAACCGAGGGGATGGTGGAAACGCTGTCCCCTATCATTAAATTTGGGATAAATCCAGGAAGCATTCTGGTGATATGTCAAGAACTTTTTGAAAAAGATTTTGATATGTTTTTCAGAAAAAAGGGTAACTTTAACAGACCTTCGATATGTTTTACGCAAAACCGAAT
>CAJTFB010000047.1 GCA_910575665.1 Eubacteriaceae bacterium
GAGTGTAGGATTTTTGGTTTTTCGCCATGCTGAACATCTCCTTTGCTCTTTCATTTGATAGTATAGATTGTTCAACTTTTTCTGTCCACACTTATATACTAACACCAATATTTATGTATTAAAACTACTTATCACCTCAAAAAATTCATTTATGTTTGAACCTTTTCTCTCAAGTTTTTCCCAATCATAAATAGTGGTGGCTTTTATTTCATACTGTTTTTTACTAATTGAGTAGTTATTAATAACAAAACAATTTTCTTTTCTTAGCAAGGATAACATTTGTTCATAAGAGTTTCCATTTGTATTAAGAACATTATAAACTTTTTCTTCCGCCTTAAAATCATCAACACTTTTATATCCCAATTCTTTGACAATATATTGTGCGACATTTTGCCCTTTATATTTCGGTGTATGCAAGCATGCAATATATTCAAAATCAGGGTAATCGACAATTAAAAAATGTGGAATTCTTCCGCTTCGGTTTTGTAATATGCAATACTCTAACAGATCACGTAGGTTATTCTTTTCGCCTTCTTCCATTACTGCCCGGTCACCATCAATGATTATAAATTTAGCCAAACAATTTGTGGTGCCGTCAATTTTAACTTGTTCCAGAAAATTACTATAACCACCGCCTTTCATATTTACCGGTTTTAGGGCGATAGATAATCTTTTCTGCCGACGCATTTCATCTATATAATTATATTCGGTATCTCCTTCACAAAAAACCTTGAAGTTCTTTTTTGTCACACGTGTTTTTCTATTCAATAGCTATAGCTCGATGGCGTGAATTTGAACCCTGTTTCGGATTGCGCTAGCAGCAAAATAGCGTTGTTGCTTTCATTCGACGATGCCGCCGCATCGCCTCATTCAAGCGCCTAGCTATTCTACTGCTATCACAATCCGAAATCTATGACCTCCCCTTGTAATTTTCCAATTTACAAGGAAATGGAATGAAACGTACTGGATGTACGTTGATTGACGTTGACACAGTAAATTGGAAAATTACAAGGAGGAGGCAGGATTCAAATTCGCGCCATCGAGCTACCCCCCTAAAATACCTTTCATGTAAAATTCATATATTTTAGTAGTTTCATATCGTATTTCCGGAAAATCTGCTAATGAATATAGCTCTGATTCCAAAGTTTCAACATCTTTTGTGATAAAATAGATTTGTTCTTTCATATAATTCTTTAAATCAAGATGTAACACATTGTGTGTCGTGAAGACAAATTGTCCAAAGTGCTTTTTTCCACAGATAAAAGAAATTACCCTGTCGGATAAAACAGGATTTAACACTCGATCCATTTCATCTGCAAAAACAGTTTTATTTTCATATACTACCTTAAAAATCTGAACTGCCCATGCAAAGAATTCACGAACGCCACTTGAATCTTGTGCAAGTTCTCTGGTAAAAGTACTACCGTCCTTTTTCTGTCTGACTATCATTGTTTTTAAAAACGGTTTTTCTTCATCCACTTTGAAATCTATGATACTATGATCAATCATTCTAAAGATATCTAAATACCTTGAATCATGTAAAATTTGTAAATCCTCTTCTTCATTCTTCATAGATTTATAGAAATCATAATTTATAATATTAGTCTCTGGACACAAGTAGTTTTTTATCCAGTCTGTAAAAGTAATAGCATGTTCATTGCCTAACATTGCAAGCTTGGTTATAGTTAATCCGAGAGTTTTTTCTTTATTGATGGCTTTTCCCAGAGATTTTTCTATTTCACTCTTAGAATCTGGCACATCCAAAAGATATGTGACTTTAGCCTGGGTATGACACTTATTACAGTCTGTTCGTTCATTTTCGCACTTTATCAAGTAGTCATCTCTCTCCATAGAAAATATTTTCTTATATTTATTTTTCACTTGATTTTTAAAATAAAATTCCTCTTTTACAATACCCACGAAGTCCAATTCTAGATGATAAAGATATAAGGCATTTGTATTTTCTTTAACGGACACTTCGATATCAAAAGTTTGTGATATTTTATTCATCTTAGGACAAAAATTTTGGTTGCTATTAGAGTTTATAACATTTGTGTATGCTCTTGCTGTTTCAGTTTGTACAAAGAATGATTGTAAATAGGATAAGCTTCTAACAAAGTTTGATTTTCCACCAGCATTTTCACCAACTACTACAGCAGTCTTTAACACAATAAGTATATCCAGCTTTTGTAAAAATAAAACTGCCAGCAGCATAAGCTACTGGCAGGAAAAAATCTCATATTTTTCAGTTAATTTGCCTTTTATATCTGATCTATACTCCAACACCCCTCGTTATTTCATCTTTTTCACGGAACTGAAACTTCCATAGATCTTTTTGCCCTTTGCTCCTTTCTTGTAAGCTCTCACCTTAAAGTAACAGGTCTTACCCTTCTTTAACTTTTTCACGGTATAAATAGTCTTTCTGGTTGTTATCTTCTTCACTTTTTTCTTCAGTTTTTTATCTGTCGAGTAGCGTAACTCATAACCAGCTGCCCCTTTTACCTTGCTCCACTTTACTTTGGCTTTGGTCCCTTTTATGGATTTGACAGACAAGCCTTTGACCTTAGCCACCTTAATCGTGTCTGTTCCTGGCTCTGTCTTTGATCCTGGTTCCGGTGTTATCACCGGAGCCTGGGTCGCCGGCGGAGGCGTTACAGGCGCTGGATTCTGGGTTGTCACAGGAGGTTCTGTCACAATCGGTTCTGGCTCCTTTTCAAAATACCAGTAATCAAACTTGAACAGTTCCTCTTCCGAAGAACCGGTAAAGCACAGATACAGATCATGGACTCCTGCAATTCTCTCTACATCAGTAGTGAATATTTGATACTGCTCTGTACTACCTGTATCAGCGATCTTTACTTCTCCAATTACTGGGCCATCTTCGGAATCCACACGAAGTTCAATAGCTGCCTCCTTCTCTCCCTCACTGGCTGCTGACGCGTGGAAGCGGATCGGTCCCTTCTCACCAAAATCTATATTTCTTACTTTTAAGCTGCTTCCGTTTTTGATCTTGCACACATTGATGCCACCCTCTGGGCAGTTCTCCGTCTCCACATCCGTTCCCCAGGAAAAGGTCTCTGCTTCCACCTGATCATAAGGATTTAATGCACGGATCGGCTCTGGACCTTCCTTGGTCATATTCAGTTCTGGGAACGTGCCATCCTCATTGTAGGTAAATTCTTCTACACAAACCGAGCGGTGATAACTTCCTCCGCCAGGCAGCGCCTGATTATGATAGAACAGGTACGAGTGTCCCATAAAGTCCACGACACCGGGATGGTTCGTAAAACATCCACCCTGGGACGGCATGATAACTCCCTGGTACTTCCATGGTCCCGTGGGGGATGTACTGGTGGAGTAGGCGAGATGTTCGGATCCTCCTCCGGGAGCAAATGCCGCATAAACCATATAGTACAGGTTGTTGCGTTTATAAAACCACGGTCCCTCTCCATAAGAACAGGTACGGTCCGAAGCCCCTTCCCCAAAACTCTCAACATTCATGTCAATTTCGACGATTCCTGTGGCTTTATCATAGGAGATCATATCATCATTCAATTTAACATAACGCAGCTTCGGGTTTCCAAAATACAGGTACGCCTGCCCATCATCATCGATATATACGGTGGGATCGATGTTATTCCAATCTCCCTGGTCTACCAGCGGTTTTCCGATGGCATCTTCAAAGGGACCCTCGGGATTATCGCTGACACCTACACCGATCACCATGCCGCCGTTTTTCTTATGAATTGGAACGTATAAGTAAAATTTTCCGTCCCGTTCCACACACTGAGGTGCCCACGCCCGGTCCTCGGCCCATTTAAAAGAGTCCTTGGACATGATCGTTCCGTGGTCCGTCCAGTTTACCATATCCTTCGTAGAGTAACATTTCCAGTCAAACATGGTGTAAAAATTATCTACCAGTTCATCCTCATCATGAGAAGTATACAGATACAATGTGTCTCCATACGCCATCGGCGCAGGATCCGCCGTATACACATTCTGCACAATGGGATTTTCTGCCGAGACTTTTTGCGGCAGAAGGGTAACGGTCAGGCTTAACGCCACCGTAATCCCCACTATCTTTTTTAATAATGATTTTTTTCTCATACCCACCCTCCTATTCTACTGTTACAAATGCATCCGACTGGCTCAGTATTCCGCCTTTGGAATCCACAATGGTTAAAATATACTTACCTGGCTGTATCGGTGCTTTCATACTACTGCTGTCTCCTGCCGCCTTTGACATGGTGGGATCCTTTTCATCGAAAGCTGACAGGCCGGATGGCGCCAGCCAAATCGTCTTCGTCCCATCGGATAAGACGCTCGAAAAATGAAATTCCTCTCCGCTGCCAACGGTGATGTCAGTATCGAGGATCTGATTCGCTTCTGTCACCGAAGTGGTAAACACAATGGTCTCACTTTCTGCTTTCAGCGTCCAGGTTCCCGCGGTAGAAATCTCGTAACCATTTTCAATGGCTTTTCCATTGAGCGTATAAGAATAATCTGTCGACAGTTCCAGCACAAGCGGTCTGATCTTGGACACATTGACATTCTGTCCCTCAGAAACATTGGCAATGTCAGAGGCTTCTCCCACATACAGTGTAAAGGTAGAGGCACTGGATACAGAGCCGTCTGCATAACGGATATAGAGTTTGTATTCTCCCGCCTTCTTTGGAATATCCATGGTCTTTTCATTGCCGGCTGCCTTTGTCATGACATCGCTCTCCGCAAAGGAGGAAGTTCCCTCTTCTGCCAGCCAGACCTCATCCTCCTGCTGCAGCAGTCCTCGGCGTGGCAGCTTCTGTCCCGCTGCCAGTCTTACGTTCGCTGCCAGCTCATAATCTGTATCTGGGATCACATCCTGCCCCACCATATAGACATAATCGTCTTCCAGACCGGAATACAATACCGTTTCATACCCTTTCAGCGGCCAGATGTACTGCTCGTTTACATACTGCTCCAGAGTACAGTTTGGTGCTGTGGTCTCCGACCGGTCAGTATTGGAAAAACCATTGGTCACAATCATATCATGCTTCCTGCGCCAGTCATTTAATTCGTAGACATTACGTATGATATTGGTCACCACATTGCTGTCAAATTTAATGTAGGCACTTCCTTCATCCGGGTGGAATCCATTGATCATCTTACTTCCATTGGCAGTCTGTTTCTTACGCTTCGCATTGATATAGTTGAAACTCATTTCCGAATATTCTGTCCAATCATCATTTCCCTGTTTTCCCAGAGTATAGATTCCTCCTGCATCCTGTAGCAGGGAACAGATCTCCTCCACGCGGTTATAATTTACATGATTGTTCTTGGACGTATCTGTCGGAACGCCTGGCAGCTGTGAATCACTTCCCGTCTCTCCATCAAAGTTGCACCATCCCCAGCCGATGCTCATGCCGCTGTAAGAACATTTATACACAAAGTTGTGAAGAACCTGCATATTATAAGTAAAGAAAGAAGTAATCGGCGAATTGCCTGGGAAGAAGTAACAGTTCTCATATAAATAATTGTTGGTAATCGTAATATTTTTCGGAACAGACTCCGTGCCATCCCGGAACTTCTCTTTCTCCGGTCCCGCTGCATTGTTTGCTTTTACATGGTGTATCTCCGTGTCGTTTTCATATACGTGCTGGGGATGTCCTACGACAATCCCAGCTCCTCCTGTGTGGGCAATGTAATTTCCAGTAACCTCACAATCCCATACGTCATTTTCCAGATGGGCTCCCAGATAACCGGTATGACGGATCTCTCCATTCAAAACCCGGATGTTTTTGGCGGAATTGATATGGATCGCCGCAGGCGGCACATCGTAGGAACGATAGATGTCGTCATGCTGGTTTACGTTGGCAAATTTGGTAAGTACGATGGAGCCCTGCACAGAAGCATAGCCGTGGGATCCCTCCAGCTCATACAAATTCCAGTCCGTGTAGGCAAATCCCAATCCGTCAAAGGTAATATTCTGCACGTAATCGGAGGTCGGCTTATCCCCACACATTTCGATGATCGTATCCGTCTCCGGAATGATCACTTCTGCGCTGTTGATATCTTCTCCCTCTCTTGGTATGTAATAAAGCATACTTCCCGCCTGGTCAAAATAAAACTCACCGGGTTTCTCCAGCCATTCAAATACATTGGTCACATCATTGGATTTGGTGGGACTGTATTCTGTGTTCCATCCCAGATTCTGTGCCAGCGCGCCATAAGGCATCTGCAGATCCACCTGAGTATCTCCCTCTTCCGTGAGAGAAAGTGACTCGGCACAAACCAGCTGCTGCGCCCAGGTAGAACCTGACTCCAGCTCGATATTCTGTGGATTTCTTGTATCCGCCGGCAATCCAAAAGAAGCTGAAAATACAGCGCCGGTATAGATCTTTGTCGTACTTGGCGCCCATGCCCATTCTGCCTGTCCTTTGGTCACTGTATAGCTGCCAAGGCCAACGGGCCGAGCCGGCTTCTGTGATTTGCTCGTCATCGAAGCACGTTCTCCGTTCACATAGATGGCACGCAGCTTCTCAGAGCGCTCCAGAGGAACTTTATATGCGGTCACTCCGTCCCGGAGCCAGTTCACATCTTCCGCTTTCTGCCACTTGGCTTCGAGTTTTTTACCTCCGCTGAATACAGGAGCTGCTCCCTTGGCAGCCCGGTAGATCACAGTGCCCTGTTCCGTTCCAGAATCCTTTGAGTCAAATACGATGGTGTCCTCCACCGGATAAAATCCATCTGCAATCTCCACCACGATATCGCCCTTTGACTTATCCAGACCGCGCACCGCCTCTTTGGCACGAGCCAGCGTCCTAAAAGGATGTGAGCTGGAACCATCACCGCCATCATCTCCATCCGCTGACACATAAAATGTCGGTTCTATCTTAACATCTGGTAACGGTTCATTGGATACCACTGGCAGATTAGCACCTGGTGTCACAGAGGGCAACGCCGTAGGATTCGGAGCGGGAACCGGTGTCTTTCTAACTGGTAGTGTTTTTTTCTTCACCGTTACCTTCACCTTTCCAATAACCTTTTTCTTCTTTTTCTTTTTGACCTGATACGTTTCTTTTACCGTGATCACAGCTTTTCCAGCCTTTTTCCCACGAACCACCCCATTTTTGGTGACAGAGGCAATCTTCTTTTTGCTGGAAGAAAAGACATATTTTCGCTTTTTCTTCTTATTCTTGATCTGGATCTTTTTCGTCTTTCCTGTGAGAACCGTGATTTTAGTCTGCTTCAGAGATGTTTTTTTCGCCGCCTCAGCGGTTGTACCCGGCGTAAAAAGGGATACTGTCAGAGCTCCCAGAAGCACACCACTTACTAGTCTGTTAAACATTCTCATAAGCCTCCTTCCTATTACATTTTGTTTAATTATACAAAAAATAACCCATTTTTTCAAGCTTTCTGTTCGAATTGCACAAAACAAGTAAGAAAAAACAAGAACTGACCTCCGTCAATCCTTGTTTTCCTGTTTCCAGCTCAAATTCGCGCCATTGAGCTAAATTCTATTTATTCTCTGGACCACACAACGCCTTCTCTCGTATCCTTTATAAGAATCCCTTTTTCCTTTAATTCATCCCGGATCTCATCCGCCCTGGCAAAATTTTTCTCTTTCTTTGCCGCCGCGCGCTCTGCGATCTTCTGCTCCACAAACGCAGTCAGTTCTTCGTCCACCTCTGTCTCTTCTCTCTCCCATGCCCGTTCCAGACCCAGAGACAATACGCTGTCCATCTCCGCAATGATCTTCCGTTTGGCTGCTCCCGGCATATCTTCCTTAAGGACATCATACAACACCGTAAGTCCCATAGATGTATTGAGATCATTTCCCAGGGCCTCGGCAAACTTTATACGGTATTCTTCCACTTTCACATCCTCTGCTTCGCCTTCCTCCGACACTGCTGCCACCCGTTTCATCAGCTTCTCATAAGCGGCAGACACATTGTCCAGACCCTCGTAGGAAAATTCCAGCGGCTTGCGGTAATGGGACTGGAGACAGAACATCCGGTAAACCATCGGATCATAGCCCTTTTCTTCCAGTAGGGACACCGTGAGAAATTCACCCTTGGATTTGCTCATCTTGCCGCTCCTGGTATTAAGATGATTGACATGGAACCAGTAGTTGCACCATTTATGTCCGAGATAGGCCTCGCTCTGGGCGATTTCGTTTGTGTGGTGCGGGAAAATGTTATCCACACCACCGCAGTGGATATCCATATACTCGCCAAGGTGTTTGATGCTGATGCTGGAACACTCGATATGCCATCCCGGATATCCGACGCCCCAGGGACTGTCCCATTTGAGCTCCTGGTTGTCAAATTTGGATTTGGTAAACCAGAGAACAAAATCTGTCTTATTTCTCTTATTGGTATCCTCCTCCACATCTTCCCTGACGCCTACCTGGAGTTCCTCCTCCTTCTGGGAGGACAGAACATAGTAATCCGCCAGCTTAGAAGTATCAAAATATACATTTTCCCCTGCCACATAGGCATAGTCCTTTTCCAGAAGAACTTCGATCATATGAATAAACTCACCGATACAGCCCGTCGCCGGCTCCACCACATCCGGACGCTTAATCCGCAGCTTTTCACAGTCCTGAAAAAATGCTTCGGTATAAAACCTGGCGATATCCATAACGGATTTATGTTCTCTCTTGGCGCCTGCCAGCATCTTATCCTCTCCGGTATCCCCGTCACTGGACAGATGCCCCACGTCTGTAATATTCATAACCCGCTTCACATCGTACCCGGCAAAACGAAGATATTTTTCCAGAACATCTTCCATAATATAGCTTCTCAGGTTGCCGATATGGGCAAAATGATACACCGTCGGTCCACAGGTATACATAGCCACCTTTCCCGGTTCATTCGGCACAAATTCTTCCACTTTTTTGGAAAGGGTATTGTATAAACAAGTCTTAGCCCTCATAATTACCTCCATGCGCGCACGCCTTTTGCGCATCACACAAGTTTGGGCGTGCGCGCACAAACTTGCAGAGTGAAAAATTTATTTTTCACTCTTATCCTCCATTCTGGCTGACACTGATTTCTGTATGATTATATTACTTTTTCTCCTGCAGGTCAAGGTCAGACAGGGATTCAAATGCCTCAATCACCGCATCCACAGACATCTTATCTACAAGAAAATAATCCATTCCATCCTTGTCAACCCGGTAGAAATTCGTACCGTCATAGGGCAGATAACGAACTGTCACATCCCGCCCCTCCTCATGATATACTGCGGTCAGCACAGGATCTTTGCTCTTCGGTTTGACAGAATCTTTTGCCGCCGAAGTAAATTCCAGCAAAAATGCCTTGGAATATGGTGTCAGGAAAGTATCTTCTTTGTCCGCAGGTACCGTTTTTCCATTCAGCGTCCAGATATTCTTCTCCTTGCCGTCCTCGTCCTTTTCAGAATCATGGGTGACCGTGATCTTTTTGCCGGAGCGTCCTATCGTTACTTCATAGCCTTTTATGTCCGTGGCAAGGGTAGAATATACGCTGTGGTCCATATAGGTATAAGCGTCTGCCCCCATCATGCTCTCTGCCTTGTCTGCGGACAGGGTATATACATGTTCAGAGCCTTTCAAGCTCACATAATAGTCGCCATTTTCATCCTTTTTTCCCACGTACAGAGTGTACCCCTTCGAATCCTGGTATTTCCTGGGCACCACATTGGCCTTATTGGTACTCTTCCCGACGGTGGACACCGATTGGGAATCTTCTTCTTCCTCTGGGATCTCATAGCCATCCTTCAGGTCAAAATATCCCACCTGGATCTCCGCCGCCGGCTGGTCCAGACCATATTTTTTCTTGTCCTTGCACTGGTACTCCACCAGCGAACCAAAAGAAACCGTCGTATAAAAGCCCTGCAGTGTCGCCCAGTCATTGGTGGATGAGCCAGCTAAAGGCTTTTTATATGGTTTTGTGATGACCCAGTTCGTATAAGCATCCACTTTCTTATCATCCGATACGATTTCTGCCAAAAAGGTCGTTTTGTTTTTATTTTTCACCGAAATCTTTGTCAGATAATCCGCGTTGATCTCCGCGATCTCTTCTTTGGAGATTAGAGAATTTTTCTCCACATCAAGGGAATTGTACAGCGTATCCGCAAAGGTATAAATCTTATCATTCTCTGCTGTCATCCCATAATTTCCACCGCCGACAGGAACCGTATCCCCAAAATAGATCTCGTGGGACTTACCGTCGGATGTAGTTATCTTTACTGTCATCTGTGGTTTTTCCAAACCATACTCTTGCCTGCTGCCACTATCTCCTGCCAGTTCTTTTGTGGCAGTCACCGGACTCAACGCCTGGAACATGCTCTCCACCGTTTCCTGGTCCAGGGGAGCCTCTGGAAGATCCTCCAGTTTCCATCCCGCCTCCTCTTTGTGCAGAGAAATGGGTTCCTCTCCTTCTCTGGAGACAGAGATCGCCGTGATATTGTCTTTCTCCACATCAAAAACCCGAAGGGTCTCAGAGGTACTCTCCTGCTCTCCAGTATTTTCATCCTCTCCCTGGGGCACAAGAAAATACAGAACAATGGCTGCCGCCATCAAAACACAGAGCCCCACCAGTGTGAGCGCCTGCTTCTTTCCTTTCGACATCAGTTCTTCCTCCTTCTGAACCAGATCACAAAACCAGCTGCCAGCAAAATAAGAGGAAGGACCACTACCAGAGCCACCGTAAAGAATACGATGTCCCCCTCCTGGATCATTACCGTCTCCATATTCAGACTTCTTGTCGGAATCGCCAGTGTGGTAGTCTCTCCTCCTGTGAGCCAGGTAGCAGACTGAAGCACCACCGAACGGTTTCCAAACTGATTGCTGGATATATATGCGTCTGCATTAAAGTTGGAGGAAGCAAATAACACAATCTTCGTTGCCTTTCCCTGCCCCTGGGTGTTTTCTGCATATACGTCCGTAATGGCTGCTGCCACAGCAAAGGGCCCATTGATATCCTTGTCTTCTTTTTCCAGCGTCGTAGCATTGGCATTGGTCTTGGAAAAAGCGGAATCCGTTGTAGTCAGAAGGGGATCCACTGTCAATGTGCTTCTCACATCGCTCTGAACCGTCAATCCCTTCGTTCCCTGAACAACCACCGGCGAACTTTCTGTAAGCTCCTCCGTGATCTCATGCTCTTTTGCATTTCCCACAAAGGCCGTCGGATTCTTCTCCGATATCGCCCCCTCTGCATCCAACACAAATCCCTCTGCTACATTCACGCCATAGTCTGCCAGAAGCTTATAAAAATTTGTCATTTCCTTCTCCGGCAGCGCATTGATATAAATCATCGCCTTTCCACCATTTTTTAAGTATTCGGAAAGGAGACTGTATTCCTCCTCGGTGAAGTCATATACTGGTCCGTTGATCATCAGAATCCGGCAGTCCTCTGGAATACTTTTCGCCGAAGCTGTGGCAAGTTCTTCCGCCTCAATATTGGATTTATCCAGAATCTCCTGAAAACTGCTGCCGATCTCTCCCTCACCATGACCAGAGGTATAGTAGAGTTTATTGGTCGTGTCGCTGGTCACGATCTGTAGTGCCGCGGTAATCTGTCCTTCCGCATCCAATGTATTCGTATATCCACCAGACATATAATCCATATCCTGCACCAACATCTTTGTAGCTGAAACCAATCGTTTTTTATCCTTTGTCTCATTGACCACAATCACATCATTGTCCTGAATTTCCTCATCGGTGAACTGTTTTGAAAAATTTGGATAAACCACCGGGTCCTTGTCTACCACTTCAATATTTCCCAGTCCATTGTATTGCTCAAGAACTTTCTCGATCACACTCTGCTGATTGCCCTCCTGGCACATATAATACAGCTTTACTTTATCTTTAATCCCCTGTGCCAGTTTTTTCGTATCTTCCGTCAGTGTATATTTTTTATCACTGCTAAGGTCCACTGAGATATTCATTTTATTGACTATGAGATTTAACACCACCACAAGAACGATGACGATCACCATAACAAGGGTTTGATAGCCGCCCATTTTGAACTTGCGGTCTTTAAAGCTCTTCTTTACATCTTTCATCTTGTCCTCCTATACACTAATTCCACCTTTTTTTCTTGATCCTCTGTATCGTAATAAATACAAACAGAAAACTGACACTGATATAATAGATCAATGCACTGACGTCAAATATTCCCAGTGCAAAATTGCTGTACCGGTCCACGATGGAGATCGAGCTCAGCGTATTTCCAAGAAGATTATCAAATGCCTCCGTATTTAATATAAATGTAGTCGCCAGTCCCACCTCAACCAAAATACCGATTAGAGCTGAAAGCCATCCATTGTGGATCCACATATTTAGTACAAAAGCAAGAATCAGCACTAGCACTGCCAAAAACCAGAATACAAAGGTATGTCCCGTAGGAAGCATCACCGCAAGGCTGCTCATCAGATACGTAAAGATCATGATGACGCCTGAGGCCACCGCTGCGATCACCTGGCTTTCTGTCAGGGAAGAGATAAACATACCGATGGCGATATAGGCAGAACCCAACAGGAAAAATCCCAATGCGCTTCCATAGGCGATGGCAAAATCCACACTCTCTGTTCCCGTGGCTACTCCCTTTACCAGTCCCGACAGGATCAGGGGATACACACAGAGAATCAGCATGGCGATGGCGAGAAGCGTCACCAGGGCAAGATATTTGCCAAAAATGATCTTCGTCACCGAGACCGGTGAAGTGTACAATAACTGATCTGTCTTCTGCCGGTTCTCTTCTGCGATGATACGCATGGTAAGCACCGGTACCAGCAGAAGTATAAAGAACATCTGCATTCCCTGAAAGATAACAGAAAAGTCTGTGTACCCGTTAATCAGGTTATATACCATAAAATATAATCCGGCCAGAACTAAAAAGAAGGCGATAAATATCCAGCCGATCATCGACGTAAAATAGGATCGTAATTCTTTTTTATAGATTGCCAGCATCTCGGACCTCCTCTTCTCCTGACACAACTACTGTCTTCGGTTGATTTCGTTTGGCTTTCATTTTTTTCTTTTCATCCTTTGTCATCCTTCCACCGTACTGGCGGGTTCCCTCTCCCGTCAGACGCAGGAATACTTCTTCCAGGGTCGGAACTTTCAGATTCATCTCCAGGATCGGGCACTTTGCCTCGGCAAATGCATAAAAGATCTCTTCCCTGGGATCAAACTCCGCAGGGCTGGAGAGTTCAATCTGGTACACCTCTGCCTCTCCGGTACCTAGTACTTTGGAGTAAGTAATATTCTCTATTTTTTCTATGATACTCTTGATCAGATCTTTATTTCCTTTCGCCTTAAACGTAAGGTCATTGGTCTGGGCAATGTGCCCCGGAATGTTTTCCGGCACATCGGAAAGGATCATTTTTCCCTGATTGATAATCATGATCTGGTTGCAGACCGCACTTACTTCCTGCATAATATGAGAACTGAGTAAGATAGTGTGCTCCTTGCTGAGCTCCCGGATCAGATTCCGGATCTCCAGAATCTGCTTGGGATCCAGTCCCACCGTTGGCTCGTCCAGAATAAGTATTTCCGGATCTCCGATCATCGCCCCGGCAAGTCCCACCCTCTGTTTATATCCCTTGGACAAATGTTTGATCAGGCGTTCTGACACATCTTGTATCTTCGTTGCCCGCATAACCTTTCGCACCGATTTTTCCTTTGCACTGCTTTTCACACCCTTTAGATTTGACACAAAATTCAGATATTCCCCTACCTTCATATCCGGATAAAGGGGAGGCTGTTCTGGCAGATATCCAATACTCGCCTTCACTTTCTCCGGCTCATCATAAATATCATAGCCATTCACCGTTACAGCGCCCTCTGTCGGGGATATGTAACCGGTGATTATATTCATGGTTGTTGATTTGCCGGCGCCATTCGGTCCCAAAAAACCAACAATCTGTCCTTTCTCCACAGTAAAGCTAAGATGATCCACCACATTGCGGTCTCCATATCGCTTCACCAAATTTTTTACCTCGATCAAAACCTTACCTCCTTAACCAATAAGATTGCTTTTGCCCGTTCTCGAGCTATCATACCCACTTATTGTACTATCTTTATGTGCCCAAAATGTGAACAAAACATCAGATGAATCTTTAAAACCAAAGGATCAGGAACGGTACATCCACTGAACCAGCGGTACATTGATCCGCGCCTCCAGCACACAGCTGAGGACAAACACCAAAAGAATCACAATAACTGCGGGCATCTGTTTTTCCCTTCTGCGCTCCAGGATCCGGTAAAAGGAATAGATATAGAGAGGGATCAAAAAAAACAAATGAGGAACTCCGGTTATCAACCAGAATAAAATACCCTTTGTCCCTCGAAGCGTTACAAAGAAGGTAAGCAAAAAACCAGACTGCAGCCCGGTAAACATAATAAAGGCGCGGATATAGAACTTAAATATCTTCGTATACCCTGCCAGCCAGAGAACAGAAAACACCTTGCCCCGCTCCCATAATACAAACAGAAGAGCCTGGACAAAATCCTGCTCCTCCATCGCCCAGAGAAGCATATTTTCCTCCATGTGTGCCAATGCCTCTCCCGCCGGCTTCTGGCACAGATAATATAAAATCCCACCGGAAAAAAAACCGGCCAAAAAAAACAAAACTGCTTTTTTCTTCCGGTTTTTTATAAATTCTTTAAAACTCATATCCTGTCCTCCCCCACAGACAGACATCGTTCAGATCCCAATGCCTGCCATCTCTCTTCTATCTATATGAGAGGAAGGGGGCAGTTATGAACAAATGATGTAGATCAAAATATTTCATATGGATTTAATAAAAAACATTTCCATCGGCTGTGCGAATTCAGGAATATCGATCACAAATCCTCCACAATCCTTATACCCTAATTTTCGATAGACATGCTGTGCTTCTTCATCTACCTGTGTAGATGTTAACAACATTTGATATCCTTGTGCTTTCATATCATGTTCCCAGTATTCGATCAGCTTTCTACCATAACCCTTTCTTTGATATTCCCAGTCCACGAAAACCATAGTGCAAAGAGGAGTATTGTCCCAAAAAAGATTGTATCTTAATAAACCGATAGGCTTATCATTTAACAATAAAATATATCCTCTTTTTGTTTGGACCTTATTATCAAATTCTTTTTCTGGTAAATGTTGATCCAGACGATACCAGAATGTTTTGTCAGATGACTTTAAATATCTAATAGTTAACATTTGGTTTACTCCTTAAAGATATGTTCTAATTAATTTTTGATGATACCAAATCATCACAAAAAGGGGCAATATTACCCCCACACAAAATGGAATCAAGCACAAAATACTGTCTCCAATTATATATCCTGCAATGTATGAAAAAAGAATCATTATTCCATATACTAACCACATCATACCATGCTTTTTGTTCCATGCCTGCACATCAGTCAATTCGTCTTCCTTAGGCGGTTTTTCGCCTGAATAAAAACCAACTGGTGATGAACTTCTTAACTGGGAAATTCCAATACCGATCATAATAGCAGCCACCATAAGATAAATGATTAATGTAATTATGGCTGAGGCTGTCATACTATCCACCTCCAATCATCAGTATATCATACCCTTCAATATAATTCTATCTCTTCCCCAAAAATATCAATTCATTATATCATATATGTTAATACATTTCCACAAAAAATGCAGCCCTTCGACTGCATTCTTTCCCCACCCCCTCCTACCGTCTCACACATTTCACAACAAACTCATTTCCATCTAACACCCTTACCACGATTTCTCCCGTGTTGTCATCAACTAATACCATCCGAAAAACAGGCTCATGTGCTTCACTAAGTACATGAAAAAAATGCTCCTTGAATTCTGTTGTTCTTGTCTTCTCTTTTCCCTTCCCTTGCATCACGTTTCGTTGTAACAACAACTCTGTTTGCAAAAGCCTCATACAGTGAATTGCTATGCATTTTCCCTTGTTTTTGCCCTTATGGGCAGTTTCCAAGGGAAAGTTTTTCTGAATGTACTAAATCGTTACCCGCAACTTTATCCAAGAGCTTTGCGGAAGTCCGTTTTGCCTCCCTTATAGCATGGGCATACACATTCCATTGTGGTACTCACGTCAGAGTGTCCCAAGAGTTCCTGCACGTCCTTCGGAGCTGCGCCGTTTGACAGCAGGTTACTTGTGTAAGTATTGCGGAGCTGGGGGAAGTGAAAGTAAAAATTATGGTATTGTATCGGGAATTATGCTATAATTCAAAAAAATGTTTAAGAAAGGAAAATTGGATATGGCAGTATTAAAAAATCAAATACCAATATTAGAATTTGATACAGAGCAAAGTGCGGTTATAATGCCGGGACATCATTCTGATTATAATTTCCCACAGAAAGCCGTAATGCTTTTTATGGAGCCTGAAATAGATGATTTTGTAACCCATAATAAATGTGAAGTCGTCGGAAAATTTGTCAGTGTGACAAAAGATTTTAACGTCTATAAAACTCAAATTAATAATATGGATATTGCGTTTGTACAAGCGCCTCTTGGTGGAGCAGGTGCTGTACAGATTATGGAACAGTTAATTGCAGGAGGCGTGAAAGAAATAATAGCTGCAGGATGTTGTGGGGCTTTAGTTGAAGATACCGAGGGTTCATTTTTTGTTCCTGTCGCAGCGCTCAGACAGGAAGGAACATCATATCATTATTTACCGCCATCACGAGAAATTGAATTAGATTCTGCCCCAATTAAGGCAATATGCAGAGTACTGGAAAATGCGGAATTAAGTTATAGAACCTGTAAAACATGGACAACAGATGGCTTTTACCGAGAAACAAAAGAAATGGTTCGTTATCGAAAATCAGAAGGATATTCTGTTGTAGAAATGGAATGTGCATCTATGGCTGCGTGTGCAAAAATGAGAGACGTCCTATTTGGACAAGTGCTTTTTACCGCAGATTCTTTGGCAGATGTTGATGCACACGATACAAGAAATTGGGGGAATGATTTTTTTGCAGCAGCCATGAAAATTGCAATGGAAGCAATAACGGAGGTGTAGACATGAGATCAGAAAACGAAATGTACAATCTTATTTTAGAGATTGCGAAAAATGATGTTAGGATTAAAGCTGTTTATATGAACGGCTCAAGACATATGGCGCTACAAGGACATCCTGCAGGAACTCATGGAGGCAGAACTTGATGCCACCCTTGGCTATGAGAAAAACTGCAAGGGGGATCTACAGACAGATAACAAACGCAACGGGCATTCCCCCAAAAAGCTAAAGAGCCAGTATGGGGAATTCCAGATTGATGTGCCAAGGGACCGAAACGGGGAATTTGAACCAAAACTGATCCCCAAATACCGGCGGGACATATCCGGCATTGAGGACAAGGTGATCTCCCTCTATGCCCGCGGTATGAGTACCAGGGACATCCACGACCAGCTGAACGACCTGTATGGCATTGATCTGTCTGCGGAGATGGTCAGCAAGATCACAGATAAGATCCTCCCGCAGGTAAAAGAATGGTAGTCCCGTCCCCTGAACCCGGTATACCCGTTCGTCTTCATGGACTGCATCCATTACAAAGTCTGGGAAGAAGGGCGGATCGTAAGCCGGGCGGCCTACATGGTCCTGGGTGTTACGGCAGACGGTTACAAGGAAATACTGAGTATTACTGTAGGGGCGAATGAAACAAGCAAGTTCTGGCTGGGAATGTTAAATGACCTGCATAACCGGGGTGTGAAAGATGTCGTGTTCTTCTGTGTGGACGGCCTGCCTGGATTTAAGGAGGCCATACAAGCAGTATTCCCGGAAGCAGAGGTACAGAGGTGTGTCATCCACATGCTCCGCAACTCCTTCAAATATGTGAGTTACAAAGACCTGAAAAAGTTTGCCTACAACTTTAAGTCAGTCTACAATGCCCCAAACGAAACGTCAACCCTCTCAGAACTGGAAAATATAAAAGAAACATGGGGAAGAAAATACCCTTACGCGATCAGCAACTGGGAAAACAACTGGGAAGATGTCAGTTCCTTCTTCCAGTTTCCGGATGACATCCGCCGGATCATGTATACAACGAATATCATAGAAGGGCTGAACCGCCAGTACCGGAAAGTAACCAAGACAAAAAGCGTATTCCCAAGCGACACATCCCTGGAAAAGATGCTGTATCTGGCAAGCCAGAATATAACAAAGAAATGGACGCAGAGATACCGGAACTGGGATCAGGTGCTGAACCAGCTGGTTGTCCTGTACGGAGAGCGGCTTACGGATCATTTATAAAAAGATCGGGATGGCAGCAACCCAAAAACCTGCCATCCCAGCCTTATTCCATCGGCATTTATATTATTGCCAGAATATCCCATCCTTATTCAAATCCTCTATTTTAATATTATCTGTCGTTTTCATCGATGAAAATGCTTCCATAATTAATTTTTGTCTCTGTATCTCCATAAATAACAACTCCTTACATTTTTATCTTAGCAGAAAAATCTAGTATATTATATCAAAAATTCCCATAGATTTCCATAAAAAATTCAGCTCTCCGACTATATTCTTCCCCTGCCCTATTCTTTTACCAGTCTGACCAATTACTCCCCTTATTATTAGAAAATAAGTCCGATGTGCAAAAAAGAGACAAACCAAAAATGTCTGTCTCTTTTTTATACATTTCACAATTAATAATTACCCCAAATATCCGTTATCTCGTAGCCAATAAAACAATCCTGGCTCTAATCTACGTGCAGCATTTACTGTTCCTCCCCCCGACGAATGCATCGCTACCAAATAAGGATACCCATCTGTTCCAATAATATAGACTGGAGAACCGCTTTGCCCTCCCATTGTATCCATGTTATGATATATTAAATCATTTCCCATGTTTACAATACTTCCTGTAACCGCATACATATAATAATATCCCTTATCTCCAGGATAGCCAGCCGTATATAGTGTATCACTTTCTGATGGTACTGTTACAATTCCCATATGTCCAGTATATTTTGAGACTGTATTGTCTTTGAATACTATAAATCCATAATCTCCTTCAATAGATTGATCTGTTTCATATCCTCCTCGATAAATATATGATTTGAAATCACTTGTATCATAATAAACGTAATTTCCATTTTGCCCAAACTGCATCCTTACTGATTTAAGATGTGCTCCATTTGAGTTTATCAAAACATGCCCAACTGTTGCTAATAAACGAGCGTTTATCATAGCACCTGTTCCACAGGCTGTTGTACCATCCTGATATGTTACAGTTAGCCTGGCAATTGTTGTATATGGATACTGATTTGTATTTGTTACCTTCCACCTATCATCATTACCAATAATACTATGTGTACTAATACCTGGGTCTTTAGAATCAAAATCTGTTATTGCCTTCTCTTCGTTCTGATTGGGAAAAAGCGGTTGAGAAACAAACTTTTCAGCATTACTATACTGTCCTGAACTCAAATCAATAATTTGTTCCTCTCCAGTTTTCGTATCAACCATAACATAATCGTTAACATCTTCTTGTGCGAATGAAACATAACCTGGCAATATAAAAAACAATGCCAAAAATAGTAGTACTGCTCCAAAAATTTTTTCTTTCATAAAATACATACCTCCTGTTCATTAAAAATAATACCACTAATTTACTACAAACTACAATACTATTAAATGTTTTGTTCCCCCCTTATTCCATTACAAATTCAGACTGTATTTTCCCTTGATTATTTGCTCTAACCAACTTTGTAATTCGATACTTTCCAGAAGTTAATCCCGTAAAATACTGATTTAAGTTTATTTTTTCTGTATATTCACCGCCATTCTTTACAATCAATAAAATTTCTTGAAAATAGCTGCCTGTTTTTGTTTTTACAGTTTCCCATTGACCGTTATTGTAATATTCCAATAGAAAAATTTTTTCTACAGTAATATCTGTGCCGGAATGATTGATAATTTTTAAATTCAAAACATCTCCATCCACTTTCGCCTCGAACATTATATCATCAAAATTTTTAATTTCAGAAAAATTATAATCACTTTTGCAGTCTTCACCTGGCAATGATTGAGAAACAGAAGGTGTTTTTGTCGGCAATTTCGCGCTAGATCCTGGTGCTTTTGAAGTACTTTTCATTTCCTTTACCAAAACATTACATCTGTATTCTTTTCCTTTATACTTTGCAATAACTATACACTTTCCTTTCTTTTTAGCCTTAATTAAACCGTTTTTCACCGAAACTATTTTCTTATTCGTACTATACCATTTAATTTTCTTTTTCTTGGCAGCTTTTAACTTAATTTTACATGATTCATTTCTATTAAGTATCACATTTCTCTTCGATAACTTTATTTTCTTAGATTTTGCTGATAAAGCTTCTGGCAACATTGTAATTACGAAAGACAATATCACTAAAAAATAAAAAAATCTTCTTTTAACCATATTACCAACCTCCTAAAATCAAATTTTTATACTTTTCTTGTATTTATTATACTATATTTTTATAATTATGTCAAATTATTCCATTACTTTTTAAATATATGACGGCTTACAGTTCAGATCACCTGTGTATAGAAACTTCCCTTGTTGATAAATTCCATTTGGAATAATATAATGGAAACAAAAAAAGGAGATTTAGTTTCCAAAATGAAAGACAAAATTATTCAGGTTTCTATTGAAGGTCTGAGAAAGGAAGGGTTAAGGATTATTTACGGCAATTTATATTCTTTTCAAGGGCAGCAGGAAAAATCGGTGGGGCGTATTGGGGCGGTAAGATGACAAAAGCGGAACCCTCTGTCACAAAATATCTTGGATTTACATAACTGCCCCACTCTGGCGTGTCTTTGGTATTTACAGGTATCGCTGTTTCAACTTTAGCTGCTATTGATACCTCCCTTGCTTCAATTGTATCAGGAACAATTGTTGCAGCCGCTATCATCAACGAGATCATTGCTGTTATTGTTGCAAAGTTCGCTTTCAAACGAGCTGGAGAAATTGAGGGATGATAACAATGTTATAGCTTTTTATATATTCTGATTAATTTATGATGATACCAAATCATCACAATAATGGGCACTATTAACCCTCCTAAAAGTGGAATCAGGCATAAAATACTGTCTCCAATAATATATCCTGCAGCGTATGAAAAAAGAATGATGATTCCATATACCAACCACATCATACCATGCTTTTGATTCCATGCCTGCACATTCGTCAGTTCATCTTCCTTAGGCGGTTTTTCACCTGAATAAAAACCAACCGGTGATGAACTTCTAAACTGTGAAATTCCAATACCAATCATCATAGCGGCCACCATAAGATAAATAATTAATGTAATTATGGATGAGACTGTCATGCCCTTCACCTCCGATCATTAGTATATCATACCTTTCAATATTTCACCAGCCCCTCATACTTTTTTGACTATTTGTTCCTGCCTGCGGCACTCTTCAATCGCTTTGTGCATTCCTGAGTAAAAATCATCATACTTCAGATTATTTTCTGGAACCTGGTGGATACCTGCCCTCAGGCTCAAAGGGATTTTCTGGTTTTCCCATGAGACGTACTCTCCGTTGTGGCTAAGCACCTCTCTGGAAAGATCCTCCACATAAGAGAGATCTTTACTCCCAGTAATAAGGGCAAATTCATCCCCGCCGATGCGAAACGTCATCTCTATATCCAGTCATTTTTCAGACTGTGCTTTATACTCCTGATAGTAATAATATACCATAATCACAAAGTACTTTCTTGACAATTTGAGCATAAAAAATCACCCCCAGCAGTCAAGAAACCTGTGATACGTGCAAGTACGCCTATTTCATTTTCCACAAATAAACAAATTCAATACTCACTTAAAATCATGTCATTAAGGGAGTTTCCTGGCGGAACAATCGGCATAACATTGATTTCTCTGTCTATGATAAATTCAATAACCGTAGGCGTTTTCGTATTCTGCTTTGCACTTATCAAAGCTGTTTTTATATCCTCTTCCTTTGTAACACGGATGCCTTTCGCCCCGTAGCTTTCTGCCAGTGCGATAAAATCCGGCGTATATTCTGGACAGCAATGATTCGGGGTATTACAACCTGTTTCACAACTTCTTCGGTAACGCATGCAGGTACTCGAATAACGCCTGTCATAAAACATCTCCTGCCATTGCCGTACATTCCCCAAATATCCATTATTCAATATACAGATAATAACAGGCAGTTCATAAACAATGGCAGTCGCCATTTCTTGAATATTCATCTGTATACCGCCATCACCAGAGATGACAATTACATCTTTATGGGGATTTCCAAGCTTCGCCCCAATGGCGGCGGGAAAACCGTATCCCATCGTTCCCAAGCCGCCAGATGTCAGCATTCGCTTATTTTCGTCAATATCAAGAAATTGTGTTGTCCATAACTGATTTTGACCTACATCAGTGGTTACAACAGCATCTTCAAAAAGTTCATTGACAGATTGAATAACCATCTGCGGTGTCAAACCGCTTTTTTCCATATCAATCGGATATTCCATTTTCCAACGGTTTATTTCATCTGTCCATTCTGAAATATGTAGTGGCTTTGCCTTTTCAAGCAAAGCACATATCACCTCTTTCGCATCGGCTACGATTGGAACGTCAACAACAATATTACGGGAAATAGTTGCCGTATCAATGTCGATATGGATGATCTTTGCCTTTGCTGCAAATTCTTCGATTTTCCCTGTAATACGGTCATTGAACCTTGTTCCTATTGAGAAAAGGACATCACAATTACTGATGGCAGAATTGGCTGCATAACTTCCGTGAATACCTATATTCCCAACATACAAATTATTTGTTGTGGGAATTGCCCCTTTTCCCATAATAGTTGTAATAACGGGAACTCCTGTCAATTCTGCAAGCTGCGTCATTTCCTTATTTGCATGGGCAATATTAACTCCACCGCCTATCAAAAAAACAGGCCTTTTTGCACGGTTCAAAATATTCAACGCTTTATTTAATTGTCCCATATGAACGGAAGTATTCGGCTTATACCCCCTGACCGATATTTCTTTTGAATAAACATCACTGCCATATGCCCTCTGAACATCCTTTGGCAAATCAACAACAACTACTCCCGGCTTTCCTGTCTTTGCAATATAAAAAGCCTTTCTGATTGTTTCTGCTAAATCCTCTCTCTTTCGTACCGTTACCGCATATTTGCTGATGCTTCTTGTAATGCCCACGATATCTACTTCTTGAAAAGCATCATTCCCAATAAGGCTGGTTGGCACTTGCCCCGTAAAGCATACAAGCGGAACACTGTCATAATTTGCAGTGGCAATACCCGTAACAAGATTGGTAGCTCCTGGTCCACTTGTCACAAGGCAGACACCCACTTTTCCTGTGGAACGGGCATATCCGTCTGCCGCATGGACTAACCCCTGCTCATGACGTGGCAAAATAACATCTATCTCCTTTTCTCCATATAATGTATTAAACAGGTCTATTGCCTGTCCTCCTGGATAAGCAAATAAAGTTGTAACAGATTCCTCTTTCAATGCTTTTACAAATAATTCAGCACCTGTTATCTCCATAATATTATTCCTCCTTATGTATGCGTGCGCTTGCTTGCATACAGTTTATTTTTTTCGGTACTCCCCTTAGGGCAGTACCGATTTTTACTGTTCTAATCCTTTTATGAACATTTGTACGCTGCTTTTAATATATTCATCTTTTTCTACTTTAGATAATTCATTGCCGAAAGACGCATTTAAAAACGCATAACCAAATGTTGATGAAAAAATTGTTAAAGCCAGCGCCTCAAAATCTGCTTTTGGTATTTTTCCCAAATCAAACATTTTATTAAGATACTGCGTGAATGATGATAAAAAAGCCTGTGGAACTTTCATAATGAGGGCAGACGTTTCCTCATATAATTGAGGGGCTCTCAAACCAATAGACAAATTTACAAAATCTGGCGTCATCCTGTCCATATATGCTCTCATAAACATCTCTATATCTGCCTGCAAGTCCCACTGCACATTTTCAAAAATTTCTGGAGTTATATTTGCCCTCCATCCCGCTTGGCTTACACCTTGCAGCACAATATCTTTCTTATTCTTAAATTTCCGAAACAGAGTACACTCATTCACACCTGCAGCTTTTGCAATCGCTTTCGTTGTAGTAGCGACATACCCATTATCTCTTACTAACATCATTGCCGCATCTATAATTTTTTGACTTGTTTCATCCAAGTTATCACCTCCATGCAAGTGAACACTTTCATTTTATCAAAAAAATAATTTAAAGTCAATAAAATAGATTTTGACATATTTTCTAATAGACTGTGGATAGTTTTTCGCGCCATATATAAGGGATCACACAAAACCTTGACATGACGTTGTCATGATTATTATGATATAATCTAATTATGGAGGTGATAAGTTGCTGGAAAGCAGACTGTTTAAAATTTTGTATTACCTATTGGATAAGGGACATGCTACTGCTCCCGAATTAGCAGAGAAATTTGAGGTGTCCGTCCGCACAATTTATCGTGATGTAGATGCTATAAGTAGTGCGGGTATTCCGATCTATGTTACAACGGGAAGAAACGGCGGCATACAGTTTCTTGATAATTATGTCCTCAATAAATCCTTTTTTTCAGATAGCGAAAAGTTAGAGATATTATCCGGCTTACAAAGTCTGTCAGCCGTTCAAGATCCAGAGGTAGACGCCGTTTTGAACAAACTTAGTGCAATTTTTCAAATCGGTTTAACGGATTGGATTGATGTAGATTTTTCACGTTGGGGTAGTGTTGCGGAAAAAGAAAATAGATTATTTAGACAACTAAAACAATCTATATTAGAAAATCGCGAAATCACCTTTGATTATCACACTTCTTCCGGGAATAGCGGCAAACGAAACGTATATCCATACAAATTAGTTTATAAAGACAGGGCATGGTATTTGTATGCTTTTTGTGCTTCACGAAATGAAAACAGATTGTTTCGTCTTTCAAGAATAAAAAACCTAATTTTAACAGAAGCACATTTTGAACGAAAAGCAGATATACAATATCATTCTGTTTTTCCAAAGCCGGAGAAAATTGGAGATTTAATAGATCTGGAATTGGAATTTACTTTAGATGTTGGGTACAGGTTATTTGATACGCTGGACGATGCGACTATTACAAAACACGAAGATGGATATACGGTTAAGCTCACCCTGCCGGAAAATAATTGGCTATATGATTTTCTTATGTCATTCGGAAACAAAGTAACAATCATCCGCCCTAAATCTATTCGTCAAACATTGAAAATGAAGCATGAAGCCGCAAGAGATCATCATAAAGGAGAATAAAGATATGAATATTAAAAAAGAACTTGAAACGAAAGTAGGTATGGCAAACGGCATTTATCTAAACAACATTGATATTGACCCACTTACGATTAAGGCAATTATGATAAATGAAGTTGTTCCCTCTGACCCTTTACAAGATTTTTATGGAACCCCCGACGCTGATTATCTGAAAACAACGATTCCTCTTTTGCAAGGGGCGGGTACAGAGGTCACTTCCATACAAGACATATTGCAAAAGGGTATCTATATTACAAATGCCGTAAAAACCCCAAAGACAGAATATACCATTGATAAGAGCAGTATTGAAAACAGTTTGCCCTATTTAGAAGCAGAGCTTTCTTTATTCCCCAATATAAAGGTTATTATGCTTATGGGTGATGTTGCAAAGAAAGCCTTTAACATGATTGCAAAAAAGTCTACAAAGAAAAATGCTATTCCTGCCGTTTCCACCTATAAATTGCGAAAAAGCGAAATCTATTATGAAGGTATTCGAGTAATGCCGTCATACATAATGACAGGGGGAAACATCTTAATCGAAAAATCAAAAGTAGCAATGGCAACCGAGGACATTGCTACTATGTTAAAAATCATCAAGTAAACCCTCTATAAAGATTTTGAAAGCCTGACAACCACTGTCAGGCTTTTAGAATCGAGAGTTTGAAATTTTCTCTGTAAATTCAGTTCTTCTATGATAATGATTTGAAAGGACGGACGACCACACTGGTTTTCCGTCCTTCTTTACTATAATTCCTACAATAATTTCTGTCAATAACGAATACTGGGGAAATCTTAATCTG
>CAJTFB010000048.1 GCA_910575665.1 Eubacteriaceae bacterium
CGCATTTTTATCCTGCTGTGGGACCATTATACCACAGAACCGCAGAAAAAAACGGGAAAGTTGCTACAAAAGTGGAATTTCGGGTACAAAATTTGAAGGTCGCTTTCAAAATGTGAAACTCGTTTACAAAACGGGAAGGTCGTGTTACATTCGAGCTTCTGTGGGGATTTTTTTAACTTACGTCGCATTTCACAACCATGAAATGGCATTTCATAGCCTGCTTATTGTCTTGTCAGAAAAAAAGTGATAAAATATTATGTTCCAGGAGGTGATTATGTGATTCACATTGGGATCTGTGATGACGAACAATATATGTCAGATACAATTCGGGCGATGGTTTCTGGTTTTTTCCGGGGAAAAAATATAGAAATTATCATTTTGCAGTTTTCTAGTGGAGAGGAATTATTAAGGTATGACAGGCAAATAGATATTTTGTTTTTAGATATTCAGATGAAGGGGATCGACGGTATGGAGACAGCAAGGAAGCTGCGCTGTCGCAAGTTTAAAGGGATTCTGATCTTTATAACGGTTCTGAAGGAAATGGTATTTCAGTCCTTTGAGGTACAGCCTTATGATTATCTGCTAAAGCCCATCGAAGAACAATATTTTGAAAAAATGATGGAGCGTCTTCTGGGTTCCATGAGAAATGCCAGTGAGGAAAATTTACTTATTCAAAAGGGATATGAGAGCCGGATTATTTCTATCGAGGATATTGTCTTTTGTGAGATCATCGACAGAAAGATCTATCTGCATTTGGCGTCCTCCGAGGTGATTGATTATTATGATCGGATTGAGAATCTGGAAAAAAAACTGGACAACAGTTTTTTTCGATGTCATAGGAGTTTCCTGATCCATTTAAAGTATTTGAAGGGATATAAAAATGGTATAGCATACATGGAAAATGGCAGGGAAATACCTGTGTCACGTCTGCGGAGCAAAGAATTTTCCAATGTGATTCTGCATTATATGAAGTGTGAAAAGAAATAGTGGAATGGTATGTAATGCTTGAAAAAATTTGCCAAGCTGGAGGATGTGGGATGTCGGATTATATGGATTTTTTTAATATATTTGTGATGGGAAGCATACAGATCCTTATGGGATTTTATTTTCTTACTCGATTTTTAAAAAAGAAAGTAAAGTACCTGTATTTTTTCCTGTTTACAGCCGCCGGATTTGTTATTATAAGTGGGATTCCGTCAGGAAGTATTATTGAGTTTGCGGTATATGTTATCATGCTGATCGCTGGCGGGATTTTTATATGCCATGGGGACTGGGAGTCCGTCATATTATATGCGGCACTGACAGTTGAGATCATACAGTTAAGTTACGGAATGATAAATTCTCTTCTGACTATTTTATCCCCTTGGATGTTTTCTTTTGATCGTAAGTGGGTGGGTATTGTATTTATGGTATCTGGGAATTTGGTATCCTGCCTTCTGGCAGTTTTCTGTTATCGTATTGTGGTGCGTTATTTTTCCTTTTATGATACGATAAAAAAGAAATATGAACTTATAATCTTAACACCGATTGTCATGATATTTTTCATGGAGCAGTATATTAGTTCGGTGGTTTATGAAAACCTGAATATCTCAGATGAAAATGGAGCCACATGGTATAAAAATCACGTTCAGTTGTTGATCATACAGTTTCTGGGAATGGTAAGTCTGTTCTGTATTATGTTCTCCTATAAGAAACTGTTGGAAAATTTTCATTTGAGTACAGAAGTATCCCTGTTGGAACAGCAGGAACACTTCCTGAACCAGTATGTGGAGGAAGTAAAGGCGCGGTATGAGAAAACGAAGTCATTTCGCCATGATATAAAGAACCATATATCTGTGGTAAAGGAGCTTTTGCGGAAGGGAGAATCAGAACAGGTGCTGAATTATATTGGAGATATGGAGAGCATGACAGCGGAATTGTCATTTCCATGCAGCACGAATAATCCGGTGGTAGATATGCTGGTCGGAAATAAACTAGGAATAGCGGACAGTTTAGGAATTGATGTCCATTGTTCTCTGATTCTTCCTTATCCTTGTCTGGTGCGCGACATTGATTTTTGTGTGATCCTGTCAAATGCTCTGGACAATGCCATCCATGCCTGCCAAAATATGGATCATGGAGAAAAATATATCCGGGTGACGGGGCGCATTCAAGGAGATTTTATTCTGCTGGAGGTTGAGAACAGCTTTCAGAGAGAGAAGCTCTCCAGAAGGGGGACAGGGTTGTCCAATATAAAAATGGTGGTTGAAAAGTATCATGGCGCCATGAATATAAAGACAGAGGGTGCCATATTTATTCTCAGCGTACTGCTGATCATTCCACAGCATTCAGAAAGCAGCTCACAGCAAATTGATTCATTTGACACAGCAGGAAGCCGAAGAAGATAGTGAAGGGCAGAACTTTTGGAAGAATACTGCCCGATCGTAAAAATACAATTCTAGGAGGTAAGTCTATGTCAATGAAAATTAATGGAAACTACAACGATTCCAGAACCAATTATGCAGAGCAGCTGAAAGCAGAGCAGTCTCTCGATAGGGCGGAAAGAGCAGAGGAAACAAAAAAGGTGCAGAATGATCCAAATGCATCGGATAAAATAACTGTTCCATGTGATGAATATACCAGCAGCAAAAAAACAGGTGAGAAACCAAGTGGTCTGTATCAGTTGGGACAGGACGAAAATGGTAACAGAAAGGTCTTTTTTGATGATCCGAAGAAATCCGAGGAAAAGTGTGTCGGGAATACGGATAAAGTGGATAGGGAGATTGAAAAGCTGAAAGAGAAACAGCAGCAGCTGGAACAGCAGATCCAGACGGCTGCCGGGGACGAAGAGAAAGTCAGGGAACTGGAGAAAAAACTGGCACAGGTAGAGGCTGAATTAAGACAGAAAGATAATGATACATACCGGCGCCAGAATTCAGAATTCTTCATTTTCAGATAAATGAAAGGAGAGGCCATATGCATGTGAAAACGATGGAAGGACTGGTGGGAGCCGGAACAAATATGAATTTGTTAAACACTCCCCTACGTGTGTTTAAGGAAGCAAGGCGTCGAGGCGATACGGCGACAATGGAAAGGGCGATGGGGTATGTCAGTGAATTTGACGGAAAGGTGGAAGAATACAAGGCAGAAACGGACGAGGGAATGAAAGAAGATGCGAAAGATGCCAAAGAAAAGGCAGAATTAGAGCGTGAAAAAGCGATTCAGAAGCGTGAAGAAGAGGGCGAGGAATTAGAAACGGGGACAGTGGAGAACAAAAAAGAAGCTGCCGATACCGAGACGGATACAAAAATGGTTCCTGACAGGAGGGAGCCGGTGTTCTATACGAAAACTGGAGAATCAAGTGAAAATCGGATCGGTTTAAGTACAAGTATTTCTGTTTCTGTATAGAACAAATGAAACTGTTGCAAAAGTAGTGAAGAGAACAAAAAAACTACTGGTGCAGCAGTTTTTTAATTTGCCCCAAATGTACGAAAACAAAAGAAAACTCCCGGTTGTGATGGGAAACTCCCCCATATGATCGTTGCAGAGAAGAAAAGATTCTGTTAGAATTAACTCATAAGAAATTCTTCATTTCACCTATTTCTGAAAATCTAAAATCTAATTATTTTTTCCAGACTCAAAAAAGTGAAAAAAGGGGGTGCTTTTATCATCGAAGAATCTCTATAAAGATAAGCGAAAGGATGATAGAATGGAGTTAAAAGATTTTGCGGCGTTGATAGCCGCGGGAGCACAGGGACAACTAGGGGATCGATATGAAATATCAGATACGGTTACCATGAAAAATAATACGACAGAGTATACTGGTATTATGTTTCAGAAAAAGACAGAAAATGTGGCGCCGACGATTTATATCGAAGATTTGTATGAAAGGTACAAAATTCAGGAAGTAACGATACAAGATGCGATAAAAGAAGTGATCTGCCGTTATGAAAAAAGCATAAAAGGAATGCAGCGCATCAATGGGTTGAGTGTAGATTATGCCAGTTGCCAGGACAGGATCATATATCGACTGGTCTCCAAAGAAAGAAATTTATTTTTATTGAAAGACATGCCCTATATTCCTTTTCTGGATATGGCGATTACGTTTCATCTGGTGGTGTCTATTGATGATTCATGTATGCAATCATTAAAAATTACCAGAGAACTGCAACAGAGGTGGGGTGTCTCTGTGGAGCAGCTGTTAAAGCTGGCGAAGAAAAATACACCAGAACTGCTTCCAGCGCGGGTATGTGAATTGAGCCAGCTTATGAAGTGCTATATAAATACCAGAGAGTTTATGCTGGAGCAGGAGGAAGATTTGACAAATGAAGAAAAAATAGATATGATAGTAGTCTCGAATGAACTTGGTATAAACGGTGCAGCAGTGATGCTCTATGATGGCGTGATGGAGCAGATTGCCAATGAATATGATTCAGACTTGTACCTGCTTCCCAGCAGTATTCACGAAATAATAGTTGTTCCCGCTGGGGAGGAAGATCTTCACGAAACGTTTTCTTCTATGGTGAATAATATTAATCAGAGATATGTAGATGAGGATGAAGTGCTCTCAGATCGGGTATATATCTATCGCCAAGAGGAAAAGAAATTTGAGTAAACTGTTGCATTAAAAAAATGCACCAGGAGGGACTCGAACCCCCAACCAACGGCTTCGGAAGCCGCTACTCTATCCATTGAGCCACTGATGCATCTCTCTTATTATATACAACATTCGTTAAAAAGTAAAGAAGTTTTTTTATCAAGGAGGAAAATTATGAGTGACTATATGATACGGGCGGTTGCAGCAGGAGAACAGATTCGTTGTTTTGCCATAACTTCCAGAGAACTTGTGGAAGAGGCGAGATGCCGGCACAATACCAGTCCGGTGATCACGGCTGCATTGGGCAGGCTGCTGTCCGGAGGGGCGATGATGGGAGCGATGATGAAAGGAGAAAAAGATCTGCTGACCGTAAAGATCGATTGTTCTGGTCCTGTAAAGGGAATTACCGTTACCGCAGATGCCAAAGGAAACGTCAAGGGATTTCCTTTGGTTCCCCAGGTTTCGCTTCCGGCGAGCAGTGCAGGTAAATTGGATGTGGGACGGGCAGTGGATCTGGGAGTTCTAACGGTGATCCGAGATATGGGGTTAAAAGAACCCTATAGTGGAAGTATAAATCTTGTCTCTGGAGAAATTGCAGAGGATCTCACTTATTATTATGCCGTTTCAGAACAGACACCTTCTTCCGTAGCACTGGGGGTTTTGATGAACAAAGACAATACGGTCCGGGAAAGTGGCGGATATATGATACAGCTTATGCCAGATGCTTCGGATGAAGTGATCTCAGTATTAGAAGAACGTCTCAAAAATATAGAACCGGTGACTACAATGTTCACGAAAGGATATACACCGGAATCCATGCTGGCATATATTCTGGAAGGATTTGATCTGGAGATTACAGAGAAAATTCCAGCCCGGTTTTATTGTGGATGCTCAAAAGAAAGGGTGAGGAAGGCCCTTGCTGCCATTGGAAAAAAGGAGCTGGAATCGCTGATTGAAGAAGGAACACCTATTGAGATGAACTGTCACTTTTGCAATTCAGACTATACTTTTGAGACAGGAGAGCTTATTGAGATAAAAAACTCCTTAAAGTGATGGACAAATACAGGATAAATTGATATAATTTGTTTGGCACGATATCTTTGCAATTTACAATAAAAGGATAAGAAGGTTGATTCTATGAAATTAAAATACAAAAAACTGATCATTATTATTTCTATTGGTGCACTGCTTCTTAGTTTTTTAATCCTGACATTGATCCCTACGGGGGGTGAAAGTTCAAATCCAATTCAGGATGCCGCTTTGCCTAAATGTACCGATGAAAATATTATAAATTTGATTAACAGTTATTTTCAGGCGAAACGAGATGTCAATATGGAGATGATGGAGCCCCTGGTCAGTGATATTAACCAGATTGATCAGGAAAAGCTCATTACCCAGGCAGAATATGTGGAAGATTATCGGAATATCATATGTTATTCCTTGAAAAATGAGGAAAATGGGGCATTGCGTGTCTATATCCGCTATGACATGAAGTTGAAAAATATAGAGACATTGGCTCCCTGTCTAAGCGGTGTGTATGTAACGGTAGGTTCTGATGGTAAAAATCTCATTTATCTGAGCGCACTGGAAGAACACGAGGAAGAATTTATTCTGGCGGCGGATAAGAATTCACATGTGGTAGAACTTCAAGAAGAAGTTGCCAATAAGCTGCAAGAGGCAATTAATGCAGACGAGGCATTCAAACAGCTTTATCAGAAGATGGACCAGGAGATTGCGGCTTCTGCTAGTCAGAATGAACAGCCAACAGCGGACCCGAATGCAGCGGCTACACCGGCACCAGATCCGAACGCGGCAACCCCAGAGGCAGCGGACCCGAATGCACCAACTCAGCCGACGCCGGATCCAAATGCAGCGGCTTCACCGGTTCCAGATCCGAATGCAGTAAATCCACCGGCAGCGGACCCAAATGCGGCACCGGCACAATAGATATGAGAGAACACGATATACAAGCTTGTGATGACACTAGATTGAGATCGGTATTTCTAATGTTGTCGAGCCAGGATAAGAGCCTGATACGGGGCGGTCTGGTAATTTTACCAGGCAGACTACCGACAGGCTCTTTTAGGAGTAAGGAGTAATTGATTTGGAGGAACAAATTAGGCTAAATAAATATCTGAGCACCTGCGGTTATTGTTCCAGACGGGAGGCAGACCGTCTGTTAGAACAGGGAAGAGTAAGTATTGACGGCATCCCAGCCGGTCTTGGCGATAAAGTGATGTCTGGACAGTGCATCTGTGTAGATGGGGAACCAGTTGTTAAGAACACAGATCAGGTTGTGATCGCTTTTCATAAACCAGCAGGTGTTGTCTGTACCAGCAGCAAAAGGGACAGGGACAATATAATTGACTATATCGGATTTAAAGAGCGGATTTATCCCGTGGGAAGACTGGATAAAGACTCTACAGGACTGATTCTTCTTACGAATGACGGGGAATTGACCGATCGAATCTTACGAGGTAAGAACGGGCATGAGAAGGAGTATATTGTCAAGGTAGACCGTCCGATCAAGGGGAAAGTGTTAGAGGCGATGAGACAGGGAGTACCGATTCTGGATACGATGACCAAGCCGTGCCAGGTGAAGAAGATCGATGAGCGGACTTTTCGGATCATTCTTACTCAGGGATTGAACCGACAGATACGTAGGATGTGTGAATATTTTGGATATCGTGTGGTCAGTCTAAAACGGATTCGTATCATGAATATTTATCTTGATATTCTTCCAGAGGGAAAGTGGCGTTATTTGACAGAAGAAGAGTTACAGGTATTGGAACAATCTTTGAAAGGACAGAAATTTTATAATGAGTGATATTAAAAAAATGAAGGAGCTGATCGCTGTGCTCAATCATGCTGCTCAGGTTTATTACCAGGGGCAGGATGAAATTATGACAAATTTTGAATACGATAAGAGATATGATGAACTTTGTGCCCTGGAAAAAAAGACAGGGATTGTTATGGCAAACAGTCCAACCATAAACGTAGGTTATGAGACGCTTAGCGAGCTTCCCAAAGAGGCCCATGTGGCTCCTATGCTTTCACTGGAAAAGACGAAAGTTACGGAGGAACTGGCAGAATGGCTTGGTGAAAGAAAAGGACTTTTGTCTTTAAAACTAGACGGCCTCAGTGTGATTCTGACCTACCGCGACGGGGTTTTGGTCAAAGCGTTGACACGGGGAAATGGAGAAATTGGTGAGGTTATAACAAATAATGCAAAAACGTTTAAAAATATTCCGTCCAAGATTCATTATAACGGAGAACTAATAATTCGAGGAGAAGCATTGATCCGATATTCTGATTTTGAAGTGCTGAACCGTTCTTTTACAGATATTCAGGAAAAATATAAAAATCCCAGGAATTTATGCAGCGGAACTGTCAGACAATTGAATAACAAGATCACAGCAGAAAGAAATGTTCACTTCTATGTGTATAATCAAATTGAGCCAGAGGGAAAGACTTCTGCATTGAAAAGCAAAGAAGAGATACTTCATTTTTTAGAAGATTTGGGATTTGATGTCGTACCTTATAAAGTGGTGACTGCTGACAATATCCAAAAGGCGGTAGCTGATTTTTCCGAAGAGATTGCGGGAGGAATGGATCTGCCTAGTGACGGACTGGTGTTGACTTATGACGATATTGATTATAGCCGCAGCTTGGGGAGGACTGCCAAATTTCCTAGGGATTCCATCGCATTTAAATGGCAGGATGAGTTAGCAGAAACAGAGCTGTTAGAGGTGGAGTGGAGCGCTTCAAGAACCGGACTAATCAATCCCGTGGCAATTTTTGAACCTGTAGAACTAGAGGGAACGACAGTGAGCCGTGCCAGTGTTCACAATATCAGTATTGTGAAAGAGCTAAAGCTGGGGATCGGGGATCATATCATGGTGTATAAGGCAAATATGATCATTCCGCAGATTCAGGGAAATCTGACGGGAAGTGATGATTTGCCAATTCCGGATTGCTGTCCGGTCTGTCAGCAGAGGACAGAGCGTATTCAGGAGAATGGATCGGAATTCTTATTTTGTGTGAATCCCGAATGTTATGCCAAGAAGATTAAAGGGTTTACTCATTTTGTCAGTCGGGATGCCTTGAATATAGAAGGTCTTTCGGAAGCAACCCTGGAAAAATTTATTGCCAGTGGATGGCTCCAGAATCTTAGTGATATTTTTTCCCTGGAACAGTACAAAGAAGAGATTGAGACAATGGAAGGATTTGGAGAAAGATCTTTTCAAAACCTGATCAAAGCGATTGAGGAAGCCAAAGTGGTGCCGCTGGAGCGGGTAATGTATGCCCTTGGAATCAAAGGTTTTGGTCTCAGTATGGCAAAGCTCGTGTGCCACACCTATCCGATGCGGTTGACGGAGCTTCACACTCTGACGGAAGAACAGCTGATTGCTATTGATGGAATCGGAGAAAAGCTCGCCAGATCATTTGTAGAGTATTTTTCCCAGGAGACAAATCAGGATTTGGTGCAAAAACTGGAGAAGATCCTGACCATATCCATGCCAGAAAAATCCTCTTCTCCTGGTAGTTTGGAGGGGAAGACCTTTGTGATTACTGGCAGTTTAGAACATTTTTCTAATCGCGGTGAATGTAAAGAGCGGATCGAGCAGTCTGGCGGAAAAGTGAGCGGTTCTGTCAGTAAGAAGACAGACTTTCTTGTGAACAATGATAGTTCTTCCTCCTCATCCAAAAATAAAAAGGCAAAGGAACTTGGAATACCGATTATCACAGAACAGGAATTACTAGAACTTTTATGAAAAGTCCCGTCTGCTAACCAGTCCCAGGGCGTGGAAGATATAGAAGGAGACAAGAAAAGCAGGTACAATGGATATTAGTAAAAATATGTCTTTTTCGATGTGGAGAGAAAGGCATATTTTTTGTGCCATCAGTCGAAACAGGTAAATCGAAGAAGTAAATAATGCTGCCGGCAGGATGAGCCATTTTCCAAGATCAATTTGGGTATATTTGTTGCGTATCAGATATACGCTGTCCAGGATGCTGATAATCATCTGACTGAGAAGAAGTCCTAGCAGGTATCCATATACCCCGTATTTTGGGGTGACAAAAATCAGAAAAAGGATTCGCACCAAAAGACCGGATACGGTATTGCGAAAGGTAATGTGCGTTCTGGACAAACCATTGATGATGCTTGCCAGAGTTGTGGAGACATAAATAAAAGGACAGATGACGGCTAAAAGTGTTAGGAGTCGGCCAGCATTCTCACTGTGAAAAAACAGGGTTCCGATGCTCGTTCCATAATTTAAAAACACAGCAGTAGCCATACACCCAAGCAGCAGAGAGTATTTGATTGTGATCCGGGTGGTGTGCTGTATTTTATCTCGATTATTTTCGTTATCGGCTTTGGATATTTCTGGAAGAAGCAGGACGGACAGAGAGTTGGTTATGGTTCCTGGAAAGAGGATAAAGGGGAGTACGATGCCGGTAATCACACCATAAAGGGCCAGAGAATAATCGTGAGAGAGTCCGTATTTCATAAACATAATCGGAATAAGCACGGATTCCAGACTTGCTAACAATGAAATGACCAGTTTCGTACCACTCAATGGAACAGCTTGTTTTACGATGGCACTGGCGATTTTTGTCGTGGAAAGTTTCAGGACTCCAGTTTCTTTTTGGCGGGCTCTCTTGAGGCTGATCAGATTGTATAAGTTGGAACATAATTCTCCGGCAATAAGCCCAGCTACGGCTACTTTACTGGAAAATTCGCAAATATGGCTTGTATAGATTAAAAATACAAATCCCACTCGAAAAAGCTGTTCTACCATCTGAGTGATGGCAGGAACCTTTGCTTCCCGTAGACCATAAAAATATCCATTGATCATACTGGTAATACCGCAGAAGGGGAAAATCAATGCCAATATTCTCAATAACGGAGCTGTTTTAGGGGCAAACAGAAAGCGGATGCTGATGTAATCGGAAAAAACAAACACCAAGCCAGAGAGGGATACAGAGACGCAAAGTGACAGCAAAATCCCTGTTTTAATGACCTTTTTTGAATATTTATAATTGGGATTGGATATCAGCTGGGACACTGCGGTTTGAAGTCCGGCAGCGTACAGGGTAAAGCAGATCGAATACACAGGAAACACCAGTTGATAGATGCCAAGTTCTGTCTCTCCTAGTGTGTTTGCCAGAAAGATACGATATAAAAATCCGATGATTCTTGTCAGGATTCCGGCTACTGTCAGAAAAATGGTTCCCTTCAATATTTTTTCCTTCATTCCATGACTCCGTTCCAAAACAGGGATTATTTAAATTTATGTGTGGGAATAGAATGTATGATTTTTTTCGTATTGTTTTTTTACATTATTTGTAGTAAAATATGTATAACTGTATGTGTGATAAAATGTATTGGAACAAAGGGGTTGATTTGATATGGGAAAAACAAAAATCGATCTGGGGATATCTACAGAAGAAAAACCAGAATGGACTATTTCTCTGGATTATGCTGCCAATAGTGTGGTGAAGGATGACTTGGAAGCACAATCCAAGGAACAAGAGAAAACAAAGGGATCGAGGTCATTTTTTAACGATGCTTTGGACTCCGATTTTTTATCAGATGATCGATCTTCTTTTTCAGATACAAAGATTTTTGGAGGGGATAGTACTAGTATAACCGGAGGGCTGGATGAGACGATTCAGAGTCCAGGCATGGGAAGTTTCTTGGAAAATGAAGGAAGCAGTGACAGCATTTTTGGAGTCGCAAATGGTGCTACGCTGGGGGGAGCAGACGATTCGTTGACTACAATTTCAACTGGGATGATGGAACAACCTACGGAGGAGTCCTCTGAGATACGAAATGAGATTCCGGCAGAAACACCTGACAAGGAGCGGGATGAGGTAGAAGAGAAGCTGACCCATCTAGTGAATTCGATGAATCCCTGGGAACAGTCTGAAAATGCTCTCAGTGAAGCGGCCGCCATGTTATCTGAGGAAGGAAAGACTTCCGCAACAGGTGTGGATTCAGAGGAAAAGAAACTGAAGGATTTGTTTGAGCGTCTCGACATCTCAGAAAATCTGGATCGAATGAATGCAGTTGCTCAAGAAGATATGGCAGATGTTATTGAACAGACTCAGAAAGACAATGAATTGGTTGATGCCATCGAAGTGGGGATCGTGGAACCAGCTGATACAGTTGGCAAAGAAACGGAGTCGGAGGCAGTTTTCGATCTGGAACCACAGAAGGAAGAAAACGTTTCTCTAGGAGAGATCGAGATTACCAACGATATGTTTGATATGGGATATGATTTATTTGAAGAGGAAGAAAACTATTCCGATGAAAATATTGATTTAGATTTGTTTAAGGGCAGTATCGAAGATGCAGATGAATTTTCTTCTACAGAAAACAGTCTTGATTTGGACATGGTTGAGCACACAGGACAAAATGGTGTGGAGCTGGATATGTCCAATTTGGTAGAGGCCGCTATGTCTGGTCTCAGCGGCAGCTATGAGGGGGAGAATATAGCGGTATTAGAGCCGGAGGAAAGCACTTTATCAGAAACAGAATTTATTTCCGAGCCAGAAGAGAGTGCACTATCAGAAGCAGAGTTTGTCTCCGGGCTGGGAGAGGAAGGTTACCAGTCACCTCCAGCAGAATTTCAGTCAGAATTTAATACAGTGGAAGACGAACCTGTGGAAAAGGCAGTGACCGAACAACTAAAACTGGAATTTGAGCCAGTATATCCAGAAGGACAGGGACCGAATCTCGCTGGTATCCTAAATGATACAGGAGACGGTGATGTAGCGTCCATGATTATCGAGGACTACAGTGAAGTACCGACGGTTTCAGATATAGAAACGAAACTGAAAAAGCGTGAAAGGGATAAGAAAAGGCATAAGAGCAAGGAAAGTCAGCAAAAAAAGACAGATGGTTTTGCTTATTCTTTAGATGATATTAACACAAAAACAGCAGATCCTATAGAACAGGCAGAGATGAAGATGCTGGTTGGAAGGGAAGCAGTAGAAGTGGCATTAGAAGTGGCGGCGGAAACTGCCGCGGCAGGAGGAGAGTTAAAAGATGCTGAATCCCAATCTGAAGCGTTTACTGCTTCTGTTTATGCCAAGCATGTTGTTCATAAAGAAGGAAAAATAAAACGTTCTTATTATAGTTTGTTCTATAAGTAAAGAGTATCACAGAACAATGATAAGTGATTCTTAATTGCATAATATAAAAGCCGCAACTTCAATGTGAATTTGCGGCTTTTATGATTTTATTTTGCAATGTATTTACAGTGAAAAGTATTGACAAAAATTATTTTCCAGCGTATAATTGATTTAATCCCGATTAAATTTATAGGAATTAAAATAGTTGGAAATGTTTTAGTATGGTTTTTGGAGGTGTTTTGATGAAAATTTCCACAAAGGGCAGATATGGGCTCAGAGCAGTTATCGACATTGCCATTTATGGAGATGATGAGCCGGTTTCTTTGAGTGATATAGCCATCCGTCAGGACATATCCATCAGCTATCTTGAACAACTGATCGCCAAACTGAAGAAGGCAGAGATTGTCACCAGTGTCCGCGGTGCCAGAGGTGGATATTCACTGGCAGCGTCTAAGGATCAGATCTCAGTTGGGGACATCCTGCGGGCTCTGGAAGGAGATCTGGCACCAGTAAATTGTGCCGAGGTGACAGAACACGGTGACCCCTGTAAGGAATCCGGACAGTGTATCACAAAAATTGTGTGGAAGCGGATCAGTGAAAGCATTAATCATGCAGTAGATAGCCTGATGTTGTCAGATTTACTGGACGAATCAGATATTCAGGATAGCAGAGGGTGTTGATCATAGATCGGTGGCGGCGAGATATGGTTCGATTGAGCTAAAAAGAGATGAGAGGAGAAATATTGATATGAGTCGATTTGTTTATCTGGATAATGCGGCTACTACGTCAACCAGAAAAGAAGTAGTAGATGCCATGTTGCCTTATTTTACAGAGAATTTTGGAAATCCATCCAGTGTGTATGATTTTGCAGCAAAAAATAAAAAGGCCGTAAATGACAGCAGGCAGACCATCGCGGATGCCTTGAACACAGAGGTCAGAGATATTTATTTTACGGCAGGCGGAAGTGAAGCGGACAACTGGGCGTTGATTGCGACAGCGGAAGCTTATGAAGAAAAGGGAAAACATATTATTACTTCCAAGATCGAACACCATGCGATATTACACACCTGTGATTATCTGGAAAAGCGTGGGTTTGAAATAACATATATTGATGTAGATGAAAATGGTATTTTGAAACTGGATCAGCTGAAAAAGGCGATTCGTCCCGATACCATTCTGATCTCAGTCATGTTTGCTAACAATGAGATCGGAACGATCCAGCCGGTGAAAGAAATTGGTGCCATAGCAAAAGAGCATGGGATACCTTTTCACACCGATGCGGTACAGGCGTTTGGACATCTTCCCATCGATGTAGATGAGATGAACATTGATATGCTTAGTGCCAGCGGACATAAATTACATGGTCCCAAAGGAATAGGTTTTCTTTATATCCGCAAGGGCTTGAAACTTCGCTCTTTTATTCATGGGGGTGGACAGGAGAGAAAACGCAGGGCAGGTACGGAAAATGTACCAGGTATCGTCGGTCTGGGAAAGGCGGTATCCATTGCGACGTCTACAATGAATGAGCGGGTACGCAAAGAAGAGGAAGTTAGAAATTATCTAATTGAAAAGATTGAGAAGACAATCCCTTATTGTCGCTTAAATGGTGACCGGACAAAGCGTCTTCCCAATAATGTGAATTTTAGTTTTCAGTTTATCGAGGGAGAGTCCCTGCTTATTATGCTTGATATGGAAGGGATTTGTGCTTCTAGTGGTTCTGCCTGTACATCTGGTTCCCTGGATCCCTCCCATGTCCTTCTTGCCATCGGGCTGCCTCATGAAATCGCCCATGGTTCTCTGAGGCTTACACTTAGTGAGGAGACCACGATAGAAGATGCGGATTATGTGGTGGATAAGATCGCTGGAATTGTAGATAAGCTGAGAAGCATGTCTCCTCTCTATGAAGATTTTGTAAGGAAAAACAGTCACCATTAATAGAAAAATGTTCAGGAAAGGATGGTTTTTATAAATGTATAGTGAAAAAGTAATGGATCATTTCAGTAATCCGAGAAATGTGGGAGAGATTGAAGAGGCCAGCGGTGTAGGTACAGTGGGAAATGCAAAATGTGGAGATATTATGAGAATCTATCTAGATATCGACGAAGATGGAATTATCAATGATTGTAAGTTTAAGACCTTTGGCTGTGGAGCTGCTGTTGCCACCAGTAGTATGGCTACGGAGCTGGTAAAGGGAAAAACGGTTCAGGAGGCAATGCAGGTTACCAATAAAGCGGTGATGGAAGCACTGGATGGTCTTCCTCCTGTGAAAGTTCATTGCTCTCTTCTGGCAGAGGAGGCGATTCATGCTGCTCTCTGGGATTATGCAGAGAAGAATGGCATCGTGATCGAGGGACTGGAAAAACCAAAATCCGATGTGCATGAAGGAGAAGAGGACGAAGAAGAAGAGTATTAAAAGAGTGAAGAATACAACGAGGGTATCCCCCAAGCCATGAAATGACTTTGGGGGATACCCTCGCATTGTTAAGTTAAAACTCGTGAATTACCGGAGAGCGCTGCTCAAAAGTTAAATAGGAGTCAAACCCGGCAGAGACAGCAAGTTTTTCGGCTTTGTCAAAATCCGCTGTCAAGCGGTCTGTTGTGTGGGCATCGGAACCAAAGGTAATCCATTTTCCTCCCATATATTGATAGCGACGAATGATCTCTTCGCTCGGATTTGGCATAGTTCCTCCATTTTTGTAACCAGAGGTATTAATCTCTAGGCAGATGTTTCTCTCAATGAGCTTAGCTAAGATGGCATCGATCACATCGGCAAACATATGGTAGGAATAGAGCCGGTAGCCAGAAGGTGAATAGCGCACGATATAGTCAAGATGTCCCAGAGAATCCATCTGAAGTTCTCCTAGCTGCTCCAGATTATTCAGGGTAGTTTCAAAATAGAGAAGAAGCGCCTTTTTTTCCTCATAGGATTCCCAGTATTCAGGATAGTAAGGGTCCATATCATTTACCAGATGTACGGAACCGATCACATAATCCAGCGCTGGGTTCTGGCTGAGTTTCCAGTTGGATTCCCAGGCCTCCTCCTTTAGCCCCATTTCCACGCCACAGTAGAGTTTGATGCGGTCGGAATAAAGATCCCTCAATTCATGGATCCGCGACAGATATTCTTCAATTTCGAAAGAAAAGGGAGCTTTGGCAGTTTTATTTTTGTCATCATTCTTCACATATTTTAAAGGAAAATGATAGTCCATATGGTCCGTAAAAGTGATTCCAGTCAAATGTTTTTGAATGCCTGTGAGAATCATTTCCTCCATTGGCGTATCGCTGTCGGTGGAAAAAGAAGTGTGCACATGTGAGTCGTATCGTATCATGGGGATACCTCCTGGTGTTTATCTGCATGCATTTATTCTGCTTCTTTAATGTTAGAAATATCTGGTGCCGCCATCATGGAATAATTGGTATAGTACACAACGAAACCGGGCTTGCCACCGTTCGGTTTTTTTACATGCTTTTTTTGAATGTAGTCGATCTCAACTTTATCTGCATTTTTATTTGCAGAATAAAATGCCGCCAGGCTGGCAGCCTCCTCAAAGGTTTTAATCGGTGGTTCCTCGTTGTTGCATTTGATGATCACATGGGAACCGGGAGCCTGTTTCGCATGAAACCACCAGTCATTACCTGTGGCGATCTTAAAGGTAAGCTGGTCGTTCTGGTAATTATTTTTACCCACATAAATATCGTAGCCGTCCGAAGAAATATAGTGAAGCGGGCTGCTCTTTGGCATAGAACGTCCCCCTTTTCGATTATTTCTTCCATGGCTGCGCATATAGCCACTGTCGATGAGCTCCTGCTTGATTAGTACCAGATCTTCTTCCTGCCTGGCGATATCCAGGGCGGTGAGGATTGTCTCCAGATGCTGGATCAGCTCATTGGTTTCTTCGATCTGCTGGGAAACAGCCTCGAAAGTGCGCTTGAGCTTATTGTACCGGCTAAAATATTTATTGGCATTCTCTGCCGCTGTCAGGGTTGGATCGATGGTGATCGTTACCTCTTTGTTGTCGTAATAATTAATACAGGTAAGAGAAGTATCCTCCGGCGTAAGTTGGTATCCATAGGTATGGATCAGTTCCCCATATATTTTATAACGGTCTCGTTTTTCTGTATCCTTGAGCTGCTTCTCCTGAATGATTCTTTTTTTTCGGTTTCGCTCCAGCAAAGTGGTAACATTCTTTCTGAGATCTGTGGATTTCTGGCGGATCCGTTGAATCGTTTCCTTTTCCCTGTAAAAAGTCTCCACTGCGGCGCTCATGGAATCTTGGGTTCGGTGTTCCAGTGTCTCATACATGGTGAGGGGAAAAGCAGCGAATTCGACAGGTTCCTTACCCTGAAAAACGATTTCTGGTGCAAAGATTCCCTCTTTGGAGTGATCCAATAGTTCTCGCAATTTATTCAAAAGATTCGAAAGCTGGTTTCCCGTCAGGGAAGCAAAGGGAGCATCTCCATCGATATGACACCGGAAAGCGATTTCGTGGGCAAGAGTGTAACTAAAACCAGTGAAATAATTACAAAGTCCTTTGGCAACACTGACGGGCTGTCGGACCACCTCCTGCATCCATTGTTCCGTGGTCAGTTCATAGGGATTGTGCTTGTCCTTCGTATTGGGGATAAAATAATCCCTCCCAGGGAGAACCTCTCTCACTGAGCTGACCAGAGAAGAGACATGTTTGATGCTGTCTATGATCTGGCCGGTTTCATCGAGAAAAATAATATTGCTGTGTTTTCCCATGATCTCCACCACCAGGGATTTGTTCACCAGATCCCCCAGTTCGTTGAGATTTTCCAGTTCAATCTTCATGACACGTTCCAGTCCAAATTGGGAAATTCCGGTGATACGGGCGCCATTCAGATGTTTTCGCAGAAGCATGCAAAAGTTAGGCGCCGTCAATGGAGAAGTTTTTGGCTCCCCAGTCAAATAGATCAACGGAAGAGAAGGACTTGCGGATAACACAAGCCGGAAATTGGTCCGGTTATTCTTTACCGTGAGCAGTAGCTCGTCGGGTTCTGGCTGAGCGATCTTTTGAAGTCTGCCCTCTGTCAGTTTGTCGGAGAGCTCTTTTGTCAGAGCTGCCATAGTAAAACCATCAAATGCCATATCCTGTTTCCTCCCAATAAATTTTTTACTTTAAAAATAAAGCTGAGTGCAGAGCACAAAGCTAGTTTGATTATACTACATTATGGGAAAAATACAATAGAATTCTTGACTTATGCCGGTAAGTAATTTATAATAATACGGAATGTATAGATGAAGTTTCCTATAAGCCTGTAAAATGATGGAAGAGCAGGCGGCGGAATTTTGTGTGGGAATGAGGGCAGATATGATAAGAAGCATGACTGGTTATGGCAGATTTGAAGCAGAAAATGAAGATTCCCGGTTGACTGTAGAGATCAAATCGGTAAATCACAGATATTGTGATATTTCCATCCGGCTTCCCAAAAAACTGAATGCATTTGAGAACGATATTCGCAGACAGGTAAAGGAAAGCGTCAGCAGAGGAAAGATCGACGTATACATAACATATGAGAGCAGCCGCCAGGGAGAATCTCTTGTCACCTACAATTCGGATATGGCTAGATCTTACGTGGAACTTTTACAGAAGATCTCCGATGATTTCCAAGTTCCAAATACGGTGGATGCGGCCACGCTTTCGAGATACCCAGAGGTTTTTACTCTGGATGAGGTACATGTAGATGAAGAGAAGCTTCAGGAATTGCTGCATCATTCGGTGGCGGGAGCTCTGGATCATTTTGTCCAGGCCAGAGAAACAGAAGGTGGGCTTTTGAAGGCAGATCTGATTCAGAAGCTGGATGTTCTGGGTGCCATAGCAGAAGAGATACGCAAACGGTCTCCAGAGGTCTTTGAGGAATACAAAGAACGCCTGCGCACAAAAATAAAGGAGACTCTGGGGGATACGAAGCTGGATGAGAGTGTGGTAGCGACGGAGCTTGTGGTGTATTCCGATAAAATATGTGTGGACGAAGAGCTGGTTCGTCTGAAAAGCCATATTCAGCATATGAAGGAGACGCTAGAAAAGGAAGAGAATGTTGGAAGAAAACTGGATTTCATCGCCCAGGAGCTGAATCGGGAAGCCAATACGACTCTTTCCAAGGCAAATGACATTATCATATCCAATCAGGGCATTATGATGAAGACAGAGATTGAAAAGATCCGGGAACAGATTCAGAATCTTGAGTAAGTTGGTCGGTTGATAAGGAGTCTGGCATGGCATTTGTAAATATTGGTTATGGAAATGTAGTCAACAGTGAAAAGGTGATCAGCATTGTGAGTCCGGAAGCGGCGCCGGTTAAGCGGATGATACAGGGGGCTAAGGACGATGGAAAGGCCATCGATGCTACCTGTGGGAAAAAGACAAAGGCAGTTCTTGTCATGGAAAATGATTCCCTGGTTCTTTCTGCCCTTTTACCGGATACGATTGCGAGTCGTTTTAATCATAAAGGAACTGGAATGGAAAATATGTAAGAAAATACAAAAGGATCGGAGGCTGGGTATGAACAAAGGTATACTGGTAGTTATTTCAGGATTTTCAGGTGCCGGAAAGGGAACGATCATGAAAGAATTGGTAAAACGATATGATTATCATCTTTCTATATCGGCGACCACAAGGAAGGCAAGAACCGGGGAGGTTCATGGAAAGGATTATTACTTCCATACCAGGGAAGAATTTCAGCAAATGATCGAACAGAGTGAATTGATAGAGTGGGCGGAGTATGTGGGAAATTATTATGGTACTCCGAAAAAATATGTTCAGCAGCAATTGGAAGCCGGCAGGGACGTTCTGCTAGAGATCGAGATGCAGGGGGGCATGCAGGTGAAAGAAAAATTTCCAGATGCCCTTTTGATATTTATTTCTCCACCGTCTGCGAAAGCGTTGAAGGAGCGCCTGACAGGTAGGGGAACAGAAACACCTCAGGAGATCGAAAAGCGGCTCCTGCGGGCGGTAGAAGAAGTTCAATATATGAAAGATTATGATTATATCGTTGTAAATGATAATTTAGAAGAAGCGGTGGATAAAGTGAATCACTTGATTCAATATGATCATTACAAATCTTGTAATAGTGTACTGCTTATTGAGAAAATGGCATCAGAGCTCAGTGGATTTGCCGCGAAAGGAGTATAAGGTTGAAAGAAATCTTTCAACCTATCAAGTTTGTGCGTGCACGCACAAACTTGTGTGAAATGCAAAAGGCGTGCACGAAAGGAGTATAAAAATGAATGATTTAGGAGTGGAAGAAACTTCACGAAAAAAAGAACCCAAAAAACGTTCTGCGGTCAGCTATATCATAGAGTTTGCAATTTATATCGCATTGATTCTTCTATGCGTATTCTGGGTCCCAGAACATGTAGTGCAGCGAACGGTGGTGAGCGGAGAATCCATGGAGAATACACTCCACGATGGGGAAAGTCTTCTCGTAAATAAGATCGCCTATGAGCCCTCAAGATATGATATTGTCGTATTTTATCCACTGGGAAGAGAAGAGGATGAATATTATGTGAAACGTATTTATGGTCTGCCAGGGGAGACTATCCAGATCAAAGGCAAGGATATCTATATTAACAATCAGATCATTGAAGATAAATTTGCTAAAAATGCCATGGACGATGCTGGAATTGCTGAGGAACCGCTTAAGCTGGGTGAGGATGAATATTTTGTTCTCGGGGATAATCGTCGGGTGAGCAAAGACAGTCGTGATTCAGAGGTGGGACCAGTAAAAAAGGAGAATATCGCAGGGCATGTAGTCCTTCGCATATGGCCATTGTCAAAGTTTGGCACACCGTAGCTCAAATGTATCAATGAGCTAAATCGATGCTTCACTTAGCCCGGCGGTTTGCCGTCTGGCTGATCATAAATAAATTTTAGTCGTAATTTGAAAGGAGTTAAGATATGTTACACCCATCTTATAATGATTTAATGAATGTTGCAAACAGCGATGTGGAGCCAGGAGAACATCCGGTGGTGAACAGCCGGTACTCAATTGTACTGGCTACCGCCAAAAGAGCAAGACAGCTGATCGACGGTTCTGTGCCGCTGGTGGATGGAAAATATCCGAAACCACTTAGTGTGGCGATTGAGGAGCTGTCTACATCTGCCATCAAAATTAATTCAGAAGAGGATGAAACAGAAGATGAATTGATGACTCTGGATGAGGTTTCAGAAGAGAAGCCAATAGAAGACTCGGAAATATAAAATAATTGCGGTCTGCATGTATTTGCAGACCATTTTTTTATAAAGAGGAGAATAGGGGATGAATAGCAAAAATACTTTTGGTAGCGTATCATATACTCATATAGAAGACTGAAAATTCTGAAGCTTATAAAAACCGAAAATATGTTTGACAAACGCCTGTTTGCATGTTATGATATACAAAACTAATGTTCGCAACACTTGTTCTGTCTTTGCGGAACATGTAAGGAGGTATTTGTTATGGTTAATGGACATATAAAAAAAGTATTTTTTCTGCTTATGTTTCCTGTGTTTGTCCTGGTTTGTTGTATTTCAGCCTGTCAGTCATCGGAAGCACAAAGCACAGGGGACAGAACCGATGATGTAGTGGCATACGAGTCTGTGCTGATCTGCAGGGGTGATACACTTTGGACGATTGCAGAGGCAAATCTGGATCAGCCCACAGAGGCGGAAATTCGAGAGTTTGTCAGAGAAATCGCAGAACTAAATGACGTTTCACCCGCGCATATCCACGCCGGTAATTATCTGTTAATTCCTCGGTATAAGGTGTAAAATGACAAAGAGGTGGGACATGTCACCGCCTGACTAATCCATGTACACTTAGAAAAAGTCCTTGTCTATGTCGGATAACATGCCTTTTTTACGCCAGCATCATGACATAATTGTGCCAAGAAACACTGCTACAATTATCATTGTTAATATTTACACATATTACGGCTGTTTTGCAGTCAGTAATAGTTTGATAAGAGGCGAGGGATTATCTATGTTTACATCAGGAAAAAAAATAGTATTACGAGTTCTTGTATTTATGGCAGTTCTGGCTGCCGGTGTATTCGCAGCAGGGGGGAGTCGTTCCCATGCAGCAACACTAAAGATTAAAATGAATGCGAAAACTTCTTATTACAGAGGGAAGCAGACGACTGTAAAATACAATAAGAAAAGGATTTCCAATACGAAGTATAAAGGGCTGACCATTAAGAAAACCCGGATGGCAGCTTACGATGATGTTTTTCGGAAAGGGCTTAAGGTTAAGACCAAATATTATTCTTCCTCAAAAAAACTTGTTTTGTCTAAAAATGGTATCAAAGTAACTCTTAAGCTGGGAAGTAAGTATGCTTATGTAAATGGTGTCAAACGTAAATTGACAGCTGCTCCAGTTAAAGTTCGATATGTGAAGAAAAGGAAAAATAAAATTCTTGTGCCAGTAAAATTCCTCTGTGAACAGTTGGGCTTTAATTATAAGGCTTCTGGCTCCGTAGTTACAATTACGGATGCTATTATGGTTGAATACAACGATACAGTAAAACGTTCTACTGTTGTAGGGAAAGTTTCGTACAACGGAAAAGAAAATAATCTCTCCAGTATGCCGGTGATCAAACTGGGAAGTACAATCTATTTGCCAGCAGAAGAGGTGTTTAAGAAGCTGGTAGGAATTGAGTATGAGTATGATGCAGGGAGCGGAGTACTTACTTTAAAAAATGAGGCTACGAAAAAAACAGTGGCTTTCACATTGAATAAAAATACTTACACCCAAAATAATACCGTCAAAAATCTTTCCACTCCTATGTACATGGTGAAAAGAAAAGATACTAATAAAACAGTATTATGTGTTCCTGCAAAGGTAGTCTGCCGGAGTCTTGGATATTCTTACAATTGGAATAAAACAAAATCACTGGTGAGCATCCATGATCTCATTTATTTTGATTGGAAAACGGACAAGTCAGTAAATGCCGCTAATAATAAAAACTATATCACGGAGGCAAAGGCTATTTACAATCCTGAGATTGATTGCATTTCTTTCACGATCAAGGGAACAGATACCGCCCTTATGGAGCAGATTTCTGTCTTGAGAAATGACAGGGTGATCACAGTAACGATACCAAATGATTCCAAATATATACTGGATAATTACTCCTTTACCAAATTTGTAAATACGCTGGAGAAATTTGAAGTAACCGCAGACGATGCCGGAAATGTTATTATAAATATCACTGGTTACAATCCAGCCGATTTTGCTTATTCCGTTATGGACGGGGTTCTCACCATCAATGTGATGGGACAGTATATGGGAAGTTCCGCATTAAAGATCATGAAGCCAGCGGGAATTACCATCAATAATGTTACCAACGAAGATTATTATAATAGCAAAAAATTTAAAATCTATATACGTGGAAACCATATTGATTTTATCAACCAAAACCCGATTGTGATCAGCAGTGATGTTATTACCGATGTTACGACAGAACTATCCTCAGATGGTAATACTGTGATCACGGTAACTACATCAAAGTTACAGGGCTACAAAATATATGAAAAAACCGATTCCTTCCAAGTGAGCATCGGAAACCCGCGAAATATTTATAAAAATATTGTGGTTCTCGATGCAGGCCACGGGGGATACGATGCAGGAGCCTCTCATAAAGGGACAAAAGAAAAGGATCTGAACTTTAAGATTCTCTATACATTGATGAAGGGTTACTATACATCCAATGCTCCGGACACCAAGATCTATTGGACGCGCACTACGGATACATTTATAACGCTTGCAAACCGTGCTTCTTTTGCCAGCAAAGTCGGTGCAGACCTGTTTATCAGCCTTCATATGAATTCAGCCAGCAATTCAAGTGCGAATGGTACAGAAGTATACTATTCCACCAATAACAATAGCTCCAGATTTTCTGGAATTACAAGTAAAACCGTTGCGACCCTCTTCAAGAACAACCTGGTTGCAAAGCTGGGAACAAAGAGCAGAGGTGTTAAGACCGCAGGATTTTATGTCACAAAGCATAACACTGTTCCCGCTGTTTTAATTGAACTTGCTTTCTTATCTGGAAGTTCGGATTATTACAAACTGACCAATGCGACGTTCCAGAAAAATTCCGCAAAAGTGATATATGATACGATTAACCAGATCTTTATCAACTATCCGACGGGACGATAAATAAAACGTGATATCACCAGAATGATAACAAGATACCACTATTTAAGTAATATACATTATCATATTCTTAAATAGTGGTATTTATATTTACGTAAAAAAGCAGTTTTGTGGTGTGTGTCCTGTGGTTTTATTCCTTTCTTAATGTGACAGCAGATGCAGCCTGCCGTTTGCGATCCTCTCCAAGCGCTGCATAGTGCTTTCTGGTGGTGTTTACATCATTGTGTCCTAATACTTCTGCAACCAGATAAATGTCTCTTGTCTCGCGGTATAATGAGGTTCCATAAGTACTTCTGAGTTTATGCGGGGTAATGTGCTTGATAGTCGTTACCTGCTTTGCACAGTCCGTAACTAGATTTTCCACAGACTTCACACAGATTCTCCGGCGCTGGGAAGAGAGAAAGAGAGCGTGTTCATGTCCCTCTTTTGTGATAATTTGTTCCCGTACCTGGAGGTAGCAAGAGAGTGCTTCCGCTACCTCATCGCCAAAGTAAACGAAGTCTTCCTTTCCTCCCTTGCGAATGATTTTGATGCGGTTATTTTTGAAATCTAAATCTTCGATATCCAGCCCTACACATTCCGAGACTCGAATACCTGTTCCCAATAGAAGAGTAAATAATGCCAGATTTCTTTCTTTGTTTTTTTCAAAATACACTTTTTTCATCCCGGTTAATTTCTCTCCGCCATGTTCGACGTAATCCAACAAATCAGCAACCTCATCATAATCCAGGCGAATGATCTCTTTTTTATGTAACTTGGGCATATCGACTATGACCGTAGGATTATTGCTTATAAGTTCACGCTTATAATAGTAGGCATAGAAGCTCCGCAATGCAGCCAGCTTTCTATGAAGCCCCTGTTCGTTGTTTGTATGGGTTTTTCCCTCTGCATCAGTATACAGTTTCAAATACTCAAGATATTCTTCAATATCTACAGCCTGCAGTTTTTCCAGATCCTCCAGCCGTATCTCTGTAATTCCTTTGTCCCGGAATAACGGATTGGAAACTGTAAGAAAGGTAAAGAAAACCCGGATATCATATACATAGGATATTCGTGTCTTTGCTGATGTATTGGGTTCTATGGCACGAAAATAATCTTTACTGAAAGATGGCATCGTTGCCAATACTTCACGAAGTTTCAAAGTATTTGATCGAGTGTTTTCTTCATGATATGTAATTTTTTTATCCAAATAGATCACATCCTTTTGTTTCTTTCTTTTGATTCAAATGATTACTTATAGTATAGCATATTCTGGGAAGTTTGCATAGCTCTTTTTGAAAAACTGGAGTTTGTCGAAAAGAGTGGAGAATCTGTTTTATTTATTTCTTTTATTAATGTATATAACTTTTCTGTTCCTATATTTCTTGTTTATTTTTTTAACGAAGAAATTTTCTTTTTTCCATTTAAGCCATCTAAATAATCTTTGTATCTGCTTTTTTAGTTTTGCACCAAAAAAGATAAATGCACATAGAATAAAGAATATTTGATATATATCATTTAATGTAATTTGAGAAATTATATTTTTAATCATTTTTCCTCCAATTTGATTTATCCATATAGGATAGCCATATAATTATTTTACCACCATATGAATTTACACTACTCTCAAACTTGACATTGTTCTATCTTCTATTTTAGCTAGTGTGCTGACACATTTTATTGTCAATCCGCCGTGACAGGCATTGGCGTGTCATTACATTAAGTTCTATTTCAGCGATGTCCAGCCAGCTTCCATGCTTTGGCGTATAATGGATTTCCAGACGTTTTATAATGCGCCTTGCTTCTGCCGCAGG
>CAJTFB010000049.1 GCA_910575665.1 Eubacteriaceae bacterium
TCTTTGAATACATAGAAGGCTATTATAACACCAGAAGACCACACAGTTCCCTCGGTCTCCTGACCCCAAACGAGAAAGAAATGTTATACTGGGAGCAGCACTAAGCTGCTGCTCTCAAAAATAAATTACACAAAAATGTGTCCATTCTCTTGACTATAGTCCAAACTTCCACACAATCCTCATGCCATGTGACCTCCCATATACTGCTACGTATGCACCCACCATCATCCCACAGTTCAAAGTCTGTTTTGGATATTTTGCTTTTGCCCTCATAAAGAATCAGCCTCCCTGAAGCAGCTCCGAACGGCCAATCTGCCTCTCCGACAGCCTGTAAAACCAGTTCATAGGCTCCATCCGGTGAAGCAGACGTGTCTATCCTTGTTATTTTGTAATCCGACACATAGACGAAACTCCCCCAAAGCACCATAATTATGATAAAAACAATAGCCACAAAGCCCAATATAAACTTCATTATCTTTTTCATTGTTCCATATCCTTTCTTCTTTCAACGCTAGGCGATACCCATAATTACTCTCTGATAATCCGGTATTGGTATTCCGGTATATTTGAAATCCCATCATCCAAAATTTTGTTCCCCAAATACTGGAAGCTGCCATCTTCTGCAAACTGTACTGTAAGTTCATGCGTTATCACTGCATCATCACATAAAATCATACTACACACTGCATCCACAGTTAAAGTGATCGTCCCATCATCGTTTTCCCTGATGTCCGTAACCTCTGGAAAAGAAGTTCCAAAATAGGTAGGGGCATAATTTAAACAGCCTAACCTTACCCATAAATAAGTCTGTTTTTCTTCGTCAAATGCTACATAGTCTTGTATCTCCTCCGCTGTTATAAGAAGATATTCCATAATCAGGCTCTCAAACTCATCTTTGGGTATCCCGTCCGGATAATCCTCTGAAGGAAACTTTTCCTGATATTTCATTGCATATAAGTATTCATACATCCCGTTATAATCCAGACTTTCCATATGGTCTGCATCCCAATCGGAGCATAAAAGATTGTTTCCCTGATAGGCTAATCCAAGCACACATTTTTCGGACATTTCTCTGTTTTCTTCTGTAATTGGCTTTACCCTGACCATACAGCTCCCATCCACTATTTCAGTAACTTCGGGATACTCCGGTACGCATAACTCATAACAGAACCATCCTTTCTCCGTAAATCTCCACTCTTTAATCCGGGTATATGAAATATATGTTATCACAGGCCTATCATCATCACTCCATGTTGCTTTTGCGGATAAAACATACATATCCTTCCCGTCATAAGAATATTTATATCTCCCAATGCCGCCATCCGAATGTATTTCATAAACAACTGATGAACCGCTGCTGCCTTTTATGGCTGCATTTAAAAAATTTTCCAATGCTTTGTAGTTTTCCATATTAGAATATGCTGCCGTTATTGTAACCGGGCATCCAGCACTTTTCAGCTTTTCCACCATCTGATCTATAACCTCATCTGCAATGACAACATTGGACGCATAGCCTTTATCTGCGTTTTTGTATAGTTCTGATATAAGCCCCATCATTTTTTTGCAATCATCTTCTGCCTCTTTCCGTTCACTGTCACTTACCGTAAGATCATAACCCTTTCCTACTCTGTCCGTTTCTGTACTTTCTTCTGTTATATCTTCTTTGGCTCCAATGTCAGATATAATTTCTGTCCTTTCCCCGCCGTTTTTACAGGCACAAAATGAAACACAGCATAGCAGCATAATTATTAACAGAATATCTCTTTTCTTCATAAACACACCTCAAATCTCTGCCTTGCCATATGTCTGTTTGGTACATCACCATTCTACTGCATTAAAATCCAAATCTTCTATCGGGATGTATTCATCATCTTTCTGAAGAACATTTATTACCAAAACTGCAGCGGTTCCATTTTCTTTTTTTATGCTGCTCCGGGGAATCGAACTGTCCTCCAGTAATTCAGTTAAATTGAAGCACTTTTTAAATTCTTCTTCCGTAACCTCTTTTCCATTGACAGTTGCTGTCTCTGGATTATATTCGTCAAAAGTCCCTGTTATATATTCTCCATCACGGCACGAAAGACACACGTGACAGCTTCCATCCGAACCGCTATTTATAAGGATAACCGTGTTGTCCTTGTAATGCATTCCGTTATTACAACCCCAATCTTCCGGTTCATATAAATCGGCAATCTTTTTTATGATACCGTTGTCATAGGTAAATATTCCTACCGACACTTCATCCCCTATGATCAGTTCAGGAACACTGTCATCATCAAAATCATGTATCCCGATATATCCGATGCAAGAATCGCTGTTTATCCGGTCAGACTCCTGCCGGAAAATATACGGATCTGCTAAATAGCTTTCCATATTGCGTACAATCTCTTTATAGGCATCCTCCCATTTCTCATTGGAATCCCTTTGATTTGATTCTTCCTTTCCGCAAGCACAGAACAGGGCTGCACACAGCATCACATTAACCATTAAGATAACCTTTTTCTTTATTTTCATAATCATCCCTCTTTCATCTTCCTCCCTTTGGCACTTCCAGCTCCTTTTGCTCTATCGTATTGGATAAATACCTGAATGTGCCATCATCAAATGGCTGTACCACAATTATATTGGTAAAAGCAAGGTCAGAATTGTAATCAGCCCATACCCCGTCTACAACAAGCGTAATTGTTCCATCTGGATTTTCTGTATAATCAACTACTTCTCCAAAAGGCGGATACGGACTTGCAAATATCATTTCATGCTCATAGCTGTTGCTGTCCTCGTCATATCCGCACCTTTCCCGCAACTGCTCTATTGACACTGGAAAATATGTAGTCATTATCTTTTCATATGTGTCCGCAGGTATTCTCCTGTTTTCCGTCCTTAAAATTTCCCCAGTGTATATCCGGTATATATCTTCAAACATACACGGCATCAGAATATCTTCTACATTATTGCTGTCCCAATTTGTCACAAGGACATTGTAATTTACATAGCTTAACCCATATACATATTTAGCTGTTAATTCCCTGCATTTATCGGAAAGCGGTTTTATTCTCCAATATTGACGCAGGCTGGAATGGGCTATCACTTCTTCATATGCATAGATAAAATAACCTTTCTCTGTCAGCTTAATTTCTGCTATATCGCTGACTAAGGTACTCCTAATCTCCGGTATGCCGCCCTCCTGCCAGCCAATTCCCACATAATATGTCTGTAACTCATTGTTTCGATAAATAAAAGTGACAGCACCGATCAGTCCATCACGGTTTACATTAAATATAGTCACCATTGCATCATGTTTTTCCATATATGCGGTATAGAAATCCTCAACCTTTTCGTAATTTTCCATATTGGCATCTTCTGTAACGCTGACATAACCTGCCCTTCCAAAAAGCGTAACAACTTCCCGGCACTGCTCCCTTGTGAACTCTTTAATATCGGAACCCTAGGACGATTCGCTTATAAGTTCTATTCCTTTATACACTTCCCTGACCTGTTCTGCTGCAGTCAGTGCAGTATCTTTTAATTCATCTTTTTCTGTTTCGGTTATCAGGCAATTCTCCGCTTGCGGAAGAAACCATAAAGATGTTTCTGATTCTGTTTCGTTTTCTTCTACACTTTTTTCCTCAATATTATTACCCGATATTATCTCTTCATTGCCAACTGGAACAGAGGTATGATCGGAAAGTATTTCTACTGGCGGTTCCCACACTTCCTCTGCATTTTTTTCAGATCCTCTTTTCCCCAAAACAATACTGCCCATTATAACAATGATTACCATCAGCACAATAAAGAAACCATACTTTTTTATAAGCCATTTCACATCTTCCACTATTCTGTTCCTCCGTATATCTCAAGCCATTCTTCTTTTGTCAGACGATTGGAATGCCACCAAAGATCACTTTCATCTTCCAAAGAGATCATCTGATTCGATACATACTGAAAGCAATCCCCATCCAATGGACGGATTACTGTCCTATGCGAATACGCCACAGAAGTATTGCTATTTGGATATACAGCATTGACAATAAGCGTGATTGTTCCATCCTGATTTTCTGTATAATCTACTACCTCTGGATATGGAATATCAGGATATTCGACTTCATAAAATCCTCGTGGTCTATATCCATAAGCTGCGTCATCCAAAAAATATGTTGCTTTCCACCGAAGTGTTTCTCTGTCTATCTTGAAATGTGCCATAATGACATTTTCAAATACCTCTTCCGGTATCTGATAGGTTGCTCCAACTCCTAAATTATCATCCGCAACATAAGGAACAGCTTTCCCATACAAGAATGGATAGAAATTGTCAAATATATCATAGAAATCCAGATCTCCAAAATCTTCTTCGTTCCAATCAGTGAGAAAAATATTGTTCTGCTCATAACCGACTGGCATAATGTACTTCCTGTTCAATTCCCTGCACGTTTCGTCTAATGGCAATACTCGTAATGCAGTATGCTCCGGTGTATCGCTTAGAGTAAGTACGAAATTTTCATCAGAGAAATAACTTCCTTCAAAGAGTAAATACCCTTCCTCTGTGTACCGCCATACATCAGCCGGGTAGCTTACTGTGTTTCTATTTTGGAGACATCCGTTTTGGTCATATTGGTAATACCCCCTAACAATATTTACGTTGCCGTCCTCTGTTTTCAGGTCAAATTTCTGAAAACCAAAGTCTTTAATCACTATGATCGTCAGTGTCGCACTCTTCTTTTCATCTACCGCTTCACAAAACTCTATTACCTGTTCCGCTCCAGCCATATCAACCTGATTTTCACTGTCAACAGCCACATAACCATTCTCACCAAGCCTTGCAACAATGCTCCGCAGCGTTTCCAGACTGCCCAAAGTGTTTGCTTCCACTGCTTCATCATAAATGTCACGGTAAACTGCCGCTATGTTTATCGCATCCTCAAAATCATCTTCATTTGACGGATACACTTCATGATCCACCACTGTTTCCCTATTCTCCGACACCTCCGGTAATTCATTGCTGCATCCTGCTATCATAAGAGAGACAATGCTAATTGATACGAATAAAGACAGGATTTTATTTGTTTCCGCTAAACCAGCTTTCCAGAACTTCCTTATCTTTTCCAACAACATAACCGCTTCCTCCTCTCCCTTTTACATCTTCTACCATGCTGACAATCAATATTGGACGTTCTTCTGTACTTTCTGCTGTAAAAACTGCAAACCATCCAAGCTCTGTACCGGAAGTATCCTCTTTCGATGCTTTAATCTCTGCTGTCCCTGTTTTTCCTGCCAGCAGAATGTCATCTCGATGCGCTGCATAACCCGTTCCATGAGAGTCATTGATGACCTTTTTGACCCCTTCCAATACAAGGTTCGTTGTATTTTCAGAAAAAGCGTTTGGAAGCCAATATTCCGGTTCTGCATCGGGACGATAAACAAAATACGGTTTTATCACATTTCCTTTATTACAAAAGGCTGTGTAGATACATGCCATATGAAGCGGATTTACTAAAATTTGCCCCTGCCCGTATCCGCTGTCTGCCAGTTGTATTTCCGTTTCAATATTCTCCGTGTTGGAATACTGGGATTTTGACATTACAACTTCAAAGGGCATTTCCTCCTGAAACCCCAGTCTTAACAGGGAGCCTTTCATTTCCTCTGCGCCGATTTTTAATGCTGCTTTTGCAAAGTAAATGTTATCTGAATAAATCAAGGCATTTTCCAGAACAACCGTATCATACGCATGAAGCGTCGTTACATGGTAGGAACCCCATGAAGCGTCTTTCTGCCAGCTTAGCCCTACATTTCCATAATCCTCATTCGGATCGATGGCTCCAGACTCCAGACCGATTGCCGCAGTGATCGGCTTAAAAGTAGAACCCGGACACCATACCTGCCGGAAACGGTTATACAATGGTTTGTTTTCATCTTCATTCAGTGCCGTCCATTTTTCACTGGACAATCCCATAATAAAGTCATTGTTGTCATAAGACGGCGTACTGACTAATGCCAATACTTCCCCTGTATATGGATTCATCGCCACCGAGCAGCTTTTATCCTCCCGGAACTGTTCATATAAGGCATTTTGAAGTTTCGAGTCAATCGTCAGTTTTATGGTTTTTCCATGTTCCACCAGTCTGTTTGCCAGTTCTTCCTTTGTATTGCCGTTGGCATCCACAATATAAATCCGGCATCCATTCTGTCCTTTTAATTCGCTCTCAAACAGCCCCTCTGCCCCGCTTCTTCCGATGACACTGCTTGCAGTATATCCTTCCCCGGCGTGTTTCTCCAAATCCTCCGCCGTGACACTCTGCACATATCCAACCAAATGCGCTGCCGCATCGCCTAACAGATATGCCCTTACTTCCGTGTCTGAAATCATAACCCCCGGTATTTCAAGCAACTGCTGCTGTCTTTCATGCTCTTTTATCACTTCTTCATCCGGTTCCATTGACATCAATTCTATCTCTTCCACTTTTCGCAGTGTTTTGACCGGGACAAAAGAATCATCTTTTACCCACTTTGCCGATAATTTCTTTTCTATTTCTTCCGGCTCCATTTTAAGCAGCTCCGCTATCTGCTCTATTGCGCTATCCATGTTTTCCAGTTTTCCCGGCACAATTCCCACGGAAGACGCAATGCCCGGTCCTGCAAGGACACACCCGTTTCTGTCAAGTATTTCTCCCCTTTTTGCCTGTGTGGTGGATACCCTTACTTTATCCGTGGAAGATAATCCCGGATAAATCAGTGAATCCGTCCATACCAGCTTGCAGCCATCTTCTCTTTTCAGGAAATATGCTTCATTTTCAAAGCTGATATTCCCTGCAACAGTATCAAACGTTGTCTGGTACTTCACCACGTTTCTTTCTTCGTTGTATGAGATAATTGCGGTTGTCATATTCTGTATTTCCATCCCTTCATAGATAGCAGAGTTACGCTTTATAAAATCCTCCTCACTGATCTGTCTGGAGGCTTCCACATCAAGCATCTGATACATTTCCTCATATTTTTTCTCCTGAATGTAACTCATATAGGTAACGAGCAGCTCATCCGGTTTCGTTATAATACTTTCCTGTTTTGCTAAAATCAGCATAAATACTGCCATGCCTGATGTAATTGCTGCCAGAATGCCTATAATGATCCATAAGAACCTTTTTGCTCTCTTTCTTGTGCGTCTGCTTTTCCTTTTCGCCATGACTTACCCTCCAAATTGAAACTATTTCACAAAAATCTTGCCTTAAATATTACTAGTGTAAGATTTCGAGTTAAAAAAATATAATATATACCACAAAAATATTACACCTGTAAGATTTATAAGTCAAGTAAAATTTTAAAAGTTCCTTTAACAGAAACGGCGGGATATGCTCCCACCATTCTTTCTGCCTATATATTTTCCTTTTTCCTTCGAACTTCAGTACCCTCTCATATTTTTATCTAGTGGATATTCTCTTTCATAAACTAAGTTATCTCCAAAATTCCTTACAATCAAAGTTAGTCTTTTTATGTTGGTAGTACCACTTTTCATACTATCTATCAAAAATGGTCATATTTTGATTTTTCTCGTTGCTGAAATATACCAAGCAGAAAAAATAAAATGACCAAAAATAACTTCAACAATAAAATTGCACTTTTGATTGAAATAAACGAACAGTCATTGCGGTTGCCTTTTGGGACTTCGTTGCTTCTGATCAACGCTTTAAAAGAAACATATCTAAGTACTATTCCGACTCTTATTATATTATTATTTCTCCTGCTTCAACTGTTATGCTGTTGTGTGTGCAAGGTCGGCAAAGAGGTCCTAATTGTAATTTTGCCTCTTTTGCCATCTCATCAGCTTTCCTTACTATTTCCAGTAAAAACTCAACGCTTGGTGCAGGATAGTTTGCCATATCAGTACCTGGCGCAGGTACAAATGCACTTAGTACCGGAAGGCAGCCACAGTCAAGAATAGCACGCACACCATTCAAAGTATCCTCTTCAGATTCCAAGCCAACAACTAAAGAAGAGCGAACATTTCTTGTACCAAAAATCTCAACCGCTTGACGTATAAACCTGTAGTAGTTATTCTTACCCACTGTTGCTTTGTTAGGAATAAACCTTTCTCTAAACCTTTCATTATACAATTCAAGATTAATTGATAATGTTTTCACACCGCATTCATCATGCAAATAGCTCAGAAATTCATCATAGTCTTTTATTGAAGTCTGTTCCGGACTCATTCCTCTGGGTGACAACATAACATCAAAATCAAATTGTGTATATTTTCGTGGAAAATAGCGATAAATATCATTTATCCATTCATAGCTATCCGCTTTTTCGTATGGCGTTCCACCACTTATCAGCACATGTCGCGGCTTGTTGTATGGGTCATTCAATGCAATATTGAAAGCTTGATCCAGCTGCTCACAGAAGATTTCTTTATAGTATGCCGCATTGCTGGTACAAAAGCTGCAGTGATACCCACATCCATGCACTGGCGAGATACGCACTCTATCCGCATGGGTCATCACCAGCTCTCGCACAGGTGTATCGTCGCTTAATCGCTCAATATCCAATGCATATTTGGGTACAGGTATTATACGAAACGACATTTTTATGGTCGTATTATCGTACTTTAGTATTAACTTATCCTCAAATGCGTCAACCACAAAAAGCGTACCCTGAATCTTCACCGGTATATTAACATATACACGTTCATCCAACACAGCAACTATACCGCCTGTAGTAGCATAATCAGAGAATGTAATATGACCAAATCGGCTATGACACATTATCTTACGTGCTGCAGCTGTAAACTCAGCTCCCTGCCGCATTAAGCGAAGCTTCAGTTCAGTATAATCCATCAATTCACTCCTCTTGCCTTTCGATATTCTTGTAACAGTTCTATGGCCGCCAATGTCACGGCACAAAACGGTGTTTTTTCAGCCAGAGGGTTGTCCCAGTGCCCGTGCGGATGCTGTATTTCAAGAGTACGCTGAACAGTACGTTCTATAAGTGCCCATTCCTCCTTTGTCAGCGCAAGACCAAATAAATTGTAGGCTTGCAGCACTGTGAATGCTGCCAACACATCAGGACGGCTTGGCCAGAAATACTCGCCAGCGGAAAAACCGTTCTCTGACGGTGAATTAAATCTGTAGCTTCCAACCTTATTAATGATCTTTTTCTCATTTTCGAGCCAATAATGCAAAAAATCATAGCAATACTTGACTATGCAATCCCGCTCATTCTCGCACTGCCACCAGACTGGTATAAACGATCTGCAAACTCTGGCAGCACTGACTATGACATCTGCAGTATTGTAATCCTGTGCCTTTGTCCCAAAATATGGAGCCCAAATTTGATATCTTCCCGCCTCTGCCTTGTGAGAGCATAGATAGCTGTATGTATCTGAAATTATTTTACTACAGGCAGGATAAAGTTCAAATCTCTCAGTACTGTCAAAAACTCCACTGCCCTTGCATACACCCATGGTGGATTGAACCATTCTGGTGCAGTTTTCATTTGCTGCGCCTTCTCGTCCATCCTCATATTTATATATCCCAAAGCTACCATCTGAAAGCTGCATACGGAAAAGAAAGCCCAAACCTTCCAGCACAGCCTGCTCAACATCTTTATATTCCGTTTTAAACTTGCCACAAAGTTTTTCCTCAATCATATGTCTTTGCTCATAAAGCGAGCATAGCGCCATTATGGCTAGACACGTCGCATCCACGGTCGGATGATCAGATTCCGGCTGATCCTCAAGTGGAAAGAATCCACCCTTGTCCCAACCGGATGCAGCACACTGACAAGCAATAGTCTTAGTTAATAGAAAAGAAAGGCAATTTGCAATCTCTTCCTTTTTCTTTCCGCAATCAAGTAAATAATCCGTCGACTGACACAAAAGTGACATCGCATCCGCTGTGGAAGTACCTGCTACATTATAGCCTATGATCTGATCATCTGAATTATTACAACTAAAGAATGCCGGAAGCCCTCCAATGTCTTTATTATTTTCTGCAAGCTCAGACACATGAATTGTCCAATTTATACCCCTTATAATTGAATCTCGTTCTTTATCCGCTGATAAAAGATTTGTCTCACTTGTTTTATCGCCTGTAATAAATAATTCAGTAAATTGGTTCCATTCAATCGTCTGTTTATGAAACACAAAATCACCATTGTATTTCCATAACCCATCGACAATCAGAAAAGCTCCTGTCTGTTCCAGTAATCTCTTTGCTTTGCGAACGGATACAGCTCTATTGCCAACGGTATCCTCGACAAACAACTCAAATTCATCCATATCGACTTCTGTACCCTTATTAATCAGCATTACCATGCCAGTTATAAGCTTATACTGCGTTTCTATATCAGCTACACTTTCAGCATTAAGTAAAAGAGAACGTAAAATTACATCTTTATTCATAATTTTATCCCTCCAGAATCAAGAAACAGACAATAGCAATTTTAGCGACGGAACAAATGGAGCCGGCCTACGGACAAATTGATCATTATTATCATCATATGTCGGAATACCTGTTGAAATCAACAGATCAGAAACCGCCAGCGGATATAAAATATCATCTGCAAAATTATCATATTCAATATCAATTTCACCCATTTGAGCAAGCTGATAAAGCTCGTCTGTCGTAAAGCCTCTTGTTATACCTGCACCTTTTGGAAATTCTGATTTTAAATATTCTCTCAATACATTTAAAAACTCATATTGAATTTCCTCGTCTAAATCAAGGGCATCATCATCAGCCAAATACTCTTTAAACATGGAAAGTTCTAAATACGCTTTATCATTGTTGTGACGAATATATTTGTCACTGTTTACAACGCTCTGAAGCAATGAAAACACCCCCCTAAAGCTGTTTACCATCTTCATCCATGCGGGTGAAAGATAATTGATTAACTCAGGATCTATCACAGTTTCAAGACAAAAATCAGCATCAATATACTCTTTCATAAAATATTGAAAACGTTGATTGAGTACACCGCACAAAAAATCTCTGTCTATTTGCTCAAATTCAAATAATGTCTGCTGATTGCGTAGGCAACTGCTCAATTTAGGATCCTTAAGGGAAAAATCACCTATCACAATCGCTTTTTTACCCGAATTATCCAAATACTCCTGCAGATGATTCATTCCGCCAATCAGATTTTCATATTTGGTTTTTATATCAACTTCATCTACGATTAATATATCACCAGGATATTGTTTCATTAATTCAGAATTTTCAGCAACAGCCTTTGCGGTCAGGAAACTACTACTTCTAGGCACGCCTATTCTCTCCTCCGCAATCATATGATTGACCAAAAAAGTCTTGCCTGTTCCTAATGGTTGGGAAATTATCAGCACCTCCCCGGATTTTAATTCAGCAGTCTTATTCTGCATCTCTATAATACTCTTTTCCCTGCCATAAAACGGCGCCTGATATTGAGCAGAATATGTAAACACCTGTTGGCTACAGCGCTTTAAATTTTTATTTGTTATCATAATTTACACCTCACCTTTTTCAGAAATTGTAAGCTTATATGGAATATTTGCTGTATCTCCATCAAGGCTGTCCTCAATTATTTTTGTTACATTTTCCATTATCTTAACCATAGAAGATTTCTCATTGTACGCTTTAATTATGAATTCCTCATCAAAAACATCGTTGACAGAAGAAAACATTACATCGTCGTTTTTATATGACGATACCAGCATACTGTACATTTCAGCTGCACTGTACCGCTTATAAGATATTTCATAAAATGGACGTGTATAAACATTTTTTATCATCTTAAAAATCTTGGGGGTAGAAATATATACCTCACGCATAGCAGCAGGCGTAATGTTCATACCATCGTATTTGTTTTTAATCATGCCCACCAACTCCAACAAATTATCTTCAGAAATCTTTCGCGGGAAAAGATACATAAAAACACACTGTATTTGAAAATTGGCTAAAAAATAGTTTACACAATCCACAATGGATAATTTGTCGAAAAAACGAAATTCATTATAAAAATCTTTTGCGCTATCTTGACACTCTTTCAGTCTTTTTCTCTTTTTTCGCAAATACCCTACCCATGGTGTACTGCCTGTATCTTCAAAATCTAATACCTCATACATATATGTCAGTTGCATTGATCCTTTGTGCATAATGTCTACAATACCGTTTGCCAGTTTCCACTTTGTTCTAAATTCAAATTCCTGCTCCGTAAGTGAACCGTCCAGCTCGTTTTTTTCAAAATCAAAGTTTATAAGAAGTTTCATATTATCATTCTCTAATCCACTTACAATTTTTCTGAACAACGTAGTTGCGCCCCATCCCGGTTGAACCTGAACAGACACAAGATTATTTGTGGAAATGCTGTTTCTTATTGGCACTAACCGTGTAGACACAATGCTTGCTTTATGTATATTATTTTCGTCCAGCGGTATCATCTGCGGAAAATCAGTATCTTCAAGTCCAACCAACTCTTTCCAATAAATAAAGTTTTCTTTGCTCATATTACCTCACATTCCTTTCTGCTCCCTAATATTTATATTCTGTCTTTTTTTCTATTATTGCACCACGAGCCTTTAAGAACTTAATGCTATCCTCTGTAAGTCCTGTACATTTCTTGAATTCGGCATGCTTACAACTTATCCTTGCCTCTATCGGCTCTCTTATCAGCTGATAGTATTCATTTTGAACAAATTCTAAGACTGCCAATTTTTCACCGGATAATGCAATATATTTCCCATCATTCGATACACAAAAACCTTCTACTGCATCTCCTTTTATCGCATGATATTTATTATCAAATATCCACTCAATCTCTATCTCTTTAGCCTTTTTCTGTTCATTAAACGAAATACAATTAACAGTTTCCAAAAAAACAGTTGATTTTTCTATAATCATCAAAGTATGCTTTGCTTTTACCCATGCAAGTTCAACAGGATTAACACACTGATACAAGCATCTTTCATCGCTCAATAAATTTGCTTGTTCTATTTTATCGTACATCTCATCAACTGGTATACGATAAACGCCTTTTCTTACTACAGAATATACTAGAAAGTCGTCTGCAAAACAAATATCTCCAAATTTCAAATTATTTCTATGCAGTGTACACTTTCCTTCAACAACTCCCTTATCTATGCCCTGTAATTGCACTAATACCAAACTCCTATTATTGTCGGAAATATATGCAACCAGATTTTCACTTATTTGTTTATTCATTTCACGTGTATAATAGTGTATATCTGCCACGTCAAATTTTTCGACAGTTTTCCCATCATCTGTTACATGTATCTTACGATAATTCCCACTATTCCAATTATAACGATAAAGCCCCTCTCGGTTTGCACCTACATAAACGGAGCCTTCCATACCGCTTGTTCCGATAGATTGTAAACCACTGCCAACTATATACGCATTTTTCAGTTGACCATTTTTGATATAACTGATCCATCCATCCTGGCTAGCAGTATACACGCCCGCTAGATCAGCGGTAACATCCCTAATTGTTTCATCAGCTAGATTCTGCATTTCCGCAGTATTATCAGTAATGCTAAAAGTTAGCAAACTACCTGATTCTGTCCCAACAACAACCGAATCATTTAAAAATGCGCATTTCTTCAACTTCCCATATTCTTCCCAAGTTGCATCAGATAGATTTGTACCTGAAAATACTGCGTTATCAAGTTTTGTATATGATAGATCAGCTCCAACAAAATTCGAACCTTCAAAATTGGCATCCATCAGATTTAACCCACGGAGATCCGCCTCATCCAAAAGCCTAAAGCGCAGATCTTTTACAAGTTCTAAAAGCTGTTTTTTGTAATAATCTACACTATTAAGATCTCGCAAAAGCGTAATTGCGTTGCTACCACTGTATCCCACTTCCGCTTTTATTAATTTATATTTTATCAGATTCAGTTGAGTTTTCAGACAATTGCTTTCTTTTTGCTTCAACTCTCTAGCTATCCATGAACGCACCTCTTGTGGAAGCATAAATCGGTTTAACAGCTTATCACATTCGCAAAGTTTTCTCTCTTCCAATTCAGCCAAGACATAATACGTCCAAAGGAACTCTTGATAAGCTGCAAGACGAAATTCTATTTGTTTGTCATCCTCTATTGATACAAAATCAAGCTTGCAAATAACACTTTTGATGCGTTCCCAATGATCATCACTTTTTATCTCTTTTTTGATCATTCGCTTAAAGCTCTCAATCGAGACACTCCTATTAAGCCCAGCTTCTAACGTAAGCATAACAAGAGATTTTAATATGTCTTTGCCAAATGAAAGCGAATGAATATCATTTTCTGTCTGCCATCTTGTCAATATAATTTGTAAAAACTGGTAAGTCTCAACTCTTTCGTGTTCCAATTTATATTTTGCTGTAATTATATCAAGATGTTTAACCAACAGTTTTAGATTAAGCGGTCTGCTAAATAGCTCACTGTTTATTTTCCAACACTTTTCGACCCAATTTTGATCTATTGGTTGTCGACCATCATTCTCCAAAATTTTATTTGCCTTTTCGAAATAATCTTTTACAGACTTTTCATTAAAGCCAGTTAGGGTATAAAACTTTGCAGCTTGTACATCCTCTGTGCCGAATAATTCATCCTTTTTCATATGGAGCTGTTTCTGGTAAAAAGATCGGCGGCAGGTTATTAGCACCCGTCCTTTATCCTTCCATAATGCACTGAACTGTGATATATCTTGTCTAGTTTGGCTCATCACAGGTGTATCGTGCATCTGATCCCATGCATCCAGTACAACAGAGAAAACACCAGCCCGACACAGTTTTTCAAATGTACTGAATTTAATATTAATTCCATAATTATCGCTGAGCCGATTTTTTATAAATTCATCAAACGCACTGTTTCGATACTCGTTCAAATCAAAAACAAACGGAAATGAGGCATCATCATTTAAAAAAGCTTTTTCAATCTTCTCTGATGCTAATATCCTCACGCCCTGACAAAAAGAGCTTTTCCCCATGCCATATTCTGCCATTAACAGTCTTAACCCTCCTTGCTCTTTTTCTTTAGGATTAACATTCCAAATACTACATATAAAATCATGGCTTGATTCCAACCCCTCATCAGAATCTCTCACAATATCTGTTTCGACATATGGTATGCCACAGTTAAGTTCCATCCAATGCTCATATTGCTTTTTATAGATATCACTTACCAAATCAAGGCGAAGCCTGTCCCATAAAAACTGCTTAAATGAACCGAAACCTGATTCTTTATTTGCCAGGTTTGTTACAACAATTTTATCTCTATCTACAGTGTATCTCCATATATCTTTATTTCCGCTGAAAGGTTTTTTTATGTATTCATCTATCCAATCACCCTGTGCACTTTTTTTGCATCGCAACACATCTTCCAGTATTGTTAGAATTTCGTTACTCGTCATATTCATCCTCCCCCTGTTTATTATGAGTCAATGTAGGTATTTTCTATTTCGTCTAATTGAGCGAGGATATCGCTCTTTAGCTTGTTTAATGGGCTACTCCCCCATTCCTCATGCTGTAAAAATGCAAAATATAACATGTCCCTCGTAGATATTTTAATTTGCTGCTCTGTAGCTTCTGGATGTTTCACTCTTAACAATGTCTTCATTATAAGCTCGATGCTATCCTGATTATACTGATAGTGATTTCTTAATATTGACATTATCTCATCTTTGTGTTCATTATAAAATTTTTCTATCAATAACAAATCTATAGAAGCTTCTGCCCTATCCCAAAATTGGGATTCCCTCTTAGCCACATCTTCTTTATCTGTCAGAGATGATTTGATTTTATGCTCAAATCGTGTTTTCATATCCGTTTTGGTAAGCACTCCGCCCGCATTATTAAACTCCAATTTATCCGAATATTTTTTGGGCTGAAGCTCTATCGTAAACTTATCGCTTTGCCCCATCATCACTTCTTTTTGGCTTGATATCACACGGAATGAAATGCATCTTTGTGGTTCATCAAATGATTCGTCATATGGGTATATTATACTGATATTTTCTTCCTTAACTTTTTTATGAATTACCTCTGCTGTGTTGCCTTTTTTTGTATTACACATGCTACACGAAGGTATCAAGTTGAAAAGACTAACAGCCAAATATGGATATTTGCTTTTGGGATAAAAATGGTCAAAATCCGGTCTTATTTTATTTTCTCCAAACAGTGTTGTAGTGTACATTCTGTTGCAATATGGGCATACCTTTACTCTCAATTGCCGTTGGAGCCAATAGGCAGTATTTTCCGTTTGGTAGCTTTTCTTATAATTAAGAGCACCATATCTAAATATCTCTTTACATACCTTGTTTTCTGGACTCTCCTCAAGAATACCAAATATTTCAATCATTTCTTCAAAATATTGCCTTAAGGAGTCACAAGAACCATTTCCTCCCAAACTTGCAGGTGCATCTTTCGGTCCTACCAGTAATAGCTGCAAATTTTCTCTACTAATTTTACCGTTCGGAAACAAAAAGTCTTTTAAGCCTTTGTACATATATCCAGACTGTTCTAACAATTTCAATGTTTTCAACGTTCTTTCTTGTCGGCTCTTTTTTGTTGTGTTAAGGACATCTTCATCATTAAAAGCTACCGCTCTCGCATCAACTAGCTGCCGTAGATATTCGTTCTGTAGTTCGCTGTAAGACATTTTATTAAATGGTCTCATTCTAATCATTAATGACACTTTCTTTCTGTAAATTATATTACTGCAAATCTTTAATTCTTCGGTTACACAGTCTGTAGCTTTGAGATAAATGCCCATGGAGAAGCGGTTCTTCTATAAGATTAATGATGCATTCATATTTTTTTAAATCATGTTCAAAGTTCTCCGAGTTCTTTTCATCTTGAAATTTTTTCCTCTTTAGAGACTGCTCTTCAATTCGGTAAAGCTCTTTATAAACTTCCTCAATTTTCATATCCGCAAAAGCACCAATAATACCATGTTCCATAAAAAAATCATCATTAAATAGTGTATATATCTGTTGTCCAAAAGGGCTTGATTCTGGATATTTTTGTCGCTTTATTTCTATTCTATCGCCATTTTCCTTTTTTTCTTCATTTTTTAGCAGTATCGCTGCTTGCTTTGGCACATCCGACAGCATGATTGGAGAATGAGTAGATATCAGCAATTGAAAATTTATATTAAAAATTGAACATATCTCCAGAAGATTCCGTATTATCCGCCTTTCCCAATCAGGATGAAAGGTATTATCTGGTTCATCCAGCAACACCCATAATTGGTTTATGCCAATGCCACTATACTTATCAACAATATTAAATAAATTAGTATACAAATTGCTTTGGTTTTTTCCGCCACTACTCGCATATTTCCAATCAAACCTGCACTCTGGCATTAAATGTGCAACGGCCAGATAATGCTCCCATAAATTTTTCCAATCCATCATCAAAATTGGATGTTCATCTTCATCCTTCTCATTAAAATACTCTAGCTTGAACTCCCACATATTCTGAGCATTTTCAGACGGCATCCACTTATTTAAAAATTCCCCATATCCAATATTCTTCAACGCTTCTAAAAAACTATTAATATTGTCCCTAATTTGCTTGTCCCATTCAGCGCAAAATTCTTCATAACGATGGATAACACTAAACTCTCTTTCACAATCACTAAACATATTTGCGAAAAAGTGTTCAAAAACAGTATTCCAATCATAATAATTAGTTCTAATATATGCTCTAAGCGAAAATCTAACCTGTTCAGTTACAATAGTTTTTTCCAGATTTGGAAGTGTTCTCTCCCATTGTAGCAGTGATGTGATAGTGCCAGAAAATAATCCCCACAAAAGGCTCCTGGCAATGACTGGCAGATTATTATTGGCATTACCAACAAACACCTTATTCCAAAGATCAATTGCTTCCTCTATCAGGCTACCATTACCGTCAGGAATCCCCTCAAAACCTTTTTCATCTCCTGCTTTTATCGCTGTAAGTTTCATATAACGAATCGGGAATTCTTGCAAGCAAATCGGAAATTTCCACATACTATTTAGCTTCTCTTTGCTGTACAAAAACAGCTTCATCTGTCTAGCAAAGTCTTCTCGCTTAATGCGAGTCTTTATGCTATCAACAGTGTATCCACTTTCCATCGAATTTGACAGCCTAGTGAGCAATGAATCATCCTGCAAAAAATCAAGTTCCTTTGCTGTCAGTACATCACTCAGTTCCAAATCTGTCATGGTATCAGTATAGTATGCCAGACGAACATCACTTAACAATTTTTTTATTTCATCTATATCTTCAATAAATATCACTTTTTCATTTTTACTAATCTCTATCGTCCAAGGTTTCCCATCATCAAATGTAATCAACCTCTCCTCGTCATCAACGCTTATTACTAACGCCCCCTTTTCCTGTGGAATATGTCCCGCAGACAATTGGCACAACCATTTTATCAAAAGACGCATAAGCGTAGTCTTTCCCGCACCGTTTTCACCGATAAGCAGCGTCACCGCCGAGACGTTATCTCCCCAGAAATCATTTGGCAAACCTTTTATCTCTTCATCATGCTTTCTACTTATTCTACCCTTCTTAATCGTGTAACGTCTTTCTATGTAAAAATTAAAGCTCTCTTCTTTAATGCCACAAAAGTCATCAACATACATACAAATAAGCGACTTTTTCTGTTTGTCCATATGTCTCTATCCCCATTCTCTTTATCTATACTGTTGTAAACACCCATCCCAAAATAGTCTAAGCGCATCCTCTCTATTTGTATTCTTCGGCAAGAATTCACCAAACAAACCAATAAAACTGCCGTAATCATAGCACTCCGGCTCATCTGTACCTACAAAATACGACCGAAATCCGCCAATACCGCTGTTAAACCACTCTAAAATGTTTGATTTATCTGTAAGTTTAGAATATCTTTTACCTTCTTGAGCTTTGATCTTGCCCAAAATCAAACGTTTATCGATCTGGACCTCAATTACTTCCTCTCCCTGCACAGTCTTCCAAAATTTTTTGCCACAGCAACAGGCATAGAAAATAGTACTGAAACAAAAGCGGGCGTTTATTTCAACGGCATACATTCCATCAGTTCCTTGGATGAAGTCTACATTGAAATATCCATAATATCCACACTCCGACAGCCTTTTACCTACCTTTAGCATGATGTCTTTAATATCACGAAGCCCTTTATCGTCAATATAAGGTGGCCAAATCAGCCCTTCATAGGCGAAACCATTGTACAGCACTTGCTCTGTTGCTCCACACCAAATTGTTTTTCCGTCTCTACTAATAATGCCCATTCCAGAAAAAGATTGCTTATGTGGGATGTACTTACTAATCAATAATTCACAATTCAGGAAATTTTCCTTCTGCATCTCACAGTAATCACGAACATCTTCAACAGATGACACTGTCTTCATCTTATATCCGCCAGCAAGCTCTGCCTTTTTAATAAGTAAGCTCTCATGTTGTTCAAAAAGCATTTGCGCCATTTCCAATAACTGAGAATGATTCTCTGTCCGCCACGTCTTTGGTGTTTTAATACCAATTTGACAAAAGAATTCGTACTGCCACCATTTGTTATTAATATCAGTCGCAATATTACCAGTGGCGATAAAGGAGGTTACATTTTTTACTGATGGCAAATACGCCCCTGAAAACGCTACAACCAACGTTTTTTTATCTGCGGTTATTTTATCTGCGTATAACTTATTTATGTCTTCAGGCTCAAGATATGAAACATGCCCGTCCGATGAATTTTTCACAGTGATTGTTTTGAGATTCTTGCGGGTGTTACCATGGTACGAACCCACAAACAAAATATCCTTACGGGGAATATTGTATTCCTTCTCAAACCAAGGCAATAAAAAATCGAACCGCTGATCAAGCAACCAGACTACCTGGTCAAATTCCAAACCTCTCACTTCCTTCCATTTATCTACTATTCAATGCAGTCATTTTTTGGATATCCTCAAAAGCCTGTTCATAAAACTCTTTGAACTTATCATCTTTACCCGAAAACTCATTATATTTAATGTCGACTCCGTGGGCAGACAACAACATTTGCTTGGCACTGGGTACATCTCTTATATCGTGTTCATAGAAATACACCTTACCGTCGGCGTATATTTCACGCTGTTTGCGTCTCAACAGCCACCACAGATCAAATTCGCATTCAGCAAAGCCAAAGCCAACAACATAAATATCACCAAATAAAAACAACTCAGGCCATGATCTAAATTTATATGTATTATGTTTTCCTATAATTTTTTTATATTGCATTTCATTGTCACACACTGATATAATTCGCTTTAACAGCCTTCCATACTTATCATGCCCCAGAATAACGCTAGTTGGCGCAGCACATTCACCATGAATATGCCAAATACCAACTTTTTTAGTATTATTATCGCTTATGCCAATATATCCAGAGTGCAACCGGAACCTACCTTCTATCCTTGGTCGACCTTTTTTATCCTTTTGCGGATTAAGGTTAAATCGAAATTTTTTACGAACAGAATTTCTCTCAAATTCTTTACTGGGATAATAGCCTTCTTCCGGACAATAAGAATAATTTGTAGTAAAAATATGATCCACACCAAGATCAGGCAACCGTTTGAATAACTCATTGTAATTTTCGTTTTTATCCCTTTCACGAGTATCTCTGTTAGGCAGCAAAGTTCCCATTACCTTTGCCATACGCTTTTCTTCCTCATCCAAATCGTCTTGCGAAAAACTTGCAGGTGCATTTTCAGGAGTTGCAAGCAGCTCATATTTCACAGGAAACGGTAGTTTATTTATTTCATCACGTGTTTCCTCACTAAACTTACGCACGTCAATTAAATCCATTAGTCCATCCCAGCCAGCACTACCATACGCTCGTTCCACTCCGTTGCCGATGAGTATTATCTGTGGTCTGCCTTTTCCACGTAAGTTATGGACAAATTCTATTTCCTTTGTCATTTCAATCTCCCCCACGAATTTCAATTTCTTTATTGCTATCTCTTTATACTAAATTAAATATGTTGACGATTTGTATAAATATAGTTATTATACCATATTTATACAAAAAATGACACTAAATTTGTAATTTTTTCACAACCTATAAAACTTCATAGCGTGGCAGTCCTGCTCCAGCTTACTTACCGCCCTTTTGAGTGTCTGTTTCAGCCCTTTCTCAGCCTCACGCTCTTCCATCTTATGAAGCTGTTTTTTACCGTCCCCAGTTCCTCTAAGACCGAATCCATCTTTTTTTCCATGACATCGACATACGCTGCCATTTCAAATATACTGTTTGCAGCCTCTTTCATATTGTGCTTGCGGAGCAGTTCAACCAATTCCATAAGGTTCTGTTCCTTTGTAAGCTGCACAGTTTCTGCCATTTCCATATTCTTATCCCTTTCCACAGGGCGGTTGCCCGCCCTGCCCTTTCTGATTATTGGTATTGCCTAGCGGAACGGCAGCGGCTCCCCACTGCACTTCATAAAGCCCCTGTCATCAGTCTGCATCTGCTGTGTGGCACGTTCCTGTCCCTCCTGCAATGCCTGCTCCTTTGCCTGCTGGTAAGTTTCAAGCACCGCATTGTTGACCTTCTCACGGAACTCCTTTGTGATCGGAAAACATACATCCCTGTACTTGCTGCCTGCCTTATAGGACGGCATTGCCACAAACATTCCGTTCTTGCCCTGCACCACGCTCACATTGCCTATTGCAAAACTTTCATTCAGCACGATATTCGCAAGACCTACCATGTTGCTGCCCTCACGCTCAAAAGGCGTTACCCTTACCGTAAAGTCAGGCTCATCCGGATCAGCGACCTCCTTTTTAACCTCTGCCTTTCCTGTCTGCTCCATTTCGTCATAGAGCTTTAAGATGTCCCCATACAGTTCCTCACGGAACTCCTTTGTGATCGGGTTGCACACATCCTTATAGACCGGGTTGTTGTATTCGTCCCTCTCCTTTGTACGGAAACTGGGCATGGATACAAAAGTACCCTTGCTGCCCTCAAGCACTGCAACATTCGTGACCTTGAAACTGTCACCGAACACAACGGTTGCAAATGCCCTCACGCTTTTCTCCGGTTTGTTTACTGCGTTTAACTGAATTGAATACTCCATAAGTTCCTCCTTTTCTGTCCTTTCTGGACGCTGAAATATTTTTTTATTATCTGAACTGCGATCCACTATAAAAGTGTCAGGCAGGTTCATTCTTCCGCTGGCAGGCTTCCATCCGGCATACGGATAAAACAGAATAATTGTTCCAAATGCCCCAAGTCCGTTTTACCATGCAGGTAATTCGCAAGGGTTATCAGAAAACCGTCCTGTTCATAGTAAATCCATTCTTCCTGCTCCTGCCCTTCCTCTTTCACGACGGTAACTGCAAAGTCAGGCAGATAGCCGTTCTCCTCTTCATCATAATTGCAATGGAGCTATACTATAAAAGTAGACACAGATATGCACCATATGCTACAATAAACTACACACAAAAAAGGAGGCTTTTCATGGCTACAAACAACTACAACAAATATGACGAAGATTTCAAAAAATCCCTCGTCTCCCTTCACCAGAATGGGAAAACCCAATCCCAAC
>CAJTFB010000050.1 GCA_910575665.1 Eubacteriaceae bacterium
GCCTATGGGGAACTGACCGAGAAAACCGGGGAGACGGAGAATCACTTCCTGTACACCGGGGAGTACTATGACGGGGTATCGGGGCTGTATTATTTGAGGGCCAGATACATGAACCCAGAGACGGGCAGTTTCACCAGCATGGATACCTGGCAGGGGGACCTGTATGAGCCGGTGACACTGCATAAGTACCTGTATGCGAATGCCAACCCGGTGAAGTACAAGGACCCCAGCGGGATGTTCAGCCTGCCGGAGTGTAATATCGCCAGCGCCATCGGAGCAGAACTGTATCAGAACCAGAACGTGATCCTGGGGATGTCGCTGTTAAACGGCATCGGGAAAACGGTGATGACGGGACTGTGCGGCGGAGATGCCGGCGACATGACAGAGGCCTTTCTGGAAGGAATGATCGAGGGAGCGGCCATGGGAATGCTGTTCTGTGCGGCTGCGGCGGTGCTGGCAACGAGCATGCTGACGGTGATGATGGCCCATACGGCGGCTTCCAGTGTTGTGTCCATCGTACTGGCGATTTACAGTGTTTCCGAGGGGGATTACCTGAATGCGCTGGTGTATGGTGCGGTGGCAGTGGCCGGGATCATCGGGGTGTGCAGGTGGTGGAAGGTAACCTGCCAGGTGGATTATGTGGGTGAGAAGGGGATTGCCAGGTTTGCCGGGGGGAAAGATACAGAAGAAACAATTAGTAATGTGACACAAAACCTTGATACGAATAATATACCTAGTATGACTAAGCAAGAGATAATTGATAATATATCTGATAATTGGCGATATATAGAAAATAATGGTTTTGTTCATATAAAAGATTCAACTGGAAAAATACGTATTAGGATTGATCCACCAGATAAAGTAACTAGATATCCACATGTTCATGTATATGATGGGAAAGGAAATTTATTAGATAGATTTGGTAATATTGTTGACAAAAAGAGTCCAGATGGACATATACCATATAAAAACTGAGGGGAGACAGCCATGAAAGTCAAACTTAAATCAGTAAAAAATTCTTTTTTGTATCGATGGAAAAAGGGTAACTATAATAAAGCTCTCCTAGGGTGCATTTTCAAAATCTACCGATATTGGTATACAGACCTCTTAATCGAGGTTAAATTCGAACTCATCAGTGAGCAGATTGAAAATGATTCTGAAGAGTTTTCTGGCACAGTGCCCAATGGCATTATAGTGGGTCAGGCCTTCTGCTATCTTGGCATTATAGTATGCCTTGAAGGTGGGATTGTTTTTAACGGCCTTGTGAGCTACATTGATAAGTGCATAATTAAAGACACTGGAATCACGTTTGGACATGCGAGTCCGTTTCGCCTAAAAGTTACCTGACTGGCATATAGACGGATCCATTGCAAAGGTCAGCAACTTACCAGGATTGGAGAATTGGATTACCGATTTTATCAAGGATCATTTCGCCGTTGGTGTATCCAATACTCAGGATGGTCATGATAACAGAATCGTTGAACTTCATAATACCTATCTGTCGTTTCAGCTTCAATGCTTTTTAACTGGCTATCCAGTCACTTGATCTGTGCAATGGTGTGAGTTATCTGAAGTGATAGGGAACTTTCATTAGCACCGACAGACTTTCTGTGTGAGAACTCTTAACTCTTTCGCCTGCTCTTTTATAAAGTGACCGTGTGAGGTATTCACAAGTATGGCTCAGATGGGTCATGTGCATGGAAGTAATGTCCTGAGGTGTTAGAGCCCCTTTTAAAAGGGTATAGACAACTTTCTGGTTCAGCCAGATTTGAAGAGTAGTCAAGCCACAGGGAAAAATCAAAAGTCCACAGCATCTGGATGTATTAGACCATGATACTTATTTAAAAGCAACAAGATGGGTAATTCCTTACTGGCTGTAAGGGATATTAACCATAAATATATTGTAGTAGGAGCTGGTTATCAGTCTTTTAGACGGACGCGAAGTCCAGGAAAGGAAGCCGATATACCGATTGCTCCATCATTATAGCAGTTTAAGCAACAAGATGGGTAATTCCTTACTGGCTGTAAGGGATATTAACCATAAATATATTGTAGTAGAAAGGAATTATGATGTTTTTTCTTCTATAAAACATCATACACAATTTTATGATAGAAATATTAAGAAAAAAAATTGAAGAAAGTTATTATTGGGATGCAAGGGTTAAGGCTTTAGAGTGCCATTATTTTGCAGATGAAATTAAATTAGTGTTTGAAGGTGATAAAAAAGATACTACGTTTTATTTTAATAAGTGCTATAAAATTCAAATTAGTCATGAGATTAAATATCCTAAAGATATAAATTTTAAAGAGCTTGAAATTACACAGATTCCATATTTTATGCAAGATGTAGAATTGAAGCAAATAATAATTTGTGAAAAGACATTAATGGAATTTAAAATAAATTTATATCCTATAGAGTTATTGATAGTATGTAATGAATTTAATATTTATTGAGTGTAATCTCGCCAGCGCCATCAGCGCAGAACTGTATCAGAACCAGAACGTGATCCTGGGGATGTCGCTACTGAACGGTATCGGGAAATTGATGATGACAGGGCTGTGCAGCGGTGCTGGCAACAAGCATGCTGACGGTGATGATGGCCCATACCGCGGCTTCTAGTGTTGTGTCCATCGTACTGGCGATCTACCGTGTTTCCGAGGGGGATTACCTGAATGCACTGGTGTATGGTGCGGTGGCAGTGGCCGGGATCATCGGGGTGTGCAGGTGGTATAAGGTAACCTACCAGGTGGATTATGTGGGTGAGAAGGGGATTGCCAGGTTTGCTGGGGGCAGTGGTAGTAAGGTTATTACAACCCCTAATTATGGACAAGGATTTTCAAGTAAAGGCTATAATCCTCAACCGGGGGAAAGAACCATTTCAGGTTATGTAAAAGATAATGCAAGGCTGGAAATATCTTTATATACGAAATCAGCAGGATTTAATGATAATGTAAATGTTGGTGGTACATTCAAAAGATTTGGTGCGGGGTCACATGGTGGGATATCACCTCATGTACATCAACCATTAAGAAATACTGCTCCGAATGGAAACGTGTATGGAAGTGTAGGTAGTAAGACTACAAATGGGGGTGTTACATCGCCGAGTTCAAAAGATTTTAAGCAACTATATGAATATTTAATCAATGGAAAATATCATGAATAGAGGTGACGAGGATCATATGACCAAAGAACAACTAGCATTTTTTAATGAATTAAAAAATATTCAAGAATTAGTTATTAATATATCTTTTAGTAATTCTGAAAAATACGAAAGTAGAGAAGATATATTAAAAGATGTAACGTATGAGGTTATTTATAGGATTATGGAACTGCTGGACGGTTATAGAAGCAATTCAATCAAATATAGTGTTGTAAATACTAAGACGGGGGAAACTATAAATGAAGATATTGAAATGCATGATTTATGTGAAGAGTTTCTTAAGTGTACAAATATTTGATTAATTTAGCTTATAGTTTTTAGATTTTTTAACTTTTAACTTTTTTCATAAAAATTCGGTATTGTCTATCTGTATGACGGCCAGGGAAATGTAAGGGGGCTTCTAAATGAAAAAGGAAACCTGACGGACACCTACGCCTACAATGCCTATGGGGAATTGACCGAGAAAACCGGGGAGACGGAGAACCACTACCTGTATACTGGGGAGTACTATGACGGAGTATCGGGGCTGTATTATTTGAGAGCCAGGTACATGAACCCGGAGATGGGCAGCTTCACCAGCATGGATACCTGGCAGGGGGATCTGTATGAGCCGGTGACACTGCATAAGTACCTGTATGCGAATGCCAACCCGGTGAAGTACAAGGACCCCAGCGGGATGTTCAGCCTGCCGGAGTGTAATATCGCCAGCGCCATCGGAGCAGAACTGTATCAGAATCAGAACGTGATCCTGGGGATGTCGCTGTTAAACGGCATCGGGAAATCGGTGATGACGAGACTGTGCGGCGGAGATGCCGGCGACATGACAGAGGCCTTTCTGGAAGGAATGATCGAGGGAGCGGCCATGGGAATGCTGTTCTGTGCGGCTGCAGCGGTGCTGGCAACAAGCATGCTGACGGTGATGATGGCCCATACCACAGCTTCCAGTGTTGTGTCCATCGTACTGGCGATCTACAGTGTTTCCGAGGGGGATTACCTGAATGCGCTGGTGTATGGTGCGGTGGCAGTGGCCGGGATCATCGGGGTGTGCAGGTGGTGGAAGGTTAGTCATAGAGTTGAAATTACTGGTGATAAAGGAACAATTGCCCTTAGAGCAAGGCAGGAAACTAGTAATTTTATAGAGACCCCTTATGGTAAAGCTTTTCAAAATACAACTGGGGAGGCAATTAAAGTAAAAGTTTATGTACAGTCCGGGGGAGACTTATATAGAGGAGGAAAACTTGGACACTCAAATACAACAAATGCACAATTTTGGGCTACAGATAATCCACTTACGCCGGGATATGCAGATAAATATGGTGTAGATTTTTCAAAATTGGATTATATTATAAAAGGTAAATTAAAATCTGGAGAACAATTTATAACTCGTCCAGCACCTGGTTTAGGAAGTAACAAAGGAGGAGGAATAGAAGTTGTTACCCCTCCTAATAGTGTTGACTTCGACTACTTTATTATGATAGAAGGAAAGTAAATAAATGAGTAGATGTATAAAAACGATTATTAAAAATAAGGAGAAACAAAGAAAAAGAGAATTATTTAAATCTGTAGAGGATATTAAGAAATTTATGTTGCTATTAAGTCATGTTCCTATTGAAGATACTAAAATCAGTGAAGAATGTGAATGGTTTAGCAGTGTAAACTATACTACAATGAGTGAATATGCAGGCGAATTAAAAAAGTTCATAGAACGTTTATCAAATATAAAAGAATTTTCTTCATATTCTTTTATATTTGATGAATTGAAAAGGGTGCTTATGAATATTTTTGCCCAATATTAGTTATAAGATTAAATATCTGCTTTCGTATATATTGTTGTAATGAAATATTATATGATGGGACTAAGAAGTAATTTATTCTACATATAGCGGCCATATTTTACATTCATTTATGACAGTGAAATATTTTCAAATTAGGGAAAAACCTCCACCTACCTGTACGACGGCCAGGGAAATGTGAGGGGGCTTCTGGATGAAAAAGGAAACCTGACAGACACCTACGCCTACAATGCGTATGGGGAACTGACCGAGAAAACCGGGGAGATGGAGAACCACTTCCTGTATACCGGAGAGTACTATGACGGGGTATCGGGGCTGTATTATTTGAGGGCCAGATACATGAGCCCGGAGACGGGAACCTTTATCAGCATGGATACCTGGCAGGGGGACCTGTATGAGCCGGTGACACTGCATAAATACCTGTATGCGAATGCCAACCCGGTGAAGTACAAGGACCCCAGCGGGATGTTCAGCCTGCCGGAGTGTAATATCGCCAGCGCCATCGGAGCAGAACTGTATCAGAATCAGAACGTGATCCTGGGGATGTCGCTGTTAAACGGCATCGGGAAATCGGTGATGACGAGACTGTGCGGCGGAGATGCCGGCGACATGACAGAGGCCTTTCTGGAAGGAATGATCGAGGGAGCGGCCATGGGAATGCTGTTCTGTGCGGCTGCAGCGGTGCTGGCAACAAGCATGCTGACGGTGATGATGGCCCATACCACAGCTTCCAGTGTTGTGTCCATCGTACTGGCGATCTACAGTGTTTCCGAGGGGGATTACCTGAATGCGCTGGTGTATGGTGCGGTGGCAGTGGCCGGGATCATCGGGGTGTGCAGGTGGTGGAAGGTCTCATACAATATATCTGTAACTGGGGAAAAAGGTAACGTATTTTTTAATAATGATACGACTATTAAAGGCGAAAGTTCATCAACTCTAAAAATGGATCTTCAATTTTTTTCAAAAAAAGATTTGCGTCAAGTATCAGATGCAGCAAGAGAAATTGGAGTGGATCGAATTGAGTTTGGAAATTATATACATGAAGTAAAAGCTGATTTGGGAATGAAGGCAAATGAGAATTTTTCATACCAGGAATTGCTTGAATTGGCTAAAGAATTATTAAGTTGTGGAGGAAATTAATGCAAGGTTATATGGCACTGATAATCGAGGAGGAAAATTTAAACTTTCATCTTCTTAACAATTCTATTGGCTTAGAACCCAGTAGAATTGTTAAGAAAGGTCAAAAAATTATAGGGGATAGAGTCTCTTTAAAAGATAGGTGGATGTATAAAATAGAATTTTTAGAAGATGATTTTTCACAAAAAGTCAATGAGTTTATAGATACACTTATTGAGCGGAAAGATATAATTAATAGCGTAAAAAATACAGCAATCGTAGAAATAAATTTTTATATTAATTCAGAAAAGGGGCAATTTGGATATACATTATGTACGGAACAGCTTAGTAAAATTAGTTCATTTGGAATAAATATTAATTTTCATATATTATCTTTTGGAAGTGTATAAAAAGACAATTATGAAGCGTGGTGGACTATAGTCAAGTAAGTAGACACAATTTCCAGGTTTTTCTGGGGGGAAGGAAAGCGAAATTTTTACAACCTCTAATTATGGACAAGGATTTTCAAGTAAAGGTTATAATCCCCAAACAGGGGAAAGAACTATTTCACTATTTCAGGTTATGTAAAATATAATGCTAGGCTTAGGCAGGCTGGAAATATCTTTATATACGAAATCAGCAGGATTTAATGATAATGTAAATGTTGGTGGTACATTCAAAAGATTTGGTGCGGGGTCACATGGTGGGATATCACCTCATGTACATCAACCATTAAGAAATACTGCTCCGAATGGAAACGTGTATGGAAGTGTAGGTAGTAAGACTACAAATGGGGGTGTTACATCGCCGAGTTCAAAAGATTTTAAGCAACTGTATGAATATTTAATCAATGGAAAATATCATGAATAGAGGAGGAGCATATGACAAAAGAACAAATGATTTTTTTTTTAATAATTAAAAACTGTTCAAGAATTAGTTATTAATATATCTCTTAGTAATTTTGAAAAATATGAAAGTAGAGAAGATATTTTGAAAGATGCAACGTACGAGGTTATTTATAGGATTATGGAACTGTTGGATGGTTATAGAAACAATTCAATCAATATAAAGCCTGCCGGAGTGTAATATCGCCAGTGCAATCGGAGCAGAACTGTATCAGAACCAGAACGTGATCCTGGGGATGTTGCTGCTGAACGGCATCGGGAAATCGGTGATGACGGGACTGTGCGGCGGTGCTGGCGACGAGCATGCTGACGGTGATGATGGCCCATACCGCGGCTTCCAGTGTTGTGTCCATTGTACTGGCGATTTACAGTGTTTCCGAGGGGGATTACCTGAATGCGTTGGTGTATGGTGCGGTGGCAGTGGCCGGGATCATCGGGGTGTGCAGGTGGTGGAAGGTAACCTACCAGGTGGATTATGTGGGTGAGAAGGGGATTGCCAGGTTTGCCGGGGGAGAAAATCCTGGAACAAAAAATCCACTAGCTAACATACAATATACAGATAAAGTGAAAAATCAGATGAAGTTAGGGGATTATCATTCTTTTTCAGAATATGTAGACAAGTTTGGTGCCAATGGTAATATTACAAATATAACTGGAGGAGATGGCGTTGTTAGAATTAAAGTAGAAATACCAGGTGCTTATAGAGGAAGAAACGGGGTATTCCAATATATTATAGAACCTGATGGAAGTACATGTAATCATAGATTATTTGTAGCAAAATAATACACATGGAGGAATTCAATTTGATATATAAAAAATATAGCATTATCCCAAAAGAATTGCTAGAGAATGGGTATGATTTAGATATGCTTGGGATTTCAGAAATTGCATGGAAGAAAAAAGAGATCCTTTTGATTATTCAACTATTGCAAGAAAATAAAATTCCAATTTTAGGAGGAGATGTTTATTCTATAAAAGGAGGAAAAGTAATTTTAACTTATGATAATTGGTTTACTATTAATGATAATAGTGTTAATTTTATTTCAAATAGTTTTGATAATGCAATTTTATACATTACTAATTATGAAAAGAGGAATGGAAACAATTTTATTTATTCTCTCGTATTTTAATATGAAGGATCTTCAGGTTGCTATGTTTATCAATAGAGTTCGGTGAAGTACTGGGATACCAGTGGGAATCTGGGCAACCTACATCAGCAATGTTTCGCCAGCGCCATCGGAGCAGAACTGTATCAGAACCAGAACGTGATTCTGGGGATGTCGCTGTTAAACGGCATCGGGAAATTGATGATGACAGGGCTGTGCAGCGGTGCTGGCAACAAGCATGCTGACGGTGATGATGGCCCATACCGCGGCTTCCAGTGTTGTGTCCATCGTGCTGGCGATCTACAGTGTTTCCGAGGGGGATTACCTGAATGCGCTGGTGTATGGTGCGGTGGCAGTGGCTGGGATCATCGGACTAGATTAGATAAAGTAGCTAATATTAAGGTTACAATTCCCCAAAATGTGTATGATAAATTAAATCATATGTATTCTTGGAAAAATAAAATTGTATTTGACTGAAAGGATAAGGTTATAAATGATGAATTTAAATAATACACAATTGAAAGATGTAATTGATCCGGTCATAAACATTATAGGGGTATCTATCCCTGCACTTATTACATATATGGCACATTATATAATGTCGGATAAAAATTGGAGAAATAGAAAAGGGAAATCGTCTTTTGATAAATATACTATTTTGCAATGTAAGGCATCTATCTTCTTGTTCCTATCTATTTTTGTAATTGAATTTCTATTTTTATTTATAATTTCTTTTATGGGATTTGAAGTGAATAATGATGTTTCCAAAAAGATTTTAGGAGTTTCTATAATAATCAGTATTTTATTTTATCTCTTCTATATAAGGAATCAACTAGATGGAGTAATCAATATTAAGAAAAAGTATAAGAAGAAATACAAGAAGAAAAATGTAAAGGAGATCGCGTATATTGTATGTTATATCCAATTCATAATGACTGTAATAGTGTCTTTTTCTACCATGTTTTTTAAAGAAAATTTAGTATTTAAAATATGTTTTCTGCTGATTTGTTTTTGTGTTATAATGGAAGCAATTATATTAGAGGATGTTTCTGATTTTGAAAAAAAATATATTTCATTTACCTGTAAAGACGGATGGAAACTAGACGGGGTATTGAACAAGGATGTATATAAAAAAGGAAATTGGATGATTGCAAAGTTAAATTCAGGCAAAGAAGTTCGATTTAAATATGAGGATATAATTCGTATTGAATATAGTAATAAACTAAAGGCTAAGAAAATTAATATTTAGAACATTTCTTCGAGTTAGGAAGCATATTTTATGTGACGGTTAGAGACATAAAATATAAAAAAATGGCGGCATACGAGCCAGAAAGGACAAAGAAAAATGATACATTCTTACGAACATAAAGTACAATATTATGAAACGGACCAGATGAAGGTGGTTCATCACTCCAATTACATCCGCTGGTTTGAGGAGTGCCGCATCGACCTGATGGAAAAAGGCGGACTTGGGTATGAGAGGATGGAAGAGGAAGGGATCATCTGTCCAGTGGTATCGGTATCCTGTCAGTACGCCGCCATGACCAGATTTGGCGAGGTGGCAGAGATTATTCCTAAAGTGGAAAAATTCAATGGGATCCGTCTTGTCATAACTTATGAAGTGAGAGAAAAGGAGACAAAAGAGCTGCGCTGTAGCGGAGAGAGCAGCCACTGCTTTCTGGATGCCGAGGGGCATCCGGTGAATCTGAAACGAAGCAGCCCGGAATTTTATAACATGTTTCTGAAATTATGTGAATAGATAAAAAATACAGTGTCCTAAATCTTTGTAGGACACTGTATTTTTCGTTATCTGATGAGAAAGTCCTCAATTCGAGGAGAAGATGCGCGCTTCTCAGTCGCCCCATTGTTATGGCTGTGTGAAATAATAACTGCTGTAGTGTTTGTCGCTTTTGGCGATATACAGGATATCGTGGTTGTTGATGGCAAAATACCGGAGAACGGCATTTGCTCCCAGAGTATTCTGTTTCATTGACTCAATGGAGACGGGAGAAAAGCTATTGTAGGTGGCGGGGTAGCTTGCCGCGATGTCGCCCTTTGGTTCTTTGTGCCCCTTAGCATAAAATGGCATGTAAACGCTTTGGAAGGTGTTTCCGCTGATGACGGGATCGATCACGCCGCCCCGCATAAAGATTCCGAATTTCTCCTTTTGGATATCGTTTCCATTCCAGCCCTGTACTCCGTCGATGGTGTTGCCGCGGATCACTGCGTTTTTCCAGTTCTCCATCATGATCGGGCTCTGGACGCTGTTTCGGAAGGTGCAGTTCAGAATCTGCACGTTGGTGTGGTATTTATTTGGCGAAAAGCGGTGGGTATCGATGCCCCGGTACAGATTTGTAAAGCTGCAATTCTGAATTGTGACGTTCAGATCCGGCGTCTTGTCAAATTTTGAATACTTGCCGTTGAAGCCGTTGGTGACTTTATCCGGGGTGTCTAAGTTAATGGCGCAGCGCTCCCCATTTTTATTGTTGGCAAAAGAACAGTTTGTCACAGTCACATCCTTTGCTGCGGTGATTTCGATAAAATGACCGTCACGCAGATTGGTAAAAGAAATATTTTCAATGGTTACGTTGGAGCAGTGGGGAACTCGGATGGCTTCGCTCTTATTGCATTTTGCCAGGTTCATCACCACCTTACCCTCGCCGGCGATGCGGATGTTTTTCTCACCGCCGTAGCCGCCGATGGAATTCTTTTTTTTCAACCGGGAACTGCGCACACATTCAAACATGATATGTCCAGCTTTTAATTTTTTAGTGTGGGTGTTATTTGTCTTGTTCATGACCACGCCATCTTTTAGGATTACTGTTATATTAGAAGAGATCGGCAGGGCGTTGGTCAGGTTGTAGGTTCCCTTTTTCAACGTCAGGGTTCCGCCGCCTTTTTTGGACATCGCATCCAGATAGGAGCGTAGCATCAGATAATGTCTGGTATATTTATTGTAGACTGGCGTCTTCACATACTTATTTTTATATGGCTTAGAAGATGGTGATACGGTAAAATTTTTCTTTGCCTCTGACGAACGGGATGCCGACAGACACAGAATCGTACCTAGAACAGCCAGAAATAGTATTTTATAAAACTTTTTCATTTCATATTTCCTCCTCGCATTTATTTACATAGCCGCATTGGATACCTCTCCCAGCAGCAGACCCTCGTTTCGATCCAGAACGGTCTGGATGCTCCAGGGATGGGTAAACAGAAGCAGTGGGTTTCCCTTGAAATCTTTTACTTTCTTCGTATCAGAAGTGACAGAGAGGGCATTTACATCGATATCCTCATTCTCGATCCAGCGCACATGCTCATAGGGAAGCTGATCCATGCGGATCTCTACATTATATTCATTCTGCAGGCGGTACTGCAGAACCTCAAACTGGAGGACGCCCACTACACCCACGATAATTTCTTCCATTCCGGTATTAAATTCCTGGAAGATCTGAATGGCACCCTCCAGAGCGATCTGGGTGATTCCCTTCATAAATTGTTTCCGCTTCATGGTATCCACCTGGCGGACCCTGGCGAAGTGCTCTGGGGCAAAGGTCGGTATGCCTGCATAGCGGATATTTTTCCCGGATTTGCACAGCGTATCGCCGATGGAAAAGATCCCCGGATCAAAAATACCGATGATATCTCCTGCATAGGCCTCTTCCACATGTTTGCGCTCCTGCGCCATCATTTGCTGGGGTTGTGCCAGACGGATCTTTTTGCCGCCCTGGACATGCATAACCTCCATTCCGGCGGTGAATTTGCCGGAGCAGATACGCATAAATGCGATGCGGTCCCGGTGGGCTTTGTTCATATTTGCCTGAATCTTGAAAATAAAAGCCGAAAAATCCTCAGAAAAAGGATCCACGGGATTCTCATCGGAAAGCCGGGGGAGAGGAGAGGTGGTCATTTCCAGAAAATGCTGTAAAAAGGTTTCCACTCCAAAATTCGTCAACGCCGAGCCAAAAAATACTGGTGACAATTTGCCGTCACGCACTTTTTCCAGATCAAATTCATCACTGGCGCCGTCCAGAAGCTCGATCTCATCTACTAATATATCATGGTACTCTTTTGTGATCAGTTCATCCAGGCCGCTGTCGCCCAGACTCGCCTCTACTGACTCGATTTTGTGTCCGTTATCGGCTGCGATAAAGCGGGAAATCGTTTTTGTGTTCCGGTCATAGACTCCCTTAAAGTTCTTTCCGGAGCCAATGGGCCAGTTGACGGGACAGGTCCGGATTCCCAATACGTTTTCAATCTCATCAATCAACTCAAAAGGATCTTTTGCCTCCCGGTCCATCTTGTTTACGAAAGTAAAGATAGGGATTCCCCTCATGACACAGACCTTGAAAAGTTTGATTGTCTGCGCCTCTACTCCCTTGGAGCCGTCGATCACCATGACAGCAGAATCCGCTGCCATCAGCGTCCGGTAAGTATCCTCCGAGAAATCCTGATGTCCCGGAGTGTCTAGTATGTTAATACAAAATCCGTCATAATTGAACTGGAGCACAGAAGAGGTGACAGAGATTCCACGTTCCTTTTCAATCTCCATCCAGTCTGATACAGCATGTTTGGCAGCCTTTCTTCCCTTCACGGAGCCGGCAAGATTAATCGCCCCTCCATATAATAAGAACTTTTCCGTCAGTGTGGTCTTTCCTGCGTCTGGGTGGGAGATGATGGCAAATGTCCTGCGTTTCTCGATCTCCTGCTTTAATATGTCGCTCATGTTAATCTCCATTCCTGATTTTTCTATAGAAACAAAGAAAAGCTTTGAAAAACGCCTTCCGTCATTCAAAGCTTCCTTATCACTGGGCTACAAGGATTCGAACCTTGAAATGCTGGAGTCAGAGTCCAGTGCCTTACCGTTTGGCGATAGCCCAATCTCAATCACGAATGCTATTATACAATAAATTTTTGTAGAATGCAAGGGGTTTTTAAAAAAAAATGAAAAAAATTTATTTTTTTTAAAATATAGTTTATCTCTTGACATTTATCTTAAATTTGGATAGAATCTTATATTAATATACACAGAAAAAGCATTGATAAAATTAAAAAGAGAGGACGAGAAAAATGGGTAAGATTATTGGTGAAGGCATTACATTCGACGACGTTTTATTGGTACCAGGATACTCAGAAGTGATTCCAAATGAGGTAAGTTTGAAGACACATTTGACGAAAAAAATTGAGTTAAACATTCCGATGATGAGTGCGGGGATGGATACAGTGACAGAGCATCGTATGGCGATTGCGATGGCTCGTCAGGGCGGCATTGGAATCATACATAAGAATATGACGATTATGCAGCAGGCAGAAGAAGTAGACAAGGTAAAACGTTCGGAGAATGGAGTGATTACAGATCCATTTTATCTCTCTCCAGATCATACATTGGAGGATGCCAACAATCTTATGGCGAAGTTCCGAATCTCAGGTGTTCCTATTACAGAGGGAAAAAGGCTGGTGGGCATCATTACGAACCGAGATCTTAAGTTTGAGACCGATTTTTCAAAGAAGATTAAGGAGAGTATGACATCCGAAGGGCTTGTGACGGCGCCAGAGGGTATTACTCTGGACGAAGCGAAACAGATTCTTGCAAAGGCGAGAAAAGAGAAACTTCCTATCGTAGATAAGGATGGAAATTTAAGTGGACTCATTACCATCAAGGATATTGAGAAACAGATCAAATATCCTCATTCGGCAAAAGATTCACAGGGAAGACTTCTCTGTGGAGCCGGAGTGGGAGTGACTGCAAATATTATGGAACGTGTGGATGCATTGGTAAAGGCGAAAGTAGATGTAGTGGTGATTGATACGGCACACGGTCATTCCGCCAACGTACTTAAAGTGGTGAGGATGGTTCGTGAGACTTATCCGGAGCTGGGGATCATTGCCGGAAATGTGGCGACGGGAGAGGCCACAAAGGCTTTGATCGAAGCTGGTGTAGATGCGGTCAAAGTCGGTATCGGGCCAGGATCTATCTGTACTACGCGTGTAGTAGCGGGTATCGGTGTTCCTCAGGTTACCGCGATTATGGACTGCTACGCTGTGGCGAAAGAATATGGCATTCCGATTATTGCAGATGGTGGTATCAAGTATTCCGGAGATATGACGAAGGCCATCGCTGCTGGTGCCAATGTATGTATGATGGGAAGTATTTTTGCAGGTTGTGACGAGAGTCCGGGAACTTTTGAACTGTTCCAGGGAAGAAAATACAAAGTGTACCGTGGTATGGGATCCATCGCTGCCATGGAAAACGGAAGTAAGGACCGTTACTTCCAGCAGGATGCCAAAAAGCTTGTTCCAGAGGGTGTCGAGGGGCGTGTGGCATATAAGGGCACCGTGGAAGATACCGTATTCCAGCTAATCGGAGGCATTCGCTCTGGCATGGGTTATTGCGGAGCCAAGGATATCGAGACACTCAAGGAAAACGGACGTTTTGTGAAGATTTCTGCTGCTTCCCTGAAGGAAAGCCATCCTCACGATATTCATATAACGAAAGAGGCTCCGAATTACAGTGTTGAATAAAAAGAAAATTCATTGGAAGAAAAACAAATATAGAAAGTTAGGGCTTTGCGCTGGAATCATCGGCGCAACAGCCCTTTTGCTTTTGGTGATCTATATGGTGTGCTCTGTGCTGGGGGCAAAAAGGGAAGAGGAACGGGTCAGGGAAGCGGATACGATGCTGTCAGAATTGAATCTGTCGGTAAATCTTCTGGATATCAATAAGTATTCCAGGCCAGGCACGAAACTGGAAAAAGTCAAAGGGGTGGTGGTGCATTACACGGCAAATCCGGGAACTGATGCCATAGCAAACCGTAATTATTTTAACAATCTTCCAAAGATCAATGCAAAGAAGGGAACCAATACCTATGCCAGCAGTCATTTTGTCATAGGGATTGACGGAACCATTGTTCAGTGCATTCCCACTGGAGAGATCGCCTATGCCTCCAATGACCGGAATTTGGACACGATTTCCATAGAATGCTGCCATAAAAAGAAGAGCGGTAAATTTACAAAAGAGACCTACCGCTCTTTGATCCGGCTGACCAAGTATCTCTGTATCCGGTTTGGACTGGAGGTAAAAGATGTGATCCGGCACTATGATGTGACAGGAAAAAACTGTCCCAAATATTTTGTGGAACATCCGGATGCCTGGACCAGGTTTCTGGCAGATATAGAGGCGGAGCTGGCACAATGACGCCATTGAGCTGGAAAATAAATGGGGCATACAACGAAACGGCGGGAATTTGAAACTGATTCAAATTCCCGCCGTATTTTATCGTTATTCTTCGGACTTCTGTGTTTTGAATTTGGAGATGGCATCCCCAAGCCGCTGGGCACGATTCATCAGCTGGGAGGACGCTTCATTCAGTGAGCCAAGTACTTCGGACTGTCTGTCTGTCACACTGGCAACCGAAGTGACGGCGGCCAATGTTTCTTCCAGGATCGCTGAGATATTTTCCATGGCATGTAAGGTTGAGGAGCCCGTGGTTTCCATGTCCGTCGAGCTACTCTGGATACTCGTCAGATTTTCGGAAAGTTTTTCAATACGCTGTTTTAACGTATGGAAGGATTGGGAGGTTGCGGCAACGGCCTCGGCCTGCTCATTGACGATCGCTTCTGCGGTCTGGGTGGCGCGGACGGCATCCTGTGTCGCCTCGGTGATCTGACTGACGATATTTGAGATCTTTCCAGCAGACATAAGGCACTGGTCAGCCAGTTTCCGGATCTGGCTGGCTACGACGGAAAAGCCCCTTCCGGCATTGCCGGCTCTGGCAGCCTCAATGGAGGCGTTCAGGGAGAGTAGGTTCGTCTCTTCCGCAATGTCATTGATGCTGTTTACGATCTGCCCGATATTTGCAGAATGAACAGAGAGCTCCTGGATGGTCTGGATCACATTGTTTGTGATCTCTGTTGTGGACTTTGTCTTGTCATTCAGATTATCCATGCTGTTAAGACCTGTCTGGATGGCGCTCTGGGTGGAGACCGCAATTTCTCCGATCTGCGTCGTGTTGTCTTTCACCGTATTGATCTTGGTAAATAGATTGTCCATCTGATTCAGGCATGCCGCAGCGCTTTCCGTCTGCTCCCCGACGCCGGTCTCCACCTCGTGTACCGAGCGCTGGATATCCTTTGTGGTCTCTGAGAACGTGGTGGAAGAGGAGTTTACTTTATTCAGGGATACCGTAAGGGCATCGTAGATGGATTCCACTTCCATGATCAGGCCCCGAATATTGGCAAGCATATCGTTGCAGCTTCCATAGAGCAGGGCAAATTCGTCCCGGCGGCTGGTGCGGAACTCTACGGTAAAATCTCCTTTTGAGACTTTTTCCAATTCCTTAATGGACTTGTTAATAGATTTGCTGAAACCTTTTGATATCAGGGTTCCCACAATCATAGCGATAAGGCAGGATACGAAGATCAGTATGACAGTCAGTATCCGGATGCTGTTTGCCTGGGCTACAATGATGGACTTTGGCACCAGGCTGCAGAGCATGACGCCGGAGGTGCCGATCTTTTGATAGGTAAAAAGATAGCTTGTTCCATTGCTGCGGACGTAATCCGATCCATATTCTGTATCAGATTTGAGGGCTTTCTCATAAAAATCCTGCGTTACAAATACCTTTTCCTTCGACACACTGTCTTCTGTTTTTTCTTCTTCTCCACTTTCGATGGCGGTGAGCGCTTTTCCATTCACTGTCAGTTCCTGTTTGTCGGCAGTGATGATGCCGACAAAGCTGCCCTCTCCAAGATTAAGGTTCTGCAAAATGTTTGTGATGGGATCTTTTTTTATGTCCACAATCATAACGGCGTCACTGGTGGAGGACACATCATGTGCTACCCGGAGTATATAGTCATCACTCTTGACAGATAAGAGCTTGTCAAGTTCGGGTACCGGGCCGCACCAGTGATAATTCGTGGTGTCGGAGGCAACCTGTTGTCCCAGTTGTAATTTGATGAATTCACTGTAAAGTTTCGTAGAATCTACAGCACTCGTATCATCTTCCGAAGAGGACTCTGCTTTGGAGCGCAGAGCCATCTGTGAACTGATGGTATCACTGCCATCCTTAAAGATATAAATGTTTCCTATAAATGGATTGGCAGCTGTTTTATTGCTCACCGATTCATTGAGAGATTTATAAGTATCACTATGCAAGGTTTTTGTATCTTCCACAAAATCTTTTATATCTTCGTATTCTTCTTTGCTCTCTGTCATCTCTTTGTAGGCTTTGTAATAAGCAAGAGATCCTTCTTTGAGAGAATCCAGTCTGGCAGAGGCAGTCTCGTGTTTCTGTTTCAGATCAGCAAGGGATTTTTCCTGTGCCTCATTGGTGCTGTATTTACCAGAATAATATGCGGTCAGATCGCTGTCAGAAAGATAGACGTTCATGTCTGACTCGATATTAGAAAAGACAAAGGAAAAATATTCTTTTGCCATATTCATGGTCTGGGAAACAGCGGCCTCATAATTTTCATTTAAGGCACTGGAAGAACGGGAATAGGAGACAACTCCCAAAATTATGATCATGATGACTGGAATTATGAAACAACCGATCAGTTTGGTCTGAATGCAGAATTGGGGAAGAATTTTGACATTGCCATCCAGCAGGGGAGCATTTTTATCTTTTTTTTGTGGGAAAAGAGAGAAAATGTTCCGAAACAGGCGTAGAATGTTTTTCCTTATCGTGACGGTCTTCGTTTTTAGAAAAGAAAGTGGTAGTCGCCTCTTCCTACGGACTGGGTTTTTTATCACCGTTTTTTTTGTTCTTGTCTTTCGTTTTTTCATGAAAATCCTCCGTTCTTTTTGGAATCAGCCTAGAGATTAATATGAACCGGCTTTTCGCCTTCGGAGTACCTGCGGTATGTAATTCCGGCGGAGCGCATCATCCGTTTGGCCGCCATAACGCCAGCAGTATCCGAATATTTATCCTCTTTAAAAATAACCTCCTGGATTCCGGACTGTATGAGTGCTTTTGTACATTCGTTGCAGGGAAAGAGGGTCGTATAGATCCTGGCCCCTTTTAGTTTAAATCCTGAATAATTTAACAGGGCGTTCAGTTCCGCATGGCATACATATAAATATTTGGTGTCCATTGGCTCGCCGGTATTATCCCATGGATAATCGTCATCGGAACAGCCGCAGGGCATACCGTTGTAACCCACAGACAGTATTTTATGATCCGTATCCACGATACATGCTCCCACCTGCGTATGGGGATCCTTGCTCCGCATGGCGGATAGAAGTGCGATTCCCATAAAATATTCATCCCAGGATAAATAATCTGTGTTTTTCATGGAGCTCCTCCCTGTATAATTCGTGTTTTTGCCCACTAAATTGGTATCGTCAGGCTACACAAATCATATCATCTTTTGGGAAGGTTGTAAACCGTTTTTGGAATTCCTGCTATATGAATCAGAAGAAAATAGGAAAGATAATGTGGAACAAAAAAAGCGCCGTGTGAGTCCGGCGCTTCCCTCTGTACCAATCGATACAGTTTGCATATATATTTTATGACGGGTAGAATTGTAGTAGCAGTACGACTGCCTTCTACATTGATCAAATACTCTGAAAGTATATCGATCCACAAAAACAGCAATTATGCAAGCTTATTGACAGCAATTGTAAGACGTGATACTTTTCTTGCCGCTGTATTTTTATGGTAAATTCCCTTCCGGGTTGCTCTGTCGATCTCAGATACAGCCTTTACCAATGCATCACTGGCTGCTGCTTTATTCTTTGCTTCAATTGCAGCATCTACCTTTTTGATCGCAGTCTTAACCTTAGAACGGATCGCTTTGTTTCTGTCAGCTCTTTTCTGTGAAACAAGGATTCTTTTCTTTGCAGATTTAATATTTGCCAATTCTAACACCTCCATCTTTTTATAATATAAGTAATAACGTTTGGTTAAACGGACACGGACATTAACACAAACATTCTTATTTATGATAGTACAAAACATCATTAGTGTCAATACATAATTGGAAAGTTTTTGGAGAATGCTAAAGGAATGAAAGAAATGCTGGGTATGAAAGGGATGAAGCGCGTATGTCAGAGAGAAAAACAGACCTTGCCCTTGAGGTGCGGGAGAGTTTTCCAAGAAATGATGTAGAAATTCAGGGAGTGGTGTTAGAAAAGCATTATGACAAAAAGGCAAAGGCACATATTACAATGGTGCAGATTCAGGATGACAGGGGGAGCCGGGCCATGGGAAAACCCAAAGGATGTTATGTCACTATTGAGTCAAAGGATATGCCGAAGGAAGAGGAGGACAAAGAAGAGCTGCTGTTATGTATCTGCAGTGAACTGGAAAAAATGGTTCATGACCTGAGACAGAAATCCGTGTTGATCGCAGGACTGGGAAACCGGCAGGTCACCAGTGATTCCCTTGGGCCAAGAATGGCAGAATGTATTTTTGTGACGCGGCATCTGGGACGCGAACTTGGGAGCTGGTTTATGGAGGAAAATGAATATGGGGAAGTGAGTGCCATTGCTCCCGGAGTCATGGCTCAGACCGGGATGGAGGCGGTGGAGATCCTTCAGGGAATTGTTAAGAAGACTGGTCCAGATCTTGTCATTGTAGTGGATGCGCTGGCAGCTAGAAGCATGTCAAGGCTGTGTACCACGATACAGATCACCGATACGGGAATCTGTCCGGGATCGGGCATCGGAAATCATAGAAAGGCTCTGTCAAAGGAGAGCCTTGGGGTTCCAGTGGTGGCAGTGGGTGTCCCGACGGTGGTGGATGCCAAGACGATCATCAGTGACCACTTGGAGAAGGTACTGAGCAAACAGGGGTATAACGAGGATGAGATCGAAAAATTTATCAAAGAAGTATTTCAGGAGGAAATGGAAAATTTATATGTCACACCTAAAAATATCGACGAATCGGTTCATGTGATCGCCAAAGATCTGGCGAAAGTCTTCAACCATTGTTTTCAGAAAAAGTCACTGTAGCATAAGACGAACAGGGGTCAAGTTCGTGCCACCCGGCTGGTCAGACCCCGAAACCGGTGTAATATATTCTGCAGAAAATACTATATATTATATATACGCTTGATGCAGGAGGTACTCGTGGAAAAACGATTGTTTCGGATCATTTTGTCAACTGCTCTGATTGCCCTTCTGATTATGCTGGAGTGCAGTGAGAGCAGTTTGAAAGAGCAAATTTTGGGAAAAATTGGTACATCCCTGGCAGCAAACGCCTTTCCGGTGTCCAGAATGAGCCGGGAAGATAAGTTGCTGCAGGTGGTGATGGGCAATCCGCTTTATTTTCAGAATACGGATATGGAACGTCTGGCAGAAAGCAAATTGATCTATATGGAAAATAATGGGAAGGATAAATCAACTTCTGGAGAGGGCCAGGGGGCAAATGGGGAGTCCGATCTGAAAGGTTCTGCCGAAGCTTCTGCGGTGGCGGGAGAAAATCTTGCCCAGGTCCAGACAATGAAAGGAGCTGGTTCAGGGACAGCGGCTTATGTGAATAAGCTCAGGGAGAACAAAGATGTGAGTTATCTGTGGAATCATTTCTATATTATAGACTCCACCACCTCTGTGACAAAAGATCTCTTTCCTGTAGAAGATATGTTGAAAAGGAATATGACGCTTCCGGCGAAGGCAGGGAAAAAACAGATTCTTATCTACCACACCCACGGAGCTTCGGAAGCTTTTTCTGACAGCCGGAGGGGCAGGGATTCGGACTCAGTGATCGGTGTGGGGAGGGCTTTAAAACAGGAGTTGGAGAAAAATGGATATCAGGTTTATCATGACCAGACCAAATACGATCTCATCAACGGTCAGATTGACCGAAGTAAAGCCTACAATACTTCGCTGGACGGAATTACGAAGATCATGAAAGAAAATCCGGATATTCAGGTGACCATTGACTTGCACCGGGATTCGGTGGGGAAAAATAAGCATACATATACGATGATCGATGGAAAAAAGACAGCGATCGTTATGTTTTTTAATGGCATGAGCAGAAACAAATCAGGGAAGATCGATTATCTATATAACCCCAATCTAGAGGCAAATCTTTCTTTTAGTCTCCAGTTGAAGTGCCATGCCATGGAACAATATGATGGATTTACCAAACCGATCTATCTCAAAGGTTACCGCTATAATCTTCATGTGGCAGAGCGGTCACTGCTGGTTGAACTGGGGAATGAAAATAATACCGTAGAGGAGGCCAAGAATGCTGCGGCTCCTTTGGCAAAGGTAATTGCAGATGTGCTAAAAGGGGAAGTCAAAGGGTTTTAATACAAACGGTTACCGGTCAGAGGATTTGCTGGTGTCATGGTATTTGGACATGATCTTGGCGATCATGCAGAGGGCATGGATTTCATTGTCGCCGAGGGATTTGGCATAGGCCACCAGTGTCTGTAGGTGAGCGGGCAAATGGGGACGTTTTCGGTCGATCTGCTCAAAAAACAGCTGACAGGGGACATCCAGTTCCTGGGCTATCCGCAGTAGGGTGTCGGTTTTGGGGTTATTGATGCCCCGTTCAATCTTTCCGATGGTTCCGGTGGAAAGCCCTGCTTTGTATGCCAGCTGTTCCTGGCTGATATTTCTCGACTCTCGGAAATTTCTGATCTGAAGTCCAACAAGTCTGAAATCATAAGAATTATAATATGTACTCACTTGTGTTCCTCCTCGTATAATAAGTTTGTAATTAGGCGTTTGCGAAACGCCACAATCCGCATAAATACAGCATTCTTTGTTGCAAAAATACTAATAACTCCTCACTGGATATGGTATAATA
>CAJTFB010000051.1 GCA_910575665.1 Eubacteriaceae bacterium
CAGATTAAGATTTCCCCAGTATTCGTTATTGACAGAAATTATTGTAGGAATTATAGTAAAGAAGGACGGAAAACCAGTGTGGTCGTCCGTCCTTTCAAATCATTATCATAGAAGAACTGAATTTACAGAGAAAATTTCAAACTCTCGAGCAAAAGGTATCACAAAATGATATTTTTTATAATATTGCTTTTTTTCATCACCTAATCTTTTTCAAGTGAGTTAGTTGTTAATTCCCTCTCAGCATAAACACAAAATAAAAGCATTTTATCATTTTCTGGCAATGCAATTTTAGTTAACTTCTTATTGCTAGGCAGAACAAGTTCCGCATCATAGATATAAGCATGACACACTTCTCCATTCTCATTTTTTTTAATAAATTTTCCTTCCCATAAAATTTTTTCACAAAAATTTTCTCCTAAACACCAATCCGATAAACGCAATTCGAAGATGTTCTCACAGTCAGAAAAAGTTAATTTTACATTACCGATCTGATTTCCCCATATTGAATAACCGATAAAATGTAATTTTATAACTTGAAAATTGTCTATCACTTGCTGCTGCCCAGAACATGAAATACAATTATTTTGATTTTCTATAAACTCAAATTTTATGGTCTTACTACCCACTACCAGCTCCTGAGGTAATTCAGAAAAATATTCAAAATCTTCATTTCCCGAAAAATGACTCTGGAAATTGTTTTGAAAAATAATTTTATGTAATAGTGTTTTGGTTTCTTTTATTCCTTCTGTATCATTCTTTAATAACAAGTCACCAATCTCTGCGTACACTGTTCTTTCTAATAGAAGCAAACGCTCAAATCGTTCTTTGATATCATTGTTCTTCCCTATTTTTCCTACGGTTCTATATTTATATAGTAAATTGACTATTACTCCCCATTGTTTAATTACTTCTTGATATATTGTTCTAACTTTCTCTACCAAAAATTTTTCTGTAGCTTGGCTACTTTCAACTTTCTCTAATATAAGTAGAAATTGCTTACGGTTCCCATATAATCTTCTCAAATTATTTAGTATCGGTATACTCCAAATATATCCCTTACACTGTAAATCCTTTGACAATTTTTCTGTAGATATTTCACTTACAAATTTTTCAAATTGTTCGAACTCCTTATTATTTTCTATTCGAACCATCGTGTATTTTAAGAATTTTTCAACTGTTATATACTCAAAAGAATTTATATGAAAATCAACCTTCTTTGCCCAAATAATGCCATCATGCAATTCCGAAAATTCAATTTCTATGCCAGTTTGAACCGGCATAGTATCAATTATAGAAAATTTACTATTCTTATATCCATTTATCACAACTATATGTTCAGCATGATCCTTTTTATAATTTTCTGTCCAGTTGCAGAAATACATATCTATACATACCACAACTGGCATATTGCAATCCAAAATCTCTATTATTTTCAATAATACTTTTTCGTTATCTACATCTTCTAAATTTTCAAAAACATAATTGTAATAATACTGAAGATTTGATAATACATATGACATTGGATACTCTACAGACTCTCCCAATGAAACACTGGGGACATAGCGAAAACACCATGAGTCCCAAAATGACATGTGATATTCTCCTAACTTCCAATTTACCACAGTCAATAAGCTATTTATGTAACAATCAAGTCCTACAATTGAAACTGGCAACATATCTATCATATATTTTCCCTCACTTCTTATTTAGAATCGTCCTAAAAGTTTTTTCTTCTAACTGCCTTATTTTTTCTAAGTATGATACTATCAAAGCATTATCACACTTACATGAATTTGATAGTATCATTTTCATGAAATAAATCCGTAATTTGCCCCAAAGTTCTGCGCTAGAAAGTAACCATTGGGTAGCTTCTAACATCACCTTATTCCAATCCGCTCCTGTATACTTTAATAATTCGGCGTAAGCTTCTCTTTGCTCTCCAACAATTTTCAAATTATCTAACATAGGGATTGCGTATAATTCATCTTGAGGATAGTTAAACTCTTTTGAAAAATCTATATCTTTCAAAGCTGTAGAAAATTTAACAATATTATTCCCCATATCATTATCCAAATAATACTGCGCATCTTTTAGTATTTCCTCCTCTATTTCATTCCATCTATCTTGTTTTATTTCCTTCTTCTTATAAACAATACAACTATCTGCAATTTTTGTTAATTCTTCTAAAGATTGTTCCAAATAAATCTTATGAAAAAATGGATCTGCAATCACATAGCTTTTACCTTCCACTTTTCCATTTATCAAAAAATAATGCTTAAAATGATATTTATGGTATGCTTGATTCCAATTACAATTGTACAAATCCGCCCATACCACTATTGGTATATTTTTTTCCAGAAGACAATCCATCTCATCTACACAATTTATCAATAAAGGCTGCTCTTTCCGTTCAAGTCCCAACAATTCATCAATTCTTGAATCCTTTCGCATATGCAACGCATCAATCCTTTTGCCAATAAAATTATTTTTTTCATTCCTATACATGAAAGAAATTTTCCCAAGAGCAACCGTCTGGTAAACATGACCATAATGCGCTGCAATATTTGCCATTACACTTTGATAACAATCATAGGGTCCTGTAATAAAGTCATTAATTATCATTTTTATACTCCTAATTTTGATACCATTTCGCTTGTTCTCGATACAGGATCGCGTAATACCCATTCTTTTCCATCAATTCTGTATGGGTACCTAACTCTACCAGTTTTCCTTCTCGCAAAACTAGAATACGATCTGCCATTTTAGTAGACCCCAAACGATGTGTTACAATAACACCCATCTTATTCTGAATTAGCTCCTGAAATTTTCGATACATAATTCCTTCTTCAATTGGATCAATCGCTGATGTAGGCTCATCCAGTATAATAAATTTACTAACCCGATATAAGCCTCGTGCCAATGCCAAGCGTTGCCACTGTCCACCAGACAAATCAAGCCCATCAAACTCTTTTGACAGCATGGTGTTGTAACCTTCCACAAATCGATCATCCATAGAAAATTCGCTTTTTTCCAAACAATCAGCTAATTTCATGTCATTTTCCTCATCAGATGAAATACTAACGTTTTCACGCACATTCATCTGGTACTTAATAAACTTTTGAAACACTGCAGATGTATTATTGAAGCGAGATTCTGGACAAACATCAAACAGATTCTTGCCATCTACGCACACTTCTCCTTTGTCTGGGAGAAGGATTCCTGACAAAATACGCACCAAGGTACTTTTTCCAGCACCATTTTCTCCTACGATTGCAATCGTCTCCCCTTTATGAATGTCAAAAGAAATATTGTCTATAACCTTTTTTTCTGCTCCCGGAAATGTGAAAGACACATTTCTTACCTGTATCTCCTTTTCCCAATTTATCTCATCTTCTTTCTCTATTTCTTCAGGAAGTTCAAAAAACTCTAAGTACTTTTTCAGCGGACCCATGTTATCAAACAACGTACTTAAATGATTGCCTATGGCATCATTCATAAAAGAAATAAGTGTTGTAATGGAAGAAAATACAGCAGCAAATGCACCAACTGAAATCGAGCCGTCCATCATCGAAAGTAACAACAAAATGATGACACCCAAATATCCAGCTAATGTCAGCAATCTCATAACAAACTCTATGATTCCAGTTTCCTTAATTGCCTTCCATTTCTTCTTACAAAACTCTTGATTCACCGATATGAACTTTTTCTTAAAGAAAGAATAGGAACCATAAAGTCGATTCTCCTTTAACTTTTCACGACTAAAAATTTCTGTCTCATAATAATCCTTTTCCCTTTGCAGCGGTATGGTTTCATCCACTTGCTTTTCAAAGATCCGTTGTCGTACAAACAGATTTATAATTAAAGGAACAAAAATAAATGCTAATGCTAATGTCAACATCGGTTTTAATTTACACAAGTAAACTCCAATCACCAAAAAATACGGAATATAAAATAAAATTATAGTTGCTACTGAATTATATAAACCATAGCATTTATCAGCGCCCATATTCGCTTTTTCTATGCACTCCAAAACTTTTACATCTTCAAAATAATTTCCAGGTAATCTAGATATTTTTTTATGTATCTTTTGCTTTAATTTGCCTTCAATAGATTTCATGGCTGGTGACCACGTAAAATTACAAACCGCATTCAATAACTCATTTCCTATCTGAAAAAGAACTACCAAAAACGTGACTAATATAAGAGTTTGATACGTTTCTTTTCCTCCTACCACATTTGTTATCGTATCAAACAGCCATTGTTTTATTACTGTACCAAAGGCATAACACACAGATGACAAGAGCATTGCCACACAATCCATGAAAATCCATAATGGTGCTGCAAAAAGAGTCGTTACAAAAATTTTATAAACCACTTTTATATATGATATTTTTCTCTTTCTCTCTTTCATTCGTACCAGCTCCTTTGCTCTTCAAACATTTTACAAAACAAACCATTCTTCTTCATTAATTTTGCAAAATCTCCTTGCTCACAAATTACTCCATCATCAAATACAATAATCTCATCTGCCAGCTTTGCAAATCCAAGTCGATGACTAATCAAAATAGTCAGTTTCCCGCCTGCTAACTGCTGAAACAATTGATATACTTCACTTTCCATTTTGGGATCTAAAGATGCAGTTGGCTCGTCTAGTATACGTATTTTTGCAGGTCTAAGAAGTGCCCTGACCATTGCCAGCTTCTGCCACTGTCCACCGGACAAATCCAAACCACCTTCTCGCGTCTTACCCAATAAAGTGTCATATCCATCCGGAAAATTCTCCACTGTATCCGTTAATTCAAATTGCTTAAATAATTCTTCTATTCTTTCCTGAGAAACTGCATTACACAGGTCACCAATTTCACAATTTTCCCTGAAGGTTAATGCATGCTGCACAAAATCCTGATATACAGCAGAAAACATTCCCTTTTGCTCTGCCTTGGTATACTCGCGAAGTTCCTTTCCATTTATCATGATTTCTCCAGCATAATCTGTATACAATCCTGTTAACAATTTAACCACTGTAGTCTTTCCTGCACCATTCGAACCAACCAAAGCATAATTTTTTCCCATATTCATAGTGAAAGAAATATTCTTCAATACATAAAAGTCTGTTCCCGGATATCGAAAAGTAACGTTTCTAAACTCAATCTTTTCGATATTTTCCATATATTGGGGAAGTTCAAGAACTCCGTCTTCTTCGGACAGTTGCCAAAACTCTCTCATATCTTTACAAAACTCATTTCCGGTAACCAGTGTATCAATATTTCGGCTCAACCCCCAACTCATTTGGCTTGTCAACAAAAATATCGCATTTACAAGAGAAATAAAGAGACCAATGCTTATCTTCCCTGCAAGTGTAGGTTGAATCAATGTTATAACAATTAACAATGCCGCTACAGACGACAAGCCTCCACTTATCTTGGTCTTTAATGCCCAATAAATCTGTGTTTTCGTTTCAATCCAAAATGCTTCATAATATGTATCTGCATACTTCTTATTTATTTTATCAGAATATCCAAACAACTTCCTCTCATTCAGGCATTCCCTGCTATTTAACACATGGTCCAGATACCAATATTTTCTGCTATAAATAGATGTATCTCGTTTTGCCTGGTAATTCTTCTTTCCACTTTTTATGGAATAAACAAATAGCGGCACAGAAAATAGTAGGATAAGCACAGCAGCCCACCATACATATCCGGCAATCACAAACAAAATTCCTACAATACTAATTAATATTTTTAATAAAGCTAACATTGCCTGATAAATATCCAGCCATTTTTTCTCCGTTTCCTTCAAAATTCTACTTATTAAATCATGACTTTTCCCTTGCTCTACATGGGTGTATTCCAATCCTGCACACTTTTTGAGTAAAGCAGGGCGATAATTTTCCAGCAATCTCAATTCTGATTTCTGTCGAAGTATAACCTGAATCCTGGGTGCGAGCCAATCAATGGCAACTGTTAACATCAATAGAAACAGGGCAAAAAACAAATGAAAATCTAGTGTTGCTTTCTTTACTGTTTGCAATGCTGCATCAATAAAATCAGAAACCACATACACTTGTAGTACGGAACAAATACCACTTACCAATGTCAAGACAAACATCCATACATTGACGGCTGGTGCATACTTAAGCGGCAAATCCTGAAATACAAAAAAATTAATTTTTTTATTCATTCTTTTTATTAACTCCTCCTTTGATTTCTGGATAGTAAAAAATCTCTCCTTTAAAATTTTTCATCATTATATACTGACTATTCCATTCTAACACATTATCGGGATTTATCGCAATCTTTCCACCACCATTTGGTGCATCAATAACATATGTTGGTATAGCAAAACCAGTAATGTTTTGCCTAAGCTCATTTATAATGTCTATTCCAATCTGAACTTTTGTCCTAAAATGTTCCATTCCAACTCCCAAGTCACATTGGTACAAGTAATATGGTCTAACTCTTATTTGAATTAGCTTTAAACACAACTCCTTGATTATTTTCGCATCATCATTAATGCCTCTCAGCAAAACACTTTGATTTCCCATAGGAATTCCTGCATCAACCTCTTTCTGGTACAGAATCTACAATACATAAAACAGTTATTCGTTGTCTCCAACATAACACGATCTGGATATCTATGTACTAAATGTTTTACAGGCGAATAATTTTCCTCATCTAATGAATCATAAAGATCAATCCCATACTTGCTATAATCCTCGCCTATTTCACTATTCTCAATCTTTGACGGAACCGCTTGTTGACGAATTGGACAAGTTGATGAATTTTCCATTAGACCTGCATAATATGGCGTAATACGCATATTAAATTTAGACTCTATCTTTTCTTTAGATACTTTTTCTATCTGAGTAACACTATTTTGTGCTTGCCACTTCCAATCATTCCACATTTTGCGCCTTCCTTCTAAGATATGCTTCAATGCTACTGCAAAAGTTTTGCAATGTTGCTGACGTTTCCTGCAATAATAAGTCATCCCCTAATTCAATAGAATAATATTCCTCTATTTTTACAAGAATCCGTATATATGCTAAAGAATCTACGCCAAGCATTTCCCACGTATCCTCTAACTTTGCTTGCTGATTACTGATTTCATTTCGAATAATTTTTATCAAATTTAGAACTATCTCACTCTCTATACAATCCAAATCACCTCTTTTGTTATCACTTCCATCTAATAAACTCTGAAGTGCCTTATAATCAATCTTACCTGTTTGACTCATTGGAATTTTTCCCATGCAAATATAACGATTAGCCCTCATATAGGAAGGCAATTTATTATCACAGATTACTCGAAGTCTCTCTTCAGTAATCTCCTCAGAAACAAAAAAAATACACAAAATTCTCTTGCTTGTGTGATAGAAACTTGCCACACTTTCTATTCCATCTACATGCCTAACGATATTCTCAATATAACCAAGATCTACTCTATTACCACGGATCTTAATCTGTCGATCTTTTCGTCCTACATAATGGAATTCGCCATTCTTGTCCATCCACGCATAGTCACCCGTTCTAAAATACTTTTCCTCGTTGATAGTCATAATTTTCTCTTCACTATCGCTTTCCAAAAAGTATCCATCTGATACTCCCATTCCTCCTATATAGATCTCACCCTGTTGCATTTCCCCGACATCATTCCCATCTTCATCCAAAAGAACTAGTGAATATCCATTAATTGCTTTTCCGATAGGAATATTCTCTTCATCCGCCTTTGTGCACTTATGACAAGTAGCGCATACGGTAGTTTCTGTAAGACCATACATATTATAAACATCACAACACGTTATCAACTGTTCAATTTGTGTCCTTCTTAAAATATCACCACTACTTATAATTGATCTTAGTGACATTTTTCGCCCTATTCGGTTTATTTCTTCTATCATCAAAGGAGTAGATGGCAAAATAGTAATGTTGTATTCGTTTATTAATCGAATTATCATATATGGATTTTTCAATTTAGCTGTATCTGCAAGAACTACCGTTCCCCCAGTCAGTAACATTGAAAATAATTCCTCTGCAAATCCGTCATAATATATTGGTGACTGTTGCAGTACAACATCGCTATTATTTATGCTTATAGCCTGAATATAGCCTTTTAAATAGCACAATAGATTTCTGTCTCTTATCATCACCGTTTTACTTTTATCCGAGGTCCCCGATGTATTAACCAGATACAATAAATCACTCTGTTCACGTTTTCTGGTAGTCATCCCATTACACTTTCGCTGTTCTATTTCTTGCATATATGCAATGCATTCTCCAATTCGTAAATTCATTTGATCTGTAATTACCAAATCTGGACCTATAACAGAAATGTTGTTCAAATAGTCCTCATTTAAATCCTCCGGCTCATATAACATATAACTTCCCCCAGCCTGAACAATGCCTAATACGCACGCGCACAAACTAATTGAACGTTTAGAAACAACACAAACTACACACTTTCCCTTTTGAAGTTCAATAATATACTCCATATATTTATATGACAATTCATATAATTCTTTATATGTAACACTTGCGGTTTCTGAAATAACTGCTTTTTTATTAGCATATTCCAGCGCAATATCTTGTAAACCGTCCACTAAACCTCTTTGTTCAATCATGTAATTCTCCATTTTCTTGTAGTTTATTAAAATCTTTTTGAATTCTAACTAATTTATCCTTGAATCAAGATTAAATACTTGTCCACTAATTCCTACCAACTCATCTGAACTTAACATCATTACAAATGATAGAAAATCCTCAAGGCTTCTTTTATCTCTAAGAATACTCATTCGGTCCGCAATATCTGCTTTATTGCTATTCATTCGATTCAGATCCGTAACAATGAATCCTGGACACAAGGCATTGACACTAATTCCAAATTCCCCCATCTCTTTTGCCAGCGATTTTGTTAAGCCAATTACTCCCGCTTTTGACGCCGCATAATTACATTGCCCTTCGCTCCCAAGCTGCCCTTTCAATGAAGCAATATTGATTATTTTTCCCTTTCTATTTGCAATCATTTTTCTAGAAAAAACACGAGAGCATAAATAAATGCTGGTAAGATTCGTGGTCAACACTTTATTCCACTGCTCTAAACTCATGAACTGAATATAGTTATCATCACATTTTCCTGCATTGTTAATCAAAACATCTATTTTTCCAAACTTACTAAGTACTTGTTTGTACAGTTTCTGAACATCTCTTTCTTGGGTAACATCCGCTTCCACTACAATACAATTAGAATTATATTGCCCAATCCGATTATACAATTCTAATGCACATTCCTGATTTCTACAAAAGTTTATAACAACGAAAGCACCTTCCTTCGCAAAGCGAACAACCATTTCGCGCCCCAACCCTCGCGAAGATCCTGTTACCACAACCACTTTTTCTTTTAAACTCACATTCATAGCATCACCCTTGATGAGAAATTATGTAATCTCGTAATTTATGATATTTACGCAGAACATCCATATTAAGATCCGCCAAATCAAACTCTAAGTCAAATTCGGATTCGATTTCTACAATCAACTGAACCATCAACAAAGAATCTAATCCCAAATCATCAAGCAAATCACACCCTTGATCCACTACTAACTCCGAAACCACATTTCTGTTTTGGTTAATTCTTATAGCATTACAAATTACATGCTGCAATCTGTCATCTACATTATTTGTTGTCATAGCTATTCACTCTCCTTACTTTTCCATTGTACGTTTTTTCTATTTTCTCTACCTTTATTATCTCACTTGGGATTTTCTGTATCTCTAACCTTTGCTTGCAAAAATCCAGAAGTTCATTATTACTTACTTGGATATTTTTCTTAATAACCACCTGCGCTACCGGAACCTCGCCCAACAGCTCATGCTGCTTTGGCAGAACAAACGCTTCATCAATACCTGGGTGACTACGTAGCACCTCTTCAATTTCTTCTGGGTATATGTTTAATCCACCTGTAATAATCACATTTTTAATCCTTCCTACAACATACAAATACCCTTCATCGTCAAAAATTCCTATGTCGCCGGTATGCAACCAACCATTTTTGATAACCTTAGCCGTTTCCTCTGGCCTCTTGTAATATCCTTTCATTACATTGTCACCTTTAACAACAATCTCGCCTTGATAATTCGAGGGAAGTTCTTTGCCATCCTCATCAACTACTTTTACACACACACCTGGAATTGGTTTCCCTACTGAACCAGTTTTCCGTTCAAAATCCTGTGGCAATAAACAAGTTAACCGAGGAGCAGCCTCAGTTTGTCCATAAGTATGTACAATCCCAACATCAGGCAACCATCTATGAACTTTTTTCAAAACATCTAGACTAATTGTTCCTCCACCAAAGCATAGGTATCTAAGGCTGCTTAATAAATATTTACTTTTTTTGCTTTTTGTTATTAGATATAACATTGACGGAATACATGTAGTATTTGTACAACAATATTTTTCGATGTAGTGAAAAAATCGAGTTGGCAGAAAAGTCCCATCATAAATTACTATACTTCCTCTCAAATAGAAATGTGTTAGAAACTGAGATGTATTACAATATCCAAAACACATTGGCAACACAATTAAACTTCTATCTTGATAGTTCAATTGTAATGACGCAATATTTGATTCAATATTAGAAATCAAATTTTTATGTGTCAACATCACTTTCTTCGGCTTGCTTGTTGTTCCTGACGTATGAAGCATTATCGCAACATCATTCTCAGAACATGTTATATTCTCAGATTTTTGTGTCCTTTTACGTTTCTTTGAAATATTTCTTTTGCTTCCGGTACTTAGATTGTATATTTCTACATCATATTTTGCTCCACTTTCAAGGATTTGATTAAGGTATGCAAAATTGTCACTGTTTGTAACAATCAAATCGAGTTCGCAATAATCTACTATGCTCCGTATCTGTTCCGCTTTACAATTCATTTCAATTGGAACGATAACCTTATTAGCAAAGGATATTGCAAAATATCCAATCACATACTCAATCGAATTCTGAACAAATAATCCAATATTTTTCCCCGACACTTCACAAATCTCATCTAGGTGCGTTAAAACACTTCCGTAAATTTGATTATATGTATATTGGTTATCATCATATATTACAGCAACACTGTTGCTACTTTGATTATCTAACAAAATATCCTTAAGCACTATTTTTTTATTCCTCTCTAATATTATTGTATTCTAAGCGTTTGCAAAACGAGATTAAGCAGTTAGATATCAACAAGCATTACTTCAACGTCCTCTACAAGAGTCTAATTACCGGTGATACTTTTGTTGAAAATAAGCATTTTCCAAAAGCATATATTCTCGTTGGTCGCTGCACTCAGAATGTGAAAACTACATAATCAAACATACGCTCATGAAATTTCAATTATTGTATAATATAAATCCTACCGAATAAACTTATTTTTTTCTATCCATAATAGTTCTATACTACTTCACTTTTAATAGAAATAACGTCCCTGAAAGATATCCATCTGATTGCATAGAAGAAACTTCACCGCACCTTTGCATATTCCTCTGTTATCCTCTAAGAGCAGCAGGTGAAGACAACTGTTCCATATTTTACCTTCCCCTGGTAACATTTTGAACTGAAAGTTCTTCTATCCGTTTGTCAAACCAGCTGTTTAAATTTTGTCATATAATACTATACTTATGAAAATCCTATTAATTGGCATTTCTTTTCCATGCCTCTTTTAAATTTTCCCATTCTGACATATATATATTTAATACAACAAATACTAAATAACTAACGCTTTCACTTGGATAATTGTTCAGCAGCTGCTCCAGAAACAACTATTCTACATGAATGTATCAGAAATTTAGTATTTGTTCTACAAGCTCCTTAACTCTTCCCCACTACGACATCTTCGGCTTAAACACCAGCGCTGCAAGAAAACTCAGGATCAACGCTCCTGCGATCCCCACTGCGGCCTGTTCCAGCCCACCGTAAAAAATTCCCACAAAGCCCTGGCTGTCCACAGCTTCCTTGACTCCCTTAAACAACAGATGTCCGAAACCGATCAGTGGAACCGTGGCGCCGGCCTTTGCCCAGTTGGCAAAAGGCTCGTAGATGCGAACGGCGCTCAGCACTGCTCCCAGGCATACCAGAAGGACCATAATCCGCCCAGGAAGAAGTTTTGTGTTGTCCATGACGATCTGTACCACCGCACAGATGGCACCGCCTACTAAAAAAGTTATCAAATATTCCATATTCCTGCTCCTTTCTTACTGTGCGACCTCCAGCATTACCCCGTGGGCGATGCCTGGTACGCTATTTCCCTCGTTAAAACTGACTGTGGAGAGCAGGGCTCCCGTCGGCACAAAGAGAACCCGCTTCCATTCGTGCTTTCGCATTTTATTGAGAATGTAGCCCGTGAGGGTGATCGCACTGCAGCCGCAGCCGCTTCCGCCGGCATTGGTGTCCTGTTCTTCGTTGTAGTAGATCTCTGTGCCGCAGTCCATGTGCTGCTTGCTGATATCATAGCCATAGCCCAGAAGCATGTCCTTCAGGATACGCTGTCCGATGGTCCCCAGATCCCCCGTGATAATCTTGTCATAATAATCCGGCTGGATGCCAAAATCTTTCAGATTGTTTAAAATGCAGTCACAGGCTGCTGGGGAAGTTGTCAATAAGGAACAACTAATTTTATGATTTTTTTAATTTCTACCTATTTAAATGTCATATTATATTGAAACAAAAAGCAATCCGCTATCAGATTGCTTTTTGAAAAACATTAACCTTCTTTATATGTGTAATATCATCTTGTCATATACAAAGTATCCGATTACTACACCATCGGCGTCATAAAACGATTCTTTTCTTCCTCTGTTAAACAGATTGGTTCCACTCCCTTTTCCTCTGCATACCTAACCAAGCCTCTCATATCCAACTTGACTTTCGGTAGCTGGCTCGGCATAATTGGTCCCGGTGTTTTTCCAAGACTTTCTTTATATTTCTTCATCTGTCCATTCATAATCATACACCTCCACCAGTTCCTGTGCTGGATTTTCGTCTATAAAAATCTGATATTTATGCAACATTCCGATGTGTTCGGCACGAAATGCCGCACAATAATGTTTCACAAGTTCCATATTTGCCGCAAAACCCGTCAATGCGCCACCAAATCCATAGTCTATAGACCTCTGTGCCGCTATCGCAAATAAATGTCCACCTACTCCTGCATATCTCGGCTCACTGCCAAGCTGCTTATTATTAATCGGCGCGGCACACATCCAAGTAAGAAAAACAGCCCTCATATCCTGATTGGGGTATAAGGCAACAAGACCCTGAATATCCACCGTTCCTTTCAGTACCAGTGCATAAACCTCATTTTCCTTCAACAAGTCTGCCCAATTCGTATACCAGCCCGTTTTAGAATTGTAGTTCTTCAAAAAACTAATTCGCTTAATCCGCACCACTTCCGTTTCTATGATTGCCCCTGTCATATTATCCTTCAAACAAGGTGTCAATTCATCAATCTCAACCGTTAGCATTTTCATATCCTCCACTTATATTATATCTGATTCATGGCATTTAAGCAACAAAAACCACTCTTTTCTCTCAATTCCAGTACATTTTGCCCTAATATCTCCCTGCACTTCGCCAGTTCGTCCCGAAACCGAAATTTAATACTTATTCTTTTGTCCTCATGCACATAAATGGTATCAATCAGTTCCAGCAACACCTCTCTGGTCAGATATTCAATATTCCGATGCTTTATAAATGACAGCACAAAATCATTATAACACACCTCTTCAATCTCTCTCTGTTCCTCTGCCTTTGCGTTTAATACCTGAATTTCTTTCTGTGCAGAGTCAATCTTCTCATCATAGTTCTGTTTCATGGAAATATACTCCTCCCTTGACAAAATTTCATCTTTCCAATCCATATACAAATCTTCTTTATTCCTTGTCAAGCCTCTGATTTCATTTTCCTTTCTACAAATCAATTCTTTCAGCCTATCTGATTGTCTTTGTGTAACTGCATCCTTTTCCAGTGCCTGAAACAAAGCATCTACCTCTACTGCAATCGCGATCTGCGCCCTGATTGCTTCCAATACCGCCTTCTCTATATGCTCTACCCTTACACTATGGCGGGTACATAGACGTTTTGTTGCCCTTGCGTACTTAGAGCAAATATAATACCTGTGTCCATGATTATTGCAATAACTCATAGCCATGCCACAATCCGCACACCGCATAAACCCCGCCAAAAGTGATGATTCACTTTTTTTCACCGTCTGTCGTTCACTCGCATCAAAAATCTGCTGTACCCGGTCAAAATCTTCTCTGGACACAATCGCCTCATGATGATTTTCACAAATAATCCACTCATCCTTCGGTACGATCAAAGCCTTTTTTATCTTATAACTGGCCATCCGCTTCATTCCCTGTACCAAATCACCACAATACATGCGGTTTGTCAAAATCTTTTTTACAGACGTATATCCCCATACAGCAGTACCTTCTACTTCGCAATATGGGTTTCGGTAGTTCGAGCCTGACTGCTTTTTATACTCCATAGGAGTCAAAACTCCCATATCATTAAGTTTTCTGGCAATCGCAAGCACCGGTTCTCCCTCTAAAAACCACTGGTAGATGTTCTGTATCACCTGCGAAACAGTTCTGTCTACCAGCAATTCCCCTTTATGTTCTTTATCCTTGATAAAGCCATATGCACAAAAAGAACCAACAAACTTGCCGGATCGCCGCCTATCATCAAGAGCGTGCCGCACTTTGTTGGAAACATCCTGACAATAAGCGTCATTCAGCATATTTTTGAACGGAACAACAACCGTATTCATCTGTCCCGGATTCACGAAACTATCCAGGGAATCCACTACCGAAATAAATCTTATCCCCATAAATGGAAATATTTTCTCTAAATAATTACCTACTTCAATGTAATTTCTCCCAAACCGGGACAAATCCTTTACAATTACGCAGTTAATCCGTCCATTCCGTACTTCATTCATCAGCCGCTTAAAACTCGGCCGGTCAAAATTTGTTCCTGTAAAACCGTCATCAACAAACTGATCTACAACCGAAACATCCAATAGTTTCTCCAAATGCTCCTGCAGAATCAAACGCTGACTCTGCACACTGTTGCTCTCATCTTTATCCCCGTCATCATGAGATAAGCGAATATACAGACCTGCCTGCCATCGTTTCTGCCCTGTCAGGCTCTGACTTTTCCCTTCATATTTACTTTTTCTAGCCATAATTGTCACCAGCCCCTCACGAAATCTATATCACATGTGCCAAATCAAGATCATTTAATTCCAACAGTTCCCTGCACCGCTGCAATTCATCACGAAACCGAAACTTGATTGTTATTTTCTTTCCCTCATGCACATAAATCGTATCAACCAGTTCCAATAGGACTTCTCTTGTCAAATATTCTATATTCTGGTGTTTCTTAAAGGATTCTACGAAATTATTACACCGGAAATTCTTCATGTCACTCTGCTTTTTGATCTCCTCCCTCAGTGTCAATACTTCATCCTGCATCCGTTCTATATCCTCTGTGTAACGCTGTTTCATGGAAATAAATTCTTCTTTGGACAAAATATTACTTTTCCAGTCCATATATAAATCTTCTTTAATCCGCGAAAGTTTTTCTATCTCCCGTTCCTTTCCGGCCAGCACCCCATCCAGCATAACTGTATTCGTTTTCGTTTTTTCATTTTTTTCCAATTCCTGAAATACTTCATCGATCTTTACAGCCATAGCTACTTGTGCCTGTATTGCCTCCAAAACCGCATTTTCCACATAGTCTGCCCGAATACTGTGTCTGGAACACACATTTTTCGATACTTTTTTATATGTGGAGCACACAAAATAATGATATGTTCCATAAGAATGCACATTCTTATGCCGGTTCATTGCCCGCCCACAGTCTGCACAGCGCATGAATCCTCCCAGCATCGTAATTCTTCCCTGTTCTTGTGTCATTCTCGTATCTGTATCAAATATCCTCTGTACCTTATCAAATGTCTCTCTGTCCACGATTCCTTCATGATGGTTTTCGCACACCATCCATTCATCTTCCGGAACTCGCTGTAACTTTTTCACTTTATAACTGGTTACACGCATGACGCCCTGCACCAAATCACCACAATACATTCGATTCTGTAAAATCCGCTTTACTGCACTATATCCCCACATAACAGGACCTTTTACAGAAGAATCAGATACCTTATAATGCAGACCACACATCTTCTTGTATTCTGACGGAGATGGAATCCCCATATTATTGAGTTTTTTTGCTATCGTGATTGCACCAAGACCATCCAGAAACCATTCATAGATATTTTTGACAATTGGTGCAACCGTCTCGTCTACAAGCAATTCCCCTTTATTGTCCGGATCTTTTACATATCCATAAGCAGAAAAGGAACCAATAAATTTACCGGATCGTCGCCTGCTGTCCAAAGAACTTCGTACCTTATTGGAAATATCGCGGCAATACTCATCATTGATAAGGTTTTTAAAAGGTACCAGAATGGTATTCATCTGACCCGGATTTCCATAACTGTCTAGAGAATCCGCAATAGAAATGAATCGAACCCCCATAAACGGAAATATCTGTTCCAGATAATTACCCACCTCAATGTAATTTCTGCCAAAACGAGATAAATCCTTGACAATAACGCAATTTAAACTGCCGGCCTTAATCTGTTCCATCAGACGAATAAAACCGGGTCTCTCAAAATTTGTCCCTGTCCAACCATCATCAATGAAATAATCCGCCACCTCAACATCTGGCAATTTTGCTGAATATTCTCGTAATAACATTCGTTGATTAGACACACTGTCACTCTCATCCTTATCGCCATCTTCACGGGACAAACGGATATACAATCCTGCCATCCACTTTTTTACAACATTGCCCTCGGCATCGGTCACACCATATTTACTTTTTCTAGCCATTATTCTCTCTCCAATCTTTACAATATTAGAAAGAGACCTACACTACACATTATTTGCAACTATTGTAGCACAGATCGCCCTCATTTTCCAATACCTTATTTTGGCAATTTTTCATCACATTTGTAAGCAACGACTGTAACGAATCCTGCGTATCAGAAAAAGCAATTTCCACTTTTAGTTCCTTTGTTTCAAACTCATAAGGATTTTCGTGTGTCTGAAACCATCGAATGGCATTTTTGCTCTGTTCATATGTCATCCCATACATCACCTCTCTCTCAAAACAAAACATATACAGAAAAATATCTATATATATATCATTGACTTCTTTGGAAGTTTTAACCAAAATTATTGTAACCACCATAATCTTTTATATGCCTCGTCCTGATGCCTGCGGCGAACAGGTCCATAGAAATCTCATCTCCCCGCCTTCATGTGGCCGGGCTGCGTATTACAGAAGTATCATTATCCCCCTGGCACGTCTCCGCGTTATGGAAGTGCTGCTTCCATATCAGTGCTCCTGGTTCTGCCTGCCATACAGACGGATAGCCGCTCGGTGCCAGGGTAACGTATCAGTTGAGGCTGTTTATTTGTCAAGGTTCATGGCACAGGGATGCCTATATAAACAAAGACAATGGAATTTTCTTGTTTTTGAACCCTTTTTTAAAAAAATTATAAAAAGACTACGATTTTCCAAATTCTTTATCTTCACACTATTGATCAGATCGGAAACTTTCCTATCTGCAGTGCGATATGTATCATCAGATACTGTTTTAAATCCTCGTCCCGATTTCCATTGAGGTAACTGTTCTTCTCAATCAGCGGCATATAAAGTTCCAATATCTTCTCCAAATCTTCATGGTTCCCAGACACAGCACCTATCAAGATGGAACGAAATTCTTCCTTACTCATTATCCTCACCGCCCTCCTCCAGCATTTTCCTTAATTGTTTCAGCGCGTGGGAACGCTGTTTATACACATGCCGCAGGGAACAACTTATCCGACCAGCAACCTCCTTCGGTGTCTGTTCCTCAACAAAAAGCATAGACAGTATCTCCTGCCTTTGTTCGGATAGTGTATGAAATGCTTTTTCCAGCCGTTCCTCTTCAAACTGGAATCCTTCCGATTCTGTTATCCGCTGTATCCAGTTCTTTTCCGGATTTTCAGATGCCCATAACTCTTCTGGCAATTCATCTACATAGACAATTCCCTTATCCCTTTCCAGTTTCTTTACATAATTCAACTTTGCACGATACAAAGTCACTTCCAGCCAGCCCGTAAATCTAGCCCGCAATTCATCTCTTTCGGATTTTTCCTGATGGTTCATCCGTCATGCCTCCTTTTTGAAGACATGCCATCAGGCAGAAACAGACATACCATGATGGCATGTCTGTTTCATGTTGTATCAATCTGCTACATCTTTTGTATGATTTTCAGTCTGGGAAAACCACCTCCTCTGCTACAAACACAAAAACGACCATACTATACACATTCCGTATATAGCACAGCCGTTCAACAACGCATAATAAACCAGTGAGTATAATCCACTGACTCTAAAACAATATTAGATCGGATAGCGAAACGCCCTCCGAATTTGTCTGCAAAAGATACCTCCAGTTTCCTTTTCCCTGCTGATTAAAATTTCTAACATTTTTCCTAAAATAACGTAATCCTCTGCTTTTTCTCCTTTTTATCTATTTTACCTAAACTCAACCCAAATGGAAAGGAACTAAAATTCCGTTTTCTGTACCTAATGGTATTTTTTGTATTCTTATACTCTTTTTGTCCAATCTAATTTTATCATCACTGAAAAAAATCCAGATTATTTAACATTTGAGATACATCCGCCTCCATTTCTTCCAAAAGCTTTTCTTCCTGCGCTTGACTTGCATCTGCTGCTTCCCCGGATTCTGCCTTGCCCGCCCCAGTATCTGTTGAAGCGCCCACCATTAACATGTCTGTTTGCCATCCGTTGATTCTCTCTTCAATCAGCTCCCTTACTATCTGCTTTATGTCATCTGGTGTCGCCAATGAAGTCATAGAAATTTGTATGCTGCAGTCCTTCTGCTGCAATTCTGGATGGTTTTCCAAATACTCATTCAACGCTTTCACAACCAGGGAACTTTTCCGGTTCCCCATCCTCTCCAGCAATTCGCCTACCCTCCTGCCCTCCTCCGTATTATCTGAAAACTGGAGACTATAACGGTATCTCCCATCTAGTTTCATTTTGCATCCTCCTCATGCTTTTCCATTGCCTTTGCGGTTCATCTGGCTCTTTGCAAGCATTTCATAACCAACGGCATTGGCATGACAGTCTTCAATAAAATCTGCCTGAATCACCAGAGGCGACTGCTCAAGGTAAGGTTTCAAAAGCATACTGCCACCACCGAGAAAGATTGCGGGATTTGCCCGCAAATCCACCTGCAGTTCCCGGAGCTGGTCTAAAATCTCTTTCGCATGATGTTCAGCCTCCTCCCTTATGGTAACCTTGATATCTTCCGGCAGGACAATCTCCTGCTCGCCCAGTACAGCACTGATATGTTCCTCCTCAATCCGCATATCATGCAGGGCACCCACTTTGCGTACAATTTCATTATTCATCGTAATAATCCCCGTCTCCAGGCTGCGGCAGAACTGCAGATCCGGCTTGCCGTTACGCAAAAGCAGTACATCCGTAGTATAGCCCCCGATATCAATCACAAACACCCGCACCGTCTTTACGATCAGGCTGCTCCTGGGAATGACCGCCGCATACGCCTGCGGGAACACCATCACCTGGTCGATGAAAATGCGATAAGGCTTCCCCCCATACATAAACTCCACCAGCCCTCGATTGAAATAATCTGCAAAATGTTCCCGCAACAGGCTATAATGCTCCGGTGGAAGCCCCACCGCAAGCTGCATCTTCTCCATCGGCTCATACTTTCCCCGATTTTCTAGTTCTTTGGCAATCGCAAATAAGGATAAAATAAAAAAGCGGTCATCCTGCGTCTTGTCCCGCATATAGCTCAGCCGTTTCCCACTCAGCGTCCAGTATTTCCCCTGATACTGAAGAATTTCGTCAGTCATCGGCGGCTTGACGGTATGCTCTGCCAGACCGGAAACAAAATCAAACGCAGGTGTCTTTACTGCATAATTTCCGTGATCGATTCCTAATAACATAATGATTCCTCCTTGTACAATCTATCTTAATTTTCATTTTCATATCTGATTACACAGAATAGCATACTCATTTACAACAAAAATACTCATTTAAGCGAAAGGCAGAAGCAGTTATCAAATCTGCTCTGCCCTTTTCCTATTTATTTTCTTTTACGATTTAAACAGAACTTCCAAACGTAATCATCCAGTCCCTTGTAACTGCCATCCCAAAGATATGTGCCAAACTGAAACCCCATCCCATCAAGCAGCAGCAAAAGCTGCCGGTATCCTTTCTGCACATGGGGATTGGTCGCCAGATCCATGTCAAATGCCGTCATGATTTTTTGCAAGCCCTGTTCCCTTAACTGCTTCAGCATGATTTCTAATTGTGTCAGAGCGTTCACACCGGGGACTGCCAGCACCGCAAGCCCTGTCAGCGCATGGATCACATCCGCTTTCATCGGTCCTTCCGTCAAAAGCATGGTTTCAGCCGGTGCCCCGGCAAGGTGCGTCCAGCCTTCCGCTTTACATCCGTTTTTCAACTCTGCACTGGATACCCAGCGGAATTTTCGTTTTTTCACATCATCCCGCCGGATCTGCATCCCCTGAATCCTCCCTTTGCCATCCCTGACCGGAATCAGAATGCCCCGCTGGTTGACGGTGAATTTCCACTGGTCATCCTCCGTCCGGTAAAATCCCGGTACACCGGATAACGCACAGCCTTCCTGCACCAGCTCCTTTGCCATCTTCGTCATTCCCACAACCGGAGTTGTCCTGTAACCCAACTGCTGAATCTCATCTTCCTTCAGACCTCTTTGCAGCAGATTTTCGATATGATCCGATGCCAGGGAAAGTTTTTCCAGTAGTGCCATATAGGTTTTATGTCTGGTTTCAATATCTGCCACCGGCGACTCTTCCATCTCTTTTATCACTGCCCTCTTTGGGGGACGATAAGACTGATCTGAAAGTCCCAACCGCTCTGTCATCGCTTCCCTTACATCCTCTCTGGGGATGCCTGTATACAGCGAATACAAATCGAAAATTCCACCGGACACTCCGCATTTCGGACACCGGAACACCTCTTTCCTCAGATTGATATTCAGATGTTTGTCTCTCGGCTTGGAATCACAGCATGGACAGGGGATATAATACGAACTCCGCCCAGATGGTGCCGGCGGCAGGTTCAGCAACGATGTGACATCCCATATGTGAAACTTCTCCATCCTAGTCCTCCTCGTATAATAAGTTTGTAAGCAAGGAAAACAGCTTACAGACTTATTCTTTTTTGGTATAAATGGTAAGGACATCTAAGAGGAACTCCCCTCATCCCCATTCCCATCTATACAGTTAATAGTTACATATCATTATAGGTAGATCCTGTGGTATGATATCA
>CAJTFB010000052.1 GCA_910575665.1 Eubacteriaceae bacterium
CTTGTTGTTTGAGTATGTTGTTTGTTGGTACTTCAATGATACATCATTCAGCAGCGGGTGTCTTTATTTTGTGCAATATTTGGTATTTACTCATTTATAGTTTATAAGTGACTTTGCTGATGGTAAAAGTTTTTCCTCTTGTAATCGGCGCCTGGCTTTCACCACCTCCCGAATTATCTCCGCCTCCTGGATTGTTTACACTTCCTGGATTATCACCACTTCCCAGATTATCTCCCATTCCTGGATTGTTCCCACTTCCTGGTTTGTCTCCTTCTCCTGGTTTATCCTCGCTTCCCGGTTTGTCTCCTTCTCCTGGCTTATCCGCGCTTCCTGGTTTGTCTCCTTCTCCTGGTTTATCCTCGCTTCCCGGTTTGTCTCCTTCTCCTGGCTTATCCCCACTTCCTGGTTCGTCTCCGTTGTTATCGTCATCAGGATCGGGAATGACTGGCGGGGTGTAGTTATAATGTATCTTCGCCTTTGACACAGCTGAGGCCGTGTCACCCATTTTACTTATGCTGTTCCACTGTGTTTCACTGCCAGTAAAGTATATATCAGTCAGAGGACAAGAGGCAAATGCAGCTATCCCTATTGTCGTTACGCTGTCTGGAATTATGACAGTGGTCAAGCTGGAGCAGGAAGCAAATGCTGACATTCCTATACTTTCCGCTCCCTGCGGAATTTCTACTCCAGCAAGCATCAGGCAATTCTGGAACATGCCCTCACCAATGCAGTCTATATTTTTAGGTAGTTTTACACTCATCAGATAGTAGCATTGCGTAAACATATTATCACCCAGCTTTACCTGCTTGTCGCCAGCGGCAAATGTCGCGCTTTTCAATGCCTGGCATTGAAAAAATGCAGCGGCGCCAACCTCCCCGATACTGGCAGGCAAGGCTATAGAAGTGAGGCTTTTGCAGGCGCGGAAAGCATTTTGGTCGATTTTTTCCACCCCTTCAGAAACAGTCACCGAACTAAGATTTTCACATTCCCGGAATGCACTGTCACCGATGGTTTTCACGCTGGAGGGAACGGTCACAGAAATAACCGAAGAACTGCGAAAAGCGCTGTTTCCAATTGTTGTTACACTAGGGGAAATCTCTGCACTAAGAACCCCGCAGTTCCAAAAAGCACAGGAACCGATACTGGTAACACCATCCCCGATAAGGACCTTCCGAATTTTACTGCCGTTATCGTTCCACGGCTGGTCTCCGGTACTGCTGAAATCCGGCATAGCTCCCTTGCCGGAGATGGTCAGCGTACCCGCCTTTGTCAGACTCCAGCTAAGCCCTCCTTCAAGAGTTCCGCTTCCAATTATGTCGTTGGCAGTGGGATCATCCGGTAAAATATAACCTTCTGGGTAGCGGGTGATATAATGGCTGGTGTTGCTCATCACCTCTTCCTTAGATATTGTCCGCCCCCAATGAACCTTACCTTTGTGATCTCCAGTACTAATGTTTCCTTCAGCGACAACCACGCCCGCATCGGTCACCTCAAGCACAATCACGGTGTGGACATCATTGCTCACCCGCAGGATATCTCCGACTTTTATATCCTCATATGTAAACTCACCCTCCGCATACATCCTGGCTGGCAGACTGCCAAATGCCGCATCGCTGAGTATAAATGCAAAGGCTACACAGCCCACAGCACTGATATTCGCCCCACCAAGAGGTCCTCCCTTCCAATGGTAATATCCCTTTGAGTCCGAATAAGGCTCATCGTTGGTCCAGGGCGTCCCCTCTTTATACCCATCCTGTTCCTTCAGTGCGGTCATGGCCTCATAGACCTCCGTCGGGGTAGGGATTGCACCATCACGAGTGACCATTCCCGATATGGATTCTTCCACAAGAACATCCCCCTGCATCAAAAGGGGCTCCTGCCATGCGTATGCCACTGACTGGGAAGAAATACATAAGCACAGCACCAGAGCAGCTGCAAGAATTCGTTGTTTCAATTTTGTTACCTCCTAATTATAGTTTTTGGTTGATAATATTCTCATAAATTAAATATAATGTAATTCAAACTCTTTCACTAATTCATCTGATCGGCTCCCCAGCAGCAATTCTGTCCTCAACGATCTGCCTAATATCTGCACACCATCTATCCGTTTTAGAAATATCTGTACATAGTTCCTCAAGAATTTTATCTCCTTCAATCAATGCTGTGTCGTATTGCTCCTTTGAGATATCACCCATTTTAAATGCTGTATCCAATTCATCTCGATCATCAATTTTTATATCTCCCTCTGGAGTAAAGATTACATCGAGATATTTATCTATGTATACTGCAATTCCATCCTGGTCATATTCTATTCCATCCGTTATATCTACATAAAATACGGAAGGTTGATATTTTTCGTTCATAGGAGTGGGATAATGTATTCGCTCTACATCATGTGTGCCATCAGGAAAATATTTTATTGTAATAACTCTATTTGTATTATCAGGTATCAGTTCCAGCCAAGTCATTCCTGTACCGGTCACTTGTATTCTTCCCGCTTTTGGTGTCTCCCAATAATTAGCTTCGCCATCTGTTAATCTAATCAGACAAGCCAATCCGTGAAACAATTCATCATCGATTCGCATCTGATAATATGGGTAATATTGAAATCCCCATCCATCTCTATTCAATCTTTTATGTTTCATTTGCGGCATTGTGCATACCTCCTATTTCCAACGAAAAATGTTATTTATGTAATTTCAATACCATCATTTCTGATAGTAAATCGTAGGAATCCCTTTATATTCAATCCCTTCCTTTTGGCACTGTTCGTAAAAGCTTCCTTTCCTGCCCTTCGCCTGCCAGTCAAAATAAATATGATACAATTTCACATAATACTCAAATGAAGCCACAAGTTCCGGATCTACTCTTTTCTCCGCGAGAATCCGGTTTGCCGTACACACCGTGTGATGAAATGCCTCCTGCGTGATGGTACATCCTTCTGGAAAATGGTGCTGTCCCCACCACAAAAATTCCACCTGCTCACTAAAGTAAAGATCCACCGTCTGCTGATCGCATTCCTCATGCGCGTATGCACGTTCTAATATGTGATATGGATTATGCTCGCATTTCGGATCATGTGGATTATAACTCCCCCCAAAAATCTGGAAAGCCCACCTCATCTGTGGCATTTTATCCTTCTCGCACTCGCGGTTCAGATAATCATTTAACAGTTCTGTCATTTGAAATGGCAAATGGCGCCGCGGCAGATGCTCACCAGGAAATTTCAATTCGTCAATGTATTCTCTGCAAAATTGAAATAGGACCTCATCGGCATCCGAAATAGAAACATGTTCTTTAAAATGTTTGGCAAACGCGAACAGAAACTTGTTCGCCTGCTTTTTCAGTCCCTTTTGGCGCAAATCCCAATATTTCTGTATCTCCGTGATAAACTGCTCGTAACTCATGCCAAGGCTCCTCATTTTTGATACAAATACAAAACATAAGTATCACGAAAACTTATATTGTTTCCATGATTTAAAATTGCAGTATGGATACCATTAAAAAATGGATTTCGGTATTCTTCTTTTATTGTTATATGATCCGAATGTGTTTTGATATATTCGATGTATTCATCCGCCGTATAGTTTCTTTTTCCCTGAAAATCCTTTTTCCCCAAATAATGAAAACCATATTTTTCACCGGCCTCATAGTTAAATTTTTGTTTGTACGGCGTTTCTGACACAAAATATGTATCATATATATGTTGTATGTCTTCAAATAGGGCAGGGTTATCTGATCTATAGTCCCCACGCATTAAAAACATCGCCAGGTATCCATTATCTTTCAAAATAGAATAACACTTCTGATATGCTGTTTCTTCATCGATCCACTGGATCGTCGCAGCAGAATAAACAAGATCAAACTGCTCTGATTCAAAAGGGTACATTTCAAAGTCTGCATTTATAACTTCAAAATTCTCAAACTTATCGTATTTCTTCTTTAATAAATCCGTCAAATGCGCACCTAATTCGATGGCACAATAATCGCAGCCTGTCTCCAGTGCAAAATCTGTCGCCTGACCTGTCCCCGGTCCTATTTCCAGGCATCTCTTTTTGCTATTAAGACCACACTCTTTTACAATATAATCAAATAATTCCTGAGAATATTTCACTCTCCATTTATCAAACAATTCTGGAATCGTGTCAAATACAAGACGTTGATCAAACATTTTTCACCTCCATATAAATAATTTTAATCCTCTGGCATATTCCGGTTAAGTCTGTATACCATAATATCCATTACTGTTTGTCACCTTTAAATTAAAAGCTACTGTTTTGATTATATCACTTCCATTCCCAATTTACCACAAAATTATTGGGCTTAATAAGCGCAAATTTTAAAAACTAATTGCCCTTATGTAATTAATCATTTATAATGAATTAAAAATGTAAAAGCGTGAAAGGAAACAAAATGAAACTTTGTATTGCAGCAGCTCCATGCAGAGTCTGAGGAGACTGCATGGAGGAACAGCTTATGCTGATATCCTCAGGCTTTGCTTCTTGTTTTAAATATATAAAAGACAAAAGGAGCAAAGAAATGAATTTTTCAAAAAAGAACGGATTTTTTGAGTTGAGAGATTTTTTCATTCTTTGGAGCACCCAGAGTATATCTCAGCTTGGCAGCAGTATTACAGGATTCGCATTGACATTATGGCTGTACGAAAAGACAGGTTCATCCTTGAGTACAGCAGCACTTACTATATGTTCTTATGCGCCATATGTATTAATGAGCATATTTGCCGGAGCATTGACAGACCGCTTTGACAAAAAGAGAACCATGCTTTGTTGTGATGTATTTGCAGCGATATGTACGATTATTGTATTTGTATTATTTCGGACAAATAGTCTGATGGTATGGCATTTATATGTTTTGAATGCCGTTTCTGGATTAATGAATACAGTACAACAACCTGCTTCTGAAGTGGCTATGACACTGATCATGCCAGAAGAATATTACCAGAAGACAAGTGGACTTCGTTCTTTGTCAAGAAGTATGATCTCTATATTGAACCCTTTGATCGCTACTTCATTGTACTCATTCGCAGGGCTTAATGGTGTAATAGCAGTAGATATCGGGAGCTTTATCGTTGCATTCGCGGCATTACTATTTTTTATACGAATCCCCGAAAACAAAAGTAATAAAGGAGATAGCGTATTTGTTCTCGCCAAAGAGGGACTTATATTTTTGAGGGATACTCCTCTTATTTTGGCACTGATTTTATTTATGTGCGGTGTTAATCTAGTGGCCTCAGCCTTTGATGCGACTTTGCCTGGTTATGTGCTTCCTAATCCAAAAGGCGGCTCATCTGTTCTGGGAATTGTTACTTCCTGTTCTGGTATTGCTATGATCATTGGCAGTGTGATTGTTTCAGCCCTGCCAAAACCGAAAGACCGAGTAAAAGTCATTTATCTGACAATGCTGTTTTCATTAGGCACTGAAAATTTTTTGTTAGCATTCTCCAGAGAGCCGGTATTATGGTGCATTGGGCAGATTATTGGATGGATTCTTGTACCGATTATGAGTGCGAATTTGGATGTGATTCTTAGAACTACCATACCTGTGGAACTACAGGGGCGTGTATATGCATGTCGAAATACGTTTCAATTTTTTAGCATTCCTATAGGATTGTTTTTAGGTGGCTTTATGGTAGATCATGTATGCGAACCATTTATGAGAATATATGGTGAATTATCAATTCTAAAAACCCTCTTTGGTACAGGTAAAGGCTCTGGTGCTGCACTTATGATGTTGTTACTTGGAGTAAGCGGAAGCTTAATCTGTATCATCACAGGCAGGAGACTGAAGAAGTATCAATATATCGAAAAGTAACTTATTTACCAGGGGCGATACTCGCCCCTGGTAATAACAGATTCTGGGTTTCTATTTAATTCGCCAAATCAGAAAAAACACCTGCCTTGTCAACACCAGCAAAAATCCCTTCATCGCCTTCCCTATAGTAGTGAAAAATTGGAGAGAAGTAGCTGCACGCCGCCATTTACTGACACCATAAAAAGATAAATGCACATAAACAAAACTGCAAACTTGAGATACATCTCTAAACAATGATATGGTATATCACTGTTCTTCAAACAGGACCTCTTTTCCTTGTCGTTCTACAATTTCTAATTTGAGTTCTGCCGAATATATTTTTCTTACAAACATAGAAATAACCCCTTTCATTAAAATTTCATTTTTGTATAATAAAAGGGGTTCACTTCATACTGTACTTATATCCAACTTCAGAGAGTTGTTATTTCATATTTATTTTATTTTTGTTGCTCCACTTTGCATATCTTTTAGAACCATCTGTATTGATACTATAGGCCCTTACTTGAAAATAGTATTTTTTCTTAAGTATTAATTTTTTAAGTTTAATACTAGTCGTTTTAGAAATAAGTTTTTTTGCACCTTTCATAGTAAGCTTTTTAGAATATCTAATTTGATATCCCTTAGCATTTTTAACTTTCTTCCATTTGATCTTAACCATTTTATTACGAACTTTTTTCGAAATTATTTGAGTTCTAGATAATTTCTTGTTTGAAATATTTTCTAACACTTTAGGAATAATCTCCGTCTTCGTTCTACCACAACTAATGCACTTATAAGTTTTTATTCCTGTTGAAGTAGTTGTAGCAGCCACTGCAACTTCTCCTTTATCCCAAGTATGTGTTCCCTTCGCTGAAAGTGTGGTCTCTGCAAGTGTTGTTTCTTCTGTTGCTCTTTCATCATTAAAATATTTGTGACAAACATCACAATACCAATAGCACTTATTTCCAGCCTCCAGGCATGTTTCCTCTTTAGCTTCTTTTTTCACCAAATTATGTCCTTTTGCTGGAAGTGTTACATTTGCAAGTGTTGTTTCTTTTGTTGCTTTTTCATCATTAAAATATTTGTGACAAGCATCACAATACCAATAGCACTTATTTCCAGCCTCCAGGCATGTTTCCTCTTTAGCTTCTTTTTTCACCAAATTATGTCCTTTTGCTGGAAGTGTTGCCTCCGCAAGTGTCGTTTCTTCTGTTGCTTTTTCATCATTAAAATATTTGTGACAAGCATCACAATACCAATAGCACTTATTTCCAGCCTCCAGGCATGTTTCCTCTTTAGCTTCTTTTTTCACCAAATTATGTCCTTTTGCTGGAAGTGTTGCCTCTGTAAGTGTTGTTTCTTCTGTTGCTTTTTCATCATTATAATATTTGTGACAAACATCACAATACCAATAGCACTTATTTCCAACCTCCAGGCATGTTTCCTCTTTAGCTTCTTTTTTCGCCAAATTATGTCCTTTTGCTGGAATTATTATACTCGAATCCCCTTTTTGTTCCCCACATACAGTACAATGAATCGATTTACTTCCACTTTCTGTACAGTTTGCATCTTCATCTACTGAGTATTCAGTTTCCCAAACATGATTAACCGTAGTAGTAATTATCTCTTTCTTTGTTTTACTGCAAGAAGAGCATGTATATGTTTTTATTCCATCTTCAGAACATGTTGGCTCTGTTGTAACAACTCCTTCATCCCAAGTATGTTCCGTTACCATTACATAAATTTTTTGAGAGGTTTGTGATATAGATAATATCGCAGTACCTGGCGATTTAGTTGTTATACTTACTACTGCATAATACCAAGTAACTTTCCGAATAGGATCGTAAAATTGCATAGTACTTGTTATTGAAGCTGTTGCAACTTCAGAATTACTTGAAAAGACAGTACTTCCGTATGGTGATGATTGATTAATAGAAAGATTAAACGTCCATCCCGGACAATTCATTTGTTCATAAATTGTTGCTGCCTCAACACTTTGTCCCTCTATTCCAAAACTCATCATTATTATTACAAACACCATAAAATAACTTAAAATTTTTCTCACAACAAAGCCCCTCCATTACTTTTTAGTTAGTTATATAATTAGATAAGCATTACACTCCATTGTTAACAATACCCGCCTCTATAGGCATAGATTACTCTGCTTTTATATGGTTCCATAACATTTATTATTATTTTAGTTATCATAAATATTCTCACTATCTCTTGCGTAAGTTATTATTTTACTATAGGATTCAAAAAACTCCGTATCACCTGCATAAAATTACTTATGTATGATGAAAGACTGTTTACATAATATAACACAATGTCTGTAAATTTGTCAAATGAATTATAACAATCTTTTAAAGTTTCATAAGCTTCTTCGTATCCCTGTGGTCATGTTCCCTATGAAACAATTTAGATTTCGTGCAGATTACTCAATGATAGTAGCAACCCTACCAGAACCAACAGTACGACCACCCTCACGGTATTTGAATAGCGTTTTTTGTGGTATTTTCTATGCTTTTTATTGTTGAAAACAGCGTAAAATCGTTATTTTTGTATGGCGTATTTTTATTTGCATGATTTCTTGGCACCGTTTTGGCACCAAAATGATTTTCTCCTTATCCACCTTTATTACATGGTGCTAGCACCATGTATAAAGAACATTAACAAGGAAAATATCAATTCGTTGTCCTCCACCACTCTAATCAACAAACTGGAATTTTGATACCTACAATTCTTTAACACCTAATTCGTATTATAAAGTGTTACAATAAAATCCGCAATGCCTTGATTTTCCTACAGTTTTGGTAAGTGAGGTTTCCCTTAGACTTTCCCTTATGTTATATCCTTTTCCCTTGTGTTACGACACCTCATAAGGGCAAAAATAAGGGAAGTAAAATTCGGTAACAGCTAATAACATTATATAAATCACATAAGTCGGCTGGAACTGATGGAAATGCTTTTACTATAACAGATTATCAAAGCTACAACGGATAAAGGAAAGGTTAACACAGATATGAATATCGTACACGCTGAATACAATCAATTTCACAACTCCATAGACATCAATTATTACAATGGGTTCATTCTTCGTATTGACTGTGGCAAGGCAGAAGATGGATTGATTACTACACCAAACTCTCAGAGATTGCTAGATGCTCTTGCAATTGACAAGCCGCTAGAATATGCTCGCTTGTATTTAAATCATGAGATGCAAGATTGGGTAAGTGCAGTTGATATAGATACAATATTCTAATGATATTCATTTAACATTATATGAAGAGGGTGTTTTGATCAACACCCTTTTTAATAGAGTACATAGTGTATCGTCTTATTCTTGGATACAAAGATTTTACTTGGCACTTTCATTATAACTAGTTTTTTTACCATGTGCATCTGTATAATGTAACACGCCCTTTAGATATTGCACCTCATCGTCCGAAACAGCTTCAGCAATAATCTCTTGTTTACCACTTATTTTTGAGCATTTATAGATAGCACTGTTTTTCTGATAATAAATAACTTTATCTGTAACAATAAACCAATTTACAGTAGCAATATTTTTTAAAATTTCATCAGCATCGTTAGATTCATCTTTTCTTAATCCATAAAAATCCTCTGTGTTATCGCTTCCTGCACTGTATACTAATTTATCTTCAAAAGACTCTAAATCAACGCTGCGTACAATAATATTTGAACTATTATCATCTTCCAAAAGATAATAACAGTAATGAGCATCTACAAAAATGTTAGTAATCCTTTGTTGAAGTGGAATTATATTTCGTGTTATTGCAATAATATTATTTTTCGCATCTTCACAATATACCAGATTTTCATTCTGGTCAATATAATACATATTTCCACCAATGGTCATATTAATCTGCGCATTGAGCGTACCATCAATGATAACTTCTTTATCCTCACTTATCTCTCCACATCCCGTCAAACAAAAACATATGAGTAAGCAAGGCAAAATCTTTGAAGTCATTTTTATATATTTGCTTTTTCTGTGATTTGAAAATTTACCAAATACAATGTAAGAAGAAAGCACTATCAAAAATATATCCATAGACAATACGATCAACATTGTTTTCGTCTCGATTGCTTGAAAAACAATCACCTTTTTTAATTGATTATCTATGATCTGATGTGTATATCTATCTGGCCAAAAGAACCCATTAGCTGAAAGAAGCGGTGTAATCCAAGGAATTCTATACAGTATCGAACTATTTGAAAAAATCATTCTCGGTAATATTACCAAAAGAACTGCTAATACCATACAAATTTCTCTTCTTTTAAGTAAAACTGTCATTAACATTGCAAAGCTTACAAGTAACATACATCCTAATATTGTTACTATAAATTTAAAAAGCAGAGCAGTTCCTAGTGATATTCCATAACGTGAATTTTCATAAAATTCGATTGTATTTAAAGGATAATCCGCATGATGTAGTCCAATTGTAGACACCAAATACATGATGTGTACTATCTGAAATAAACTAGCAGAAATAATAGCACCTGCAATTCCGATAAAAATCTTACATCCCGTCAGTCTATTTCTTCCACATGTTGATACAATCATAATATTCATCTCATTTTCATATTCTACACTAAACAACATTACGCCAAGTAAAACCACAAAAACAGCTAATAAATAGTTAATATTATCATGGCAAAGAATCGACTCCCATCCCCTTGTATCCGTCAGATATCCGCTTCCTGAATCCGATTCATATAGATAAACATGGTAAAAAGATTCAAAAGCCTGCTTTTCAAGCTTGTTAGATAACATATTTACAGTATCTTTTTCTAGTTTTTTATATTCTTCTTTGATCTGTGTGGTCTTCTCCGTTGTGATTTTTCCTTCATACTTATCAAAAAAAGAAGTATAATATGATTCTGAGTTGCGAATTACCGTTGTCGTATCATAACCAGTAACAATATGATATGCTGCATTTAGAAAAAGAAACACAAAAAGAAATAAAATCAAATGCTGTTTTATAAATACTTTATATAACTCAGATCGAATCATGAAATCACTTTCCCCTCTTTTCTATTACAAGCATGGTACAAAGCAGAATCACTATTAGTGTAGCTTGTACACCATACAAGAAACTATGAAATGTCATAAAATGTCCACAAAATTTTATTTCTTTTAACGATGTTGCCAGTTCTCCTAATTTCAGAAGTGAAAATGGACTGATTAATGTCAAAACATTTTCCACAAAAGTGATTCCACTATTAAATCCACTAAAATATAGAAAAACTGATGTATACCCAATCATCGCAATAAACGCTGCATAAGTATTTTTTATCAGTCTGGCAATCATTGTCAATATGACTGCTATAATCGCAAAGCCAATACACTTAGACAAGACCTCTAGTAAATAGAATTCAATTACAGATATATTAAGCGGTGTATATCTATATTCATTGATAGAATACAGCATCATTTTTGTTCCACTTAGCCCATACTGCATATGAATCACTACATAATTGATAATCCCAAATAGTAATTCAAGCCAGACAGCCACAAAGATATGTGCTATCAATTTTATTGGAATATACAGTTTCCGTCCATAAGCAGATGTAATTTGAATAATTTCCATCGCATTCTTTTTCTCTTTGGAAAAGGTTGGAATAATTCCTACAATTAGCAACACCAAGATAAACAGATCGGATTTGTCATAAGATAATAAATGTTTCCATCCTCCTGTCTCATAAAAATATAATGGATTTCTATTTTTATAATGTTCCAAAATGAATGAATTTTTTTCAACCTCGTATTTATTATTTTTATCTGAAAAAAAGCGAATATTTTCCTCTGCTTTTTCAAGTAACCCATCATTCAATTCCTTATATGTAATAAGATACTTGATTGGATTATAAAAGTGGACTGTTAAGAGGCTGTAATCTCCAAATGCATATCCTGTATGCATACTTGAGTCATATTCAGTGCTATAATCACCACTTACTAAATTATGATACCTTTGGTATTCTTCGGATACATAGGATACTTTTTCAGCATTTAACTTTCCATCCAAATATTGATGTAATTCTTCATAATATTTATTTTCTTTTTCTGACGCATTTACTTTTACATAATCTTCTGTGAATCCACCATTTGTATGATAATCCCATTCCAACCAAAAGAAATTGATTATAACCAGAATGATCATCATGAAAAAAAATGACTTTCTGATAAATTCTTTTCGAAGCTCAAAGTATAGTATTTTCATGAATATCACTTTCTTTCTTAAAAATTGACAAGAATACTTCCTCTAACTGCGGTTCAACTATTTTAGCCCCTTCTGGAGCATGATCACTAATCACTCTCAAATAAACTCCATCATTTTCTCTTTTCATGTTTGATACCAAATACGCTTTTTGTATATCCTTTGATTGTTCTTCACTTACGCATAGTGAAAATACTTGCCCTTTGATACCATTTCTCAATGCATCTGCCGTTCCCTCACAAATAACATTCCCTTTTTGCAGCATAATAATATGATTTGCTATGTATTCAACATCAGAAACAATATGGGTTGCGATAAGGATCATTCGATCTTTTGCAATTTCTGTAATGATATTACGAAATCGAATTCGCTCTCCAGGATCAAGACCAGCCGTAGGCTCGTCTAATATCAATATTCTTGGCTCGTTTAATAGTGCCTGTGCAATTCCCAAACGTTGTCTCATTCCACCGGATAATTCTTTTATTTTTTTCTTTTTCTGTTCTGCGAGATTAACTGCTTCAAGTACCTCCTTAATCCTGCGTTTTCGCTCGGCCTTCTTAATTTCTTTTATGCAGCACATATATTCCAAAAATTCATCCACTTTATAATTGGGATAAAATTTCGGATATTGAGGCATAAAACCAATTAATTTCAGATAGTCAGTTCCTAAACTTTTTATATTAGTTCCATCTAAAAATATTTCTCCGTCCGTGGCATTTAAGGCACCAATCAAAATATTGATCAATGTAGTTTTTCCTGCTCCGTTTGCCCCCAACAAACCATATATTCCATTTTCAAAGGTCATATTAACTGATTTAAGTGCATTAAAATTCCCATATTTCTTTGAAATGTTATTTAGCTGCAAATACATGATAAACCACCTTTCCAGCATCTCCGTTTCCTATCAACAGATAATCGTTTTCAGAATTACAGAAATCGTAAAACCTAACACCTTTCTCTGTTGAGAACGGAATTTCGTTTACGCACTCTTTACTTGACAATTGATATATCCGTACCCTGTGCTTCATCAATTCATTGTCTAAGCAGACATACACAATCAGATATGCTCCGTCACTTGTGACAGTAGCAAATGTACTTTCTGTATTGTCCACAAGAAATACGTTAGATTGATTCTTTTGGCAATCATATATAACTACCTTTCCACTTGAACTATGTGTTGCCGGATCTTCACTATCATTTAGCACAAGACACTCTCCCGACACACGAATTTGACTTGGACTATAATCGTCCTCTTCTTCATAAACTATCTGATCAGTACTCAAATCCCAATATCCATATCTTGTAGTTACTGTCGTTTCTCCTTTCTGTTGATAAAATCCTACCTTATTTTCATCAATAAAAGCAATCTCATATCCAGAGAAACCATCCTCTTCAATTTCATGAACTTTTTGTTCTCCACTTTCAACATTAAGGACATATATTCCATTTATTGTACTCCATGCAATATGATGACCTAAAGGATCAATCTTAGGTTCTGGCTGACTCTCTTGAATTTCTGTCATCAGTTCCTCTGAAATCATACTTTTCAAGTCAATTACATTCTTTTCCTGCAATTTTTCATCGTATGAAATAAATTCATAGGAAGTTTTATAATCAGATGAACCTTTACTTATTATAATTCCATTTACCTGTTTTGCATTATCTACATCTTCTTCAAATGTTGATTTGACTATTGCATAACCGTCTTTAATTTTTTGATATGCGTCGATAGTTTCCGTACTTTCAACTGGTACTTCCTGTAATACCTGATTCAAACCTAAGTCTAAAAGAGTTAGGTTTTTATTTATCTCGTCATATTCTAAATCCACATACGAAATTTTATCGTCAATTGACTTATTTTCTGTATTCTTTTCAGAAAAATCATTTATTTGTGTATTCTGAATTTCTATTGAATCCTCTTTGCTACTACAAGCGGAAATTAGGCATATGCAAAATATTGATATTAAAAACAAACTAATTTTTTTCACTTAATCCACCTATTTGTTTATTAATAAACACCTTTCACTTTGCGTTGTATCATCTTGAATCAAATAATCTTCACCACTTGTCGCAGCAACTGCATAAAATGAGCAAAGTTCCTTATACTCCGAAACATCTATACACACATCAAAAACAGTCATTTTATCTGTTGTAGTATTTATTTCACAATAATCGCAATTGTCGACTTTAACAGGCTCATTATTTATAAAAAATGTAATTTTCTTTGCTACCTCTTTTCCTCCATATATTTGTAACGTAAGGTTTAACTTTCCGTTCTCAGAATACAAGCAATTCCTATTGTCTTCTGTTTTAATTTTAAGATATGAAGAATAATCCAATGGATTATCGGTATCATTTGTAACAAGACCTTCAAGCATTGCCATCGTTTCTTCTGGAATATCAGTAATAGTAGTTTTCACGATATCTGCTTTTGTTTCATTTATGCCTGATGCCTGCATATTTACAGGGATACAAATTGTAGAATTAATTTTTCCGCAATTTCCGAATGATGTATTTCCATCTTGCTCTGGTAAATAATCCGATTTAAAAACAGTTGCAAATTGCATACCTATCACATCACCTTTTTCACCAGATATTGGTGTGACAAGTGCTGTAAAGTTAATTGTTTCATTTGGACCTAGTGTAAAATAATGAACCATTTGTTTTTCACTTACTTTTCCATTCAACGTATATGAATATGGCTGAACCTCTCCATTCAAAAACAACATTGCAGCGACTTCAATATTTTCTGAATTATCCATTGTTCCAACATATAGTGGAACGTTCATTTCTGAACCTGAATAGGTATATTCATACTTATCGGCAGGCTGAAATCCCATCATAATTGTTCCTTCTGATTTTTTTATAAGTTCATCATCGCTGCTTATTATAGATGATAATTCAGAATCACTATCTGTATTCAAATCTGATGATGAGTTATGATTACTAGTACACCCGCTACAGAAAACCATACAAATTACCATCACATACACCATTACTATATATCGAATATGTTTCATTATTTCATTCCTCCTAACAAAAATAGTCGCAAGAGTATTATTCCATTGCGGCTACTTCTCCAAATATTGACACTACGGCTAAAATGTTTCTGCTAAATATTTAGCAACGCTACCTGTTCCCCTAGCCTCATGGCTTGAAAAACAAGCAAGTTTAGTACTGCTTGAGTAATTGGTTACTTTGATAACATCGTTGACCTTTGCATTATTCTTTGTAACACTTGCTGTAGCAACTGTTGCACCTGTTGCATTAACCTGAATCTCAACACCTGTAATCAATTTGTTAGCTGTCTTTGTAACAGAAGTTTTAGCTGTAACAGTTGAACCACTTCTTGTCAGTGAATAGTTCATTGTTCCAAATTCTGAAGTTGAAACAGTTGCTGCATTGGCTGTCAACGGAATACTTCCCAATAAACTTGCAGCCATAATTAATGATAATGCCATTTGCTTGATTCTCTTCATGATAACTTCCTCCTGATTTTATTTTTTTAACTGCGTTGGTACTTTTGGTTCATACAACAAACCACGACACAATGAATTTGCATTACTTCGAGCAATAGCTGTCACCGCTTGAAGTACGAGATGGGCACTTTTCTGGGGTGCCTTGTTCACTTGTTTATTGTCCATCGTTTTCACCCCCTCCTTAATTGTCTGACAATTTCAGGCAACTTTATTTGTTTACCATGGTATGTGCTTAATATAACAGAGTATTTAATTTTTTCAATCCCTCTATGCACGAATGGTAGCCCAACATGCACGAACGGTAGCATATTATGTTGTGTACCCATTTTATTGATGATAAAATTATATTTGAAAAATAATTTAAGGAAGTGGAAACTATGCTATATATTGATTCAATGTGGGAATATATTGTTAATTTCTTAGAACTGGCTTTGTTTCTAATATTTATCCATACAAAATTGCATATTCGAGCAAATTATAAACATCAAGCAGTTTGGATGTTTCTTTTCGTATCCATTCAGTTTGCTGTTTTATGTACGCTCAATAAAATGGGAATATCATCCTATGTCACCCTGATATCATCTTGTGTATTAGATATTGTATATGCAATTTTGTTTTATCGTGATAATTTGATTCTCCGTATCTTTTGGGGATTCTCATATTCCATTATATGTTTAGTTGCGGAACAGATTACATTCTTTATTCCAGTAACGCTTTATAAAGGAGCATCTTTGGAATTGTTATCAGGTGGGGAATTGCGAAAGCCATATACTATGCTGTACTTGGCAATGATAGCGATTTTTGTATTGTTATTTCATTATATTGGAAATAAAGACATATCTCTTTCCTCTTTCCAAAAAGTTGCATATATTTGTATCGCAATTTCTGGACTTGCAATCGGACACTACATATTAAGGCTGACTTTGGAATCTGTTGATAAATTTGATGATTCTTCCTTTTCGGCAAGACTCTCTTTGATTAACTTATTTTTTATTGTTTTGTTTTTGGCATTGATGCAATACATTTATCTGCTAGGATATTCAAAAGAAGAAAACATACGATTATTGGAAGAACAAAAGATTTATGAGCTGGAAAGGACTGAGTTCAATAGCTTATCTGAGACAGCAGAACGATTACGAAAAATGAAACACGATATGCAGATTTATGTGGATGCAATCAACGTATTAGCAAAAGACAAGAAATGGGATGAACTTATAGCATATACAGAGCAATACCATAACACTCTTACAACTACGCAAAGTGACATAGCAACGGGAAATATTGCTATTGACTGTATACTTACCGCCAAACTTTATTATGCTGAAAAACACGGAATTAAGACAGAATATTATATTATGGCTCCTGAAAATTTTCCGCTTGATTCTGTTGAACTTTCATCCATACTTGGAAATATATGGAATAATTCCATTGAAGCAGGAGAAAGACTTATAATCTCTAATCCAACCGAGCATCCGTACATTTATTTTTATATTAAACCTTACCAGAATATGATACTGATCCACATTGAAAATAATTATGATGGTGTGATAAAATGTAGCATTGATGGAGACATTTTGAGTGTCAAACAAGGAAAAGAACATGGACTGGGGATAAGACGAGTAAAAGAGCTTGTAGAAAAGGCAGATGGCGTATTGCAGATTACATCTGATAATAAAATTTTTTCCGTGCATATTATGATACCAGATAAGGAGAATGACAAACTACTATGAAAATGAAAATAACCATACTGGAAGATTCTGTGATTGAATTAGAACGACTGAAAAATGGAATAAGAAAATATGGGCAGCAATATGATTGGGATATTGAAATTGACGAATACAAATCGGGCGAAGAATATTTTTCAAAAAACTCCGAATGCACCACTATACAGGCTTCAGCATTTTTCCTTGACATACAAATGGGGCAAATGAATGGAATTGAGGTCGCTAAACGCCTTCGGGAATCTGGGTATCATGGGATTATTGTATTTTTAACAGCCTTTAGAGAATATGTATTCCGAGGATATGAAGTCAGAGCTTTAAACTACTTGCTTAAACCCGTCAAAGAAAATACTCTTTTTCTGTGTTTGGATGAAATTGCGAAAGAGTTATCTAATAATACATACATTTACCGAAACAAGCAAGAAATTGTAAGTATTCCCTACACAGATATATTGACATTTTCGAGCAGATTACATTATGTTGATATATTGACTGTAGACGGCAAATGCTATGAACAAATGTCTACCCTAAATAAGATTATTGTCCATTTGCCAAGTGAATTTATCCGAACCCATCGTTCTTATATTGTAAATATGGCACATATCTATCGTATTACATCAGGAACGATTGAATTGTCAAATCATCTGACTACACAAATTGCACGTTCTTGTTCCAAAGATGTGATAAGTGCTTTCGCCAAATATACAACAAGATTTGATACAAGCGGGGATTTTGAATGATTACGAAGTGGGCTACATCTATTGCTAATAAGTTAGCAGAACTATCAGGGGAGGATGTTTCTGCGGATCAATTAGAAATATACATATATGGCTTAGAATGTTTCTTGAATACTTTTATAACCATAGTGTTATTGTTCGTATGGGGAGTTTTATCACATACACTCGGCTATACCCTAATTTGGGTAATTACCTTTTCATTGTTACGGCATTATACCGGAGGTGCCCATGCTCCAACGCAGTTAACATGTATCTTAGGCAGCTTTTTTCTCGGTTGTCTTGATAAGTGGGCTATAATCTATTTAAAGCCAACTGTACTAGGATATTTGATACTTGTCCTTATGTGTATATTATTTGCACCTATAAGTAACCATAAAATATGTTTATCTGCCAAACAAAAGTGGATACATAAATTTATTTCTGTGGTAATTGTTAGTATTGGGCTTTTGCTGTTTTATAAAATTGGGAACACGAAGATGAATACCACATTGTTTTATTCCTTTTGTTGCGTAGTTATTCTAACGATAGTCGAAACAATTAAAAATCTAATGAGACGCTTTACAAAATAGTAGGATGACTTTTCATAAATATTCAAAAAAGATAAAGAATTTGATGGTCTTTATCTTTTTTGAATTTAATTAGATTATCTAGCTCCTCTGTCTGCTGGCGAACGATAGTTAAAAACTCTGTCCTGTTCCCGTTTCTGAACTTCTGCCTGCTTTTCTGCAAGCTTTCTGTGGGTGGATTTTTCTCCATACTTTGATTCCCAGTCCTTTGTCGCTTTGACATAGGCTTCATACTCGGACTTGCCTTGCTTGTAGTCTTGCAGGAACGCATCTACCGTTGGATATTTGTAATCCTGTACGATATGGGATAATCCCTGTTTCATAGTCTTTATCGTTTGTGCATACCTGTCAGACTGTGCCTGCAATTCCTTTCGTCTCTTTCCTTGGAATAATCCTGTACAGTTCTCCAACTCCTCGTCAATCAGTTCTTTCTCCATTTCCTGCGTGTGAATGGCTCTGTTTTGGCGTTTGAGTTTCTCCATAATCTCTTCCAGACGCATCTCATAGGCGTGTGCAAGTTCGGACATTCTCGGTCTTAGCGGGATAACGGTCTTTTCTACGGTAGTAGTGGCAGGTGCTTTGATCGTTGTGTCTACGCTAGGTGCAGTCTGGTTGTCTGCCTGTGTAGCAGTATGAGCAGGTTGCTTATCCTTGTTTTCGTTTCTACGCTCCATAAAGTCAGAGATTCTAGTTTTCATCTGTTCCTGTTTCTGTATCAGCAGCTTTATGAGTTCCTTCAACAGTTCGATTGCTCTAAATATGATCACAAACAGAAACTCCGGATGATTGCCATATTTTTGTATGGATTCCTTGATCGGAGTTGAAATCTGTTCCTGCTTTACCTTTAGAATTTCCTTTCTCTCCATACCCGATACAAGAGCATGATCCACAGTGCGATTCCAGTCCTGTATGACCTTGTTATTGAGTGCAATCTTATCTGCCTTGGGATTGTTCTTTCCGATTTTCTTGGTGGCAAGATAGACATCCCCACGCTTGAATACGGACAGTTTTTCTTTCTCATCTTTGACAAGTCCATTCATCAGATCGGTATAAAATACCTTGAGATGCTTGATGTATGGGCAGAGGAAGATTTGAAAACAGGTTCACTTAGCAATGGTACAGTCGGTAACTATTTACAGGCGGTAAACAGGATTAAGCAGCACCCAATCGGGAACAGAAAACTAAAGACAGTCACTTCGGAGCATTTGCAGAAGTTTATGGATTTGCTTGCATTTGGCGGTGAGGAAGGAAATTTTAAGTCAAAGGGTTACACCATCGACTATATCCGTTCTTTCCACGCAGTCCTGCAACAGTCCTTCCGATTTGCAGTCTTTCCAAAGCAGTACATCACATTTAATCCAATGCAGTATGTGGTAATGCGTAGGAAAGCCGAGGAAGATGTGGATTTGTTTTCTGATAATGATGAGGATGCAGAGGCTATCAACCCGATTACACCAGAGCAGTATCAGACGCTTATGGAGTATCTGGAAGAAAGAAACAAGCCTGCTATCCTGCCGGTACAGATAGCATACTACACAGGTCTTAGACTTGGAGAGGTATGCGGACTGACTTGGAGTGACATTAACTTTGAGGAACAGTATCTGACAGTACGAAGAAGTGTCCGTTACAACGGAGCAAGGCACAAGACCGAGATTGGTCCGACAAAGCGAAAGAAAGTCCGTAGCGTAGATTTCTGTGATACGCTCGCTGACATCTTAAAGAAAGCGAAAAAGGAACACAGAAAGCAGATATTCAGTTACGGAGAACTCTATCAGAGGAACTACTACAGGGAAGTTAAGGAAAAGAATCGTGTCTACTATGAGCTTTACCATTTGGATGGCACAGAGGAAATTCCGCTTGATTACAACGAGATTGACCTTGTATGTATCAGACCGGACGGAGCATACGAAGCTCCTGCAACGGTAGAGACAGCTTTAAGGACAGCAAGGAAACGATTGTCGGAGCTTGATGATAATTTCCACTTCCACACTCTGCGACACACCTATACAACAAACCTGCTCTCAAACGGAGCAGCACCAAAGGATGTGCAGGAATTACTCGGACACTCGGATGTAAGTACCACTATGAATGTCTACGCACACGCTAACCGAGAGGGTAAACGAAACTCAGCCCGACTACTTGATAAGGTGGCTGGAGAATAAAATCGAATAACAAAAACTTTCCCTTGTAGATACCTCATAAGGGCAAAAACAAGGGAAAAGGATACATATAGGGTGGCAAGGCATACCGCCAAGCCGCATAAAATAAGGAAAGTTAGGATTTTAGTTGAGGCTGTAAAAAATCTTGTGTCTATGGATTTTAGACTTTCCTGATAAGAATTAGATATGTAAGAGGTTTTTGTCGGTTTTATGTTTTTGGGACTGTCGAA
>CAJTFB010000053.1 GCA_910575665.1 Eubacteriaceae bacterium
ACGTTTCTCTTTTTGTTTGCCATAGTAAAAGGCCTCCTTTGATAATTTGATTTTATCATAGAAGACCTTTTTGGAACACTGCTATTCATTTTTTACAGAGATTTTTTCATAGTCCCTCCAAAACCCCGCCGGTTGTTCTCCTTTTGTAAAATACCATCTATAAGATAAGTAGACCACTTTTTATAAATAATCGAGGAGATTTAACTGAATATAACTGCTTTTCTCCTCAAATCTGCATAGGTACTCAAATATCCTATTATTATCATGAACAATTCCGTTGTCCTCACATAGCTGATGAAATATTTTCATCAACATATCATTCCTAGGGCTGCTTATCTGGTACTGCATGCCGTAAGTCCGAATATACTTTTCTTTCAGATGTGGAAACAAACGGTCTAACTGGCTGTAAAAATACTCTCTGTTTCCCTCACGGAGAGTCAGCCCCATTCCAAAACAAATCACACCATATACCTGGGCTTCGATGCAATATTCCAGGACCCCTCTGATATTTTCTTCTGTATCATTGATGAAGGGAAGTATAGGACTGAGCCAGACAACCGTTGGAATGCCTGCATCACGCAATTTCTGTAAAACTGCAGCCCGTTCTCTGGTGGTACTAACATTTGGCTCGATTTTTTTACATAAGTCTTCGTCACAGGTAGTTAATGTCATCTGTACAACGCATTTCGTTTTATCATTGATCGCTTTCAGCAGGTCTAAGTCCCGCAGCACCCGGTCAGACTTCGTTATCAAAGTAAACCCGAAACCGTATTGATCTGCCAGAGATAATGCTTTTCGGACATTTCCGATTTCCTTTTCCAGGGGGATATACGGATCTGTCATGGAACCTGTACCCAGCATACATTTTGAACGTTTTCGTCTAAGAGCATCTTCTAATAATTCAATAGCATTTTCCTTAACTTCGATATCCTCAAAAGCATGATCCATGTGATAGCATTTACTCCTCGAGTCGCAGTATATACACCCATGGGAGCAGCCACGATATAAATTCATTCCATTTTTAGCTGATAATATACTTTTCGCATTAACAAAGTGCATGGCTTAAGTTTTTCTAACCTTTCCTCCATAGTTATTTATAGATCATCCCACACGCCGTTCTGAATTAGTAAATTTGAAACTGGACATCTTTTTGAAAATGATTCCTTCAAAATCATTCGCATAATACTTACCCTTATGTTTTGCAATTGCATAAACATCATAATAATCTACGTTGTGTTTAAGTGTATAGGATCTTTTTTTAGTCAAATATGCTTTTTCGAAATAATCTGTAAGCACCTGCCAAAATATATTATATCCTACTTTTGTATGCCATGATTCGACAACTATATATCCTACTACACCTTTGGATTTATTCCATCGTAAGGTATTGCCAGAGCGCTTTACTTTCACTTTTTCTGGTGCCGTCCAAAAAGATTCACTGGAAGATTTCTCACTCCAGAGTTTTTCACCCCAGCCAAGAGTTTCAATCTTATACCAATACTGTTTATTTGGTTTAAGCCCCTTGTCATAAAATGTTTCATAAGATAAATCCCCGCCATTATACATTTGTTTAACAAGCTTATATTTTCCCTTCCTGGAACTTTTTCTATATAACCTTACCTTTCTTTGATCCTTTACTTTTATATCTATTTCACATTTCCTGGAATAAGCGCAAGTCTGCTCCAGAATTTTTCCACACGCCTTGAATCTTTCCTCCTTTTCATCCTGTAAGGATTCCTCCTGATCAAATCGCACTTCTTCTTGTTGATCCTGCTTATTTTCCAACTTCGCCACCCAGCTTTCAGTCGGCTGAATTTCTATATCAAAAGATACATTTTTAATGCTTATATTGTGGTCACTATAATTATCTATATAAATATAAAATCTTTCTTCATGGTCCTCAACTAATTCCAAATCAAAACTCACGGAAGCCTGACCTGGTTTAACCGAAAAAGTTTGCACAGAATCATTCAAAAAAATATTTACAAAAGAAATATCTAATCTATTATAACTAGGATCGTTACTAAACGGATAACTTACAAACCGGTAATTTTCAAATTTTAAAAATGTACCGCTTGAAACAACATTCGTAATATTTACTCTTACTTTTCCCTTGCCATCCGGTAAATTAAAATATATAATATCATAATCTGAAATCGATACATGGGACTTCTGCCCCATTGACAAATCCAGCTTTTTGTCTTTGGCCCATGATCTGTTCCCACAAATTATAATCGCAAACATAAACGAGATTAAAGCAATTAAAAAATAATTTCCTCTTTTCATACCACCACTCCTCAATATATTTTTTCTGATTCTCCATCTTCTCTCTGATTATACCATCTTTCCCATCTATTATCTACAAACTTCTTCAAAAAACATACCATTGCACAGCAATAGCATTAAAAACAGCGTATAAAAAAACACAAATGGGGAATCGTATTGAGACCATAAAAATTTTAAGATAAAAAATAAAAAAACAAATGTTATTTTTCCATACTATATGCTAAACTCAGATTAGAACATTTGAGGTTCAAAAAGTGTGCGAGAATGGAGGATGATCATGAATCGTGATGAGGTGACAAAAGAACTTACTCTGGGCCGTTTCGATGACGCCCTGATCACATTATATGGGGACGACGAGGAAACACTGGCTGCACAGAGGAAACGATATATCAGGGCAATCAAGAGCTTTGAGACAATTTATCCGGAGAGCGAAGATATTTCCATCTTTTCAGCTCCAGGAAGGACCGAGATCTGTGGAAACCATACGGATCATCAGCATGGCTGCGTACTGGCAGCTGCCATTGATCTGGATGCCATCGCCATCGTATCCTTTCATAATGATCATGTGATCCGTCTCCAGTCGGTGGGATATGAACAGGAATTTATAGAATTGGACCATCTGGGTATACAGCCAGAAGAAAAAGGGACTTCCACGGCACTGGTCCGGGGAATGGTTTCCCAGTTTCACGATATGGGGATAGAGGTGGGCGGATTTAACGCATTTATCACTTCGGACGTCCTGTCCGGCAGCGGTTTGTCTTCCTCTGCCGCCTTTGAGGTGCTGATTGGAAATATCATTGACCGGCATTATAACCACGGCAGGGCTGGCGCAGTAAAGATCGCCAAAATGGGGCAGTTCGCAGAAAATAAATATTTTGGAAAAGAGAGCGGACTCATGGACCAGATGGTATCTTCTGTCGGCGGATTTGTATTTATTGATTTTGAGGATACCACCGATCCTAAGATTGAAAAACACCAGTGTGATTTTGACAAGGGCGGATTGAAGCTGATTATTACAGATACCAAGGGCAGCCATGCTGACCTGACAGATGACTATGTGTCAGTGCCATCGGAAATGAAGCTGATTGCGGCGCAGTTTGGAAAAACAGTTCTGCGGGAGGTGGAAGAAGAACAGTTTTACCATTCACTGCCCCACCTGCGGACCGTCTGCTCCGACCGGGCGATCCTGAGAGCAGCCCATTTCTATGGAGATAATGCAAGAGTGGGTAAAGAAGTCGAAGCACTGGACAAAAAGGATTTCGAGACATTTTTAAATCTGGTTCGCGAATCCGGAAGATCCTCTGCTGAATTACTGCAGAATCTGTATTCTACAAAAAAACCGGTGGAACAGGGAATCCCCCTGGCTTTGATGGTGAGCAAAAGACTTTTAGGACATGACGGTGCATTCCGTGTTCACGGCGGCGGGTTTGCCGGAACGATACAGGCCTTTGTCCCAGTAGATCGAATAGAAGAATACAAGACAACCATGGAAGAATTGTTTGAGGAAGGATGCTGTTATCTATTAAATATCCGTTCTGAGGGTGGATATCAGGTTATTTGATCATCAATTTTATGATGCCAGGGTCAAAAGGTCAAAATGCCGTTCATGCTTGCATGATAAGGCATTTGAACTTGGGACCCGCCAAACATGAGAAAGGAGCGATTTACGCAGTAAATCGGCGGATTTCGAATGTTTGAAGAATTGCGGGAGTTGTGAAACAACGAAGCAATTCGCATCATTTGTTGGGGGCAAAATACCTTTTGACCCCAACATCATTTTATAATAAGGAGGAATTTATTATGAGTCGTATTTTAGTATTAGGAGGGGCCGGTTACATTGGGTCCCATACCGTTTATGAGTTGATCGATGCCGGAGAAAAGGTTGTTGTCGTAGACAACCTTTTGACCGGTTTTAAGGAAGCAGTACATCCAGAGGCAGTATTTTATGAAGGAGATATTCGGGACCGTTCTTTTATGGATTCGGTATTTGAAAAAGAGGATATCGACGGCGTCATTCATTTTGCCGCCTGTTCCCAGGTCGGCGAGAGCATGAAAGAACCCCTTAAATATTACAACAACAATCTGTGCGGTACGGAAGTTCTTTTGGAAAGCATGGTGGCCCATGGAATTGACAAGATTGTATTCTCTTCCACGGCAGCTACCTATGGAGAACCGGAGAGCATTCCCATTCTGGAGACTGACCGGACACTTCCCACCAACTGTTATGGCGAGACGAAACTTTCTATGGAAAAAATGTTCAAGTGGACTTCCCTGGCACACAACCTGAGATATGTATCCCTGCGCTATTTCAATGCCTGTGGCGCCCATCCAAATGGAAAAATCGGAGAAGCCCACGATCCAGAGACCCACCTCATTCCCCTGATCCTTCAGGTTCCCAATGATCAGAGAGACTATATTTCTATATTTGGAAATGACTATGACACAAAAGACGGAACCTGTATCCGGGACTATATTCACGTAAACGATCTGGCACAGGCTCATATCCTCGCCATGAAATACCTGAGTAATGGTGGTGAAAGCAATATTTTCAATCTGGGAAATGGCGTCGGGTTTACCGTGAAGGAAGTGGTGGAGACGGCGCGAAAAGTTACCAGACACCCCATTCCGGCAAAAGAAGAAGCACGGCGGGCGGGAGATCCTTCTACCCTGATCGCCTCCAGCGACCAGGCAAAGAAAATACTTGGATGGGACCCTAGATATGCTGATCTGGACACGATCATCGACACGGCATGGAAATGGCACCAGGCACACCCTCATGGCTATCTGTCAAAATAAATGAAATGTTCACAGAATGGAGGAACCAAGATGATCAACAGATTAATTACTGAACTGGTATCCTATGGCAACAGGGCGGGACTCGTTGCGGATGAGGATCAGGTATATGTCACCAACCAGCTTCTGGAACTGTTCGATGTGATCGAATATGAACCAGCAGAAGTGCATGAAAAACGTGAGCTGGTGGAAATACTGGAAGATCTGTTGGACTATGCCTGGGAACAGGGAATCCTTAAGGAGAATACAGTGACTATGAGAGATCTGTATGACACGAAAATTATGGGAAAACTTACCCCTGCGCCCTCCGTGGTCCGCAGACAGTTTGCTAATCTTTACAGTATGGATCCCAAACTCGCGACGAATTTTTATTATAAATTCAGCCAGTCAACCAACTACATCCGAAAGGATCGAATTGCAAAGGATGAAAAATGGGTGACTGAGACAGAATATGGCCGCATCGACATTACGATCAATCTCTCCAAACCAGAAAAAGATCCCAGAGAAATCGCAAAGGCTGGCCAGGCGAAAAAATCCGGGTATCCGAGCTGCCTGCTCTGTGTGGAAAATGAGGGATATGCCGGCCATTATTCCCACCCCGCCAGACAGAATCACCGTCTTATTCCCATCCAGCTGGATGGGGAAGACTATTTTCTACAGTATTCCCCTTATGTGTATTACAATGAACACTGTATCATACTTAACAGGGATCACATCCCCATGAAGATCAACCGCAGTACCTTCCATAAGATCCTGGAATTTGTCAAGCTGTTTCCACACTATACCGCCGGGTCCAATGCGGACCTGCCCATCGTGGGCGGCTCGATCCTGAGTCACGACCACTTCCAGGGAGGCGGCTATACCTTTGCGATGGCGAGAGCCCCCTATGACAAAACCTTTTCCATAAAAGGATATGAAGATCTCACAGCGGGTATCGTAAAATGGCCCATGTCCGTGATCCGTCTACGAGGAACAGAGATTGGCCGCCTGGCAGATGCGGCAGAACACATTCTGACATGCTGGCGTTCATACTCCGACGAAGCGGCATTTATCTTTCATGAGACCGACGGGATCCCTCATAACACCATTACCCCCATCGCCCGCATGCACGACGAGCTGTTTGAACTGGATCTGGTGCTCCGTAATAATATCACTACTGACGAGAGTCCCTGGGGAGTCTACCACCCTTCCGCTGACCTCCATCATATCAAAAAAGAAAATATTGGACTCATCGAGGTAATGGGACTGGCAGTACTGCCGGCAAGATTGAAAAACGAGATGGAATTGTTAGAAGATGCCATTTTAAGCGGCAAAGATATCCGCACCGATGAGCGGATTCAAAAACATGCTGACTGGGTAGAGGGATGGATCGGAGACCATGAACTGAACCAGGACAATATTCACGGAATCATCCAGGATGAGATCAGCAGGGTTTTTGTCAAAGTACTGGAATGTTCCGGTGTATATAAACGGACAGAGGATGGCATGAACGCATTTACCCGTTTTATTTCTTCACTTTAGTATAGGGGAGGAAGATATACTTTTGATTTTCAAAAGGGATATCTTCCATCCCCTTTCCTGTGACAACAGCTTTCGCCAGTTTTGCCATGGCTGCTGCCTGTCCTTCCTTATCATGGTATACGGTGCCGGACAGTTTTCCTTCCCGCACGGCTTCCAGACCCACGTCTGTGCCATCGATGCCAAAAAATACAGGCAGTGCGTTCTCTGTATAATTTAGCTTGTGATAAGCATCCAGGGCGCCAAGGGCCATATCGTCATTATTTGCCAGAACTAATTCGATGCTGCCCTGGTGCTGGCTTAGCAGCTGCATTGTACGGTTCTGAGCCTGGGCGCGGTTCCAGTTGGCGATGCCGCTTCCCAGTTTTTCAAGCTCTATGCCTTTATTTTTTAATGTATTCACGGCATTTTCCGTTCGGATGATGGTATCCTGATGACCAGGTTCACCCTCCAGCACCACAAATTGAATTTTACCGTCTTTATTTCGATCTATCTTTTTATTATTCTGAATCGCCTCCGCGACCAGCTCTCCCTGCAGCACACCGGATTGCTCTGAATCAGCTCCCACATAGTACAGTCCATCCCACCGAAACATATCTTCTGTTACCGGTTCTCTGTTAAAGAAAATAATAGGCGTATTATTTTTCCTTGCCAGTTCTATAATGTCCGACGGATCGGTCCGGTCCACCAGATTGACACAGAGCACATCACAACCACCGTTGATCATCTCCTCCACCAGATCATCCTGTATCTGCTGCGAACCAGACGCCCCCCGAACGGTCATCGTGATATCCAGATCCCTTCCCCCCAGTTCTTCCATCTTCTTCCGGACGCAGGCGATCAATTCATTCATAAAGGTGTCGCTCTGATCGTAATAGGTCACTCCTACATGTAACTTGTCCCTTGTTTGCAAACTATGTTTTTCACAAGCGCCAAGAAACAGCAGGCTCATGCAAAAAATGAACCCTGCTGCCCAGATTCTTTTCTTTTTCATAATTACCTCCCCTATTGGCTCATTGTTAGAAGTATTTCCTGATTTTTCTTAGTAAACAGCTCTTTTCTGCGGAGTACGTTAAAAGGCAGGACCTTCCCTTTCATATTACATGAGAATAATCCCAGGTTCTTTGCAGCTTCTGTCAGACTCTGATATCCCCTGTTAAATTCGTCCGGAACCAGCAGGCACTCTGCCATGCCCGTATCCAGATAATAAACTGCTTCTGTGGAGTTTCCGATTCCATAAACCAGCGCCCCGTGAAGATCCTTTGCCGCCGCACATTCTCCCGCCCTCGTCAGACTGACATCGTCCAGCGCGATCACCAGATCTGTTTTCGACTGGTTTTCCAGATAATTATGATCTGTCTCTTCACAGGAAACACAAACGGTCCAGCTGATCCGGGCGCCTCTGTCCAGCAATGTATCCTCAAACCCTTTTTTCCGTCTGAGGGCCTCCACTGATTCCTCATTCTCTGCCACAATCCCCAGTGCTTTTCCCTCTACGTTTCCATTAAAATCCCGTAACACCTCTTCCGCCAGTGCCTTTCCCATATGATAATCATCGGAACATGTGACCGGAAGCCGGCATTTTTCCCCATCCTCCGATGCTGGATCTCCCACAAGCATAATGGGAATCTTTTTAGAGGCCTCTTCTAATTTTCTCAAGACGTCTTCCCCCGGAACAGGCTGAAGGATCACGGCATCCACCCCATTCCCGCTCTCATTCCCGATCATATAGATCTCATCCTCCAAAGTCAGAACATCTCCCGTACTGACAACAAATACCTCCACGCCCTGATCTTCTGCTGCCATTTTCAGTCCATAACGGAAAGCAGACCAGCGACTGGCATCCGGATCTGGAATGATCACAGAGATCCTCCGGCGGTCTTTTCCACTCTGTTCCCTGGTCATGATAAACGCCATTACAATGACCATTGAAGCCAGTACAAATTCAATTATAATAAATATTCGTTTGCTGTTCATCATCTCTATTTGTCCTGTATTTCCCTGTTATTGATCTCATCTGCGCCAAACATAAACCCTTTTTCAAGGATTCTCCGGTTTTCATCGGTATAGGGCACGGCTGGTATACAGATGGAAACGGTCGTTCCCTCGTCTGGCTCACTTTCTACCACCAATCCGTATTCTTTTCCAAAGAGCATTTGAATCCGGTTGTTGACATTGATAAGCCCCACGCCAGAACCACGTTTATGGATCCGGTCGCTGTCTGTCAATACCAATTCTGCCTCTTCCTCTGACATACCTAACCCATTATCCTCTACAGAGAGAATAATCCTCTCTCCCTGTTTCCGTGCCACCACTCGGATCTCCCCAAGTTCATCCATACCGCTGACCCCATAGCTGATCGCATTTTCCAATAACGGCTGCAGCACCAGCTTTACACTGCAATAGGTATAGACAACTGGCTCCACGTCAAAGACGACAGAAAACGCATTTTTATACCGGATCTTCTGAATATTCATATAACTTTTCGCATGCTGCAGCTCATCCTGAACACGGATTATGGTCTGCCCCCTGGAGAGACTGATACGAAAGAGTTTTGCCAGTTCCGAAATCATATACACCGCATCATCGTTCCGCTCCCCCTCGATCATCCAAGTGATGGAATCCAGTGCATTATAGAGAAAATGCGGATTGATCTGGCTCTGTAGTGCATCCAGCTCACTTTTCCTTCTCTCATTCTGCTCCTTGACGATTTCCTGCATCAGCCTGTCGATCTGCTCATAAGACCGCTGGATCGAATTGCCAAGGTGCCGGATCTCCTGGGAGCCGCCGATATAGATCTCCGGCTTTTCTCCCGCCTCGTATTCCCTGACGGAGTCATCCAGCTTTAAGATCGGACTGGAGATCCTCACGGAAACCACACGATTGATCACAGCGAGCATCATCGCCATCAAAAGTATGATCATAATAATAAAATACCGGATATCAAACATACCCTGAGTAAATGTAGAATCCGGGATCACACCCACCAGCTTCCATCCCGTATAACTTACTGTCTTTATGATCAGTTTCCGGTGTTCTCCCCCAAATTTTTCCCCGTAAACACCATCCTTATATGTGGCAGCAACTACATTATTTTCCCGAAAGCTCCCACTGCTGATCTGCATCTGCTTTTTATGGTAGATGATCTCTCCATTGCTGTCACACAAATAAAAATACTGTCCCGAGTCCGAAGTGTTGGAATTGATGCGCTGCAGCATCCGTGAGACACCCGAGAAATCCATATCCACCAGCAGCACCCCGGGCACAGGAGTTCCCTTGTCCGTGAGATCCACCACACGGCTCAAAGAGATCACCCAGTAATATCGTCTGGTAGCATCATCAAACAAATTCTGGATATGAGGAGTAGAAAAGTGCATATTTTCCACCGCCTCCATCGCCTTTTCAAACCAGGACTGATGAATCACATCCGGGTCTTCCTTCTGGGAAGCCACTGGTTCCGCCGCCAGCAGGCTTCCATATTCGTTATATATCGCGATGCTGCGCAGATGACTTCGATTTGCCTCATATATGATATTCATCCCCTGCTGTATCTTATTATCCTGGGAGGAGAGATCCTTCTCCTTTATCACATTGTAATAAACGGTATCGGATATCTGCCGCATGGCAATCAAATATTCCTCCAGTCTCTCCCTGGTCTGTTCCATCGACATCTCTGTGTCCTGTATCATCTCCCGCTGAGACAGGGCAGAGAATTTAATGTACATTACAACGCCCAGAATCAGCATAATAGAAATCGAAATCAGGGAGAAAGCCAGCATGACCGTGGACTGCATTCCCTTTGGTTTTAATTTTCTCATATATTCCCAAAACTTAATGTTCACCCTCTATATGCTCCCTTCTGTATTTTGAAGGAGACACGCCAAACTTACGCTTAAACACATAACTAAAATAATTCGGGTCTGCGTACCCAACATTTCTTGCAATGATATAACTTTTCTCATTTGTCTCGATCAACAGCTGCGACGCCCGTTCCATCCGATAATCTGTCAGATAGCGGATAAAGGAATTCCCTGTCTCCTTCTTGAATACACTGGAAAAATAAGAATTCGACACCCCTAGTACTTCACAGACTCGATCCAGGGAAAGGTCTTCATCCCCATAGTTGTGACGGACATACTCCTCCGCTTTCGTCACAAAAGATCTGGTGGACTTGTTTCGTGCAAAAATCAACTTTTCGCGAAAAAAGAGACTGCAATCCATGAGCCATTTCCTAAATTCATCCGGCTCCAGGTCAAATATACTGCTGTAAAATTTTCGGATATCCTGCGAAAAATCCGCCGCCGAAATATCATTATTTATCGCAAAACGATACAATGTACTCACCAGCTCCATCATGTCAACATGGTGCTGCTGCAGGGATTTGTTGGGAAACGCTATGTGCTTTAGATACCGGTCTGCTGCCTGGATCACCTCTTTTTCAGAACCCAGACGGATCATTTTAAAAAGATTTGACATCTCGGCATCATTCGCCGGACCAGGCTGGATGATCTCCCCAGGAACCACCTCCTGCATATTGATGGCCCTGGCAGCTCCGTAGATCACCCGGTATGATACCGCTTCCCTCGCACCGATAAAGGATTGTGACAGCGCTAAAATCGAATCACCGACTGGACCGATGCCTATAGTGACTACAGCCCCTATGATACTCTTAGCGTACTTGCAGAACCGGTCACACTCATCTGTTAGCTCTGACACTTCGTTCTCTGTTCCGAGCTGCGGAATCATAATTGTATTTCCAAGGTAAGAAAAACATTTGGCACGCCATTTTTCTGCCAGCCGCTCCCTTGCCTGCTTGTGAACCGAGGTAGCGAGCAAGAGAGGATTCATATCAGCAGGCACCTGGCTGGAAGACGTATGAATCACAAGGCAGCAGAAAAATGGTCCGGGAAAAGAGAGCTGGTAATCCGAGAGATAACCAGAGATCTCTTCTTCCTGAATGCTGCCTTCGATAAGAGATGTATAAAAGTTTGCCTGCAAAAGAGGAAGTGAGTCCATATAGTATTTCTGAAGGATTTCTACATTACGCTTATCACTGATCTCCTGATCCAGTTTTATCTTCAGCTTCGTAAATACATTGGTCAATTCCACTGAATTCACAGGCTTTAGAATATATTCCTCCACTTCCAGATGTACTGCCCCTTTGGCATATTCAAATTCATCAAATCCGGTAAAAAACAAGATTTTCGTAGCAGGATATTCTGCCTTGATGCGGCGGGACAGTTCCATTCCGTCCATAAACGGCATTCGGATATCTGTCATCACCACATCAGGCTGAAATTCCTCCACCATCTCAAAGGCCTTTGCCCCGTTATTGGCATGTCCTACCACAAAAAATCCAAGTCCTTCCCAGTTGATCTTCCGCATTATGACATGGATCACTTCTTCTTCATCATCCACCAGAAGTACTGAATAATTATCCATATAGCCTCCCATGCAGTATTTTGTACACCAGCTGTTCCTTCCGTACTATTTTTTCTGTACATATTTCAGACAATCCAGTGTAACTGCCACAAGGATAATGATACCTGAGAATACAAACTGCAGATTTGTATCAATTCCAAGAATCGTCAGGGAATAGGTCAACGCTGTAAAAATAATTACACCGACTACAACACCAGAGATCTTACCAATACCACCGGTAAAGGATACACCTCCTACCACGCAGGCCGCGATGGCATCCATCTCCCAGCCCTGGCCATAAGCAGCAGAACCAGATCCTACCATTCTCGCACATTCCAGCCAGGAACCAAAACCATACAGAATACCCGCCATAACAAAGGCGCCAACTGTCACTTTGAATACCGAAATACCGGAAACAGAAGCTGCTTCTGGGTTTCCACCCACCGCATACAGATTTTTACCAAAAGTCGTCTTATTCCAGATAAACCACACGATCACAACTGCTGCCGCCGCCCAGAGGATAATCGTTGGAAACCCATTTACCTTCGGGATAATCATATTCGGAATCACGGGTTCAATGGCTCCGAAAGAAACACCCTTGGTTGCATAGGTGACAAGTCCAAAGATCACCAGCATATTCGCCATCGTTGAAATAAACGGATGCATCTTGAATTTCGCGGTAAAGAAACCTGCAATAGCGGTAAAGATCGTACACAGAAGGATACAAACAACCAGCGCGAAAACCACTCTCAAAGCAATCGGCAGCTGTGTAAAATCAAAAATATGTCCAAATACAGAACCGGTATTGATCCCCTGATGCATGATGATCGTCGCCGCGGTCATTCCCATTCCCACCATACGGCCAATGGATAGATCGGTACCGGTAAGGAGGATCAATCCTGCCACACCCAGGGCAAGAAACATTCTGGGGGAAGCCTGCTGCAAAATATTCAGCACGTTGTTGTAGGTCAGCAGCGGCGCATTTTTTACCATCGGTGTGATGATACACAGCATAATAAAGATCAAAGCGATGGCAATATACAATCCATTCTGCAGAAGAAAGCTTCTGCGGTTAAAGGTATATTTATAATTCTCCCATTTCTGCGCTATGGATTCCGCAATGGTAAATTTGGACATACGAAGCAGGTCAATCAAATGAAATTTATATGTGTACGCCGCATGTCTCCGGTCTTTGATCTGCTGAAGATCTTTGTCTCTCTTCATCTTTGCATCAAACAGCCGGTTTTTGTAAACATATTTCTCATCCTTGATCTCCTGGCTGTCAGAAAGCTTTTGCATGATCTGTTCATGCTCCTGCTTCAGCTCAGCAATCTTTTTTTCATAATTGCTTTTTACCTCTGCCTTTTCCAGCTCACAGCCTGCTTTTACTTTCTGGTAGTATTCCGAATCGAAATGCTTGTCCAGATAGCCTTCGGCATCCTGGATCAGCTTTGAAATCTCTCCCTTATTGGGTGAATCCTCTGCCCTGAGACCGTCAATCCTTTCCTGGATCCTGCCAACATAATCATCGATTGGCTTCCTCAGCTGCATCTCCTCTTCCGCTGTAAGAATCTTACTTTTTTCATTCGCCATATCTATTCATCTCCCTTGTTATAGGTATTTTGCACTGAGTTTTAAAAGTTCTTCCTGATCTGTCTCATTGGTATTGACAATACCAGAAAGACGTCCGTTTGACATGACGCCAATACGGTTTGTGATCCCAAGGATCTCCGGCATCTCAGACGAAACAACGATAATGGTCTTTCCCAGTTTTGCCATTTTGATGATCAGTTCATAAATCTCGTATTTGGCTCCGACATCAATTCCCCTGGTGGGCTCATCCATCATAAATACCTCCGGACTGCGTTCCAGCCATTTTCCCATAATTACCTTCTGCTGGTTCCCTCCCGACAGACTGGAGATCATATCCTCCGGTCCCATGCACTTCGTATGCATGATGTCGATCTGCCTTGCCGTCGCCCTGTTCATCTTCGAATTCGAAAGCGCCACTCCGGAGCGGTACTGTTTCAGGTTGGCAATGGTGGTATTAAAGATCAGATCGCCTTTCAGAAAAAGTCCATTGGCTTTCCGTTCCTCTGTGATCATGGCAAAGCCGTGATCCATGGCATCCTTCGCACTGCTGAAATTCATGAGGCGGTCCTTAAAGTAAACACGTCCTGCCGCCCTGGTACGAACACCAAAGATTGTCTCCAGAAGCTCCGTCCGCCCGGCGCCCACCAATCCATACAAACCAAATATTTCTCCCTCCCTCACGTCGAAGGAGATATCCTGCAAATTAGGTTCGAACTTTGTAGACAGATGCTGCACCGACAGAACAACATCTCCTGGCGTATTGTCAACCTGTGGAAAACGGTTTTCAAGGGAACGTCCCACCATCGCTGCGATCAGCTCATTCATATCCGTATCTTTGCTGTTCTTCGTCATAACAAGATTTCCATCCCGAAGAACCGATATTTCATCACAAATTTCAAAGATCTCATCCATTTTATGGGAAATGTAGACAAGGGAGATCCCCTGTTTTTTCAGCATCCGCATCATCTCAAAGAGTTTATCCACTTCCTGTACGGTAAGAGAAGAAGTAGGTTCATCCAGAACGATAACTCTGGAATGATAAGAGATGGCTTTGGCGATCTCGCACATCTGCCTCTGGGAAACTGACATATTCCGCATCGGCTGAGTGAGATCAACGGTCATCCCCAGCTTCCTGAAAAGTTCAGAAGCCTCTCTTTTCATTTTCCCCTCGTCCACTACCCCCATGGAATTCCTAGGATAGCGCCCCAGGAACAGATTGTCGATCACATTTCTTTCCAGGCATTGATTCAATTCCTGATGCACCATTGCGATGCCATTTTCAAGAGCATCCTTCGGACCGGAAAAATTTACTTCTTTCCCCTCCAGAAAGATCTTACCTTCATCCTTTTGATATGTGCCAAAGAGACACTTCATCATCGTTGATTTACCTGCCCCGTTTTCTCCCATCAGTCCCATAACCGTGCCCGGCTTCACGTCCAGATTGATACGATCCAGGACTCTGTTTCGGCCAAAGGACTTGCTCATACCCCGTATTGACAGGATAATATCATTTTTTTCATCTGCCATAATTATAACCGTGCCTTTCCGTAACCTGCAAACGTTTGACCGCAGGCACAAATTTGCCTGTGAAAAATTATATTTTCACAAATTCACCCCTGTAACTGTATGCTGATCTGTCTCCATGACAACACAATGGGGGAGAATTTCTTCTCCCCAGACGGACGGCGGATCTCCCGGCCGCCGCCCGGCCCATACTGTGTCTGTCCAACTCCAGTGCATTTTATGAGTGGTCATACACCAGAGGAGATTACTGATTCAATAACGCGGTATAAGAAGCTGCGTTATCCGTCTTAACCATATTGATCGCAAAGGCATCGTACTGACCCGGATTTCCAAGACGGTTTGTAATGTTTGACTCGGTCTGACCGTCACCGCCAATATAATCAACCTCAAGGTTGAGCAGATCGTCATACTTCTGAAGAAGCGGCTGATAGGTCGAACTCAGGAAGTTATCGGAAGAATTGTAAATGTTCAGCCAAACTTTCTTCACTGCACTCTTACTGTTATCAAGCTTCTTGGATACTGGTTCATAAACCTTAGTAGAGTCCGTGAAATCCTGATAATTCTCACCTGTCACTGCCACATTCAGTGCATAATAGGAACGCTCGTCCTCTTTGTAGGTGTATACCTCTTTTGTCAACACATTGCCTGCTTCATCTGCCGTACCAATCCCTGTATCTATATCTACCCCATCCAGTGCATTGCGGAGAACGCGAAGTGTCAGATATGCCTGTACATCTGCATGCTGGCTGATGGTTCCGCCATATCCTTCCGCGATAGCCGCAACAGCGTCATTATTCGCATCATATCCAAACGTAGGAACTTTATTATCCTTAGACCATGCGTTGAACATGGACATCCCCATTCCATCGTTATTTGAAACTACTACATCGATCTCTTTCCCGAAAGAAGAGGACCAGGTCCCAATAGCGTTTCCGGCTGTAGCGGCATCCCATGTTGCACCAGCCGAATTCTTCATCTCCTGGGAAGCGAGTTCACGAACTACATATTTCTTTCCGCCTATCTCCAGTGAACCATCTTTCACGGCAGAAGCCTTTCCATCCACATTGGTGCCCACCGGCTCACTGTTGATATCGCCGTCTTTGTCAACCCCAGTACCAAGAGCCTTACGAACGCCTCTCGTACGTGCAATAGAATCATTGTGTCCGATATCCCCGATAGCAAGTACATAACCGATTACCCCGTCGCCATTGCGGTCGATCTTATCGATGTTCTTCTCGATATAATCTTTTACCATCGTTCCCTGGAGTTCGGCACCCTGATTGGCATCAAAGCCCACATAATAGGTATCCTTATTAAATGACATAGCTGCCTTGTCCAATTCTCCGGTGGAGCTGTTAGATGGCTGGCGGTTATACCATACCAACGGTTTGTCTTTGTTGGCTACTGTTGACGTCCCGCCTCCATCAGCTGTCGTACCCGAACCACCTGATGTGTTGTCACCGCCATTTGATCCACAGGCTGTGAGTGAAAATCCAAGTACCATTGCCATTGTTAAACAAAGTAATTTTTTCTTCATATTTCTTTCTCCCTTCTGGCACACTGTGCGCGTGTCTTTTGTTGATATTGACAGTATATCCAATACAATAAAAAGAAAACATAGAATTTTTTTTGTTTCACATTAAAAATTTTGAGATTTTTAATTTTCTTCAAAGTTCATAATGTGTTATAATTTGTATATAAGTCCAAAACTTAAAATTTATTGATGTTTTATTTTCATAAAGGAGGATTAAAAAATGGGATTTTTTAACAAAACAAAAGACGAACCGGAAGTAACTTTGCCAGTTAATGATGCAGAGCGTTGGATCGCTGGTACATATGCTATATGGTCAGAATATTGCGGGGGCAGTTACAAATACCTTGGCGGTTATGAAAAGACGAAATCAAATGCGAAAATGATCAGCCGGGTACTGCGGGGAGACTGGCTGGTGAAAGACCATGACAGTGGTGTGGAGATGATACAATATTTGCTGAAGAATGCTGGTTCCAAAGATGGGGCAGAAGACACTTCGGTGGATACAACGGCCTTTGATTATGCCTGTGCCTGCAACATGTGTGGCAGAATGTTTATAGCGGGATATTTTACCAGAGAAGAATCCATCCGTTATGCGACGGAAGCCGCAAAAAAAATTCAGGAGAACTACCATTCCTGGGAGGAATATTTTAAGGCTTATATAATCGGTGCGGCAGGCGGTTCTAATATTAAAGAAATCGCTCCTTTTGAAACTTCCTATGAGAAGTTTCGGAATAATCCGGACAGTCCGCTTCATCTGGCATGGGATACGAGATTATAAAGTCAGGTGGTTGGAAGAATGAGTATAGACCCTAAAACAAAAAATTATTTTTTGTTTTAGGGTCATTAGGAGTAATGGGTATGACAAAATTTTTATTTGTCCGGCACGGGGAACCTGATTATTCAAGTGTAGCTGAGTGGGCACGTATACCGATGGGGAAAAACCTCGCTGGATTGTCAGAGAATGGTAAACGGCAGATTAGAAATAGCTGCGGGGTGTTATCGAAATATGATGTTGATATTATAGTTTCTTCACCATTTACAAGAACAATGCAAAGCGCAGCTATAATGTCGAAACAATTGAATGTGGACGTTGAGGTAGAACGCGATTTGCATGAGTGGCAGGCTGATCTGACATATTCTATAACTGACGATAAGGAATTACTCATGTTATGCCAGGAGCATGATCGCATGAATGGAGTTTACCCTAGTGGTGAAATTAAAACGTGGGAAAGCACTGAGATGGTTAGGGATAGAGTTTTAGCGTGCTTAAAGAAGTATTGCAAATATAAATGTGTAGTAATATCAGGGCATGCAATGATGATGCAGGCCGTTTTGGGTATTACTACTCCGATAGATTATGGGCAGATTTTAAGATTTGAAATGTAGAGTAAAAGTGGAGTTTTCTGGAGATGAGTTTATCCGACTATCTAGCTAAAATGGAAGGCCAGCGTATGTTTTATGTATATTTATGGGAGCCGAGGGTGCGGACAAAAATCTAGACTACCAATGAAATAGATATTCTTAAGGAAAAAATTAACGTGTTAAAAAAAGTCCCCCATATCGATCAGACAGTTCTCAGCAACAGGGAGAAGGCAGTGATAATCGTTGCCCTAAAGACTAATTACTCACTGCCACGTGAAAATCTTGTATTAGAAGATTGGGTTTGTTAAAAGGAGTATCTTTACTTAGAATTGTATCAACAACAGAGGCATTAGAAAAAGTTTTGAATTTTTCTGCAAATTTAATCCTTATATCAACAATTCTTTTAAAGATTTGGCGACCATACTATATGTCCTTTTAAATAGGACAAGGGCATATCTAATATGAAACACAATAATAATGTCTATAATACACAAACACAACATGACCTCGGCCATTGACAAAGGGAAGCAGTAAGCCATTCAGTCCTCCATAGCATACAAGGCTCTAGGCAGAATCGGAGCAATCTACGACTTGGAGGGAGCCCTGAAAGACCTGACCCCTGAAGAATGGCTGAAGGAACAGCAGGCCTCAATTAAACCATTGGTTGCGGAATTCTTTTCATGGATTGATTAAAGAAGTCCTTGCAAATAATATGGTTCTTCCAAAAGGAGAAACTGCGAAAGGCCTTAATTACTTCCTGAATCAGGAAAAATATCTCAAAGTATTTCTTACCGACGGCGAAGTGCCAATTGACGACTCAGCCAGTGAAAGAGCAGTCAGAAATTTCACTATCGGCCGGAAAAACCGGATGACAATCAATATAACTGGGAAGCCCAGGCAAATGCAGTCATTTACAAAATTATCGAAACAGCCCGCACCAATAACTTGAATGTTTATTACTATATCAAACACCTGCTGACAGAGCTACCACAAGTGATTGATGCAGAGGGAAATACAGATGAAACAAAGCTGGAGCCACTCATACCGTGGTCAGAAACACTGCCGGCTGATTGCTACAGTAAGCGACGCCTAATTTACAGCGGAGCGGAGGATTTGACGCTTACGTGGAGAGACAGGAACTGAGGTTTGTCGGATTCATAAATATCCTAGCAATCTAAAATAATATCTGCCAAAGAAAGCTGATTGTATGTTATCATATAGGTACAACTCCTTTCAGGTGGACATGGTTGATTGTTATTTGACATCTCAATTTTACCACAAACCTGTGAGGAGTTGTTCTATTTTATCAATGAAAAAAAGCTCGATTTTATGCGGGATGCGGCGTTTCGAAAACGCCTAAAAAAATTATATATGGAGGTTACCATGGAAAATTTTTCATCATCAAAAGAAAATCGTTCTAGTTTAGACGTTAAACATGAGAACGATACAACCTTATCAAAACATGTTGTAAATAATTTTACTACAAGTGGAGGGTATCACTGTATCACGAACTCACTTAAGCAAATATTTAACTACTACAATCACCCTATGACAGAAGAAATGTTATTTGGTATTGCATCAGGTCTCTCTTTTACATATCTAAATTTATCATCTGGCCCTTTTATTTCAGGGAGAACAAAAGTCTTTGAATTTGAGGAGAAGCTAGCAAGACGGCTTAATATTTCAATTAAATGTAAACAAAGTACTAGTTTTGAAAGAACTACTCAAAAGATCAAAAAGCTAGTTTCTTCAAACACACCTGTATTAACTTATGTTGATATGTATTACTTGAAATATTTACATATGTATGGGCATTTTGGTGGTCATTCCGTCATACTTTTTGGATATGATGATCAAAATGAGGTGTTCTATATAAGCGATCGTGATAATAACGATGTTTCGGTTAACACTCCTAAAGGAGATATCCATTCGGATTATCATTTAGTACCATATGACCAATTTAAAAATGCAAGATCTAGTAAGAATAAACCATATCCGACTAATAATAAATATTTAGAGATTGACTTTACAAATTACTGTGAGGTTAATAATAGCATTTTGAAAAAATCCATTCTTGAGGTTTGCAATAATATGTTAAGCAATGTAACTCAAATGAATGGTGTTAATGGTATTAGAAAGTTCTCTAAAGAAATAAAAAAGTGGGATAAATTAGATCCGAAGACTTTTCATAATACATGTATTAATAACTTTTTTCAAATTGATGCTGGTGGCGGTACAGGTGGCGGGATCTTTCGCAAAATGTATGGACAATTCTTAATTGAATCCGGTAATTTGCTCGATAATGATATTGTTAGAGAATGTGGCAAAAAGTTAATACAGGTATCATATGATTGGGATAAGTTGTCTATCAATTTATTTCAGTTAGGTAAATCTCGATCAAAATTAACTTTGTTGGATTTGAGCAAGTCAATTCAAATAATTGCATCAAAAGAAGAATATATTTATATTTCTCTATCTAATGCTTTAACTGTTGAGTAGCATTAATATTTCATCTCCTGCAGTGATAATAAAAGGCTCCTTTTATCTAGAATAACATCAATTTTGAGAGTTTGAAATTTTCTCTGTAAATTCAGTTCTTCTATGATAATGATTTGAAAGGACGGACGACCACACTGGTTTTCCGTCCTTCTTTACTATAATTCCTACAATAATTTCTGTCAATAACGAATACTGGGGAAATCTTAATCTG
>CAJTFB010000054.1 GCA_910575665.1 Eubacteriaceae bacterium
CCGGAGTGTAAGATTTTTGATTTTTCGCCATGTTGAACATCTCCTTTGCTCTTTCATTTGATAGTATAGGTTGTTCAACTTTTTCTGTCCACACTTATATACTAACACCAGTGAGTGTTTCCAGTACGGCGGCACGGTCAAAATCATCACCCAACTTCCGGGCGGTGATTGGCTTCGTCCTGTCCGGCGTGAGATACGACAACCTCCCCCGGCTCTCCTTGACGGTCACGCCCTGTTGTAGCAGCTTCCCGGAGAAGTCCTCAAAAGAGAGAGCAGAGGACAGGACGGTGCGGATCGTGCGCCGCAGCTTCTCCTTGTCTGTTTCAAATTTCGTAAGTTTGGGCGGCTCTCCTGTGGCGGCAAGGGAAGCGTTCTCTTTATCCAGTGCGGCTTGTCCTTTCCGCTTCGCCCAATACTCACGCTCGGTGACACGGTTCTTGCTCCCGTTCAGCAAGTCAATCTGATAGAGGTTTTCCCGGTGGCACATCTCCATGACTTCCGCTTTGAAATACTCCATAGCTGCGTCCGTGCAGCGGTGCTTGCAGCCCTCCCTTGTGTCCGCTGGTCTTTCCATGTAGGGCAGTAGCGGCACTTCCGCAATTCGTAGGGAATTGATTACGATATGCACATGAATGTTGCCGCTGTGGTTATGCCCGTCCGGGTGGGTGCATACAAGGGCTTGGTGTCCGGGGAAATGCTCTTTGCAAAACTGCTCGCCCAACTGTTGCGCCCGGTCAACCGTCAAGCCGTTGTCCTGTGCGTCACGGGGGTCAAAGCTAATGATATAGTGGTGGCTCTTTACGTCCTCCCGTTTTTGGTTCTTGCCGTATTTCAGATTGGAGCGCATACACGCTATGGCGAAATCTTCCCCGCCGCAATTAAGGGAAGCTATGCGGTAATCGTCACGGAGAACAAGCCGCCCGTTTTTATCAAGAGTGGGTTTCATGGAAAACTCGTCATGCTCAAAAGTTAGGTACTGTTCGGCAGCTCCATAGTCGGCATTTTTAGAGCTGATATGTTTGAATGTTGCCAACGGCTTCACCTACTTTCTGCAAGACTTCAAACTTCAAGGCGGCAAGCTCCGCTATGGCGGCTCGCACTTCTTGGGAGAGGGCGTTATAAGGTGCGCCGTACTCGTTCAGACAGCGGGCAATCTGATTGAGATTGCCGCCTATCTTGCCGTACTCGGCGGTTAGCTTCCCAACGGCAGACAACAATTCATCATTGACCGGGGAAACGGTGATAACCGGGCGTATGCTTGACTTGATAAGGGCTTGCCGGATATATTCAGACTGGCTCATTTTGCAGAGGGCGACACGCTCGGAAAATTCGGCGTATTCTTCCTCGGTCAAGCGTGTCTTGATTACCCGGCGGCGGTGTGGCGTGTTGTATTTTTTCATGGGCTTCAACTCCTTTCGTGGGTGGATTTTTTCAAGCGGCGCAAGCCGCAAAAGGCGGGCTTGGGGTGGCAACCCCAACAAGATTCCCGCAGGACAAATTGAGCGATTAGCGAAATTTGGTACTGTGGTAGAATCTTGCTCTAAGAAAGTGACGGCTTCCGCTGTGTGGGCTTTTGCTGATACCCTCGACGGAGAGGGCGGGGCTTCTGCCAACTTTGCGGCGGTATTTCTCTCCCTACTACCTACAACACCACGCAAAGCAAAAATGACGGAGATTTGCGGAAATTTCCCTCTATTCCTTACAAAACCGCACAAGTCGGAATAGGCGGGAATTTGTGAAAAATTCTTCTCGCCCGCCCTCCACGGACAGTCTGCGGATTTGCCAAATGGGAGAGGGAATTTCTTTCTATCCCCCTTTGCACGGCATAATACTGGCGATTTCTGAAAATGCCAAAAATGGGCGCAAAAAAACAGGAAACCTTTTCTTGGTTTCCTGTCTTGGTGTGCCGTTCTATGTAGCGGCGGTTATTCAGTTTTTAAATGGTTCTTTTATCTTTGCGGGCAATCCGCCACACAGCGAACTTCCCTGCCGTTACTGCCACCGGAAGTCCTCCCGGTGCCATAATCCACTGACTGGCAATATATAGGTTTTGTACCCCCTTTAAAAGCCCTTTCACACGAAAGGACTTTACACCTTTTCTTGTAATGAATCCCATATATGCTCCATGATATGCGTTGCAGTACCGTTCATAAGTAATCGGTGTCCAGCAATCGAGAAATACCATATGCCCTTGAAGACCGGGAAACTGCATCTGCAATCGTTCTTCTATTGCCTTTACTGCTTCCTTTTTCCGGCTCTCATACTCCTCACTTGTCAAACCCTTCCAGTATAAGTATTCTTTATCAAATTGAGGAACATTTACTTGAATCACTATTTTCCCTGTTGGAGCAAATTTCGGTTCATATTCATAACTTTTTACTGAAATCCTCTCCACTTTCTTTCCTCCTGTTTCAAAAGGACTACAGTCAAAGAAAATAGTACCTTTTCTATCGTATGCTTCTTGGTCTACCATGAATGCTGCTTGAACGGCACTAAAAAGAGGATATTTATCATTATCAGCATAACAGGACTGCCATTTTGCATCCATATACTTTTTCCCGATTAACCTACCAAACATCTCCATCGTATCTACTGATGAAATAACATAATCCGCTAACACCCTTTTTTTATCTGCTATTTCGATTCCAATTGCTTTTTTATTCTCTATAAGAATCTGTAAAACTGGTGTATTGCAGTGCAAATTCCCTCCCAACTGTAAAAAGCGATTCACCATACGGTTTGCCATTGCCAAGGAACCGCCCATTGGAATCTCGCCATTACCAGATGTAATACTGGCATAAGAAACGAGAAATGAACTTGCAACATATTCTTTTGGCAAATAATCTGTAAACAGTTGTTTTAAAACAGGATGTTTAAACCGTGTGGACAGTTCCTCCAAATCAATGGAGCCGTATTCCCTCATCACTTTTGGCATATTCGCCATTGAAACGCCCATATGGATATAATCCATGATTCCCATGGCATCCATAGGTTTTTCGGCTGGTATTTCACATTCCGCTGCATATTTCACATGCTCTATAAATTTTTCTATTTCCATTGCATCTACAGGGGACAATTTGAGCAATTCCGACTTTGTCCTTTCTAAATCTTTCCATAATGTTACCTGCGAATCCCCTTTGATACTTGTATAAAAACTGTCACAATCCGCAAATTCCGTATGTTCATCTAATGCTCCGACTGTTTCCCATACCTTGCGGAGTGTTGTCCCCTTTTTCGTTCCGGTGAGCCAATGAATGCAATTATCAATATGGCATCCTTTCCGGTTCCACCCCATACACTGCCCACCGGCAACCGGATTTTTTTCATAAATATCCACGTCATAACCTGCAAGTTTTCCATAAATTCCTGCTGACAATCCGGCAATGCCCCCACCTACAATTACAATTTTCTTTTTGTCTTTACCCATTGTTTTTTCCTCCATAAATAAACTATTTGAACTAAATTGTTCTTTATCATTTTGAAATCCTATTTTTTCTATTTTCCTATCCTCCAATCAACTTAACACTCCCTATTTGAAGTTGCTTTATTATATAATGTCTTTTAAATATGAAAATGATTTTCTATACTTCCTGTTCATCAAAACGGAACTTGAACAATGCAGCAACAAGCCGGGATTTTATGCTGTCCTCCGTATCTCTGTCGATATGCCCGTTTTCAATGGCGGCGATTCGGATTCGCTTGCTGTAATGCCGTAAAACCTCGTCCACGGCTTCCGGCTCTCCGCTGGTCGCCCGGACAATCGTTTCATAGGTCAAAAGGTTCGGATTCCCCATGTGAAAACATCTCCATTTCTTTGTGCAGAAGCTGTAAAGTCCTGCGGATTTGATACCCGGTCGTACTCCGGCAGCGTCCGTACATTTCCCCGATTTCCTGTTGTGTGTAATGCCCGAAAAAGTAAAGGAAAATAATTTCCCGGTTCTTCTCTGGCAGAGATAACAGGGCGGCGGCAAGCTCCCCATTGGTGAGGATAACTGTCTGACCGCATATCGTAATGGGATATTCTTCATAGGGTGCTTCAAAATATTCATCTGTTGTGCCTAAAGGGTAAAACTTTTCTTCTGTGAGGTATTCAAGGGATATTTCTTTTTGCCGCCGTCTGCTCCTGTCACGCCATGCGTTGATAGCCGCAAAGCGTATGACAGTCTTGCAAAAGCCGTTGAACGTATACATGATGTGTTCTCTGTATGCTTCTGTGGAAGGCATAAATGATTCCCCCCTTTCTCCCACATGGGGTGGTGCATGGTTAATAGTTCCACTTTATAATTTAGAGGTTAGCAGAAATCTAAACAATTGTCTTTTGAAACCTTTTTAGTAGACTAACAAATACTTCTGTCATCATTTCGCTTATTTCCTCACTTGTAAAGTAGCACATTTTGGTTACACACAAGGTCGCAATTCCATGTGTATAAACCCATAGATGCTGATACAGCCTTTCGGCATCTTCTCTTGCAATTCCGTATTCTGCAATAATAGAAGTAAGTATTTTATCATAGCTTTCATCAATCATAGGTAGTACATTTTTAATTCCATGATTTTCAGTTTGTTCTTTCATGAAAAGGATTTGAAACAACTTTGGCTCATTTACAGCAAAAAGAATATACTGTGTTCCTACCCCCTTAAATGCAGGATTTTCCGACAACCCTTTTTCTATATACTGCTTGTAAATATCCTTAACAGCTTTAAATACTGCCTGTTGTACTTCTTCCATGTTTTCAAATACAGTAAAAATAGGACACGCAGAACTACCCAACTTTTTCCCTAAAGCTCTTGCCGTTAATTTATCAACATTTTCTGTTCTTACAATTTCCAGAGCGGCTTCTATAATCTGACTTTTAGTAAATTTTGCTGTTGGTGGCATATTGTTTTCTCCTTTCTAAGACGATTGTTTTATAACGCACGTTCTAAATTATACTCATCTCTACATAAAAGTCAATAGGCATCAGATATTTTTATAAAAAAAGCAAGGTAATGAGAGGGATTCCGTAGTCGTCGGCACTGTGCGTAATGTGCATAACTTGCTATCTTATGGAGTTGTGGGAAAGTCTGTTTGCAGAATGTGGGAAAGCTGCCCTTTAGCTTTTCCATGTTCTGTGAACGGACTTTTCCATGACGGAATAGCAAGTTATACACATTTCCACGGTGCTTGTCTTTTGGTTTTTGGTTTCTTTGGTTCGGAATAGTGTGGTGCTGGCGGTCTATCTCTTGTTTTCGGTTGCTTGCTTCTTTACCGTACATGAGCATTGGCCCCAGGGTTGTCATTTCCGTATCCTTCCAGAAGGTTGATGACGCCCCATGCGCCGAGGCCGGCGCCCAGAGCGATAACGAGAATCTTCAAAGTGTCAATCGCGCTTGCGAAAAATGCCATATATTTTAGTCCTCCTTAATATTTATAAAATTTGTTGTTGTGGCCGCATTGGCCCGGAAACGAAAAAAGCCGCCGCCATGCTCAAATAGAAAATCCACAAAAACATGACGGCGGCATAAGGAGCAGGGTAAGACCTGCGGGGATATTCAGTTGTCAGGGAGAATCACGAATCCGCAATAGGCACCTCCTTTCAAAAGGATATATAAAATCCCGCCATATAATAAGGAAATGATACGGCGGGATTTTATGCGGTTGTCTGTGCTGCCAGTTCTTCCGGCGGGATCTCATAGTTGGGGTACAGCTCTTCGGGACGTACAGGCAGCCTTGTAGATAGGTATTTCTCTATGTCAAAGACGTTCTTTTCGTCAAAATCCGAAAGGTATTTGTAATTCGGGTGTTTGGTAATACCATACTTACGGGACAGGAAGGGACGCACACCTCTGATCTGTAAGAGGCATTTGCCGCCGTCCATTACCGCAAGCTCGTCAACGGACATCAGATCCTTTCCTAACTTTTGAAAGTTCTGCCCGTGGGATTCCTGGGTGCCCTTCGTGACGCTGGTGTTATACATATCAATGGTTTCTTTCCCCAGCAGGGAGTTCCAGCTTTTCAAGGTGGTTTCCTCCTTACCGCCTAAGAAAAGAGAAGAATCACAGTTGCCTATGATCGTGTCCATGTTGTCCTTATAAAGTGCTTTGAGCTGGCTCTGTGCCTGCAATACCAGGCAGGCCGAAATTTCACGGCTTCGGATCGTTGCCATCAGCTTTTCCAGGTTCGGGATTTGCCCGATATTGGCCGCCTCGTCGATCAGGCACCGCACATGGACCGGGAGCCTGCCCCCGAATTTATCATCCGCCCGCTCACAGAGCAGATTAAATAATTGGGTATAAGCCATGCTGACAAGGAAATTAAAGGTCGCATCCGTATCACTGATGATAAAGAACAGCGCCGTTTTCCTGTCGCCCACCAGGTCAAGCTCCAGCTCGTCATACATGGTGATCTCTCGGACTTCCTTAATGTCAAAGGGGGCAAGTCTGGCGCCGCAGCTAATCAATATAGATTTTGCGGTCTTGCCAGAGACAAATTGTCAAGGACTTTTTAATCAAATTCACAAAAAATCCACAAAAAAGGTGCCAGAAGCATTGTATGGCTCCTGACACCTCGTTTGATAGATTACATTTTTCCGTTCAGCAGGTCTTTGCATAGATACGCGTAGTCTGGTAGCTGGTTGATATATGGCTCCCAACGCCGCTTGATTTCGGCCAATTCCAGCGGGTCGGCTGCTTCCAGTGCATGATCGTTGCCCGTCATATACAAAACATCCGTAGCAACATCGTCCAAACACCTGCCGCAGAGATCGGCGGCTGATTCTATCCTGATGCCAGTATCCACATAAAGCGGATTTACGCCAATCGTCAGCCAGACATAGCCCACCTTGTCCGACCAGAGCAGTTCAAAATCAGGGCTTTGCCGCAGATGTTTCGTAAAGACTTCCTTTACTCGCTCAATTTCATGTTTCTCTTTTTCTGTGTAAAGCATTTTTGTGTCCTCCTTGACAAAAATTTTGGTGCGTACCATCATCAGTTTAGCACAAGGCGGCTTCGTTTATCAGTCTGTCACATCTGCTGAATTTCATTTTTGAGCATACGCTTGATTTTATCGCTCATGGTTTCTGTGCTGGTATTGCTGAAATGGACATGAACCTTGTAGGTCGTCTTACCGATTTTCTTTACCATCGCCGGTGTGTTTTCCGGCGCTCTGGACGCAGTAACGGCGTCTGCCACCTGCATAGTACGGGGTTCTTTGTTCATGGCGCTCCTTTCTCCGAACGGGTCTGTGCCGCCCAGTAAAAAATCAGTCGTGCTTACTGTTTACAATGTCTTTTGCTGTCGCATTCAGCCGGTGGAACAGCGCCGTTTCCAGTTCCTTATCCTGCGGTAATACCGCCGCCCGAAACCACCTGCACAACAGGGAGTAGGAAATAGACTGGACACAGACACATTCCTCCCCATCGTCCAGAGCGATACAGTTTCCGTCGATGTAGTTACAGCACTCATGCACCAGTTTCCGCGCTCTGCGATACTGGCGGTAATCCATGACAGGGATAGGTTCAGTCTTGTTGTTCTTCATAAATGATTTCTTTCATAAAGCAAGTATCCTCCTTGAATGAATTTATTGTTAAATATTCGTGCAAAGTATTGTTTTCTTCGTGCAAATGGCATATACTATAATTGCCAGCAGAAAGGGGTTGATCGTATGGCTGGAAATACCACAAACATCAGTATCCGCATGGACGCAGATTTGAAAGCGCAGGCGGACGCACTGTTTACTGAACTTGGCATGAACCTGACTACGGCGTTTAACATCTTTGTGCGCCAGTCGCTTCGTGAAGGCGGCATTCCCTTTGAAGTAAGGCTGGAACAGCCGAACAAAGAAACGGTTGCTGCCATGCTGGAAGCGGAAAGGATTGCAAAAGCCCCGTCTGTAAAGGGCTACAATGACCTTGACGAGTTGTTTGCCGACCTGAAAAGATGAAAGAAACCAAATATACCGTCAAGTACACGACCAGTTTCAAAAAAGACTACAAACGAGCCATAAAGCGTGGCTTGAAGATCGAGCTGCTGGAGCAGGTCGTAGCATTGCTGGCGATGGGAGAACCGCTGCCGGATAAAAACCGCGACCATGACCTGTCCGGCGATTGGGCAGGCCATCGGGAATGTCATATTCTCCCGGACTGGCTGCTTGTCTACCGCATAGAGGATGATGTTCTGGTGCTGACGCTGGCCCGCACCGGCACACACAGCGATTTGTTCGGCAAATAAACAGTCTGCCGCCGTATGGGGAAACCTGTACGGCGGTTTTTCTGTATGCAAAAGTATGTCGTGAAACGCGACGCACTTGACAGGGGTACGCCAAAACGCGGTAGCCTTTACCGCTCCAGCCCACGGTCGTGAGACTTGTCCCTTTCCTGTCGGGACAGCTGCTCGGCGGTTTTGCGGAGCCGTTCCACTGCTTTCAAATCCTCCCGCATGGATTTCATGGCAAGCGTGTCCGTCTGCTTTCCGGCGGTCAGCTGGTCGATCTCCCGCTGCCATGCCTTCGGGGTGATCCCCTCGCCGCTGTCTTTCAGTTCTTTCAGATACCGGGCTGCTGCATCATACAGGATCAGTTCCCGGCTGTGGCGCTGCTCAAACTGTTCCCGCTTTTCCGGCTTTACTTTGGCAAGCTGCTTGTGGATGGACTTGTACTGGTTGTACTGTTCCCACATCTCCCCGCGTTCGGTAAGAATGGCGATCCGACGCTCAGCTTTGACGATCTTTCCCCGCAGGTCATAGTAACAGCTGTTCATATCAGCGATTTTTTCATGAAGCTGCTGCATAGACTGGATGCCGTTTGCCTGCAAAAAGCTAAATAGTGCAGCGCTTTCCTGCAAAGCCCGGATTTTGCCGGTGCGGGTGCGGGGAGCGTTCAACTGCTGCTGGGCCTCCCACAAGGCGGTCAAGCTGCTTTGCTGCGTTTGTGGTTTTTCTGCTTCGGCTTTCGACCAGCGATAAAGCCGAGTAATGCGGGCTTTGATTTCTTTTAGCAGCTTGTTGTCAGCAGCAATCTGCCGGTTTACTTCTCCCTTGTCGGTGCGGATACCGCGCTTTTCCATTTGGCTGGCGGCTGGCCCCAGATGGACAGAGGGAATTTTATCAATGCCCTGCCGCTTGTAGCTGCGGTGGTCAATGCGCCCCGGTCTACCGGCAGATTCCAGCGCCCGGTTGGTGTAGGCTGCCCACGCTGCCCGCCAAATCTCCACATTTCCTTTATCGTTCCAGTCGGTCGTATCCTCCCGATGATTTTTCCAGCCGCCTTTCCCATCCGGGATACGCTGTCCATTCTCGTCCAGATCGTATGCCTTGCGGCACTTTGCGCCCCACTGTCCATTTTCTTTCAGAGGCCGGAGCGTCAGCATGATATGGACATGAGGATTGCCGGTTCCCTTGTCATGGATAGCAAAGTCGGCACACATTCCTTTGTCTACAAAGTTGTCCTTCACATAGGCACGCACAAGGGCAAGCTGTTGTTCGCCGGACAGTTCACGGGGCAGGGCTGCTTCAATCTCGCGGGCAAGCTGGCTGTCCCTTGCTTTCTCGATTTGCTCCACGCTGTTCCAGAGGATAGAACGGTCTGCAAATTCCGGCGGGGCGTGGGCGGGCAGCATGATCTCCGCATGGACAATGCCGCCTTTCCGGGTGTAGTCGTGGGTCATTCCATCCCATTCATTTGTCATCTTGGTTCCGCTGCGGTAAGCAGCTGCGGCAACGGCAGAACGGCCTGCGCTGCGCTTGATGATACTGACGGGGATATGACAGAAATCTATGGGGAACACCTCCTTTCAGTGAGGGGATAACAGGCTCTGTGGAGCCGGACAAACGCAAAGCGGGTATTTGGCTGCGCAGAGCGCACAGGGGTTTGGGGAGCGTAGCTTCCCATCGCGGACGAAGTACGCAACGCCCCCGGCAGGGCGCACAGCACCGGCAACGGTGTATAAGTGCGCCCTTGTAAACAAGGGACTTATGGCGAGTCCCCGGATTTTGGCAGGTTTGCAGTCAATTCCGCAGCCCCCGGAAGATGGGACAGGGCAATCAGAAATGCTTTGACCTCTGCGCCGGAAAGGTTGGAAGCCAGCGGAAAAATACCCTCCAAAATGGCTCCGCGCTCAATCAGGCGGCGGGTGCGAACCCTGCGTTCTTCGTTCCGCTGCTTGTTCTCCAAAATCTTCTTGCGGTTTTCAAGCTGTCGGATCTCCTTCAGGACTTCCTCCCGTTCTTCTTTTTGGGTTTGGGCTGTATTTTTTTCGTTCATGTCATGCACCTCTTTTCTTTGAAAACGCTCATAGATTGACCGTCCATTTCTGACGAGCAAAGTACCTGCGCAGCCTCCGCAGTGCGGCGTGGATGGATTTTCCCGCCTGTGATGGTGTGATACCCTCCATTGCGGCAATATCTTTCACTTTCATACCCAGCATATAGCGGGCGTGGACACGGCGAGCCTGCATAGGCGGCAGGGAAGAAATGGCTTCATACAATCGCCGTATCAGTTCTTCGTATTCGGCTAATTCTTCTTTTTCTATCAGATGATCCTCCGGCGATGGCTGCGCCCAGCCGATTGCGGCATTTTCAATTCCGTCGTTACAATCGAGGGAGTAAAACGCCTTATATCGGAACATCTTGCGCTCTCTGGCAGCCTCGGCCCTCTTATCCAGAAGAAACGCTTCGACGATTTCATCGGACACCTCCACAAAAATGTCCTCTTTGCAAAATGGATAATATTGTTTGAGATTGATGGTCTGCATAGGCACGCCCTCACTCTGTTTGAAAAAGGTCATCATAGCAGCGGCGCATATTCCGCAGACCTCGACGGATGGCAACGCTGACCTTGCTGCTGTGGATGCCCTCTCTCCGGGAGATTTCCGGCTGCTTGATACCGGCAATGTAGTAGGCGTGAACACGGCGGGCCTGTGTCGGAGTGGCATGAGCCAGAGCCGCAGGCAGAGCTGCAATCAGGTGCAGGCGGGTGGTCATTTCTTCTCGTTCCAGCAAAATATCTTCCGGCGATCTGCTGTGTTCCAGTGCGTAATTTTCCAGCCAGCTGTATGCGTCCAGAGAGTAGTAGGCGCGGTGGTAGACTTTCCGACGCTCATAGTTCTCCATCTCCCGCTGGGCCTGATACATCGCTGCCCATACCTCGTCCGTAACATCCACAAACTCGTCATGCCGGTAGTGGGGATACATCCACCGCAGATTGATTGTTTTCATAGGCTTACCTCCTGAAAATTGGAGAGGCGGGCAGCTCGTCCGCTGTCCGCCCCTCGCTGAGATAAGGGAAATGATCCCTTTCACTTGGTAGCCAGAAAACAGGTCATTCGTTAAGCCTGTTCTCAAAGAAATTTATAAATTTTTTTCTGACCGCCTCCACACTTTGATACACAGCCACTTTGGAGCAGCCGCACAGCACACCGATCTCTGCAAGGCTCAGTCCCTCAAGCGCATAGAGCAGGAACCGGCTGCGCTGGGCATTGGTGCAGGTGTCCAGAACCGCCATCAGCTCATGAAGCGTTTCCATGCGGCAAAGGTATTCTTCCGGCGTTTCGCCGTAGACCCCTACACCCTCGGTGGTAATGATGTACTCGTCAAACTCCCGGCCATCCCAATGCCGCCGCTGTTCATGAAACAGGTTCTCCGTTTTGTGATCGGCCCGGTCAAGAAATTCATAGACTTCCAGCGTGACCTCCACAGCCACAGCTTGTCCGTTATAATTGATGGTAACTTCCATCTGCCTTTCCTCCATTCAGATTTTTTGGTAAATCTGAATGGGGCGGCGGGGAGCGGCACCGGGGATAAAGTTCGGGCCATGTTGACCCGATGTTCCGGCTCCATAGGGACAAAAAAGCGCCCGGACGGCATAAAGCCATACGAGCGTAATAGAGTATATTTTGCTGTTTAGTTACATGGTATAGTGCATACTGCTGACCGCATTGCTCCGCTGCTGGGAACAGGCTTTTTTTAGCTGGTGCAGATCATGGGCACTGTGAAAAAAGGCAAAAATAGACACGGCGGCAATCCTCCTATATGCCGCCGTGGATTCACACGGTGTTAGGTCGTCGTTGGTTTAGGATAGACGAAAAGAAACGGCGGCTCTGAAAATCAAAACCGCCGCTTCATAGGCGCGAGAATGTGTCTGCTTTACGACGGCTTTTTTTCTTTTACCGTCGTCCGGCAGAAACACCTCTATTGTCTTTATTTTATAAATTCAATCTTACTTCCAAGTGACATCCATCTTACTCATTAGTAAGATGGATGTCAAAAAGCTGGCCCTCCAAAGAAATAGAAGGCCAGCCTTTGGCGTTTGCTATTCGATAGAATTATTGCTGGAGCTTAATTGTGTCCACGATTGCCATTCTGCTAATTTGCCGGATAGGGCGTCTAATCGCAACTGCCGCAGACGCAAGGCAGAGGAACACAATCAAAAGAAGTGAACCCACAGGAATTTGCCATGCAATCCCCCATTTATCTGCAATCAAAAACTGAAACATCAGCTTGTTCAAAGGCAGCCCCAAGACGCATCCAACAATACAGCCAAGTATTGCATAGGTAAAGGCTTCTGCCGCAATCATCTTGTAAAGCTGATTTGCTCCCATTCCAATAGAACGCATGATCCCGTACTGTCTTGTTCTGGACGCTACACTGGCGTTCATGCTGTTAAAAATGTTAAACACTGTGATAAGTGCAATTATAATGAGAAAGCCATAAATAAACACTGCGCCTGTATAGTAGGAGCTTTGGGACTCGGAATTGGTAATCCTCTTATCTGAAACAGTGCTGTCGGATGGAATCATACTCCGTATTGTGGAAACAGCATCATCCCCACCAGCAGAAGAAATTTGAACATCAATCGCTGTATATCCCAAATCGCCAACCAAAGCGGCAAATGTCTGTTCCGAGCAAATCATATATCCGCTACTGCCAGCACCGTTGACCCCACTGGCCGTAGCCGTTGCCAGTATTCCGGCAATCGTTACCTGCTTATCGCCGGAAGATGTATGAAGAACTGCGGTATCTCCAACATTCCAGTTTACACCATCCTGATAAGTGACCAACACACTATCTGCATTTTTCATAGCAGGCGTGATACTGCCCTTATTCAATTCTTCTTTCGCCCATCCAAATTGGTTATCATCATAAGAAATGAGCGTGATGGTTCCTTCTCCTGTATTAGAAGAAACAGAAAGGCCAGCCATTTCCATACGGCCAAAAACCTTATCAACTCCTTCCATTTTGCCGATCTGTTCCACCAGCGACTTATCCAGAAGCGTATTTCCCATTGTAATAGACACATCTGCTGCCGATGGAGAGAGTGCAGGCATCCCCTGATTGAGAAAGACTACCATTACTTGAAACGACAAGAACATCATAATACTGATAGCAAACGAGCAGGTCATAAGGAATACATTCTTTTTGCCGGATAGTGCATGGAAAATCCCCATACTGGTTTCAATGTGAAACAGCTTTGTATTTGCAGCCCTTTTATTTTGCGTAAGCTGTGTACTGCCGCTGATTGCAGTTACTGGCGATACTTTAGAAGCCTTTTTCGCCGGGGACAGGGATGCCAATAGTACAATCAGAAAACCGATCACCGCACCAGCAATCAGACCGCTTACACTGAACTGAAAAAGAGGTATCTCTGAAAAGCGTTCCCCGCTGATGGATTTCAGTAAAAGGCAGGCACACCATGTAATAATCTGTCCGGCAACCAGCCCAATCGGTACACCCTTCATACTTTGGCGCAGCCCTTGAAGAATGACGAAGTGCTTTACCTGTGCTTTGGATGCACCTAAGCATCGCAAAAGGCCATAGAACTGAACCCGTTCCAGAACATCTGTGTTAAAGCTGGCGGCAATCATTACTGCACCGGCAATCAGTACCAAAAGGACAAGAAAGCCTGCAACGATATATAGGGACTGCATTGTGCTGTTTTCACTCTGTCCTATCAATCCAAGGAGCGCCGTATTTTCGCTTACCTGACTATTTGAAAGGCCATATTGCACTTTTATTTCATTCATGGCCTCCTGAATGTTTACACCATCTTTGAACTGAACGCGGAAAGTGGTTCCGTTTTTGGCATTTTCATCCGCAATTTGTCGAAAACCGTCCTCGACCAATACCATGCCATATACATCCGCTTTAAGCAGACTTCCCATATCGGCAAGGACGCCGGTAATGCGGTATTCCCGGCTGGAACCGTCTGGCACTGTAACGGTCACAGTGTCGCCAATCGCAAGGCCCAACTGTTCCAAAGCCGATTTATTCAATAATGCTTCATCGGGCTGGGTGGGATATGAGCCGCTTTCTATGTCCATTTCTGTCAAAGTGGAAAAGGTGTCCTCATTCGCACCTGCGAAGCTGACCGCTTTGGAGCCGATAGAGCCAGCACTTCCTTGATAGGCCCATCCGCACAGGGCAACATCTATCCGCGCTTTTACGAGTTCTGCCGTCTGTTCATCTATATCGGTCAAACTGATATGGTATTCCCCATTTGTTTTGATAAAATAATTTTTCTGTGCGCGCAGCGCCATGTCGGCCATGCTGAAAATAGCAGTTACCAGCAATACCGAAAGTACAATGCAGAGAACCGAAATTCGATTGTTCTTACGGTGTACCTTTTCATACTGCGGCACCAATCCAAGATAGCTTTTCAACGCGACGACACCCCCAAATCCTTTAACACACCATCGGTCATACGGAATACGCGGTCTGCTGCGCTGGCGTGATTTTTGTTGTGGGTTATCATCAAAATGGTCTGTTGATACCTGTCCGACATGGTTTGCAATAAAGCCAAAACTTCCTGACTATTTTTGCTATCCAAATTTCCAGTCGGTTCATCTGCCATAATCAGGGCTGGGCGCGTGACTAATGCCCGGCCAATCGCCACACGCTGCTGCTGGCCACCGGAAAGCTGGCTGGGCAGATGGTGGCGTCGTTCAGTCAACCCCAACACATTCAGCAGCTCATTGACAAATTTCTGATCCGGTCGCTTATAGTCAAGCAACAACGGGAAAGTGATATTCTGTTCCACATTCAGTTCCGGGATCAAATTGAACGACTGAAAGATAAATCCAATGTGCTGACGCCGGAACACGGTTAATTTTTTCTCCGGCATAGAAAAAATATCCTGTCCATCAATCCATACCTTGCCGGAAGTGGCACTGTCCAGAGCGCCGATCACATTCAGCAAGGTACTTTTGCCGGAACCCGACTCGCCAATGATGGCAATAAATTCGCCTTTGCGAACGGAAAATGAAACATGGTTCAGTGCATGAACCTCGGTTTCCCCTGTACCATAGGTCTTGCACAGGTCTTGTACTTCAAGAATATTCATATTCGTTACCTCCTTTATGAACCCATCATACCCCCTTTGACTTACTTCCAAGTGACCTGCATCTTACTCATTTGTAAGGTTGATGAAGTTCAATGTAAATGTAGTTCCCGTTCCGGGTGTGCTGGTCACGGAGATTGTTCCGCCGTGTGCTTCTACAATGGATTTTGCCAATGGCAGACCAAGGCCAATGCCATGAACATCCGAAGAAAGACGACTGCGGTAAAACCGTTTGAAAATATTATACAGATCTTCCGGGTGTATCCCTTTTCCATCATCGGAAATTTCAATTTGTGTCATTAAAGGAGACTGGCTCCATTTTACTCCGATATGGCCGCCGTTTTCTGTATGCTCCAAAGCGTTTTTTATAATATTGCCGATGGCTTCCGATACCCATAAGGCATCACATGATAAAATAACATCTTCTTTGCCGGAAAGCGTAATTTTTTTATGCTCCCGTTCCGCCCAAGTTTCAAAGCGTTCTAAAACATCCTGCATAAGAATGGAAACATTTTCTTCCGCTTTCTCCATCTGGATAATCCCTGCATCCAGACGCGCCAGTTTTAGCAAGGTGTAAATCACATCTTCCATCCGCTTGATCTCTCTTTGAGATTTTTCGGTAAAGCTGCCTACGGTTGCGGCATCATCTTTATGGCTCTCTATAATCTCATGGTACATTTTCAGGGCAGACAGCGGTGTTTTAATCTGATGTGATACATCTGAAATAATGTCCTGCAAAAATTCTTTTGTCTGCCTCTGGTTCTCAGCGTGAGCAGAGAGGATAGTCGCCATTTCATTGATGGCATGAAAAAGGCTGTACCAATCGCCAGCTTGTGAACATTCGATACGGGATGTGGTATTACCGTCCAGAAATTGACGGATGGTATTTTCAGCATTACCGAAAGCCTTATGTTGGCGTTGAAGATAGAGAAACAGCGATAAGTAGATTGCCCCAAACAGGAAAACCAACAACACAAATATAGAAAACACTGTCTGATTTCGGTATGTCTGGACAGCAGGAAGAAAACGCATGGAGGTCGTTTCATCATATCCAATAGAAGCCAGAGCCTCCCTACCACGTTCTATATCATTCTCGTTTGGCAGTGAAGTAAAAGCTGAAATCTGCAATTCATCTTCATGGTTCAGTTGGTAGCCGGAAACTCCATAATCATGAAGCAACAATTCATGTTGGAAATTCTTTGTCAGCAAAAATGAAATCCCCACGGCAAGTAAAAATGAAACAAGGCAGATGATTGTAATTGCCAACAATAGCTTCTTTGTTTCTTTTCCTAATTTACCCATACATTATCCTCGCTCAACAACCCATTTATAGCCAATCCCTCGTTCTGTCAGCAGGTATTTAGGCTGATTGGGAGTATCCTCAATTTTGTTTCTTAGCCGCCGGATATACACAGACAAGGTATTGTCATCCACAAAGTTTCCGTTGCCATCCCACATCCTATCCAGGATCATTTCTCGCGGCATAAGGTGATTAGGATTTTGCATGAACAGACACAGTAATTTGTATTCCACCAGCGGGAGATCAAGCAGTTCATCATTTTTCCAAACGAGCCGTTCCGCCGTATCTACACGAATACCATTGGCTTCCAGAATAGTGTCCGCTTTAGAAAACTGCAAGGAGCGGCGCAGGATTGCCTTAATTCGGGATAATAATTCATTCAGCTTGAATGGCTTTGTAATATAATCGTCGGCACCCATATCGAGCCCCCGGACAATACTGATTTCCTGATCCGATGCTGTTAAAAATATAATAGGGACGGTTGAACTGTTCCGTACCTCTTTGCAAACATCAAATCCTGTACCGTCTGGAAGAGTAACATCCAGTAACAGCAAATCATAAGTATTCTTTTTGAATAATACTAAAGCTTCTTTTTTAGTTTTGGCATTGTCTACTGTATATCCACTTATTTCTAAAGTATATTGTAGACCGTCAATTAGGCTTAAATCATCTTCTACATAAAGTATCCTTTGCATTTTTTAGTTCCTTTCCTTGTTTTGTCCGGCCATCAAGCGGCTTCTCCGCAGTTTTAGGGAGCAGCCAAACACCGGCCATTTTCACAGCGCCGGGGATACGCCCTCCGGCACAATAATAATTTACCCTACGAGGTGTCACGCCCCACTTTTCGGCGGCCTCTTTCAATGTCATATAGTCCATTTCGCACCTCCACAGGATATATTATAGTTCTCTACCTCGAATAATACAAGAAACGAAATGTGAATTATAAACTTCAACCAACCTGCATATAGAAACATTCCACGGGCAAAGTATGAATTATACAATGTAACCGGGTGATGTTATATGGCGAAAGTTGAAGATTGTCCCGGTTTTGAAACCTTCGGTGCAGATGTCAAGACCGCACGAGAGGCAAAGCGTCTGGCACGAAAAACATTGGCAGAAATGGTTGGGATTGAATGGCGGTATCTTGCCAACATTGAGAATCAAGGTGCGATTCCGAGCCTGCCTGTGATGATCCAGTTAATTAAGGTCTGCGGACTTCCCGTGGAGCGGTACTTTAACCCGGAGATCATGCGGGAGGAAAGCGAACAGCGGCAACGGGTCAGCCACAAGCTGAAGCTCTGTCCTGAAGAATACCTGCCGATTATCGAAGGTGCCAAGTTTGAAACAAATAAGTAGAGGAGATCCAAGAAAGAAAAGTATAGCAAATAAACCACCTATATAGCTGGTTTTAAAAACTAAATATAGACACAATACCTAATCAGGTAACAGCAACAACATCATCTTTGATGATATATCCCCGTAGTTTCAGTAGATTAAGTGCCTGTGAAGCAGTCAGTATCTTAGATTTCTTCACAGGACGTGGTTCAAGAAAGCCTACTGGTGTATATGGTTTTAAATCTGTGAGTATGTGCCAGATAGCGGTCAGGATCATACGGCAGATGGCAATAATGGCTTTCTTGTGGCCACGGCGTGCTTTTATGCGTCGATAGCGGGTAGTAAATTCAGGATGTTTCTTCGATTTGATTAAAGCATTTGCAATCTGCACCAAAACTGGTTTAAAATAAGAACCAGCACGGGAAATCCTAGTGGATTTGATTTTTTGATTGCTTTGATCATTGCGGGGACAGCATCCTGCCCATGAAACGAGGTTTTTAGCTGTGGGGAAAACAGACATGTCACCTCCGATTTCCGAGAGCACCTGAATCGCAGTCAGTGGGTTCTTATCGAATCCTGGTACGGTTCGTATAAGCGTAAGGACTTCTTCGTACTTATCACTGAGACGAAAGATTTCCCGTTCTATTTCTGCTTTGTGCAATTCTAATTCATCGATGTGGTTGAGGCAGTGTCTGAGTTTCACAGCCTGTTCCGTGGAGATGGCACCATCAACTGCAGCCTGTATTTCTTCGATTGGAGTTTTGCATCTGCCATCAACAAAAGGTGTTACATCAAAAGTTTCCCCAGGGTGTTGTAAAATCTGTTCTGTAATGGAACGAGAAGATTTACCAAATATATCAGAAAAGACATCGTCCAGTTTTAAGTTAGACACAGTAAGACAGTTATGGGCACGATTCTTCTCACTGGTAATCATACAAGTGAGTTTGAAACGGTATCTTACTAAATCTCTTAATTCACGGATGTCAGCAGGCGGAATAAAGGAAGGCTTGACCATTCCGCACATATATAAATCACAAATCCACTTGGCATCCTTACGATCCGTCTTGTTACCTTTTTGAGGTTTGGTATATTTGGGGTGGGAAAGAGTAACCCAGATGTTATTCTTCTCTAGGATATTAAATACTGGGATCCAGTACTTGCCGGTAGATTCCATACAGACATCGTTACAGTTGTATTTAACAAGCCAATCACACAACTCATTCAAACCTTTTGTAAAGGAAGAAAAGCGAGCTTGTTTATACTCTGTACGGTTGTTTGGGTCAGTAATACCGATGCAAGCGTAGATCCAAGTTTTATGGACATCAAGTCCACAGCAGTTATTTTTTAAGATTTTAAAAGACAATAAAAGTACCTCCTGATGATTTATAGATAAAACTGACAGTGACTGGCCATCCGGCAAAATCGAGTCGACTTTGGAAGAGATAAGTTTACGGGCTACGTTATGCGCCATTCATTGATGCCTTAACGGATGACCGACAACATATAAGAATGCGAGGTCGCCGCTATACAGCCCCGCCACTCACCTCCACGTGTTCTGTAGTGTGTCAGTCTTATAAAAAGATTATATCAAGAGGTAAAGAAAATAGAAACGAGCGAAGCGAGAGAAACTAAGGTTTCATGACCC
>CAJTFB010000055.1 GCA_910575665.1 Eubacteriaceae bacterium
TTCGACAGTCCCAAAAACATAAAACCGACAAAAACCTCTTACATATCTAATTCTTATCAGGAAAGTCTAAAATCCATCGACACAAGATTTTTTACAGCCTCTTTTATAATAACTTCACTTTAATTGACACAATGATACTTTCGAGTATTGAAGATCAAGAGATCCACCGGATCTTTCAAAAGTTCCAGTGGATCTCTATATTTATCATCTTTGTGTCCGGATCACGCCTGGAAACCACGATATGATCAATGAGCAACTCCACCATTAAGCGGTTGAGTTTAGAGGGATTTACATACTCCTGGACAATCTCTCTTTTTTCCTTTTGACCGCTCTGGAACCGAACCTGTTCAATCTTCTGCTCCAGTTGCTTTATCTCCTCTTTCGCATTTTCTTTATCCGAATCCAGTTCACGGTATAACACCTGAAACTGTTCTGCATCGATATCGCCCTTTACTTTATCCAGATACAGATTTTTTATTGCGGTGTTCAACTGATCCATTCTATGTCTATGATGACTGCACTGTTGTTTCCATTTTTCTATATTCTCAAGCGGAGTCTCTTGAAAGACAATTTCATCCTCCAGACGTTTGTCATCCAAAAATTTACTATTGATTTGCCGTATTTCCTCAAGGACGATCTCTTCTAACTTATCCACATAAATAAATGAACCTATACAGGTATCCTTAGCCACGTGCCTGCTGCTACAGTTCAGATAGTGTCTGCCACGTCCTTTTCCGGATCGCATGATATACCCACAGTGCTTACATCTCACCTTTTTGGCAAACAATCCAATCTCCCCTGTAGAAAAAGGCTTTGCCCTCTCCTGGATCATCTTTTGAACCGTATCCCAAAGATCCTTATCAATGATAGGTTCATGTGTGTGCTCTACGCGGATCCACTGCTCCTTCGGTATTGGTTTATTTTTCTTCGTCTTATAAGAAACACTTCCGTATTTCCCCTGTATAAGATTTCCGATATACATTTCATTGCCCAGTATATCAGCAATGGAAAAATATTTCCAAAGAGTTCCTGCTTTATGCCAAGGCGCTTTCTTTATCATTCCTTTTCGCCTTTTATACTCTGTGGGATTCGGAATTCCCTTCTCATTGAGCATTCTGGCGATGGCTGTTTTTCCCATGCCATTAGCAAACGAATGAAAAATCAGTTTCACAACTTCGGCAGCTTCTGGATCTACGATCAGATGTCCCTTTCGCTCTGGGTCCTTGCGATATCCATACAGGGGTGTAGATCCAATATAACACCCTTCCCGGCGTCTTGTAGAGAGAACAGCCTTGATGTTTTCTGACATATCTTCCAGATACCATTCGTTCACCAGGCCATTGATCTGGCGGGATTTTTTATTCCCTTTTACACTAGTATCCGCGTTATCCACAGCCCCGACAAAACGAATGCCCCATAGAGGGAACAGTCCATGAATATATTTTTCAACCATCTCCAGTTCACGAGTAAAACGACTCTGGGTTTTACATAATACAATGTTAAACCTGCCCCGCTCAGCATCCATAAGCAACCGGTTAAACGCAGGGCGGCTTCTGTCTGCTCCCGCCCAATCGTCATCCGTATAGCATTCATACACATCCCAGCCCATCTGTTCCGCATACTGTTTCAATAGCATAACCTGATTAATGATACTTCCACTATTATCCTGCCTATTGGTCTTTGCTCTGTCCTCTTCGGATAATCTCGCATATATTGCTGCCATTGGTCGCTCCGTCATCCTTAACTTCCTCTCCCTCACATCCTCTTACTCTCTTCCTGCTGCATGATATATTTTACTAAGACCTGTATATACCTGGATCTGATCTCCTCCTCTACTGCGCCTTTAAAAACAGATTCACATAGACAATCCTGGTTTCTGCTGCGCATCTCTGGCCTCCTACACATGTATTTCTTTATACATAGTATGAAAAAGGGGGTTCCCATAGTACGCAAAAATGCCGGGGCACTATGCGCCCCGACATTCCATATAACATAAACAAAGTTTTGCTATTCTTTTTTGGCAGGATTATTTACCTGAATCGTTACGGTTTTCGTAGCTGTTTCTGTTTTATCTCCAATCTTCACGGTTACGGTCACCGATACTTTCGCTTCTCCAGCCTTCACAGCAGTGAGAACTGTTTTCAGCTCATTATCTTTTTCAATGGTAACTGCATCGCCCTCTACTTCCCATTTAGCACTTTCAATGGTGCCTTCTTTTACTGCTACGGTTATATCCGAAGTCTCAGATACTGCCATCTCCGTCGGAGCAGATTCAATGGAAACATCAATACTCGGTTTGACAGGCGGTTTCAGGTCATCCAGACTCGGATTTTCTTTGATGCTGAATACAACTGCTTTAATCGTGATCTCAATAGGATTATCTTCCGTAGTTTCATTAGGATTAAATACCTGCAGTCCACGGATACAGCCCCCTGCACACTCTGATGTCACAGGGAAGATCAGTGTATTCTCTTCCGCGCTCTCTACCACTTTCTGGCCCCAGTCCGGATGCTTCCCTACTTCACCATCTCCTGCCTGGGAGCCTCCCACTATCGTGTCCACATCATACAATGCATGACCGAGATTTCCACCTTTACTTGTGTAGGTAAGTGCAACAGACTTGTAAGCGCTGTAATAAATCTGAGCATTATCCGGCAAGTAGAAATTTATGGCAGCCCACTGCTTTGTAAATGTTACAGTAAGAGAACCGTCCTCATTTTTTGTAACAGTTGCGCCGTCTGGAGATTCATTATGATATGAATCATCGGAAGTCAGATCAACAAAATTGGTAGGTGGCGCCGTTTCATCAGGTTCTTCATATTTTGGTGTCGGAGACGGAGTTGTTGTCTTTGGAGGTTGCGTTTTTGGTGGTTTGGTCATTACCGGCGTTGAGGTAGGCGCAGGTGTTGCACTGGTATCCGGCGTCTGGGTTACAGATGGTGGTGCACTCGTTCCCGGTGCTGCGCTTGCCGCTGGCGTCGGATTTACTGTCGGCACAGCTGTCACAGCAGGTACTTTAGGCTTAGCACTAGCCTTCTTGACCACTACGTTTACCGTTGCCTTTGCTTTCTTATTTTTCTTTGAAACCACTGTGATCTTTGCTTTTCCAACTTTCTTTGCCTTGATCACACCCTTTTTTGAAACAGTTGCTATTTTGGTTTTGTTTGATTTATAAGTTACCGCTTTGCTTGCTTTTGCTGGAGTTACCTTTTTTACTTTCAATTTAAAGGTTTTCCCAACTTTTAATGTAACCTTCTTTTTGTTCATGACGATCTTTTTCGTCTTCGGTGCTGCCTGTGACACCACACTGCTTCCTAATACACTTGTAAACATCAGTGCGCCTGCCATCGCCCATGCAGCTTTTCTCATGATGTTTTTTTTCATCCTTCAGCCTCCTTTTCAAGGTACACCTGGCTCAGCGGCGCAAATCTGCTGTTAGCGCAGCACAAAACAGAATTCAAATTCATGCCGTCGAGCAAAGTCTAAGTTATCAATTTAAGTTTACCTTAAAGAAGTTCTGTTGTCAATCTTCAAGTATCATTATTTCCGGGGGTGATATGGTACATGAATCTCTGCATCCCTTCCCGTTATCCTTACCTGGTAGCAGCAGAGCAAAAAGCGCGTTTGACCTACGACAATATTCTCCGCCTTGTAAAAGATCCGGAAGTCTGTGATCCTATCAAATACTTAAGAGAGCGTGAAGTTGTACACTATCAGCGTTTCGGTGAGAGCCTGCGTCTGGTTCAGGATAGCCTGAACAGCAAAAACTTCTACGCCTTTAACCCAGATTTCGATAAACAATTTTGCAAATAATCCCCTAAAGGCATGTCTAAAAAACACGAAGAATCAAGGGCCTATTCTACCCCTGATTCTCCGTGTTTTTTCTTTACAGCATCTCTTCATCAATCACAAAAGTCTCCCCTGCATGAATCTCATCCGCGAGGATCTTTTTCGCCAGAAGAGTCTCTACATTTTTCTGAATGTATCGCCGTAATGGTCTGGCGCCATAAGCGGGTTCATAAGCATTTTCCACAATTTTCTGCTTTGCCGCCTCCGTCAGCTCCACCGAGAGTTCCCGGTCAGCAAGACGGCGGTTCAGTTCTGCCACCAGAAGATCAATGATCCCCCGGATATTCTCGCGGGTCAGCGGCTTGAACATGATGACCTCATCCAGGCGGTTCAAAAATTCCGGCTTAAAGCTGGTGCGCAGACGTTCCATCACCATCTGTTCCGCCTCCGGCTGGATATTTCCCTCGTCGTCGATCCCCTCTAAGAGATACTCGGCGCCCAGATTTGACGTCATAATCAGGATCGTATTCTTAAAGTCCACCGTTCTTCCTTTGGAATCCGTCACACGCCCGTCATCCAGAATCTGTAAAAACACATTGAACACATCGGGATGCGCTTTTTCAATCTCATCAAAGAGAACCACCGAATAGGGTTTTCTTCGGACTGCCTCCGTCAGCTGACCGCCTTCTTCGTAACCCACATATCCCGGAGGGGCTCCGATCAGTCGGGATACCGAGTGCTTTTCCATATATTCACTCATATCTATGCGGACGATACTCTGCTCATTGTCAAAAAGATTTTGGGCTAAGCTTTTGGCCAGCTCTGTCTTTCCCACACCGGTAGGACCTAAAAACAGAAAAGAACCAATCGGCTTACTCGGATCCTTGATGCCTGCTTTGGAGCGCAGGATCGCCTCCGTTACTTTCGTGACTCCTTCCTCCTGGCCCACCACTCTCTCGTGCAGGGCATCCGCCAGATGCAGGGTCTTGTTCCTCTCAGACTCCGTCAATTTTGCCACTGGGATTCCGGTCCAACGGGACACGATCTTAGCAATCTCTTCCTCGGTCACCCGCTCGTGTACCATGGACTGGTCGCTCGCTTTAGCTCGCTCCTCCGCCTCACTGAGCTGTCGCATGATACGGGGTACGTCCCCGTACTGCAATTCTGCCGCCTTTTCCAGATTGTAATTGTTTTTTGCCACCTCGATCTGGTTGTTGACCTCCTCCAGCTCCGCTTTCAGCGTATGGATTCGCTCCACCACATTCTTCTCATTATCCCATTTCGCCTTCGCCCCGGCAAATTCCTCCCTCAGCTCTGCCAACTCCTTCTGGAGAACTGCAAGCCGCTCCCGGCTGAGATTATCGGTCTCCTTTTTCAGAGCAGCTTCTTCGATCTCCAACTGCATAATATGCCGCTTTACGTCATCCAGTTCCGTGGGCAGGGAATCCAGCTCCGTCTTGATCAGGGCGCATGCCTCATCCACGAGATCGATGGCCTTATCCGGCAGAAAACGGTCCGAAATGTAGCGGTCCGAAAGCACCGCCGCACTCACCAGAGCTGCATCCATAATTTTTACTCCGTGGAAAATTTCATACCGGTCTTTCAGACCACGCAGAATCGAAACCGTATCCTCCACTGTCGGCTCATCTACCAGTACCGGCTGAAACCTGCGCTCCAGCGCTGCATCTTTTTCGATATACATCCGGTACTCATCCAGTGTGGTGGCCCCGATACAGTGAAGCTCTCCCCTTGCCAGCATTGGCTTGAGCATATTGCCGGCATCCATGGACCCCTCCGTCTTGCCGGCGCCCACGATGGTATGAAGCTCATCTACAAATAAAATGATTCTTCCGTCGCTCTCTTTGACCTCTTCCAGTACCGCTTTCAGTCTCTCCTCAAATTCTCCCCGGTATTTTGCCCCTGCCACAAGGGCGCCCATATCCAGTGAAAAAATCTGTTTATCCCGGAGGGCATCCGGCACGTCTCCCCGCACGATCCGCTGTGCCAGTCCTTCCACCGCTGCCGTCTTGCCGACACCAGGCTCACCGATCAACACAGGATTATTCTTCGACTTTCTCGAAAGGATGCGGATCATATTCCGAATCTCTGAATCTCTGCCGATCACTGGATCCAGCTTCTGCTCTCTTGCCCGCTCCACCAGATCATAGCCGTATTTATTCAGGCTGTCGTACACCGCTTCTGGATTGTCTGTGGTGACCTTCTGGTTTCCCCGGACCTTTGACAATGCCTGAAGAAATCTCTCCCTGTCGATCCGAAAATCGCCGAGAAGCTGCTTGACCGGACGTGATGGTTTGCGCAACAGGCTAAGAAATAAATGCTCCACAGAAACATACTCATCCCCCAGCGCCTTTGCCTCATTTTCTGCGTACACCAGAACCTTATTCAATTCATCACCGATATAAACCTGTCCACCGCTCACCTGCGGCCGCTTTCTGACCAGCCCCTCCACCTGAGCCAGAAAAACATCGCTGTCAATCTCCATCTTCTCAATCAGCTTTTTCAGCAGGCTGTCCTCTATCGTCAGCATGCCATAGAGCAGATGTTCCTGAACGATCTCCTGGGCGCCAAAGTCATAAGCGATCTTTTCCAGGCTGTTCAAAATCTCCACCGACTTTTGTGTAAATTTCGTAATGTTCATCATATCACCCTCTCTTTTTCCAATCTATCCAGCTCAACGACGGGTTCAAATTGGCGCCGTCGAACTAACCTGTACCTTTGTTATATCACAATTATTAGCACTCGTCAAGGTTGAGTGCTAATAATTATAAAAAATTTGCCTTGCTGTATGATATTCATAAAATGACCAATAAAAAAAGAGCCTAATTTATGCTCCTTTTTTATTAGTCAGGCAGAGCAAATCTTAATCTGTTTTGCGCCGCCTGGCTGATTAATTCTTCGTTATCAGAATACATCCTGTCCTTGTTCACTCATGGCCTCGATCTGCTGAATCATCTCATCCAGCGCTTTGATGATCTCTCTGGAAAGACTCTCTGCCTCTCTGCTCTCCTTCTCTGCCTTTTCTGTATCACCACTGCCAATGGCATCGATAGCATGCCTTCCCAGGGTATGAAATCTTTTATGTACCTCACTCAGACTGTCCCATTCCTCCACCAGCTGCGGATGCTGTATCGTGATGGCATTATAAAAATGTCCAAAGGCACATTTATTGGGATCCAACTGAAGAGGAAGTATCTTCATCTGATCCGCCATACTGGACACTTTCCCCGCCCAGTCATTATGTGCCTGTTTGGCAGATTCAAGAATTTCGATCAGTTCCTGATTCGTAAGCATGGTGATTCCTGTATTCATTCCTTTGTACAGCAGCCTGGTACTCTCCGTTATCTTATTCTCAATGCTGCTGATCTGGTCTGCTGCCTCTCTGGTCTCATCTGCCAGCTCGCTGACTGTCATCGTGAGATTTGTGATCTGCTCCGCATCCTGGCTGCACTGTTCCATCGCAGCATTCACATCTCCAGACGCCTGCTCCACCATATTCATGTAATCATTGATGGCTGCCACATCGCTCGCCACCTGCTCCAGCATATTGATATTATCTCCCACTGTTTTGAACACAATATCCAGCTTTCCGCTCATCTTCTGGGTGGAGCTAGAGGCCTGCGCGGTGCTTGCCTGCCCTGCTTTGGATGCTTCATAGATTTTCTGTACAAACCGTTTCATCGCATCCAGCTCTTTCTGGGTGTTTTCGGCGAGTTTTCCTACCTCTCCCGCTACTACAGCAAACCCTTTTCCCTGTTCTCCAGCCCTGGCAGCCTCGATGGAAGCATTCAGCGCCAGTAGATTCGTCTGGGCTGCAATCCCCTGTACGCTATCAACAATTCCCTCGATCTCCTGAACGAGCCCCACCAGTTTCATAATCTGATCATCCATCTGCCGGGTGTCCTCTACAACACCTGCCTTCAGCGTTTCCACTTCTTCCAGAAGTTTTCTTCCCTCACTGTTTTTTTCGGTGAGTTCCCTGCTTTCCTCCGACAGCTGATTTAAGCGCTCTGAGGTAAATCCTACATTGTCACGGACTTGTCCCATGGTAGCCGTGGTCTCTTCCACGATCGCCAGATTGGATTGGGAAAGATCTGACAGTTTGGAGGCAAAGTCAGCAAGGTATTCTGACATATGGGACATCTCCACATCAAAACTGGAAACCTGACTGGATATGTGCATAACCTGTTTCGCCTCTCCAACGGATATTTTTTGAAACTCCAGTGCACGGTCTATCTTCTCCAGAAGCTGAAGTGCTTCCTTGGTCTTCACAACCGGCCTCTGCATCTCTTTCCCCTTCATCCGTGTATCAATATATTTTCGAATCGCCTGTATCTCATTTGTCTTTCTCATTCTGCTGCCGCCTCCAATACTTTGTAATAAACTCCCTTTGCCTTCGTCGTGCTGGCAAAAAGCAGGGGCAGACCTTCGGCTCGCCAGGAGACGCTGTCATACAGCCCCCAGAAAGTCAGTCCTGTCATCTTGTCTGAATAAGTCTTTTTCAGGGCAAGAACTGCCTTCATCAGATCCGAGTAATATGTCATCTGATCCTCCAGAGTGCTTTGATTTTTCGGATATGCTGTCACATCCAGCTCCGTGATCTGCACTTCTTTGATATAATCACTCTTTAGGAATTTTTCCATGGTAGAAGTATAAAATTCTACCGACGGAAATCCCACATCCAGATGGCTCTGCATACCTACTCCGGTACAGAGAGTCTTTTCCGCATTGATGTATTCCATCATCTTTATAATTTTATCTGCTTCCAGATAGGTATTAAAGTCATTATAGAACAAGGTGATGTGCTGCTTACCATAGCTGTCCAGAATATCTCTGGCATAGGCAAAGGCATTTTTCACATAAACCGGCTCCGTCGTCTGTTCGTACTTCCCTGGATTTTGCGGATCAAAAACCTGTTCCGGGTAATAGACCTCATCCCAGTACGCCTTGTCTGGATTGTTGTTATTATGGAAATATTCATTTACCACGTCATAGCAGTATACCACATCTCCGATCCCCAGTTCCTCTTCTTTCAGAGAAATATAGCGGATCACTGATTTGATGAAAAACTCCAGCCTGGCATTCATCACCTCCGGTGTCACCCATTTGCCATTTTCATTATAGTTCTCCTTAAAGAACCACTTCGGTGTCTGCTGATGCCATACGAACACGTGGAAACGAATTCGCATCTTGTTGGCTGCCGCCGACTGAAGATATTTGTCCACCACATCGTAATTGATCTTCGGACAAGAAGTCTCCGCATAATTTTCCGGCACATAATAATACTTGTTACCCTTTGCCTCAGCGGTGCTCATCGTTCCCCTGTTCAAAAGATAGTCCGGCTTCATCTCATTTTCCGCTGAAATGCTGTTATACTGTCCTGCTGCAAACTTCATCGTGTCGGCTCCCACAAGCTGTCCATAATTCATGCAGGTCCCCACGTTTGTAAAATGCTGGCTATATGCCTCTTTCAGACTTCCCGTGATCTCATACGTACCATTTGCCACGATATTGGACAGATCCATTACTCCATCCACTACACAGACGGTCACATTATCGAGATAAAAGTCCGGAAAAGCCGTATCATTCGCTGCTGTTAATTCAAAATATACAGAATGGATACTGCTGTATGTATTCTGATCAAAGGAGAAGGAACAGCTGAATTTCGTCCATTCCCCCTTTTTCAAATCCATCTGGAGAAGCCCTGGATATACAGTCGTTCCCGTCGAACTATCCGTTGCCTCTGCGCTTGTCTTAAAGGAATAATTTTCCGCATCGGTCTTTACATATCCAGAAATATATACCGATGATCCCTGTTTCAGCTGCACGGCGGAAGCTACTCCATTCCATGAAACTGTACGGCCGGTAACGCTCATGCAGTTTCCTGTCACTCCTCCCGGAACCACAGCAAGCTGCGCACTCCCCCGTCCCTTGAAGTCAGACAGGTTGTCACTCTCAAATTGATTGATCACCGCATTGTCATACTGATTTTCGGCATACAGCTGTACCGGCGCCACATAGAAGTCATGGGTTCCATCGACCTCCTCAAAATAGAGCAAAATCTCCGTTACATTATCCGGGACCTCAATACCGCCCTGTAATGCTGCCCACTGGCCTTTGGAAACTGTGACTGCACCGATTTGCTGATAGTTTACCTTTCCCGTACTATCCTTATAGGAGAGGGTAAGTTTCAGCTGGGTGCTGTCTACCGCTTTTTGATACACTGCTGTACTGATGATATATTTTGTACCAGCCTTCAATGCCCCGGCATCATCGATCTGAGTACCATGCCAGTTAGCAGTTCTCCCCGTCACCGCAAGCACCGGAACGGAAGCGATGGAGGGATCTGTCACAGACTGTACTTCAGCGTCCCCTCTACCTGTGAAACCTCCCGTAGAACCATCCGAATAATCATTATCCAGGATCACACCCTGCTCCGCAGGTATTGGTTTGTCCATTGGGTCTGGTGTCGGTGTTACCTTCGCTGTGGGACCGGGATTTTCCGGCGTCTCTGTCGGCTGAGGCGTTGGCGTAGGACTTGGATTTGTCGGTGTTTCCACCGGATTGGCTGTCGGCGTTACAGTCGCCGTTGGGCTGGGCGTCGCTGGTGGGTCCGACGGAACAATCGTCACATTCGGACTTGAACTTGCCGGTGGAACCGTCGGTTCCGTTGTTTCTGCCGGGCTTGACGCCCCTGGGGGATTCGTCACCGGTGGATTGGCTGCCCCCGGAGCTCCTGGTTGATTCGAAGTTCCTGGATCCATAGGCGGTGCCGTGGCTTGCGGCGTCTTGTCTACGACCGTTACAGCATCCTTGGTGGACTTAACAATGACCTTGCAGGAAAGCTTCTTTTTCTTTCCCCGAAATACAAACTGACAGTTCAGCTTGGTCTTCCCCACCTTCTTTCCTCGGACAGTGACCTTCCCTTTCTTCTTTGCCTTTATCGATGCCACCTTTTTATTGGCAATTTTCCATTTGATCTTTTTCGCCGCCGCATTTTTCTTTAACGAGACAGTGACGGATTTACCCTTTTTAACCGTGATACTTTTCTTGCTCAGCTTTGGCGTGGCTGCCGCCGCCAAATCCACATCTGCCGGCAACACCGACAGGGTCAACATCACTCCTAACATTGCAGCTGCAATTCCTCTTCTCTTGTACACTTCCTAACATCTCTCCTCATATAGTCTCAATGACAGATGGGGGACAATAAATTTTTGCCCCCATCATCATTCATATTCTTATCGCATACCCTTATTTTTAATGACCTGTTTCATCATTTCCACCTTCTGCTTTTCTTCCTCGTTCATATCCTTTGTAAGAATCCCCAGGAGCACCGTTACCTCCTCCTGGGAAAAAGAAAGATTGTGGGCTTTGAGCTTCTGCATCGCCTCCATGATAAGCGGTGCGGAATTCTTCATTTCCTTCCCTTTCGCCTTCTGCTCCAGTTCCCGGATAATCTGAGCCTTTACCGGGTGCATGTTCTTGAATATATCCTTCTGATCTGTCATATTCTGTCCCCTTGTCGATATTTTCTGCAATGCGCTGCCAGATCTCAGGAAGGGGTTCTTCCTCTGCCGCATCAATATCGGCACTCTGCACATCCACCTGGGGTTCTGGAACTTGATCTGAGAACATGCTGCCCATCTCACTGTCACCGGCTGCTTCCGGCTGACCGCCAGACTCTTCTGCCATGCCAGACTCTCCCGTCATAGCGGCTCCCAGATCCTGCATGGACATCATCATGGACATCATATCAAACATATCCTGCTGCTCCTTCGGCACCTGGCTTTTCAAGAGGTCTATGATCCCCTCCATGCCCCGGTCCGAATTCTGCGCTTCCTGAAACATCTTCATCATCGACATCATACGTTTCATCATAAAAAACTGCAGCAGCATATCAATCATCCGCTGCTCCTGCTGTCTGCAGAAACAGCGAACCGCTCGAAGCAGCCCTTCCAGATCAATAACCTCTCCCACGGGGATATCCAGAAAAGGAAGTGCTGCTTTTACTGCCATTATGCTCTTGTTGTCCAAAATCCGCCCTTCCCAGTTGAACATCCTTCCCCCGACTCCCGCATTGCATCCTTTTTATTATAAATATGCAATGGATCAGGAATAATGACTGGTACAACGAATATAAAATAATTGACAATTCGACACACCCAAAAAAACTAGATTTAAAACTTTCATTTACATTGTTTAATAAACAAGCTGTTTCTCCGTGATGCCTTCTAATACACCGGATAAATAGTGCTCTGCCACATACTTAGCCATCGGCAGATTCAGATCCAGATAATTGCCACATTCCTCTGGAGAAGCTCCCGGTATCTTTCCTTCAAAATCTCGAATAAAGGCAAACATTTCCTTTAATAGCGGCAAGATATCCATAGATTCAAAATCCCCCGCCAGAATCAGATAAAAGCCGGTGCGGCACCCCATCGGTCCAAAATACACCACCTTTTCTCCCATCTGGGGATGATTTCGCAGAAAAGTAGCACCAAGATGTTCGATGGTATGTATCTCTGCCGTATTCATGACCGGTTCAAAATTCGGCCTGGTCATGCGAATATCAAAGGTAGTCACGATGTCCGTCCCGGTACAATCCTTTCTGGATACATATACACCAGGGAGTAATTTTAAGTGATCCACAGTAAAACTAGTAATGGTTTTCATAACAATGTCTCCTTTTTAAAACAGTATAACACAAAAGAAAAAGAAAGTATATGTCAGGCTTTTCCAAAACACATACTTTCTTCAAACTTAATTTATTATTTATGTGAGTGTTTATGTCTTTATAGGATTTCTTTGATCCATCCCTCCGGCGCCTCGATGCTTCCCATCTGCATACCAGTCAATGTATCATAGAGCTTTTTGGTAATTTCACCCATCTGCTCCATGCCGCTTGGGAAGCAGATCTCTTTGCCGTGATCCACAATCTTTCCAACTGGTGAAATAACGGCTGCAGTTCCACACAGTCCGCACTCGGCGAAATCCTTCAATTCATCTAAAAATACTTCTCTTTCCTCCACTTCCATCCCTAGATGGTCTCTGGCGATGGCCACAAGAGAACGCCTCGTGATGGAAGGAAGAATACTGTTTGATTTTGGGGTAACAACCTTTCCATCCTTCGTCACAAAAATGAAGTTCGCTCCTCCCGTCTCCTCTACCTTGGTCCGTGTTTTGGGATCGAGATACAAGTTTTCCGAATACCCCTTCTCATGGGCATCCACGATGGCATGAAGGCTCATGGCATAATTGAGCCCTGCCTTGATATGTCCTGTACCATTTGGTGCCGCCCGGTCAAAGTCACTGACACGGATCGTGATAGGCTTCGCGCCACCTTTAAAATATGGTCCTACCGGTGTACAGAACACACGGAACTGATATTCTGTGGCCGGCGCCACACCGAGCACTGGTCCGATACCAAACATATAAGGTCGGATGTATAACGTCGCCCCAGAACCATAAGGTGGCACATAATCCTTGTTTGCCCGAACAGTCTCCACAACGGCATCAACAAATCTATCTTCTGGAAATACGGGCATCTCAAGACGCTTCGCCGTATTTGCCATACGTTCTGCATTCAGATCTGGACGGAAGCATACGATATGTCCGTCCTTTGCCGTATAGGCCTTCAATCCCTCAAAACAGGTCTGGGCATACTGAAGCACACAGGCGCACTCACTCATAGTAATCATGGGATCTTCCACTAAACCGCCCTCATCCCACGCGCCATCTTTATAATTTGCCACATACCTCTTGTCCGTCTGCTGATAAGAGAATCCTAGATTTGCCCAATCAATATTTTTCTTTTCCATTGTATCGTACTTCCTTTGCCATTTATTTTTGAGCTGCGCCCAAATCATCACTGATTTAAGTTTACTCTCCTGATTTCCAACTGTCAAGGATAATCTCAGCAGGCAGGTGATGACGCCACCCGGTCAGCCAATGGCGCCAATTCGCGTAACATGACTAATCATAGCGCAGAATCCGTGCCCTCCACGCCCCTGTCAGGGCATCCCTGGAAAATACGGTTTCCCGATGTGCACGTACCTCCCTTAAGTTCTGACAATTCTGAAATGCGCGGCTCTTCACTCTCAACATAGATTCCGGCAGGTGAACCTCCTCCACCTGAGCCCCATAAAATCCACAAACAGCGATCTGACGCACGCCCTCCTCAAGCACAAACTTTTTCTGCTTTTTTCCCTGGGGAAAAACCTTTAAAAATCTTCCATAATCGGTATAGAGCACTCCTTCTTTCACCTGGTACTGTCCCTTCATTCTGGTGCCCTCAGGCGCCTGAAAACTCTTCAAAGAACGGCATCCCACAAAAGGATTTGCCTCAACCAATTCGAGATTTTCTGGCATTTGAAGTGTTTTTAGAGACTCACAGGACTCAAATGCCTTTTCCTTAATTTCCTCCACCGTGTTCGGAATCAACACTTTCCGAAGCTTCCGGCACTGATAAAAAGTATAGTTTCCAATTCCCTTCACAGGATAAACTTTCCCTTTGTAACGAACTGCCTCCGGGATCGTCACCGTTCCGTCGTATTTATTGTCAATTCCCGCCTCCCACTCTTTGCCTCTTGTCTGAAAGGAAATAAAGCTTCCATTAGTCACAGCCAGCTCCTTATGAAACAATATCTTGATGCGAAGGGAAACATTTTCCTTGGTCTTCACCAAAACCTCCGCCTTCGTACCAATGGAGTCCTCCTCGATCACTTTGGACACCTCCACTGCCTCGAACTCTTCCTCTTTCTCCTTTTCCTCCCTCTTCGGAGTAGATACAAGATGTTTGTTCTGTGGCGTCAACTCCGCTACTTCCTCCGTCTTCACCGGAACAGCAAATACCACCAAAGAAAAAAGCGCCAGCACTCCGCATAAGACATAATTCCAAACCCTTGCCTTGCGGTAGCCCATGATCATAACAATGCGTTCTTTCACCGCATTCTGTGCAAATCCACTATAGATCGGCTTCACAGCAGGAGGACCCTGTGCCAAACTGATGAGAACACTAGCATAATCTTCCCGGCTGTCCTCTCCCACCTGGCGGATCACCTTTTCGTCACATGCTAGCTCCAGGTCTCGGTTATAACAAACATACATCAACCAAGCAAAAGGATTAAACCAGTGAATGCACACTGCCAGTATAACAAAACACTTATTCAAATTGTCATGTCCATCGATATGCACCTTCTCATGAATCAGGATAAATTTGAGCTGTTCTCTCGTCAGTTCCATATAATATTTGGGCAAAAGAACCTTCTGCTGAAAAATCCCATAGGTTACCGGGGAATCGATCCGGTCAGAAACATAAACCCGGATTCCCATAAAAGTAAACATCTCTTCATCGATATCCGGAACCTTCTGAATCGGCAGCGCCTCTCTGAGAATTCTTCCCCACATCACATACCGCACCACAAAAAAAGTGACTGTCACCGCTGCTCCCGCCGCCCAGATCAGAAAATATCCTCCCGTCGGGACGCTGCGGATCCATCCATTTACTTGATCTAGGATCTCGGGCCACCCCACCGACACTGAAACGCACAAGGGCAGAAGCAGCCTGACCAGCACGATCATCCAAGCCAAGGAAAAAAATACCCGGTGAATTCTGCGCCCCAGCAGGAATCTTGCCCCCACTAGAAGGGAAATAAGAACCGTCGAAATCATGCTGATATAAAATAGATTGTCTTCTAAAATAATTTTCATACTGCCCCACCTGACTTACCAGAAACATTTCTTCCGGTCTTACGTATCTATTTCAACTTGTCCACCATATTCTTCAAGCTCTTTACCTCTTCCTCCGACAGCTTGCTTCCATTAAGAAAAGCAGCGAAGAATTTTTCCCTAGAGCCATCAAACATCTTGTCCACCAGTTCGTTGGTCTCATAATCCTGAACTTGCTCTCTGGTGATCAAAGGGGTACAAGTGAAATGAGGTTCTGTCCTCTCAATCGCTCCCTTTGCAATACATTTTTTGATCACCGTATAAGTGGTATTGCGGTTCCATCCAGTGCTATCCTTCAGAATTTTCACCATATCGCCTGCGATCATCGTACCATGTTCCCACAGAACCTCCATCACTTTTTTCTCTGAATCAAACAGCTTATAATTTGAATCTGCCATATTAACTCCCTCCATGTATGTATCTGCTTAGTATAAAGGACTATCATAATAGTTTATTTCATGCTATCATAATAGTCCTGTTTCGTCAAGATATATTCCCTTTACTCTACGTTTTCTTCCTTTGCTGCCGCTTCTTCTACATCCTCTCTGGTGCCGGCGCTCTCCGCTGCACCGTCTTCGGACCAGTCACTTTTCTTGATCTCTGCCCTCCGCACCTTACCACTAATAGTCTTAGGAAGCTCTTTGGCAAAATCCACGATCTTCGGCCATTTGTAGGAAGCAATATTGTTCTTTAGATACTTAACAATATCGTTCTTCATATGTTCGTCCCCGTCGCTGCCGTCAGCAAGCACGATCGTAGCTTTGATCGCCTGCCCCCGCAGCCGGTCCGGCACAGAGGTCACAGCACACTCCAGCACATAGGGAAGTTTCATAATCTCATTTTCGATCTCAAAGGGCCCAATACGATAACCCGCGGACTTGATTACATCATCCACCCGTCCTACATACCAGAGATATCCATCTTCATCCATATAGGCAGTATCCCCTGTGTGATAATAACCATCATACCATACCGAGTCCGTCTTTTCCGCATCTCCATAATAGCCCTTAAACAGTCCATTGGGAATATTCTCAGAGGTCTTCACCACGATCTCCCCCTCCTCGCCAAAATCCGCTATGGTACCATCGGGGCGCATGACTGAGATGTCATAAAGGGGACTAGATTTTCCCATAGAACCCGGTCTCGGTGTCATTCCATGGATATTACCGATCAGCATCGTCGTCTCCGTCTGTCCAAAACCTTCCATAATGTCAAAACCAGTTTTTTCTTTAAACTTTTCAAATATTTTCGGATTCAGAGCCTCTCCCGCTGTCGTTACATTCTGCAGCGAGGAAAGATCATAATTTTCCAGCTTTAGATGTACCATCACTCGATATACTGTAGGCGGTGCGCAAAAGGTAGTAATTCTGTATTTACCAATCATCTGCAAAATCTCTTTGGCATCAAAATCATCAAAATCATAGGTGAAAACAGGTGCCTCACAGATCCATTGTCCATAGATCTTTCCCCAGAGCGCCTTTCCCCAGCCAGTATCCGATATGGCAAAATGAATACCATCAGGATCCACCTGGTGCCAGTATTTCGCCGTGATATAGTGCCCCAGAGGATATTTGTAATTGTGTGCTGTTATCTTGGGATAAGAAGTCGTTCCAGAGGTAAAGAACATCAACATCGTATCGTCTCCACCCGGCGCCTCTTCTGGTCTGGCAAAATTCGCTGAAAAGTAGCGAATATCTTTATTAAAACAATGCCAGGATTCTCTGGCGCCACCTACCATAATTTTCGTCTTCAACCGGGAATTGCCCCACGCCGCCTTATCCACCTCTCGGGAAACATCCCCATCTGCGGTACAGATCACAGCATCCACTTCTCCCACCTTAAAACGATATTCAAAATCTTTTTTGGTGAGAAGATTGGTGGCAGGGATCGCCACCGCCCCGATCTTGTGTAGGGCGAGCAGAGAAAACCAGAATTGGAAGTGACGTTTGAGCACAAGCATGACCTTATCGCCCTTTTTAATCCCCAGATAGCTGAAATAATTCGCCGCTTTATTAGAATACTTCGCCATATCCCGAAAGGTAAAATGACGTTCACGTCCTTCTCTTGATACATGAAGCATAGCAAGTTTATCGGGACATTTTTTCGCCATGACATCCACTACATCATAGGCAAAATTAAAATTTTCATCATTCATATAGGAAATAGAATCCAAAATCCCATCATCATCCAGTGTGGTCTCAATATACCGATCAGCAATACCCACCAACCCAAACTTTTTACCTTTTTCACACGCCATAATATTTACTTCCTTTCCTTGTAATCACATTTGCTTCATGTAGTTTTTAAAACTACATATATCATATACTATGGATTCTTCCGTGTCAAGAACTATTTTACACAGTTTGGCGCCGGCTGACACAATGCTCTCTAACAATAGAAAGGCAGTGGTCCAAAAAACCACTGCCTTCACTAAGAGGACGTTTATTACATTTGGAATGTTACTGACTCGATCGTCATCGTACCATTCAAAACACCATCATATATTCGTACCGTAGAAAGGGCTCTGTCTGGGTCCTTATTCTCCAGCACAATCTCACCATCTCCATAAATCCTGAGTGAATCATCCCAATGATCTTCACCTTCTATCCAGGAAACTTGTGTCTCATCGTCATAATGGATAACATAACCACAGCCTTTTTCGCTTTCTGGTGGATTCAGAGTTGCATCTTTATACTTTATGATCACTTTTGTAAACTTACCAACCATTTCTCTCGGAACGACAAAACCAAATTCACCGGCTTGCCAATCCTGGTCTCCCTGTAATTTGGTATAGGTTACCGTACCATCATCATTCTTTACTATTGTGGCATACTGTGACCAGAAATTCACTTCGTCATGTATATTGTATTTTTCCATGACATAGACTGTGAACTGCACCGTATCTGTCGCTGTTTTATCACCCTGTTTAACGGTTACTGTCGCCGTGACTGTCACCTCACCAGCTTTTACCGCTTTGAGCACATCGGCTGTTTCAACTTTGGCCATAACTGCCGCATCGCCATCCAGCTTCCATTCAATGCTTTCAATTGTGCCTACGTCTACCGTTACAACCAGTGCAAGCTCATCACCAACTGTCATCTCTGTCGGTGCACTCTCTACAGTGGCATTTACAACCAGAGCATCGCTGGCTGCCACCTTAACGGTTTCACTTTCCACTGTCACAGTAAAATCCATGCCTTCTACTGCCACTGTTGCTTCTGCAATAACCTTCGTCTCGCCTTCTGCCACTCCGGTGATCACTGCCTTTTTCGGATCGGTTTCGTCCTTTTTCACTGTAGCAATCTTCTCGTCCGCGGTCTTCCAGGCCACATCTTTCACTGTCCCTTTGTTTACAGACAACTCTGCAGTCGTTGTTTTTCCTGCATTAATATTGTCTTTCTCAATTGTAAGCATTGCCTTTGGAGCTTTTGGCGTCGCTGTCGGTGCAGCTGTTGGTGTCGTAGTCACTTTTGGCGTAGTCGTTGGCTTATTCGTCGGCGTCGGCGTCGCTGTCGGTGATCCGCCATCCGCTGTCTGTGCCGGTGTTACCACTGGCGTCTGCGCTGGTGTTACCACTGGTGTCTGTACTGGTGGTGTTACCGCTGGCGTTACCTTAGGTGTTACAGACACTTTTTTCTTAACAGTAACATTGATCGTTCCCAGCTTCTTCGTCTTTTTCTTGCCCTTCTGTTTCCAGGTGTCTTTTACCGTGATGGTAGTCTTTCCGGCTTTTACTCCGGTAATCACACCTTTTTTGGATACTTTGGCAATCTTTTTCTTCTTGGATGTAAAGGTGTATTTATGTTTCGCCTTTTTACCCGTTATAGAAATCTTCTTTTTCCCTTTGACGAAAATAGAAACTTTTTTCGTTTTGAGTTTCGTCTTTTTGGCAGCTTCACTGGTAGTTCCTGTTGCTATTGTTGTCAAAGCATGGATCTATGTCAATACTTTGGACAAAAAAAGTCGAAAGATTATGCTGTTTTTTTAAGTTCCTCATCCTCCTTCTGCTGTGGTGTTATGTAACCAATCGCACTGTGTATTCTTTTTCGG
>CAJTFB010000056.1 GCA_910575665.1 Eubacteriaceae bacterium
ATTCGGTTTTGCGTAAAACATATCGAAGGTCTGTTAAAGTTACCCTTTTTTCTGAAAAACATATCAAAATCTTTTTCAAAAAGTTCTTGACATATCACCAGAATGCTTTCTGCGAAAGGCACCAATGCGTCATGAAACATCTTGGCTGACTTTCGCTTTTCTATTTTCTATTCTTGTTTCTTTCTGATATTATTTCTTTGTAAGACTGACACACTACAGAACACGTGGAGGTGAGTGGCGGGGCTGTATAGCGGCGACCCCGCATAATTATTTGTTGTCGGTCATCCGTTAAGGCATCAATGAATGGCGCATACCGTAGCCCGTAAACTTATCTCTTCCAAAGTCGACTCGATTTTGCCGGATGACCAGTCACTGCCAGTCTTATAACTATAAAAAATCAGGAGGTTATTTTTTGTCGTTTAAAATTATCAAAAACAACTGCTGTGGACTCGATGTCCATAAAACATGGATTTATGCCTGCATTGGTATTACTGATTCACTCAGTCGGACAGAATATAAACAAGCTCGCTTTTCTTCCTTCACAAAAGGTTTGCAGGAGCTGTGTGACTGGCTTGCAAAATATAACTGTACTGATGTTTGTATGGAAGATATCCTTACTCTTATTCGAACCGTTCCGGGATTCGATAAAAACCCACTGACTGCCATTCAGGTGCTCTCTGAAATCGGAGGTGATATGTCTGTCTTCCCCACAGCTAAAAACCTCGTTTCATGGGCAGGATGTTGTCCCCGCAATGATCAAAGCAATCAAAAAATCAAATCCACTAGGATTTCCCGTGCTGGTTCTTATTTTAAACCAGTTTTGGTGCAGATTGCAAATGCTTTAATCAAATCAAAGAAACATCCTGAATTTACTACCCGTTATCGACGTATAAAAGCACGCCGTGGTCACAAGAAAGCTATTATTGCAATCTGTCGTATGCTCCTGACCGCTATCTGGCACATACTCACAGATTTAAAACCATACACAACAGAAGGCTTTCTTGAATCACGCCCTGTGAATGAATCTAAAATACTGACTACTTCACAGGCACTTAATCTACTCAAACAACGGGGATATATCATCAAAGATGAGGCTTATCCTGTTACCTGATTAGGTGTTGTGTCCATATTTATTTTTTAAACCACCTATCATAGATGGTTTGTTTGCTATGCCCTTTATTCTTTGGCTGTCCTCTACTCATTTGTTTCAAACTTTCGTTCCTCTCGTAAATCCATTCAACATTTTTTTACTTAAATCAGCAAGATTTATGCCAACACCGATCATACTTTCTTAGTAGCTCATCCATTTTGCTTCGAATAGTTGCAGATTTCATCTCGGATATATTTATGGCATTTTCGTGATTAGTAAGTAATCGGCAAGGGCTAAATAAACCATCTGCCCTCAAAGTCAGACTCATAATGCCCGTTGCACAAGGTTTAATGTGGGTATTTTCTTTTGCATTATCAGGATAATATTTACAACTCAAACAAAAATCACTAAAAGTACGGCGTGGTGTAATTGATAAATATGAATTATGGTGGTCAACGATAGTAAGCGTGCATTCTTTATCTTGTTCACTATAATCATCTATATAATGATAAACAAAACGTCGCATTTTGATTCCTTTGTTATCATTAAGAAAAACCTCTCGTTCTTCACATCCTATAACTTTCAATCGCTCAATCAATTCCTCTAATTTTTTGCTAATTTTAGTTTGCTCATCTATACTTTGTTCAAATGACACGTTTCCACCAAAATCATTTACTGTAAGTATCTTAATTCCAACCAAATGATTTCTTATTGCAAACTTAAATAATTCTAACACATCATTTAAATCAGACATATTTTCTTTGGTGGCAACCACATTTAACTCTATACGAAATTTTTTCTTTGCCGCAAACTCTATTCCATCTATCACGTTTTTTAAATTTCCATTTGGGGTTTTTGTAAGAATATGAAATTTATCTTCTTTCAATGTATCCAAACTTATCTTTAATAAGAGTTTCTTTTTAAACCTTTCCCACAACTTAGAATTTTCATTATATGCTTTTATAAATGAAATACCATTTGTGCAAAGAACAATACGATGATAGTCATCTGCTGAATTTAATATACTCTCTGTTCTCTGACGATTTTCTATCCCAAATAACGGCTCACCCCCCGTAATTCTCAGTATTGGTTTATCTTTATCTCTTAAGATATGTTTAGAAAATTCTTTTACTAAACTTTTAATTGCTTGCAAATCACAATAATTATCCCTACTAATACTCTCCAAATTTTCGCCACCTAGTTTTTGACCATTCGCCTCTTTCGGACAGTAAATACAATCCATATCACAATCAGCACATACATTAATAACAAGCGAAGGTGTAACTTGAAAATATTTATCCTTTAAAAAACTATATTTTGCTGGAATCTTCTTAGTCGGTAGGCTAAGCCGAGCTTTAATCCACATATTCTCAAAATACATTTTATATGTTTGATATGTAGGCGAATTTGCTTCAAAACGAAATACTTCACACTGTGTTGTATTTTTTCCATTTTCATAATAGTTCATATACAAATGATTTTCTGTATAAAGTAATCTAAAAACAAGAGTGCTGTTGAAATATCTTAATTCAACACTTTTCGCTTTACGATAGTCTACAGAGCATTCTCTCTTTAATTCTTTTATATTTCCATATATTGTTCGCCATTTCTCCTCAAGATCATCATCCCCCAAACACTCTGGCAAGCATTCTAAACGTCGTCTTATCACTTCAGAGAATGGATATTGAACAAGATAGCGGATTTTTAAATCACTTTTTTCTTTAATAGCCAACGAAAGATCATTAGAATCTCTTAAAAAGTTAGACCCTTGTAACCCCATAAAATCAAAAAAGCAACTATTATTAATATCCTCAACCAAATCATTATACGCTTTTAACAAGTTCTCATACTTTTTGACACTAGATTCTAAATGCTTTTTATCTATATCCAAATCTTTTTTAATTAATTCTGCACGAACCCAGCCAGATCTTTTTCCCTTTTGAAATTCTTTACTAAGGGCAACTGCTACTTTTCTTGCTAATTCATCTCCATTCTTCCACCATTCAACGACGCGTCCTTTCTTTGCAATTTCTTTAAACGCTTCTAATTTTTCCTTTTTTTGTTCATTTGTTTCAACTTTATCTGGCGAAATTAATACGGATTCATCCATTATAAAAGCTAAAACAGGAATCCCCTTACTTCTTGCATAGTTAAATTCTTTCTGCGTATAGCTAATTCCCTTGTCAACACCTTTCTCTATCACTGAGCCATATCTATGTGCAATAATTACAATATAATAATCTGAACTGTCAATTGTTTCTTTAATAATATTCCACTGTTCTTCATCAGCAGCACTAAACATTTCCATACCTATCGGAAATTGATACATCGATAAAATGGTATCTCTAACTTTTTGACGTTCCTGTTGCAAATCATTAAATGTTGAACTTATAAAAATCTGATATTTCTTTTCCATAATCAGTACTCCTTATAAAAATTTGTTTTTATAAAATTTCAATTAATATTTCTATCTATTCTTTCTGTGTTAATGAATTAATAATAGCTTTTGAAAGCCATTTTATTCTCAAAATTATCAGATAACCTCAAAATGTTTTAAAGCATCCTTTATCGCTTCCACTTTCTCCGCTGTCGGATGCTTCCCCGGCTGTTTCAATTCTTCTACCGCATTAACTTATCATTTATAATTAATATTAGATTTCCTCCATTTAATTGAGTGTGTAGCTTTTTTGTACTAAATCCATATCTATTTCCATACATTGTATAAATTATATCACATTCCAATTGCGGATTACTTAGATTTTCTACTGTAAAAACATCATCCACAGTATTAAACCTTTTCCTTTCAGAATACTTAACTGCTGCATTACAAATTCCTTCTTTGACTAATCTATCCAAAAGTGTGGATTTTCCCGCACCTGATGCACCTGATAAAACAAATAATTTATTCATACAATCTCCTTCTGCCTTAACCTAATCATTACTATATTTGCAATAACCATACCACTATCTTTAAAGATACACCTATCCTATTCAATTTGTAAAAGTCTGTTGCTCCCATTTTATTAACAAGGTGGACACTACATAGACATGTTAATTGTGGAAACCTTTTATTTTCCATTTGTGTTCACATACCTGATATCAACTGCCACCGAAACATCAAAGTAGTTTTTGAGGTACCTATTTGCAAAGTACTTAAAACAAAGGATTTCTACAAGATTTTCTTTTGTATCGACACAATAATTTCTCCAGAGAAGCCGAGCTAACGTAATGGTATTGTTACAATATCTTAATTATATATAATCTTATATAATTAAGCAAGAACTACTGTTCGACATAAAGCGACAGAATTCGACTACACTGACCATTTCTTAGAAGCAAAAAACACTCAGCTCATCGATAGAACTGAGTGTACATCCCAATATATATAATCCCTATAAGAAAAAAATAAATTTTTTTCATTAAAACTATTGAGCATACATAAGCCCAACATTTTTAAGCTGTTCGATACACAAAACTCCTGTTTCTCTTTGATCGGAGTTCTATAAGATATTTGTGGCAAGGTCTGACCAGTAACACGAAAGATTTCATACCAGTAACCACGATAGAAGTTATTCTGAAGAGAGCAGTCCTACGAGACAAACAGGTATAACAGATAATCCCAGCCTTCATGTAATAACTTATATTTTTGTTGGACAAAAATAGCTGTTTATAGAAAACTCATTCGTGTATCTAAAGAAAGCACACTAACTTCTGCCATTCCATTTTTTGACCGTCCCGTCCTTTATCATATCGATCATATAAGGTACGATATCTGGATCAAACTGTTTGCCGCTGCACTCTTTAAATTCATTCAATATGTATTCTTCATCCCTGTGTTCTTTATATACCCGTCTGCTTGACATGGTATCATAACAGTCCGCCACGCAGATGATCCGGGCAAACAACGGAATTTCTCTGCCCTTTAGTCCCTCATTATAACCGGTACCGTCAAATCGCTCGTGATGGTACCTTGCCCCGGCGCTGATGCCTCCTACCGCCGTAAAATCTTTCAAAATCTCGCCGCCTATGGCAGGATGACTTCGGATCACCTCCATCTCTTCCTCCGTCAGCTTTCCCGGCTTCTTGAGAATGGAATCCGGTATCCCAATCTTTCCAATATCATGTAGCATCCCCATATAATAAATCTGCTCCTGCTCTTCCTCTGTAAGCCCCATTCTCCTAGCAATTTCTCTGGAATATACCGCTACTCGGATCGAGTGTCCATTGGTATCCCGATCCTTTGCATCGATGGCATGGGCAAATGTTTCCAACGACTGGTTTACAATACTCTGGTACCCCCTTTTCTGTGCTTCTAGTTGCCGGATTCTATGCATCATAAAACATAAACAACCCGCCATGCAGCTAAATACGCCGATCATGATAACTGCCACCCCTACAGTAACCTTATCTTCCATTCTATCTTTCTCCTCTCAAAGTATCCCTTATAGTAACTTTTTCAACTCCCGCAGTACTCCATCTTCACGATACGAGCCACATATCCCCATCGCCATTTTCTTTAATTCTTCTCTCGCATTAGCTACCGCAAAGCTCGTTCCAGCACACCTCAACATGTCCATATCATTCTGATTGTCCCCAAACGCCATCGTCTCTCCTCTCCCGATCGACAGTGATTGCTGTAAAAATTCCAAAGCCGTTCCCTTTCCAGAAGATACTGGAACGCAGTCCAGCCACTGAATGCCTGCCAAATTCAGCCTTACCCGGTTCTCCCACCTGGGACGAAACCAGGGATCTGTCAGCTTCTCAACCATATTATGATGGTACAGGGATATTTTCACAATCTCATCTGGTACATTTTTCGTCAGATCCCCAACCGCCTGAATATCATATCCATAGCCGTTTACCATCCAGCGGTACATCTCTGAATCGGCACTAAAAGCATAGGCGCGTTTCAGACCGCAAACCATGATGTCACACTGGGGGATCTGTCTGGCATCCTCGATAAGCTCCCGACACAATTCCTTAGGAAGAGTTTTGGAATAGATACATTCTCCCCGATAAAATACCATGCTCCCGCCATCCACTGCCAAATAAATTTGATCCCTGACCGGTGCAAATAACTTTTCCACACTCACTTTCTGCCTTCCACTACAGACAGCAAACTGTATCCCTTTTTTTCCCAGTTTCCGGATCACTTCGTAATATTCCGGATTGAGTGATTCTACAGAACCGCCATCTTCTATCAATGTGCCGTCCACATCACATACAACAAGCTGAATCATGATAATCCTCTTTTCTGAGCGATTTATCGCGAAGAACCGCACGAGAAAGCTCAAAGAGTTTCTCGTGTCGGAACAAAGCTATTTGCTTTCGCTCAGAAACAAATAGCCGTGTGAAAAATCAGCGCATCGGCGTAATTTTTCACACTATATCCCTCCATTTACGCATTCCTCGCCTGCTCCGCAGCCTCGTCATCGCGGGCTGCGCCCTATATTCCAGAAAACAATGTCTCATTTTTGTGCAAGCACAAATGTGCCATTGTTTTCTGGAATGCACGGCTTGAGCCTTTACGAATAAAAAGCCCGGTCAGTGTGATGCCAACCGGGCTGTATTGGTTCTGATAATTTTCATTAGTTGTTGATCAGTTTATCCTCGCCGTTCCAGCTGTAAAGCTTACGGATATCTTCTCCTACAACCTCAGATGAATGCTCTGCGGCAAGCTTTCTCATAGCTCTGAAGTGTGCCTGTCCGCCTGCTTCTGACATATCCAGAAGGAATTCTTTCGCAAAAGAACCATCCTGAATATCGCTGAGGATTTTCTTCATTGCCTTCTTTGTATCCTCTGTGATGATCTTCGGACCTGTGATGTAGTCACCATACTCTGCTGTGTTGGAAATGGAATAGCGCATTCCAGCAAAACCACTCTGATAGATCAGGTCAACGATCAGTTTCATCTCATGGATACACTCGAAATATGCATTACGTGGATCGTAGCCAGCCTCGCAAAGAGTCTCAAAACCTGCCTGCATCAGAGCACAAACACCACCACAAAGTACTGCCTGCTCACCGAAAAGGTCGGTCTCAGTCTCGGTACGGAAGGTTGTCTCAAGCACACCAGCTCTTGCACCACCGATTGCCAGTGCATAAGCAAGCGCCATATCCTGTGCCTTTCCTGTTGCATCCTGATGTACTGCTACCAGACATGGAACTCCTTTGCCTGCCTGATACTCGCTGCGTACCGTATGTCCTGGTCCCTTTGGAGCGATCATTGTTACATCCACATCTTTCGGAGGTACGATCTGTCCGAAATGAATGTTGAAACCATGGGCAAACATGAGCATATTTCCAGCCTCAAGGTTTGGCTCGATGGACTCCTTATACAATTTTGCCTGAAGTTCATCGTTGATCAGGATCATGATAATGTCTGCCTGTTTTGCAGCCTCTGCTGCTGTATATACTTTAAATCCCTGAGCCTCTGCCTTTGCCCATGATTTAGAGCCTTCATACAAACCGATAATTACATTACAACCGCTTTCTTTTGCATTTAATGCATGTGCATGTCCCTGGCTGCCATAACCAATGACAGCAATCGTCTTGCCATCCAAAAGTCCAAGGTTACAGTCACTTTCATAAAAAATCTTTGCGTCTGCCATTTTACTGTTCCTCCTAAATTTAATTTAATATAAAGCCCCGCCGTTTTACCGGCGGATGGTTTCCCGTATCACACTGCAGCCAATTTCAACTTGTGCCGCCTCATTCATCCAATTGTCCCCTCGCCAGTCCGGTGATTCCTGTACGCACCAGTTCGCGGATCTCATAGCCATCTAACAGTTTGGTAAAGGCATCCAGCTTTGCCTGGTTGCCGGTCAGCTCGATCATCATAGAGTCCGACGCAACATCCACGATCTTAGCGCGGAAAATCTCTACGATCGCATTAATGGAAGGCCTCTCCTCTCTAGAAGCTGCCACTTTCACCAGGATAAGCTCCCGGCACACGGAAGCATCTCCGGTGAGTTCTTTCACAAGGATCACATTTTCCAGCTTACAGATCTGCTTCTCAATCTGGTCCAATATGATTCCATCTCCAGTCACCGCCACCGTCATTCTGGAAACCGCTGTATTTTCGGTTTCCCCTACAGTGAGGCTGTCGATATTATAGCCTCGTCTGCTAAACAGTCCCACTACCCGGGATAGTGCCCCTGGTGTGTTATCTATCAAAATGGATAATACCATCTTTCTCATTTGATTCACTCCTTAACATGCTTTTCAAACACTTATTTTACCAATTTCAAGGAAGATTGTCAACCCACAGAACATTTCACCCATCCAATTCCCACATCACACTCATTCTTCAAAAATATATTTTTTCAGCGCCTTTTTATTTTTCTCCAGATCCGGCACCAGACAGTCCTCTCCATTGATCTTCTGGCTGGTATAGCCATTTTGGATCGGAAGACTATATTGTTTGAGCTCTGTGGTTCCCATCTTCACGATCGCCATCAGATAGGAATAGATCTCATCTTTGTCCAAATCCGTCTTTACGTTAGGAAGGATGATATCCACCAGCTCGAGCCATTTATTTATCGACATGGACTTTACTTTCTTTAAGAGCGCCTGGATCACAAGACGCTGCCTCTCTGCCCTTCCATAATCGTCACCCTTACCAGAGGCTGTAAGAACAGCCGGATAATGCCCGTTTTTCCATTTTCCGTGACGAATCCGGCAATAGCCCAGAGCCTGGTATCCGTTCAAGACCTGCTTTCCTACTTTAACATTTCTAAATTTTTTACGCTTGATATAATTGGTATCATTTAAGTTTACTGCCTCAGATTCAGTCAGTGTAGCTTCCACTCCTCCAACCGCGTTGATCACATCCACAAAGGCATCAAAATTCACTTCTGCATACCCTTTCATCTTGATTCCAAAATTTTTCGCGATGGTTTCATACAGAAGCTTGATCCCTCCCAGAGAATATGCCGCATTCAACTTGCGGCTCCCATGCCCAGGAATTTCCACATACATATCCCTCATCAGAGACGTCACTTTCAATTTTTTGTGTTTCATATCCAGTGTGGCGATCATCATAGAGTCTGAACGCCTCGCCGCTCCTCCGGCATTCTGTTCATCCAGGTTTTTATCTGCTCCCACTAAAAGGATATTTACAATCTCCGAATCACTGAGGGTATCATACTTGGATACATCTACCGTATCCAAAGAATTCTTTGTATCAAAATTTAAGAGATTAAGAGAACCGCTCACCCGATACTGTGCTGTAGCAGCCATACTTCCCACCGCCATACTGATCAGTATCCCGATCACCAGAAAGACTTTCCCCACTACCCGTTTTTTCCCGGATTTATTTTTCTTTGCCATTTTATCCTCCGTTTCCTGCTTTCCGCCCCGCCAGCCATATCAACGGAACCAGCATCTTCGAAGGTTCTGTCAGATCAGCCAGAACAGTGCTGCATTTCTCACAAAACCACTTTTACAAAAACCAAAACGTATCATATCTACCCTTCGACGGACTGCACCTGCCTCCGCCATCCCGGCGAAATGTTTTGCAATCTGTCTTTTTTCCCCGGAAAGCCGATCTCCAAACACCCTGTAAAACGCCTTACCCTGTAAAAATGTCTGCCGGATCGCCTGGCGCTGACTGCGCAGATCCGAAACACGCGCTTTCACATAGTCTAAAAAATCGCTTCCGCCAATCATATTACCACTATGCTGCCGATAATGCAAGGTAGTTTCTTCAATATAGGAAATTTTCCCAAAATGACTGCAGATCAAGGCAAGCCACCAATCATGAACCCGTATTTCATCCGGAAACTCCTGCAGATACTGACGGATCGCCCCATTCATCATAACCGTACAGCCGATACATTTATTTTCCATGAAAAGATGGGCACTGTCAAGCCTTTTTACATCAAGATGACTGCTTTTATGAAAAGAACCCAGCTCTTCCCCACTGTCACTGTCAAAATTCATGGCATCCGTAAATACCATCAATGGGATGTCATTCACGTTCTGAGACTCCGTCTCTTTCATCCGGCGAAGTGTCTTCTCAATCTTATCCCGGTGCCAGATATCATCTTGGTCACACAACATGACATAGGGACTCCTGCTTCTTCTGATCCCTTCCAGAAAATTCTTCGTATATCCCAGATTTTTTTCGTTTTGATACAGAGAAATTTGATCATACTGTTCCACATACTCTCTGGCGATGTCCAATGTAGAATCCGTAGAGCCGTCATCACAGATCTCCACCATCACATCCTGAAAGGTATTGGCTAAAATGGAGTCTAGCTGTTCCCTGATATATTTTTCTCCGTTATAGGTCGTCAACACAATGTGAACCTCTGCCACATCAACACCTCTCATTCCAATAGCTTTTGTTCATACTAAGCTTTTTTACCAGTCCTGAGGGAAGACTCTCATACCGCAGTCCAAGCTTGTAACCCATCCATTTAAAACCGCTCTGTATTACCAGGTCAGGAACCAGATACCATTTTCCATGTTTCATCAGATATTTCATCGTGTCCTTGACCAGCCTCATCCCCTCCGACTCAGAGCGGACCTGTTCAAAAATCTGCCGATACTGCCTCTGGGAAACAGCCAGATCAAAATTCCTTGTCAGCTGCTGCCAATAAGTGTATTTATGAGAGTGGACCACCTCCGCCTCCGCTGCATAAGCGATGCGGTAACCCGCCTGGATAAGCCCCGCCGCAAAGATCATATCCTCGTTAAAGATCGTACGGGTGACAAATCCCCCCAGTTTTTCGTAAATATCTCGACGATACATAGCGCATACGTTAGAACAGAAAAAGGTCTTGATCCCCAGTCTCTCCAGATCAGCTTTTTCCTTTACAGAGCTTTTTGACGGATAATTAAACTCTCTGGTATATCTCTCAATCGCCCCCGACTGGCTCCCCGGCAGCTGTCTTCCGTAAGCTGCCGCCACCCGTTCATGGCTCTCGAAGGAAGCACATAGCTTTTCTACCAAAGTATCCTGCGCCGGAACGGCATCCTGGGTCATAAACAACATATAATCTGCCTTTGAAAGAGAGGCACCCAGATTTCTCGTGCCACCATGGTCGAATTCACTCTTTTTTATGGTTACGATCTGCCCATGATCCGCCTTCTCAAGTATTTTCCGTACCCGCTCGTCTTCTTCGCCCCCCGCCAGTGTCTGCATAAAAAACACATGCTCTGGCTTTCTTGTCTGGGTATTTAATTTCTCAATCAGCTGTTCCAGCTTTTCATCCGGCCGGTAAACCGGTATAATCACATCGATCATCTTGTTTCTCGACTTTCCTTTATGGTTATATCTGCCTGAACAGACAAGCTTACTTACATCTCGTGTCCCAGCAAACGATTGACTAACTTCACTGCCTCCCTGGCATCCTTGGAATATCCATCTGCCCCGATCTCCTGAGCGTAGCTCTCTGTGACCACAGCACCTCCAATGATGATCTTTGCTTCACAATCCTGCTCCTTCGCCATTTCCACCAGATGTTTCATCTCCGTCATCGTTGTGGTCATCAGCGCCGAGAGGCCGATCACAGATGCCTTCTCTTTTTTTGCAGTATCTAGGATCTTCTGGCTCTCCACATCTTTTCCCAGATCAATGACCTCATAGCCATAATTTTTCAGCATGAGTACCACCAGATTTTTTCCGATGTCGTGAATGTCCCCCTTCACCGTCGCCATAACCACCGTATCCAGCTTTTCACTGCCCCGTTCCTTTGCCAGCATCGGCTCAAGATAATCAATGGCCTTTTCCATAGTCTCTGCACTGGCGATCAGCTGAGGAAGAAAATAGGTCCCCTTTTCAAAGAGCTCACCCACATGATTGATGGCCGGAATCAGGCAGGAATCTATAATCGCCGCCGGGGACTCTCCCCGCTCCAGTTCCTTCTTTACCAGCTCCAGCACCTGCCCCTCTTTGCCCTTAACAACAGCAGTAAAGAGAGGGTGGACGCCCGTCTCTTCCTGAGCCTGCGTCTGCTTAGGCGCATCTGCCGAAATCTGAGCCTTTGCCACACCATTGATATACTTCAAATCCGCTTCCGGCTTATTTAAAAGCAGATCCGAAGCCAGCGCCGCATTGGCAAGCAGGGTCTGGTTGGGATTTGCGATGGCCATCGTCAGTCCAGAAGCGATCGCCATCGTCAGAAAAGCACTGTTGACAAACTGCCTTTCTGGTAGTCCAAAAGAAATATTAGAGAGCCCGCAGATCGTTGCTGTTCCCAGCTCTTCCCGACAGTAGCGAATGGTCTCTAACACCTCCAGCGCCGCCCTCTTATTGGCTCCAATGGTCCCTACCAGTCCGTCAACTACGATATCCCTTTCGGACAAGCCGTGACGTTTCGCCTCGTCCAGGATCTTATGAATAATCTCTTTCTTTTCTCCTATATTTTCTGGTAGCCCCTGGTCCGATAACGGAAGCAGGATAAACATGGCGCCGTATTTTTTTGCCGCCGGAATCAGCTTTTCAAACTTCTCCGGCTCCAGAGAGATAGAATTGATCAACGCCCTTCCTGGATAAATTCTGAGTGCCTGCTCCACCACATCTACATAGCTGGAATCAATGCTAAGAGGCACATCCACTGCCAGCGTCAGCTCATAAATGGCCTGGAGCATCATCTCTTTTTCATCTATCCCATTCATTCCCATATTGACATCCAGAATCTTAGCTCCCTTTTCCACCTGTTCTTCCGCCATGGACACCACCAGCTCCAGTTCTCCCTCCCGAAGCTGTGCCTGGAGTTCCTTTTTACCAGTAGGATTGATACGCTCCCCTACGATAGAAAAGGTTCCCTCCAGATCAATTTCTACATAATTTCTTTCGTTGGTCAGAGCCCGAACCTTCTTTTTCTCTGGGAACACCGGAACTTCACCGGCAAGTCTTTCCCTGAGTCTTTTGATATGTTCTGGCGTGGTTCCACAGCAACCGCCAAGGATCGTAGCGCCCTTCTTCACCAGAGGCAGCATAGTCTCAGAAAATTCTTCTGCTCCCATATCGTAAGCCGTCCTGCCATCCACTAACTTCGGCAGCCCTGCATTGGGTTTCACCACCAGCGAAATTCCAACCATTCTCTCCATTCTCTGGATGAGATCCACCATTTTATCCGGGCCAGCGGAACAGTTTACCCCCACTGCGTCCACACCCATCGACTCCAGCACGATCGCCGCTGTCTCCGGACTGGTTCCATACAGGGTTCTTCCATCCTCTTGAAAGGTAAGAGTCACCATCACTGGCAGTTCATCCCCGCAGGTCTCTTTGATGGCAAGTACCGCTCCGCGGCATTCCTGAAGGCTCATCATCGTCTCCACGGCAAAAAGGTCGATCCCCGCCGCTACCAGTGCCCTCACCTGTTCTTTGTACACATCCACCAGTTCTTCAAACGACAGGGTCCCCATCGGATAGAGCTGTTCCCCCGTCATGGTCATATCCCCGGCGATATAGACCTGTCTGGTCGTACCGCTCTCTTCTACGGCCCGTCTCGACAGTCCCACCAGCTTCGCCGTCATCTCCTCCAGACGATCCTCCAGACCGTACTCTGCCAATTTGATTCGGTTGCAGGTAAATGTCGGTGCATACAGCACATCACTGCCTGCCTGGATATATCCTTTCTGAAGTTCCACAAACACGTCCGGATGCTCCAGGATCCATGTCTCCGGGCAGTCCCCTGCCTGCATTCCATGCTCCTGAAGGTTGGATCCGGTTGCTCCATCCAGAAAAACAAACCCCTGTCTGATATACTCTCTAAAATTCATGGACACGTTATTCCTTTCCTTACTTTCCGCCCTGCTACGCTCTGATCAGTTTATCGAAATGCTTCTGCGCTTTCATTTATCTTTGGGTACAGCTCTTCTACCAGTCTCTGTGCTATGCTCTTTCTAGTTTATCGAAATGCTTCTGCACCCTCATTTATCTTTGGGTACAGCTCTTCTACCAGTCTCTGTGCTATGCTCTTTCTAGTTTATCGAAATGCTTCTGCACCCTCATTTATCTTTGCATATAGCTCTTCTACCAGCTCCTGCACCGCCTCTGTGGCATGAGCAAGCTCTGCCTGCCTGCTGACAGATTTATCTCTGGTAGTGATTTCTACACAGCCATTTTTCATATTTCTCGGACTCACCACGACACGCACCGGTACTCCCAACAGGTCCGCATCAGAAAACATAGCGCCAGCCCTTACATTTCGGTCATCATAGATCACATCGATGTGCTTTTTCTGTAGTTCCTCATACAGCTTGTCGGCAAACCCTTTGCACTCCTCATCATCCGAACGCACACAGCAAAGATGAACTTCCCATGGCGCTATCGTGATCGGCCAAATTGGCCCGTACTCATCGCGGCTCACTTCGCATACAGAAGCCGCCAGACGACCTACGCCGATGCCATAACATCCCATAATCGGATGATGTTTTTCCCCCTCGCTGTCCAGATACTCCATCCCCATCGTCTTTGTATATTTGGTTCCAAGCTGAAAAATATTACCAACCTCAATTCCCCTCTCAATCCTCAGAGACTTCTTTCCACAGCAGGGACAGATTCCACCATCTATGGCCTTGGCAAAATCACCGTACTCTGCCTCCGGCATGTCCCGTTTTATATCCAGACCCGTGTAATGCTTTCCATCTACGTTTCCACCGCAGCAAAGGTTGTCAATCCCTTCCAGGGACTTATCATAAAGTACCGTATAGTCTCCCTTAAGATTATAAGGTCCAATGGAACCGGCAGCAAGTCCACACTCTGGTGTGATCACCGCCGGATGAATAGCGCCCCCCAGATAATTCGTAATCTTGGTCTCATTTGCCTCCAGATCCCCACGAAGAAATACAACCACATAAGAATCGTCCTCGTTGCGCTGATAAACTACCGCTTTACAGGAATTCTCCACCGGAAGATGCAAAAACTCACATACATCATCAATGGTATGCTTATCCGGTGTATCTACCAGAGTCAGTTCCGCCTGGGCAAGGGTCTGGTTATTTTCAATGATACACTCAGCCGCCTCCATATTGGCGCGGAAATCACACTCACCGCACAGCACGATAGAATCCTCTCCCACCGGAGTGAGGAGCATATACTCATGTGAAACACTTCCACCCATCATACCGGAATCCGAAGCAACCACAACCACCTCCGGTATTCCTGTCCTGGCAAAGATACGCTGATATGCTTTATAGCATCTGTCATAATATTGTTCCAGATCCTCCTGGGAAGTATGAAAAGAATAAGCATCCTTCATCGTAAACTCACGAACCCGGATCAATCCGGCGCGGGGACGAGCCTCATCCCGAAACTTCGTCTGGATCTGATAAATCATAAAAGGATATTTGGTATAGGTATTGGCATATTCACGCACCAGATGTACTGCCGCTTCTTCATGAGTCATTCCCAGCAACATTTGGGAATGATTGCGGTCCTTAAAACGAAGGAGTTCGCTTCCCACACTCTGAAACCTGCCAGATTCCTCCCAGAGACTGCCCGGTAGTGTTACTGGAAATAAAACCTCCTGCCCGTCAATCCCATCCATCTCTTCCCGGATAATGTTTTCAATCTTTGCCGTCACCCGTCGCAGGGGCGGATACTGGGAATAAATACCATTCGCCATATTCTTCATGTAGCCGCCGCGAACCATCAATGCATGGCTCTCTACCACACAGTCAGACGGTCTTTCTTTAAATCTGTCTCCTACTAATCGGTCCAGTTTCATTTGGATCCTCCTCCTTTATATCTCTTAAAGTTTTTTTATCTTATTTCGGTACAACCTCATAAAAAATATGCTGCTGAGTGTAAGGGAACACGCTTCCGCGATGGGGAACGACCACCACACATATCCAAGGCCCACCGTATTTGCTAATATATATGCCACCGGCAGTATGACTACCAACTGCCTCAACGCCGAAACGGTAAGGCTTAAAAGTCCCTCACCAAAGGCCTGGAACACCGACATCATAACGATAGAAGCCCCTGCTAGCATAAAATGAGTCCCGATGATCCGAAGTGCTGGAACACCGATCTCCAGCATCGTCGGAGATGCATCAAACAACAGCAGCAGCTTGTCCGGAATACTGAGAAAAATCCCCAGTCCCACAAACATAATCACCACAGCAATGATCATACTAAAACGCACTGCTTCAATAATTCGCTTTTTCTTTCTCGCTCCATAGTTATAGGCAATAATGGGGATCAATCCATTGTTCAGCCCAAATACCGGCATAAAGATAAAACTGTTCAGCTTAAAATATACACCAAAGACCGCTACTGCTGTGGTAGAAAAAGGAACTAGGATCTTATTCATGCCATAAGTCATCACTGAACCAATGGCCTGCATAATAATGGCTGGGATACCCACCCAGTATATGGCTTTGATCGTAGCTGCCCTTGGTCTCATACTGCGAAGGGAAAGGTGAAGCTCTGTATTTTTGCGCAGATTAAATACCACAGCGAGGATCATCGCGATGATCTGTCCGATGGCTGTGGCCACAGCAGCTCCCGCAATTCCCATTTTGGGCATCCCACACAATCCAAAGATCAATATAGGATCAAGAATGATATTTATAACAGCGCCTGTCCCCTGGGTGATCATCGTATAAATCGTTTTTCCTGTAGCCTGCAGCAGACGTTCTAACATCATCTCAAATAAGATACCGAAAGACATAATCATGCAGATGGAAAGATAACTTGTCCCATATTCCACGATCTGGGCGGAATTACTCTGGGTCATATCCACCTGGGTCTCAATAAACTTACCTGCGCCAAAGATCCCAAAAACACAAAAGACAGCATAGCTGATCAGCATCAAAAACACACCACAGTTAGCAGCCCGGTCAGCCTCTTCAAATTTCTTTTCGCCGAGACTCTTAGATAACAGGGCATTGACTCCGACCCCGGTGCCTACCCCCACTGCGATCAGAAGCATCTGCACTGGAAAGGCAAGGGACACTGCTGTCAGGGCATCCTGACCGATCCGGGACACAAACATACTGTCCACAATATTATACAAAGCCTGTACTAGCATAGAAGCCATCATCGGAAGGGACATGGTGATCAACAGCCGTTTTACCGGCATAACCCCCATCTTATTTTCCTGTCCTGTCTTACTCTGTTCTATCATCTGTCTTTCTCCTGTCATCTATTCTTTACTGGCGAATCAAAGAAGGCTTCCAGCTCTCCCGCAATAATTCCGGGTGCCTCTCCAGATGCGCCGTATCGTTAAAACGTTCCAGATAAAAAAGCTCCTTTTTCTCATCATACCGGATCACAGTTATGCTGGTATTTTCCAGATCCACAGCAAATTTCAGCTTATTTTTTAAATCTGTCTCCAGCAGATACGCACACAAAGACCGTATTACCCCGCCATGAGTCACCACGGCAGACCGCTCCTGGGTGGACTGGCAAAGTTCCTTCCACACTGGCAGCACACGGCGGATCACATCCGCTCCATTTTCTCCGCCAGGGTAGGGCAGGTCACTGGTCTGACTGGCACGCTCCCTGCGAAATTCTTTGTATTCTTCCACAATTACATCATCGGCTTTTCCCGTCAATTCTCCAAAATCAATCTCCCGGAACGCAGGGATCACCACTGGTTCCAATCCCAACCTGTCTCCTATGATCCCGGCGGTTTCAACCGCCCTTTTCAGATCACTGCAATATAATTTTTGTATTTTATCATATGTAAGCCTGTCCGCCAGAAGTTCCGCCTGTCTGCGCCCTGCTTCATCCAGACTCACATCCACATTACACAGTTTCGAAGACTGTCTCCCGTGCCGAATCAGATACAACTCCTTCACCTTTACCCTCCATGCGCAAGGTGAACGCAGTTCACCTTTGCCTTATTGCGCATCAAAGAACTGAAAGTTCTTACCAAGTTTGGGCGTGCGCGCACAAACTTGTAGCACAAACAATACTTGAATCAGTGGCGTAGAATCCGCAAAGCGAATTCTACCAGTGTGAATAGGCAGCTCTGCTGCCGTAGAACTTCTTAGCTTTCATTTTTTGGAAAGCTTAGTAGTTCTATTCACCTTTACCACCTCAGAATCAATTTGAATTCTTATTATATAACGGAACACGGGTTTTGTAAAGTCTGGATTGCAAATGCAGGCGGCAGTTGCGGGAGTGCCCTGCACGGAGCAATCAGCTTTCATAAGTAAAGCCAAGCGGATGAGGATGCACCATGCTTGCATGAAAGCAGCCTCAGATATTTGGCTTACTTTCTGTCTATTCCGTCAGGTGCATCGCCTTTAAAAAACGGGCTCTATACTTTCTGCCGACAGCTATTTCTCCCATATTGTCTTTCAACACAACGACGTTTTCCGTTCGGTCTATGCTCTCAATATGAATCCGGTTGACAAGAAAGGATTTGTGGCACTGGTACAGATAGTCGTTTCCCAGTGCCTGATAAATCTGATTCAGGGGCATATAGGGAATGTACACGATTCCTTTCAGGGTATACATAAAGACCGTCCGACTGCTGTGTTCCACATAAATGATGTCCCGGATATCAAACTGATTGATTTTTCCCTGTATACACACAAAGACATCTGTGGAATCTCTGATGATGCTTTTGATCACAGCTCCCCCTCCTCTGAAATACGCCTCAGATACATTCTTTCACAGGAGTCCAATAGCTGGTGCATAAAATAAAAGGTTTCTTCGGGAGTTCCATAGATCAGATCTCTGGCGATATCCTCTTCCTTGGATCTTCCCGTAACCAGGTAATTCAGGTCGATACCATAATGTTCTCGCAAAACCTTGAGACGTTCCAGGCTGAACGCATGGTCTCCCCTCTCCAGCTTTTGGAAGTGTCCCACACTGACCTCCAGAGCTTCTGCCATATCTTCCGATGAAACACCCAAAATTTTTCTTATTTTACGGAGTCGTCTTCCCAGCAGAATATTTATCATTACCTTCATCGTTACTTCTCTCCTCTGTACATATTCAATTTTAACCAGACACTTATATCCTATTCTACCTTTATTTGAATGATATTTATAGTTCAAATCACGGTTATTTTTGATCGCAATCCGATTTCTTCCTGTAATTCCGTTTCTTCAAATAAAATATTTTTTCTATTTATTTTTTCCCTCCAATACTTTAGTATTGTATTTCCAATAAAATAAAGTACTTTAGTTACTTGTGGAAAGAAATTCCAACGAGTACACTGTTAGTACAAGTTATACCAAAGCATTCTGGTGATATGTCAAGAACTTTTTGAAAAAGATTTTGATATGTTTTTCAGAAAAAAGGGTAACTTTAACAGACCTTCGATATGTTTTACGCAAAACCGAAT